>CAYFYY010000077.1:6297-20958 GCA_964347475.1 uncultured Flavobacteriales bacterium
CCGTCGTTCTTGATGATGTTGAGCGCTTCACGTCCATCCATCTTCGGCATGTTGAGATCGAGCAGGATCAGGCCGGCGCAAGGCGCGTTGCCAGGTTCCGCGAACTCCCCTTCACGACGCAGATAATCGAGCAGTTGCTCGCCGTTTTCGACGAAGCGAAGCTCATGCGCGATGCTGCTCTCCTTGAAGGCGTCTTGCAGCAACATGCGATCGTCGGCATCGTCTTCCGCGACCAGGATGGTGACCTGTTTGGTTTCACGCGTCATGTTTCAAGCCTCAATCAGCGTCTGTTTCATGGGGAGACTGGCGGTAATAGTCGTGCCTTTTTCGGGCTCGCTTGTCGCGCTCAGAACGCCACCATGCCGTTCAACGATCTTGCGGCAAGTCGCCAGCCCGATTCCGGTGCCGTCATACTCGTTCCGGTTATGTAAACGTTGGAAGATGTTAAATATTCTCTCAACGTACTTCATTTCGAACCCGATGCCGTTGTCCGAAACGGACAACTCGAGCGCTTCCCCGGCCACTGGCATCGCACCGGCCGGACCACCACCGTTCGTAAGGCGGCCCGACACCGTGACGACTGGCGGGACATCCTTGCGGCTGAATTTCAGTGCGTTGCTGATCAGATTCTGCAGCAGCTGACGCATTTGCATCGCGTCGGCCTCGATCACGGGCAGGTCGCCGACGTCCACACGGCCGTCGGACTCCTCGATCTGGATTTGCAGGTCCGACACGACTTCGGCGGCAATGACGTTGAAGTTACAGCTCTCGAAGGGCCGCGACTTGGTGGTCACCCGCGAATAGGCCAGCAGGTCATTGATCAGTTTCCGCATGCGCTTGGTGGACGACAGCATGCGGTCGAGGTAGAGGCCCGCCTCTTCACCTATTGAACCGCCGCACAAATTGTGCAGGCGGTTGCCGAATGCCTCGATCTTACGCAGTGGTTCCTGCAGATCGTGCGAGGCGACGGAAGCGAATTGCTGCAGTTCCTGGTTGCTTCGCTCCAGCGTGGCCTCACGCCGCTTCAGCTCGGTCACGTCGGTATGCACGATGGCGGTGCTGCCATGTTCCGTTCGGTGCTCGGTGACGAGAACCCAACGGCCATTCGGGAGCCGCCGCTCGGCTGCGTGGCCGCCGGAGTGGTGCAGCTCCATCTGCTGGCGGATCAGTTCCTCCCGTTCCGACGGATCCGCATCCGGGTCAAGCGTGCTGTCGACCATCGCTTGCACGACGGTTTCGTAGCTCACACCGGGGCGGACAACGTCGCCGAGGTCCAGATTGAGCTTCAGGAAATGGCTGTTGCAGACGACAAGCTTGTCGTCTTCGTCATAAAGCGCAAGGCCTTGCGAAATGCTCTCGAGGATCGTCTCGCGCGTCCGGGCCTCTATCGATGCGGCCCTAAGCTCAGCCTCCTTGATCCGTGTCGCGTCGAGAATCACGCCGTCCCAGTACACGGTCCCGTCGGGCGTCCTGTGCGGCCGCGCGATGGCATGGGTGTATTTCCGCTCCCCGCTCTTGGTAACGATCGTCGCCTCGACGTCCCACATTTTCAGCTCCCGCGACGCCTCGAGCAGGCGCTCACGGAATGTCTCGCGGTATTCCGGGCCGTGGCAGTCGAACAGCGCGTTCGGGTCGGAAATGATCTCTTCGGGCGAGACGCCGAACAGGTCCTTCGCGCCGTCGCTGATATAGGTGTAGCGAATATCCCCGTCCGGAGTCACCTTGCGCTGATAGACCACCCCGGGGATGCTCGCCGCCAGCGCACCAAAGCGCTGGTCCGCGGACACCAGTGCCTCGCTCGAGCGGTGATGCTCGATCGCGAAACGCACCAGGCTCGCCAGGGACCGCACGATCCGATCGGTTTCCGCATGTTCCGCCGGCTCCACCTTGAAGTACAGCGACAACACGCCGACCGGTGCACCCGACAGGTCGAGAATCGGATGCGCGTGCACTGCCTGCAACCCGTACGAGCAGCCAAGCTCGCGCAGCAAGCCCGGTATCTCCTGCGTGTCACCGGACAGGTCCGCGAACCTGACGTCGCTTCTGGACACGGCGCAGATTGCTTCCGCCGATCCCATGTCGGAGACGTCGCCGTCGCTGATGCCAACGGAGAAGTCGTCCGGCAGGTTCGGTGCGGCAATATCGGTAAAACGCTGGCCGCTGGTGTCCAGTACCTGCAGCGCGCAGAGCGCGCCGGAGAGGACGCCTTCGGCGAGTGCCGCCACGCGGTGAAGCGTGTCTGAAAGCGGTGCCCGACCGGCGATCAGATCGAGAATTTCCGCCTGACCTTCGAGCAAGGCAAACATCGGGCGGCTTCCCGTTCCGTCCACCTCTGCGAGAACGGCGGACGACGTCCGCACAGCGACGGCTGCCGTGTCGCTGGCCGGCACGCCGGCTTGCCCGCTTTGGCAATCAGTGATTGCATCCGAAAGAGGCCCTGTCTTGTCCCGTTTCATCCTTATGGTCCGCTCAACTACCTCAGCCGCGTCAGTTGCCGGGAGACGACGAAAGCAACATTTTTTCACTGCTTTTACGGACCAATTCTTGTGCACGCGACATTAACATTCCGTTAAGAGTGCAGATGATGGGCATGGAACGCTATGAAATCGGCCAGCTTAACCCAATTATTTTCATGTTCTTAACCAAGAAATTTAATAGTTTCTTAACTATTATGCTGCAAAGTAATTGTGGAAATAGTCGGATGGGGACATTTAATTAAAATGCAAGATAAAATAATGAAACGCGAATATTCAACAGCGCAACTATTTGTCAGGGACCCAGAGGGCCGGTTCGCGTCAGACACGACGCCGTTACGCCGCCGGACCGGGCGCCTCGAACAGCTGGAGTCGCAGGTGTGTCGTCTGCTCGAGCGCATGAACATCGCGGTGATATTCGGCGGTGACAAATCCGTCGAAGGTGCGGTGATCAACCAGACGCAGAACCCGCGATCGTGGAAGAGTTACGAGAGCGTTGCGCAAGACATCGCCGATTCGCTGGCCAGGCTGGGCTGCAAGAGCGTGCACCTGATACCGGATGACATGAGGCTCGGTGAACGATTGCGGACGCAGAACATCCATTTCGGCTGGCTGAACACCGGCGGCGTGCAGGGCTACGACTCGATGCTGCACGGCGCCGCGCTCCTGGAGATGGTCGGCATCCCGTATGTCGGGCACAATCCGCTGACCGCCGGGATTCTCGACAACAAGGCGACCTTCAAACGCCAGCTGAGCGCGGTCGGCATTCCGACCGCCGCGTTCATGACGTGGCACCTTGCGCAGGGCCCATTCGTTGCCACGGAGAATGCGCGCTTCCAGCAGACGTTCGACGGGTATACCGGCCCGTTCGTCGTCAAGCCAGTATGCGGACGCGCGTCGCAGCACATCTCGGTCGTCGACGACCCCACTGGCCTGTCGCAAGCAATCGCGAGGGTGTACGAGCAGACGGAAAACCATGTCCTGATCGAGGAATACCTCGGCGGCCGGGAGTTCACCGCCGCCGTCTGCGGGAAGATCACGGCGCGAGGTCGGCGGCTGACTCGCACGGAGCGACCGTTCGTGTTCTCGGTCGTCGAGCGGGTCCTGTCGGAAGACGAACGTATATTCACCTCGATGGATGTCGCGCCGATCACGCAGGACCGGCTGCGCCCGCTCGGCCCAGACAGCGACGGCGACACCTATGAGCAGATCGTGCACATCGCGCGCCAGATTGCCGAGGAGCTGGATATAGATGCGCTGATTCGCCTCGACCTGCGCATGAATGTCGACGGCGAGATCAACGTTCTCGAAGTCAACCCGAAGCCGGATGTCAAGAAACCCGCCGGTCAAATGACAAGCATCGTCTGCTTCGGCCTGGAGGCGTTTGGAATGGACTATGACGACCTGATCCTGTCCATGTTCGCGGACCGGATCGATCGTCTGTTTTGCGAGCGGCGTCACATTACATCGAGTTTTAGCGCGCTTCTGGATTGAGTGCGGCGCAGTACATCCCGGCGGGCGGGAAAGGATGAATTCGATCTACACGTTTCGTAGAGCACTGTTCAATGGCGTGGGCATGGCGTTCGTCGCCGGCCTGTCGCTGTTCCTGCTCGTCTATGTCGGTCATGGCGAGGCCAAGCGCACGTACCAGCAGTTCCACGTCGAGAAGCTGGTGGCACAGGGCCAGATCATCCAGAAGACGATGGACACGTTCCTGCGCGGCGGCCATCCGCTGCGGCAGTTTGTCGGCTTTCATACCAAGGTTGGCTCGATCCTGGCCTCCGACAATTCAATTGCCGCCATGGCCGTATACGACCGGACCGGACAGCCCGTTTTCGTCGGCGGTCAGGATTCGATCCCGCTGCTGCCGGTCGCGCCGAAGATCTCCGGCCCGGCATCCGGCGACACCGAGCTGCGCGAAAACAAGCAGTACCTGCAGGTCGTGCTGCCCCTGCGCAACAGGTTCGAACAGGTCGGCAGCCTTGCCGTGACCACGCCCAAGATGATCATCGTCGACCAAGTCATGGCGAAATTCAAGCCGATGTTCATCGTTGCGGCCATATCCGCCGTGGGGTTCGGCCTGTTCGTGGCCATCGGCGCACCGTTCCTGACGGGGCGGCGCGAACGCTGGTTGCAATACGTGTATGCCTTGACGTTCCTCGGTGTGTCGATCGCCGTCGTCGCGACGCTGATCTCCCTGTACTCGGACGGCGCGCAGGCCAAGACCAAAGCACTGGCGGACTCGCTCGGCGAGCGTATCAACAGCATCGTGCTGTTCGGCCTGAACATCACGGAGATCGAGGGGCTGGATCAGGTGATCGAGGATTACCAGCGCCTCAATCCGGATATCAGCGCCGCAGGCCTCACGGTGGACGGGATCGTCAAGATCCACACCGACCCACAGGCCGTCGGGCATCCGTGGCGAAGCGAGCGCCGCGTCTACGAATACATCGTCGACCTGACGCCGCCCGGCGGGCGCGACATCCGCATCGCCGTCGCGACACCCGCTGATATCGTGTACCGCCAGATCGTGCGCAGCGTGAAGAATTTCACCGCGGTATTCGTTGCATCGGCCTTTGCGGCCGGCATTTTCCTGCAATTGGCGGGGTCGGTGCGCCGCGCCGGGGGGTCGGGCGAATCGAGCGGCGAAGAGGCAGCGAGGCACGACACCGAGGAATCGGATCTGAAGCTCGTCAAGCCGGTGTTCTTCATCGCCATCGTCGCGGAACACCTCAGCTATGCGTTCCTGCCGCAGTTCATGTACCAGGTCGTCGAAAGTTCCGGCATGCATGCCGGCTCCGTATCGCTGATCTTCATGGTCTACTACCTCAGCTTCGCGCTCAGCCTGGTGCCAGCGGGCCATTTCGCACAGCATTTCAGCCCGCGGCCGTTGATGTATCTGGGCATGTCGCTGGCAGCGCTCGGGCTCGGCCTGCTTGTGCTCGAGCCCAACTACTACGTGGTGCTCGTCGCCCGCGCCCTGTCCGGTATCGGCCAGGGCATGCTGTTCATCGGGGTGCAGTCCTTCATCCTGGCGACCGCCGCCGAGAACCGGAAGACCCAGGGCGCGGCAATCATCGTGTTCGGCTTCCAGGGCGGCATGATCTCGGGAATGGCAATCGGCTCGCTGCTGGTCACCCAGATCGGCCCGCAGGGCGTCTTCGCGCTCGCCGCGCTGATGGCCGCACTGATGGCGCTCTACACGGTCGCGTTGGTGCCCCGGGTCTCGACCCGCAACCTGCTCGACCCGGAGCATGGCGGCTCGCTCAACGTGCTGCTCCGCGATCTCGGCAAGGTGCTCCGCAATTTCGAATTCCTGCGCACCATGTTCCTCGTCGGCGTGCCGGCCAAGGCGGTGCTGACCGGCGTCGTCATCTTCGGGCTGCCGGTCTTGATGACCCAGGCGCATTACGCCCAGGAAGACATCGGCCAGATCCTTATGGTCTATGCCGGTGCTGTCGTACTGGCGAGCGGTTACGCGTCGCGCGCCGTCGACCATTCGGGCAAGACGGTGTCCGCCCTTTTCTTCGGCTGCGTGTTGAGCGGAGCCGGTCTCGTCTTGATCGGCATGACGGGGTGGGCGCCGCTGGTCAACCAGGCCGACAATTCGGTGTTCATGACGCTGTTGCTGATCGTCGGTGTTGCCGTCGTCGGTGTCGCCCATGGCTACATCAATGCACCTGTCGTCACGCACGTCGCGAATTCCAAGCTTGCCGCTGCGACCGGCGAGACATCGGCGACGGCCGCCTACCGGTTCCTCGAGCGAATCGGCCACGTGGCCGGGCCTTTCATTGTCGGCCAGCTTTTCATCTTCAGCGGGAAAGACCCCATGGTGGTCGCGTGGATCGGCGCAGCGATCGCGCTGTTCGGCATCCTGTTCCTGGTCAAGTTCACGCCCGCGCAACCCAGGTATTCATGATCTAAGGAGACCCTCCGTGTTGCCATTCCTGTCATCGAAAACTCGGGCAAAGGCGCTCAGCAGCGCGGCGACCATCGCGGTCGCATTGCTCATTCTGCCGTCGCCGGCGATTGCTGAGCCGGCCTACGCGGACTGGTTCCGCTACGGTGAAAGCGTCACGACCTCATGGTATGTCAGCGAGGTTACGGGTGACCCCAACCAGGTGCAGATCCGCCCACGCTATGCCAGCGACAAGTCCCCGAGGCGCAAGGTGATGGTCGTCTATCCGCGGCCCTCTTCCGCATACGACACCGCAATCACGAAGATCCTCGATATCTTCGCGGAGAAGGACGTCAACGCCGAGATCGATGTCGTCAACTTCCGCAAGAGCGATGCGCGCGGACGCAAGTTGATCCAGCGCGTCGACAAGGAGGGGTACGACCTGGTGTTCTCCATGGGCTCGGAATCCACCGCATGGCTGTTCGAGAACTACAACGGCGGCGCGGTACCCGTCGTCTCGGTGTGCTCCAAGGACCCGGTGATGCTCGGCCAGGCGGAGAGCTACGACAAGGGGACCGGCACCAATTTCGCGTTCACCTCGCTCAACATGCCGGTCGAAGTGCAGATGGCTTACGTGCACGAGTTGATGCCGCAGCTCAAGAATTTCGCGATCCTCGTCGACAGCAAGAACGTCAGCGCGGTCGAGACCCAAGCCAAGCCGATGGCGGAATTCGCGCGGCTGCGGGGTATGCGGGTCCTCGAGCTCGCGGTCCAGGATCCGAAGCTCGCCAAGGAGGAGCTGTACGGTCTGGTGCGCTCGGCGGTCGCCACCATGCGCAAGAACGATCCGACGCTGAGCAACAGCGTGTTCTGGATCACCGGCAGCACGTCGGTGTTCCGCGAGATCGCGACGATCAACAAGCATGCCGACCGCGTGCCCGTGCTCAGCGTCGTCCCCGAGGTGGTGACCGCGGGCGACGACAGTGCGGTGCTGTCGATCGGCATCAGCTTCGAGAGCAACGCGCATCTCGCGGCGATCTATGGCGCGCAGGTGCTGTCGGGCGAAAGCAAGCCCGGCGACATGGTGGTCGGCATCGTCTCGCCGCCGGACATCGCCGTGAACTTCCGCAAGGCGCGCGAGATCGGCCTCAAGATCCCGTTCAATTTCCTTGAGAGTGCGACCTACATCTACGACTACGACGGCAGGGTCGTCCGCAATTCGCGGACCTCGGTGCGGCCGGAATACTAGGCCGCAGTCTTGATGCCAGGGGACGGGCCGCGCCGGCCCGGCCCACCGGCCGGCGAGGATAGCAATTGCCGCCGGCCCCCCTGCCTGCCAGTATCGGCGCGACGCGTCCCACGGACCCGCGCGCCGACAAGAAGGAGGCCGGCCATGCCCTACTTCCGCCGTCCCGTCGACTTCCCTGCCCTGCCCGCCGAGACCGTCGCCGCCGCGCGCGACATCGCCGCCAGCCTGCTGGGCGATGCGATGAACCGCAGCAACGTCATGGCCGCTGCGATCAAGCCGGTCGCGCCGGGGATACGCCTGGCCGGCCAGGCGCGCACGGTGACGACGATGTCCGGGGACAATGGCATCCTGCACGCCGCGATCCCGCATGTGCGCGCCGGCGAGGTGCTGGTCGTCGATGCGGCGCGCCTCGACGACGTCGCGGTGTGGGGCGAGATCATGACGCATGCCGCGGTGGCGCGTGGCATCGCCGGCCTGGTGCTGGACGGCGCGATCCGCGACGTCGCGGCGATCCGCGAGATGGGCTTTCCCGTCTACTGCCGCGCCGTCGTGCCGCGCGGCCCGCACAAGGGCTTCGGCGGCACCATCGATGTGCCGATCGCCTGCGGCGGCGTGCCGGTGGCGCCAGGTGACCTAATCGTCGGCGACGAAGACGGTGTCGCCGTGGTGCCGCTGGCCGAAGTGGACGCGGTGCTGGCGGCGGCGCAGGCGGCCCAAGCACGGGAGCACGAGACGATCGCGAAGATCCGGCAGGGCGCGACAACGGCCGGTCTGCTGGGTATCCCCGAGCCGGAGGTCATCGACGGGTAAGCCTGGCGTGGCCGCTGTTCCCGCGGCGCTGTTCCCGCGGTGCTGGTCCTTTGGGCGATGGTCAGAAGCGCGTCGCGGAGAACGGCGCGAGGTCGACGCCGGGATCGCGCCCCGCGACGAGGTCGGCGGTGATGCCGCCGCACGTCGCCGCCAGTGTGAGCCCGAGATGGCCGTGCCCAAAATTCAGCCAGATGCCGCGCCGGCCCGGGGCGGGTCCGAGCACCGGCAGCGAGTCCGGCATCGACGGCCGGAAGCCGAGCCAGTCCGACAGCTTCGCGCCGGCGTCGGGCAGCAGGCGCCGTGCCTGCCGTTCGATGACGTCGGCGCGCCGCGGATCGGGCGGCGCGTCGAGCCCGCCGAGCTCGACGGTGCCGGCGCAGCGCAGCCCGCCGGACATCGGCGTCATGTAGAACCCGCCGTCGTACAGGTTGACCGGCCGGCTGAGCAGGCCGGCATCGGCCGCCAGCATCACATGGTAGCCGCGCTCGGTACCGAGCGGGACCGCAGCGCCGAGCATCGCCGCCAACGGCCGCGACCAGGCCCCGGCGCAGAGCACGATGTCGTTCCACTCGGACGCGCCGCCCTCGGCCTCGAGCAACACCCCGCCCGCGTCTCGCGGTCGCGCGGCAAGCACCCGTTCGGCGCGGATCTCGCCTCCGTCGGACCGGAACCGGTCGGCGAGGTGCCGGGTCAGCGCCAGCGGGTCGACGCACCACGACAGGTCCGGCACCCGCACCGCCCGCGCGAAGACCGAGGCCAGCGCCGGCTCGAGGCGCCGCACTGCATCGGCAGTGATCTCCTCCACGGGCACGCCGCGGCGGCGGCGCAGCCCGAGACCGAAGCGGGCGTCGCGCCACGCGCGCTCTGAGCCGAACAGGGTCAGCACCTCGCCATCCCGGAGCAGGCCGGCCGCGCCGGCGGTGCCGGCGAGATCCCGCCATGCCTCGCGCACCCCGCCGAGCACCGACGCCAGGGCGAGCGAAATCGCCTCCACCCGCGTTGCGCCGCTGGCAAGGGTGAAGCGGACAAGCCACGGTGCCAGTCGCGGCAGATGCGCCCAGCGCACCGCCAGCGGCGACAGGGGATCAAGCAGCATGCCGGGCACCCGCCACAGCACGCCCGGCGTCTGCACGGGAACCACCGCATAGGGTGCGATGATTCCGGCGTTGCCCTGCGAACACCCTTCGCCCGGCGGCGCCGGGTCGAACACGGTGACGCGATGGCCGTCGCGCTGCAGCGACAGCGCCGTCGCCATACCGACGATTCCGGCGCCGATGACGGCGACGGCGCGATGCGCCCCGTCCTGCCCTTCCGCATTCATGGCTCAAGTGGTACCGCATTTACGCGGTGACGAAAAACCCCGCCGCGACATTAATTCGCTTTCATTCCGCCGCAGTCCTCCCATATACGGGATGCGCCCCCGTTTTTGCACCGCAGCGATCCGCATCATGCAGCCCAGAACCCGCAGTTCGATCTTGACGATGGCGACCCTCGCCGTCGCATCGGTGATCCTTTCGGCCGCCCTGCGCGCCGACAACGATATCCGCTTCTTCACCATCGGCACCGGGGCCAGCAGCAGCAGCTATTTTCTGACCGGCGCACTGCTCAGCAACATCATCAGCAATCCGCCCGGCTCGCGCCCGTGCGACCGCGGCGGCAGCTGCGGTGTGCCGGGGCTGATCGCCGTCGCCCAGTCGACCCAGGGCTCGGTCGAGAACATGCGGCGGGTCGGCGCCGGCAGCCTCGACTCAGGCCTCGGCCGCGCCAACATCGTCGAGTGGGCGTATGACGGCACATGGATCTTCGAGGGCGGGACCGGGATCGACAACCTGCGCGCCATCGCCAGCCTCTATCCCGAGGAGCTGCACATCGTCGTACGCGCCGACTCCGGCATCGAGTCGGTGGCCGATCTCAAGGGCCACCGGGTCTCGCTCGGCGAGGAGCAGTCGGGCACCCGGTTCGAGGCGCTGCTGGTGCTGCGGCATTACGGGCTGGTCGCCGATGACCTCGAGCCGGTCTACACGACGCCGGGCCATGCGGCGGACATGCTGGAGGTCGGCATCATCGACGCATTCTTCGTCATCGCCAGCGCCCCGGTCGCCACCATCGCGGAGCTCGCCAGGCGGATCGAGATCGCCCTGCTGCCGATCGAGGAGACCAAGGCGATCGGCATCGTCCGCGACCACGACTTCTTCGCCACCACGGCCATCCAGGCCGGCGCCTATGAGGGCGTCCCGCTGACGCCCACCCTCGCCATCGGCACCATATGGGTCACCTCGACCAACGTCGGCGACGAGCTCGTCTACGGCATCACGAAGGCGCTATGGCATGAGCGCAACAGGGAACTCCTGGACAAGGGCCACCCGCGCGGCCTGTTCATCCACCAGACGCTGGCCCTCGAGGGGCTGCGCATCCCGCTGCACCCGGGCGCCGAACGCTATTACCGGGAAGCCGGGCTTGCGCGCTGAACGGCGGCGTGCGGCGACGGACTCCCCCTGCATCGGTGGGCCCGCCACCCGCGGCCGGCAGCATGACAAACATTACGATTCGCTGAATTAAGCTTGAATAAACGGGCAAACGGTATCATTACGTCCCTGCGGCGCCGCCGGTGCCCGGGCACGGGCGGCGCCGGAAGACCGTAACGGATCGGCCGGTGACCGCCGGCTTTCCTTCGAGAACTTCCAGCGAGAAGCGGACCCGTCCTGCCGCCAATGCATGTCTATCTGCCGATCGCCGAAATCTCCTTGAACGTCCTGGTCCTGCTGGGGCTGGGCGCGGGCGTCGGCATGATGTCCGGCATCTTCGGCGTCGGCGGCGGCTTCTTGATGACGCCGCTGCTGATCTTCCTCGGGGTGCCGGCCCCGGTCGCCGTCGGCACCGAGGCCAACCAGATCGTCGCCTCGTCGGTGTCGGGGGCGCTGGCCCATTTCCGCCGCCGCAACGTCGATCTGAAGATGGGGCTGGTGCTGCTGGTCGGCGGCATCGTCGGCTCGACCTTCGGCGTCTCGCTGTTCAAGTTCCTCAGCCAGCTCGGCCAGATCGACGTGGTGATCCGACTCGCCTACGTCGTGTTCCTCGGCATCATCGGCGCGCTGATGGCCTATGAGAGCGTCAAGTCGATCTGGCGCACCCGCAAGCCCGGGGCCGGCCGGCGCAAGCTGCACGAGCACCGCTGGTTCCACGGCCTGCCGTTCAAGATGCGGTTCCGCCGCTCCAAGCTCTATATCAGCGCGCTGCTGCCGCTGGCGGTCGGCGCCCTGGTCGGGCTGCTGGCAGCGCTGATGGGCGTCGGCGGCGGCTTCATCATGGTGCCGGCGATGATCTACATCCTCGGCATGCCGACCTCCGTCGTCATCGGCACCTCGCTGTTCCAGATCGTCTTCGTCACCGCCAACGTGACCTTCCTGCAGGCCTACCAGAACCAGACGGTGGATCTCCTCCTCGGCCTGTTCCTGATCGTCGGCGGCGTCGTCGGCGCGCAGGTCGGAACCCGGCTCGGCGCCAAGCTGCCGGGCGAGCGCATGCGCTTCCTGCTGGCGGCGATGGTGATCGGCGTGTGCGGCAAGATGCTCGTCGACCTGGTGGCGGTGCCGGACGACGTGTTCTCCCTCGCCGTGCTGGGAGGGCACTGACGATGAGGCGCCTGCTCAGTGCCCTCGCTGTTGCGCTCGCGGCCGCGCCGGCCGCGGCGGCGGAGCAGCCGCTGGTCGCCGACCTGTCGGAGCACCTGGTCAGGATCACCATGGGGTTCGAGGGTGCCGAGCTTCTGCTGTTCGGCGCCGTCGAGGGCGACGGCCACGTCGTCGTCCTGGTGCACGGGCCCGTGGAGACGCTGACCGTGCGCCGCAAGGCGCGCACCGCCGGCATCTGGATGAACCGGGACGACATGACGTTCGAGCGAATCCCGGCCTTCTATCAGGTGATGGCGACTGCCGAGCCCGGCGCCTGGCTGCCCGATGCGGTGCGCGAGCGCCACCAGATCGGCGTTGCGCATCTCGAGCTGCCGGTGGCGCGGGACCCGCGCCGCGCCGTCGATCCCGTCGCGACGGCGGAATTCCGGGAGGCACTGATCCGCCGCAAGCAGGAGCTCGGCCATTACGGCGCCGCGGTCGGCTCGGTGAAGATGCTGAGCGCGCGGCTGTTCCGCACCGACGTCGCCTTTCCGACCAACGTGCCGACCGGCCGCTATACGGTCGAGGTGCTGCTGGTCCGCGACGGCGAGGTGATCAGCGCCCAGAGCACACCGCTCCAGGTCAGCAAGATCGGCGTGCTGGCCGAGATCTTCGACTTCGCGCACAACTACGCGGCGTTCTACGGCCTGTTCGCCATCCTCTTCGCCGTGCTCGCCGGCCTCGGCGCCAACGCCGCGTTCCGGAAGGTCTAGCGGCGGCGCGCGCCCTTCCCTGCGGAACGAGCCCATGCGTTAGGCTTTTCTGCGGCTTTCGGGAGGGGCTGAGCGGGTAACTTGGTGAATGTCGGTGTCGTGTCCCCGGAACCCCGGACGTCACTCTCGCGTTTTGGATTTTGTTACCGGTAATCCGATATTTCGCGGACGGCCTGGAACAGGCAGATGGGCTCAATACCCTTGTCGATCTCGAACAGCTCGATTTTCGCATATCTTCGACGACCTTCCAGCGTCCAGAAATACGCCCGGCTCGTCAGAAGAAAGTACCGTCCATCATATCTGACAAGCTCCACAAAGTGCCGCGGATCAGGATCGGCCGGATCTTTGTCCAATCGTTCAAATCGCACGGTGTGCGCGGCAATGTCTCGGGCATGCGGCTCCAATATCGGATCTTCTTGCCTGACGGCGGGATCGACGGAAAGCACCAGCATCAGGTTTTGGAAATTTCTGCCCGAAAGCGCGCAGTGTTCGCGGAAGACACCGTCTTCAATGCCATCGCCGTTGATGTCGATGAAGGCGGCATCGACGTAGCGGCTCCCCATGGCCCCGCCGGGGAGGCGCCAGGTCAATATGCGCTCTTCCCATGGCTGGACCAGATAGTCGTTGCGCAGAAGAATGAACGGATACCACCGTCCATCCGATGGCCACCGGCTGTTCAGGAATTTCAGAAGCGGTCCGCAGAATTCCGGACTGCCATTATCGACAAGCGAGAACAAGTCTGCGGGACGCCCCACCTCGAACAATCGGGACCATTTGACCGCTTCCGATCCCGGTTCGACGTCGAAGCTGGCGGCCAGCGCTGGCGCTTCCCACGCGGCGAGGGCGGCGGCGATGATAAGGGTGGCGGCGAGCCGGCGCGGGGCGGGCCCACTGGTGCGATCTTTCGACATGCTCCGGCCGTCCCCCTCCGTTGCGGCTCTCGGCGCGCATGTCCCACGCCGCCGCTACCGGAACATTAACGTCGCTGAGGTCGAGCGCTTCGCTTTTTTCCATTCGGGTTAACACGGGCAGAGCGACCTCATACTTCGAGACGGGCCATACGGCCCTCATCAGCATGAGGCTCCGAGAATCTCGATAACACGCACAACGTACAGCAGACCCTTGTGGGGGGCATCAAGCCGTCATTGCGAGGAGGCCGAAGGCCGACGCGGCAATCCAGGATGTCGCGGAAGCGAGCCCTTTTCTGGATCGCCACGGCTGCTTCGCAGCCTCGCGATGACAAGATCTGGTTCCTTGCAAAGCCTCCGTACTCAGGCGGCGCACAGCGCCGTCTCGAAGCACGAGGTCGCGCGGCGTCGGCACCGACCGATACCGAAACGCACCGGCACTCTGGACGGCGGCGTTTCCACCCTTTACATTCGGAAGTCCTCATATAACTATCATCGTCAACACGGTCGGGTTACGAACCGCCGCGGCGCTGCGTCGGCGCGGCGGACTGGCGGCAAACGAGGGAGCTCTTCATGGATGCAGGGCGCAAGGGCCTGTTGCAGCAGGAGGCGGTCGACACCGCGCCGGTGGTGGCCGACGAGGTCAAGCACACGACCTGCTACATGTGCGCCTGCCGCTGTGGCATCCGCGTCCACCTGAAGGGCGGCAGGGTCCGCTACATCGAGGGCAACCCCGACCATCCGGTAAATAAGGGCGTGCTGTGCGCCAAGGGCTCGGCCGGCATCATGCAGCACTATTCGCCGGCGCGCCTGCGCAAACCGCTGTTGCGCACCGGCCCGCGCGGTACGGGCGAGTTCCGCGAGATCGAATGGGAGGAGGCGCTGGCGCTCGCCGCCGACTGGCTCGGCCGTATCCGTAACAGCGACCCCAAGAAGCT
>CAYFYY010000078.1:0-20840 GCA_964347475.1 uncultured Flavobacteriales bacterium
TCCCGAAACCCGCCGAAAAGCCCTAACGCATGGGGACGTTCCGCGCGGACCGCCGCCCGCCGCAGCCGCAGCGCGGATTTCGTTCGATGGTTGGCGATGCAATGCGTATCATGCCCGGCACCACACCCGCGGCCACCGGACAGTCGGCGCGGGCTGCCGATGACGGATAGAATCTCGCACCGGACTGGGGGGTAGCGTGGCGGATATCGTGATCACCGAATTTATGGACGACGACGTCGCGGCCGAGCTGGCGGCGACGCACGACGTCCTGTACGAGAAGGACCTGGTCGACCGGCCGGACGATCTGGTCCGCGAAGCCGCCGCGGCCCGGGCGCTGATCGTGCGCAACCGCACCCGGGTCGACGCGGCGTTGCTCGATGCCTGCCCGAAGCTGAAGGTGATCGGCCGCCTCGGCGTCGGGCTGGAGCGCATCGACCTGGATGCCTGCGCCGCGCGCGGCGTCGCGGTCCGCCCGGCGCGCGGCGCCAACGCCGTCTCGGTCGCAGAATACGTCATTGCGACCATGCTGATGTTGCTGCGCGGCGCCTATGGCGCGACCGGGCGGGTGAGCGCCGGGGAATGGCCCCGCAACGATCTCATCGGCCGCGAGGCCGCCGGTGCGACGATGGGCCTCGTCGGCTTCGGCGACATCGCGCGGCACGTCGCGAGCCGGGCCTCGGCGCTGGGCATGACGCTGGTGGCGTACGATCCCTTCGTGCACGAGGAGGACCCGGCGTGGCGCGAGCGGCGCGTCGAGCCGGTGCCGTTGGAGCGACTGCTGGACATCTCCGACGTGGTCAGCCTGCACACGCCGTACACGCAAGAGACCGCCAACATGATCGATGCGGCGGCGCTCAAGCGCATGAGGGACGATGCGATCCTGATCAACACGACGCGCGGCGGCATTGTCGACGAGGACGCCATTGTCGCGGCGCTGCGCGGCGGCACTCTCGGCGGCGCGGCGATGGACGTGTTCGCCGAAGAGCCGATGTCCGCGGAACGCGGCGCGCTCTTTGCCGGTGTGCCGAACCTGATCCTCACGCCGCATATCGCGGGGGTCAGCATCGAGGGCAACCGATGGATCAGCGTGCTGACGGTGCAGAACGTGCTGCGCGTGCTGGCGCGGGAGGGCTGAGGCGATGACCCTGAAACACCGGATCCTCGACGAGCACCGCCGCGGCCGCATCAAGGCGATGCTGGCGGAGGGCCGCCGGCTGCGCGCCATCGAGGCGCACAACCCGCTGTCCGGGCTGATCGGCAACGAGGCGGCGGTCGAGGGGCCCGACGGCGTGGCTAAGGAATTCGATGCGCTGTGGCTGTCGGGCTTCACCTGCGCCTCCAGCCGGGCGCTGCCGGACGTCGAGCTGGCGCGCCAGGAACGCAAACTGGAGACCGTCGAGGAGATCGCCGCCGCGACCGACAAGCCGCTGATCGCCGATGCCGACACCGGGGGCGATGCGCTGGCCTTCCGCTATCTGTGCACGCGCATGGAAGCGCTGGGCGTCTCGCTGATCATCGTCGAGGACAAGGTGTTCCCGAAGCGCACCAGCCTTGCCGCCGGCGTCCGCCACGACCTCGAGGACCCCGCCGCCTTCGCCGACAAGATCGCCCAGGGCAAGGACGCCATGCTGAGCGGCGAGGTGCTGATCTTCGCGCGTATCGAGAGCCTGATCGCCGGCGCCGGGCTCGACGATGCGCTGGTGCGGGCCCGCGCCTACCTCGAGTCCGCGGCCGACGGCATCGTCATCCATTCCAAGGACAGGAGCGGCGAGGAGGTGTTCGCCTTCATCGACCGGTTCAACGCGCTGCGCAAGGAGACCGGCATCGACAAGCCGCTGCTGTGCATCCCGACCGCGTACAACTTCGTCCGAGACGAAGAGCTGTTCGACCGCGGCGTCTCCATCGTCATCCACGCCAACCACCTGTTGCGCGCGGCGTTCCTTGCGATGGAGCGGGCCTGCCGGACGATCCTCGAGGCCGATCGCAGCCTCGAGGCGGACGAGATCTGCGTCGACCTGCCGCGCCTGTTTGCGCTGATCGGGACCGGCGGCAAATGAGCGAGGCCGGTCCCGTCCTGGTCGGCGACCGGGGCGGGGTGCGCCGGCTTGCCTTCGTCGGCCTCGCCGGCGGCCTGATCGGCGTCGGCATCTGCCGCTTCGCTTACACGCCGCTGGTGCCGGTGATGATCGGCGAGGGCTGGATCACCGCCGCCGAGGCCGGCTATCTCGGCGCCGTCAACTTCGCCGGCTACTTCCTCGGCGCGGCGACGGCATGGTGGGCCGCGCTGCGTCTCGGCACCGGTCGCGCCGTGCGTCTGAACCTCATCCTGTGCCTGGCCTCGCTCGGCGCGGCGGCGCTGCCCTGGGGATATCCCTGGCTCGCCCTGTGGCGCTTCGTTGCCGGCTATGGCGGCGCGGTGCTGATCGTGCTGGTCGGGCCGGCGGTCCTCGCCCTGACCCCGGCGGCGCGCTGGGGCGTGCTGACCGGGATGGTCTTCACGGGCGTCGGGCTCGGCGTCGCGGCGAGCGGGACCGTCGTGCCGCTGCTGGCCGGTCTCGGGGCGAGCGTGGCCTGGTCGGGCCTCGCGCTCGCCGTCCTCGTGCTGGCGGGCCTGGTGCACGCCTTCTGGCGCGAGCCTCCGGAGGCCGGACTGGCACCGCCGACGGGCGAGCCGCCGGCGCGGTGGGGCATGCCGGCGGTCCTGCTCTGCCTGTCCTATGCCACCTACGCCATCGGCATCGCGCCGCACTCGGTGTTCTGGGTCGACTACCTCGCCCGCGAGCTGGCCCTCGGGATCGCCGCCGGCGGCGTGCACTGGACGGTGATCGGCCTTCTCGCCGCGGCGACGCCGTTCGTCGTGGGCCGGCTTGCCGACCGGTACGGCTTCGGCGGCACGCTCATCGCCGCGATGGTGCTCAGCACCGTCGCGGTCCTGTTCCCGGTCGTCCTCCGGGCGCCCGGGCCGCAGATCGTCTCGTCGGTCCTGTTCGGCCTGACCATGCCGGCCACGGTCGCCCTGTTCGCCGGCCGCGCCGGCGAGATCGGAGGCCGGCACGGGCAGCGGCGGCTGTGGTGGCTGATGACGCTGTTCTTCGCTCTGGCCCAGGCCGCGGGTTTCTACGGGCTGTCGGCCCTGTTCGCGGCAATGCACGCCTATCCGCCGCTGTTCGCGCTCGCCGGCGCGGTGCTGGGCACGGGGACCATCGCCCTGCTGCCGGGAGCGTCCCGGCGCAGCGGCGGAGCCTAGACGGTTGCCGGCGCGGTTGCACCGCGCGGCGGCGGGCCTTGCGCGCGGAGCCGCAGCCGCTATAGTGCCGCCGCTCTGTCATCCACCAGTCACGGGCGCAACGCCATGTCCGACAAGATCAAGAAGGTCGTGCTCGCCTATTCCGGCGGTCTCGACACCTCGATCATCCTGCGCTGGCTGCAGGACACCTACCGCTGCGAGGTGGTGACGTTTACCGCCGACCTCGGCCAGGGCGAGGAGCTGGAGCCGGCCCGCAAGAAGGCCGAGATGCTGGGCATCAAGGAGATCTACATCGAGGATCTGCGCGAGGAGTTCGTCCGCGACTACGTCTTCCCGATGTTCCGGGCCAACGCCATGTACGAGGGCACGTACCTCCTGGGCACCTCGATCGCCCGTCCGCTGATCGCCAAGCGGCAGATCGAGATCGCCGCCGAGACCGGGGCCGATGCGGTGTGCCACGGCGCCACCGGCAAGGGCAACGACCAGGTCCGCTTCGAGCTCGGCTACTATGCGCTCAACCCGGACATCAAGGTCATCGCGCCATGGCGCGAATGGAAGCTGACGTCGCGCACCAGGCTGATCGAATACGCCGAGCAGCACCAGATCCCGGTGCCCAAGGACAAGCGCGGCGAGGCGCCGTTCTCGGTCGATGCCAACCTCTTGCACATCTCCGCCGAGGGCAAGGTGCTGGAGGATCCGTGGCAGGAGCCCGAGGAGTACGTGTATTCGCGCACCGTCCGCCCGGAGGATGCGCCCGATGCGCCGACCTATGTCGAGATCGACTTCGAGAGGGGCGATCCGGTCGCCGTCGACGGCGCGCGGATGAGCCCGGCGGCGCTGCTCACCCACCTCAACGCGGTGGCGGGGGCGAACGGCGTCGGCCGGCTCGACCTGGTGGAGAACCGCTTCGTCGGCATGAAGTCGCGCGGCGTGTACGAGACGCCCGGCGGCACGGTCCTGGCGGCGGCCCATCGCGGCATCGAGTCGATCACGCTCGACCGCGAGGCGATGCACCTGAAGGACGAGCTGATGCCGCGCTACGCCAAGCTGGTCTACAACGGCTTCTGGTTCGCCCCCGAGCGGCGCATGCTGCAGGCGCTGGTCGACGAGAGCCAGCAGCGCGTCAACGGCACCGTGCGGGTCAAGCTGTACAAGGGGTCGGTCGCCGTGGTCGGCCGGCGCTCGCCGGACAGCCTGTACTCGCTCGAGCACGTCACCTTCGAGGAGGACTCGGTCTACGACCAGCGCGACGCCGAGGGCTTCATCAAGCTCAACGCGCTGCGCCTGCGCCTGGCCAGGAAGCGCGAAGGGGGGCCGTAGCCGCCTCCCTTGTCCGGTCAGGTCCGGATCGAGGCGAAAATCTTCTCGACGTCCTTGGCGTATTTCGGGAAGTAGTGCAGCCGCGTTCCGATGTACAGGATGACGTGGAGGGTATCCTCGCGCACCGTCCCGTACGCCATGCCCTCGTATTCGAGGCCGTCCTCGGACGCCATCGCGAAGTTGAAGCGGAAGCCGGGCAGATTCCCGAACTTGGCGGGCTTCAGGCCCTTCGGCTTGACGTTCGCCCAGCCGCCCGCCGCCAGGGTCTCGACGATGAATTCCTGGATTTCGTTGGGCAGCATGGTCTTGCGGAATACCGGCGCCTTCTTCTCCGGGTCCTCTTCGCCGGACAGGGTCTGCCCGTGCGCCACCTCGAGAAAGCGCAACGCCTGCAGCGCGTAGCCATCGACGGTCCACGCCTCGCCGGCGATCAGCATCGGCCGGTTCCATTCGATCTGCGGCGTGACGCTGTAGAACCCGATCTGGATCGGCTCCTGCGGCGGCGTCGCGACGACCGACGGGACGCAGGCGGTGGCCAGCAACAGCCCCGCCAGGGCGGTAAGTTTCCGTATCATCGAAGCCTCACTTGAGCTGCTGGATATAGGAATTGACCATCGCGCGGTCCTCCGCCTTCGGGGCAGCGGCGAGATATGCGCGGAACGACTTGCGCGCCAGGTTCGGCTGGTTCGACTTCCAGTACATCAGGCCGAGCGCCCGGTGCGTTTCGGCCGGTGCGCCCTTCGATGCCAGCGCCTTGCGATAGCTGCCGATGGCCAGCTTCATGTCGCCGTCGTCGCCGCGCAGGCGATAGAGCTCACCCTCGAAATAATGGATCTCGCCGGCCGGATGGCCCGCCTCGAGAAGATTGGCAAGGACGACGCGGGTTCCCTCGAAGTCGCGCTTGCGCACCTCGTCGCGCAGCCAGGCGCTGCGATAGCGGCGGACCGCGGCGGCAAAGGGCTTGCTGCCCTTGTTGCCCCGTCCGGCCTGGGCGCTGGCCCGCGCCTGCAGCGTCGCAAGACGCTCCTCGGTCGCCGGGTGCGAGGAGAAGAACACGGACGGCGTCTCCGCCCCCGCGGCATCGCGCTCGGCCTCGAGCGCCATCCAGATCTTCGGCGCTTCCTCGGCGGCGTAGCCGGCCTCGACCATGAGGTCGAAGCCGATATCGTCCGATTCGCGTTCGTGGTCGCGCGAGAACGCCATGACGCTGGCCATCGCCGCCAGATCGGCGAGGTCGCCCATGAACCCGAGCCCCGCCATCCGGGTGGTGACGGTAAAGAAGGCCATGCTGTCGGTCTTGTTGCGGATGGTGCGCCAGCGCTGCACGGAATGGCGGCGGATGTAATGGCCCATCTCGTGACCCAGCACGTAGGCGAGCTGCGCCTCGTTCTGCACGCGCAGCAGGGTGCCGGTCCATACCTGCATGGTTCCGTTCGGCGCCATGCTGGCGTTGAAATGCGGGGTCTGCACGATGTAGAGGCGCAGATCCTTGCAGTACTCGGCGCTCAGCCGGCAGGTCACCGTGCGGACATAGTTATTGAGCGCCGGGTCGGTCACCACGCGGCCGGAGGTGCTGAGCTTGTCCTCGACCCTGTCCATCTGCATCCACAGCCCGGCCTCGTCGGTGCCCAGTGCCGGCCGCTCGCCGGGTTTCAGGTCGGCGATCGGCTCGGGCGGGGTCGTCGTGCAGGCGCCAAGCAGCAGCAGGGCCGCTGCGAGGACCGGCACCTTCATCCCGGTCATATCGGGAATCCCGCAATCAGATCGTTGACCACCGCGCGTGCGGGCTCCGGCTCGCGCATGTCGCCGGAGTCGCTGTAGAGCACGTTGAACCACACGACGTCGCCGGTGCGCAGGTCGACAAGCGAGGCAAAACCGATGCGCTCACCGGCCTTGGCGACGGGCGTTCCGATCAGGCTGCCGACGATCGTCGAGGCCACCATCGCCGCCTTGCGCCCGCCGGTGGCATAGCTGTCGCGCAGGAACACGAAGAGCGCGAATTCCGAGTTCTGGTCGTTGCCCAGCTGGCGCGCCGTGCTGCCGAGCGTCCAGTCCATCTTGCCCTGCTTGGTCGGCAGCCAGTTCATCGGGCTGTAATGGTGCACGAGGATGGTGCCGCCCACTTTCGAATGCAGCTTCTCGATCTGGTCGTCCCGGCGCTGCCGCGTTCTATCCTTCGGCTTGCGGTACTGCCGCAGCGTCAGGCCGCGTTCGGACATCTCGGCGTTGAGCGCGTCGATCACATGGCTGCGCGCCGCCTCGGTCCAGTCCGCCTTCGGCTCCTCGAGTCCGGCCGCGGTGAGCTCGCTCAGCTGGATATCGAGCGGCATCAGCACAACCCGGGCATTGCCGGCGTTGAGCTTGATCGACGGGTCGGCGGCGTTCCCGCCGGTATGCGATTCGGTCAGCGTCGTCGTGCAGCCAGCCAGAACGAACGCAGCGACAAGGACCGCCACAGCCCGCAGCGATGAGCGGCGTTTCGGATCCTGCGTTGACAAGGCAGTCAACATACTCCCCTCCACATGCGTCGTCGGCGCCGGCACGGAGCCGATGCCATCCTTTTAACCCTGAATTCGTTACCGAATTGTTACGGATTGCGCGACATGCACGCAGGAGGGACTAATAATCCCGCTTCCACTTGATGCCGATCTTCTCTTTTTCCTTCTGCCCGACATCGCCTTCAATCTTCAGGCGGGGCGTGACCTCGATCTCGACCGTGGCGCCGGTCTCTCCGGCCGCGCCGCTCTCGATGCCGATATACACGTCGTCGGTGACATACTTGCCGGCCTCCACGCCGGCCTGGCCACTGGTGCCGTCGGGCGCGTCTTCGGCGCCCTTTAACTCGAGCACGTCGAGACGCAGCATCTTGCGCCCGAAATCCATGATCCCGCCACCATCGGTCGCACCGGTCATGGTCGCCACCGCCTGTCCCAGCTGTAGGGCCTCCGTCGCGCTCAGCCGGCCGGTGCTCTTGTTGAACAGGACACGCGACAGTACTTCGTCCTGGGGATACTCGGGAATCGACTCGAGCCGTATGATCGGGCGCCGCGCGGTCCCGGTCACGCGGATAATCGCGGTCAGATCCGTCGCGACGCGTTCGGCCGACAGATTCAGCGCGGGGTTCACTTCCTCGGCCCCGGTAAAGCTGATGCTGCCCTGCCGCAACGTGAAAATCTTGCCGACGAAATCGTATCGTCCGCGCAACGGTCGTAGCTCGCCCTGAATGCGCGGTGCCGCCGTGGTTCCCGAAACCTGCAGTTCGCCGCCCCATTCCGACTCCAGCCCGCGGCCGCGCACGAATACCCGCTTTGGCATGGAAATGACCAGATCAAGGTGGGTATTCGACGGTTTCGGCGCAGGTGGCGGCGGCGGAACGCCGGCCGGCGGCGTCCCGGTCTCCTCGACTTCGATCTGCACGACATCCGGCGTGGTACCGCCGATCAGCCGGACCTCCGCCTCCTCGATATTCAGACGGCCCGAGATCACGCGTTCCGCCGCGGTGCCGCGCAGGCTGACGGTCCCGCTGCTAACTGCCGTCAACTCATCGCGACGGACCAGCCGCGCCTTGTCCAGCATCACATCGAGCGACATCGCCATGCGGTCCGTCCCGCCGAACGAAATCTTGCCGGTGGCGGTGACCCGGCCGCTGCCGTCGTCGCTGGCAGTGGCCTCGTCGATGGTGATGGTCTCATTGCTCGGGCGGGCCCTGATGCGCACGCCGGCCAGGATCGTCCCGGTGTCCAGGTTCTCGTACCGGCCCTCGGTGAGTTCGACGCGGCCATCGATATGCGGATCGCGCAGCGGCCCGGACAATGTCATCTCGATATCCGCGTTGCCCTCGAGGCGATGCCGGTCGAGCCCGGCCATCGCCACGACCGGTTCGATCGGACCCTTGAAGACGATCCGTCCCGACGCCGGTACCGCTTCGTCGAGCCGGACGACGACCGGCGCCAGCGATACCTGCACCGGAACCGTCGCGTCAATGTCGGCCGCCACCCCTGCGAGGCCGGCCAGGCGGCCGGTCGCCACGATACGCTGATCGCGCAGCTGGCCATCCATGCTCAGCGTCAGTCCTTCCGGCCTCGTGTCCGACTCGCCGGCCGCCAGGCCCGTCACGGCGAGCCGGAAACTGCCGGTCGGCCGGGCGACCCGTCCGCTCACCGTGGCATCGGCATCGATCATGGATTTATCGGCCTGCGGCGGCGCATCGGGCCACAGGGCAATGAGCGGGACCGCCCTCACGGCGGCCTCGATCGACACCTCTTTCGGCGTGCGCCGGAGCTTTGCCCGCATCGTGCCGCCGGCGAGGGCCAGGTCCGCATCCACCAGGTCCCCTGCCGGCCCCATGTCGATCACGGCCGGCCGCTGCAGGGCCACCGGCGCCCCCATCGCCTGTCCTGTCAATTTGGCGATCGTCACGACGGTGCGGTCGTCCTTGCGCTGCACCGTTCCTTCGACATCGAGCCGGACCGGGCCGCGGAAATCGGCGTCGGCACGCAGCCCGACACGTGCGTCCGACATCGTGCCGGCGATGTCGGCCGTCAGGGAGCGAAGCTGCACCGGACCGACGCGGCCGGCGCCGGACTTGACCGAAATCGCCAGACCACGCTCACCCAGCGCATCGGTGATCTTGGCCGTCGCCGACAGCTCCTGCGAGACGACGGTACCATTGAGCGCGAACGCCGTGACGGATCCCTCGAGCGCGACCTGCTGCCGGGTCTCCTCGGCGGTCAGGGTCGCCACCGCCGACACCTTGCCGGCGAGCGGCCGCCCCGCGACCGGCGACCAGGTTCCAAGATCGTCGGCTTCGATCTTGAGCGTGCCGGTGAGCGGCGGTCCCGCGAGCGGAATCGCCAGCCTGCCTTCGACGGTCGTCGCGCGGGACGTCAGCCGCAGTCCGGCCAGCCGTATCGAATCTTTCTCGATGGCGATGTCGGTGCGTCCCGCAAGATCCGGCAGCAGGGCGTTCCTGCCCTCGATCTCGATCCGCCCTGTCAGCTCGCGCGCGGGGCCGGGCAGCGCATAGCGGGCGGTCAGCCGTTCCAGCGCGAAGCCGCCCGGCGCGGCGTCGATCAGTGTCGCGACGCCGTCGACGGCGGGATTTGCCGCCGGTCCCGCCGCCTTACCGCGGATTTCAAGGGTGCCGCCGGGACGCGCCGGGTCGGCGAGGCCCAGCGGTGCGAGATCGCTGACCGTGGCAGCGTAGTCCACGGCAATTGTTCCGGTCCCGGGCGGTACGGAAATCGCACCCGTTGCCGTCGCTCCGCGCCCGGAGACGGTGATATCGGAAATGCGCCAGTGACCCGCCGCACTGCGTCCGATCCGGCCGGCAATCGCCGCTTCCGGGCCGACAAGGGCCTCGGCGACGGGCAGGTCGAAGCGGCCGTCGTGCAACGTGCCGTCAAGGTCGATGGACAAGCCGTCGGCCGGATCCTGCGTGACATGATAGGATGTGTGCAACCGGCCTTGCAGTGGGCGCCCGACACGCGCGGACAGCGAAGAGACGTCGTCCAACTCGATGCGGCCGCCGGCTGTGACCCGCCCGGTTTCGAAAATCGCGCTGCCGGCGACCGAACCGCGGATCCTGGCACCCGACACCGTCCCGTCACCGATGTTCAACTCCGCCAAATTCAGCAGCTCGGCCCGCGCAACCGTCACGCCGGTACGATCGCCGAGTGCCGCGTTCAACTCTGGCAGCGGGCTGCGGAACTGCGTCAGGGTCGCCCGCGCCGTCATGCCGATGGCGGCGGCGCGACCGATCGGACCATCCGGGGCAAGACGCGCGTGCAACTCCATCCGCTCAGTCGACCAGGAATCGAGGGCAAGGCCATCGATCACGGCGTCGAATTCGATGTCGGGATGGCTCAGGGGCCCTTCCAGGCGCCCCTCGACGGTCGCGCCCCCAAGCCTGGCAGGCAGGATGAGGGGCGCAATCCTCGCGGCGTCGCGCGTGACGATGCGGAGATTCCCCTCGATGTTGCCGTCCGGGAGCGCCAGATCTGCGGCCCCGTCGGCCTCGATGGCGGCACTGCGCAGGCGGTGCGCCGTGACCGTTAACGGGCCGGCGCCATCCGGGCGGGACAGCGTTACCGCAAATTCGGTCTCGGGGCCGAAAACGGAGGTCGCCGTCGGCCCCGCCGCCGGTCCCGGCCGGCCCCGGCCGTCCAGCGCGATACGCGTCCGCCTGTCGCCGAGCGAGACCGTGAGCCGCGAGTCCAGCGACGCCAGCTCCTCCGCATCGAGCGATACGGTGCCCTGCCAGTCCGCCGCCGTGCCCTCCCCGGAAACGGCAAACTCGATCGCCGGCAACTGCGGAAGCGCCATCAGGCGGGCCACCAGGCCACCCCGCGGCTCCGAGAGCGTGGCCCGCAGCTCGAGCTGGCCCGTCGCCGGGTCGTAGCCGAAAATCGCGTTGGCGCGGCCGGCGACGGCGTCCGTTCGCCCAATATCCAATTGCAGGCGGATCTCATCCGTGCTGACGGCCATCTCCGCGCTCGCCCGCAGATCCGCGGCAGCGCCGAGCACCGGCTCCTCCAGACGCAGCCGCTCGACGGCAACGCCTCGTACAGCGATATCCAGAGGCGGGATCCCCGGCGCCGCGCCCTTGTCCGCCGGCGCCGCCACGATCGGACGTCGAGAAAACGCGATTTTGCCCGCGGTGGCGGCGTCGACCTGGAGGCGGCCCGCGATGAGGGACAGCGGCCGCCAGTCGAGCGCCAGGGCACGGATCGTCAGCCAGTCCCCCTCGCGGTCGGCGACCGTCAGTTCGTCGATCCGGATCTCGCCGGGCAGCCGCCCGTCGATTCGCCCGATCGTGACCGTGCGGCCCGGCTGCGACAGCGCCGATTCGAGATATCGGGCGAGCCGGGTGCGGCCGGTCTCCGTCTGCAGCAGGGCGTAGACGCCAACCAGCACGAGGCACAGCAGCGCAAGCAGCGCAGCCGCCACACTGAGCACGCGATGCCTTCGCACGGCGCTAGAAAGCCTGGCCCAGGCTGACATAGAACTGGTAGTCGTCATCGATGCCGTCCCGCTTGTTCAGGGGGAAGGCCACGTCCAGGCGGATCGGCCCGGCGACGGTGAAGTACCGCAGTCCGAGGCCGGCCGCCCACAACAGGTCCTCACTGAAATCCGGCGATTTGTCATCATACACGTTGCCGCCTTCCGCGAAGGGCACAAACCCGAATTTGTCGGTGACCTGCCAGCGCAACTCGAATCCGGCCTCCACCACCGAACGACCGCCGATCGGATCGCCGTCCGTATCCAGGGGACCGACCTTCTGGAATTCGTACCCGCGCACCGATCCGCCACCACCGGAGAAGAAGCGCTTGGTGATCGGTATATTCAGCGTTTCCGCACCAACGATGGTCCCGATGCGGGCGCGGACCGCCGGGACCAGACGGCGTTCCTTGCCAAGGCCATAGTAGGCCGAGCCGGACAACTCGAACACCGTGAAACTCACGTCGTCCTCGATCGTTGCGAAATACGGCGTTACGCCGATTTGCAGCCGCGTTCCCGTGCGGGGGTCGAGCAGATCGTCCGTGCCATCGCGCGATGCGTTGAGGGGAATGCCGACCAGGCCGTAGGTCGAGTCGACGCCGTCCTCGTCGATACGGGAATATTCGGCCGATACGCTGATGCCGGCCGTCCAGATCTCGCGGTATCGCTTCTCCAGGCCAACGAGTCCACCGGCTGTCTGCTCGTCGTAGGCGTCGGTCTGCTGGCTTCGGGCCGTGCCGTTGAGGCGCAGGGTCAAATCGCGTTGCAGGAATTGCGGTTTGCGGAAATCGACGACGCCCTCGTGGCGGATTTGCGAAGCCTCGGCGGAAAGTCTCAGCCGTTCCTGGCGACCGGCAAGATTTCGGTGCTCCCACGACAGTTCGCCGCCGACTCCCTCGGAGGTGGAGTAATTGATGCCGGCCGCGATCGTGCGATGCTTCGCCTCCGTGAGATCCGCGGTGACCGGCAGGGTCCCGTCGGCCGTGACGGTATCCGCCGGTTCGATGTGGACCGACCGGAACAGGTTGGTGGCGGCCAGGATCCGTCGCGCCCTGTCGAGCTGGCGCTTGTCGTAGGTCTTGCCTTCCGGCCAGTTGAGGATCTGGCGCAGATAATCCTCCTCGACGTCGGTCAATCCGGAAATCGACAGAGGGCCGAAACGTGTGGCCGGACCGGGGTCGACCCGCACCCTGACCGTGAGCGCGGCAACGTCGTGGTCGACGACGGCCTTGCGTTCCACGACCGCCGCCTTCGGACGGCCCGTTTGCCCCAGAACATCCAGTAACTTGTCTGTGATCGCCACGATGTCGGCACCACGGCCCGGCATGTCGGGGACGTAGCCGAATCGCCCCGCATCGACCGGCAGCGTCTCGCTGTCGGCCCGATCGCCAACATAGGAAATGTCGAACGACTGCACGCGATATTGCGGCCCCGGCGAGACCGTCAGCCGGATGGCAACCGGCTCGGCCGTCTCATCCGTCGCGGCCTCGACGGTTCCGCCGTAATATCCTTCCGACCGCAAGACGGAACGCAGGGTATCGACATCGGTGGCCGTCCGCCGACGCAACGCGGCCCGGCTGCTCGGTGGCTCGCCCTTCAGCAGGACAAGCTGCGAATTGGCTTCGAGGACGTCGCGCAGCTCGCGCGGCAGGTCGCCCTCGAGCGAGACGGTGTATGCGATGCCGGATGTCGACCCGATCGAAAAGGGCAGGATCTTTTCCAGTCCGTTCCTCTCACTGCAACCGGACAGCAGCAAGGCGACTGCAGCAAGAATCGGGGCGAAGAAGGATGTTTGCATCTCTGCCCCGCATGTTGGCATGAAATTGCGGCAAAACAAGGCTGGAAATCGGCAATCCGGCGCTCAGTGGGCGATTGCGGGTACACCGAACACGAGGCCATGGAGCGGCACGAGCGTCGCATACAGGGCGAGGCCGATCACAACGGGTTTCCAGCCGATGCCCCGCCAGTCGATGCGGGTGCGCCCCTGGATCGCCGCAAGGAACGGCGTCGTCGCCGTGGCGGCGGCAAAACGCTGCCATGCGGCGCTGCCGCACAGTCGCCGGCGCCGGCTGTCCACCAGCGCCGGCGCAAACGCGGCGAAGAGCAGGAATGTGCCGAAGAACAGCACGCCCGCAAGGTCGCCGTTGGCGACGACATGGCCGGCGCTCCACAGGATCAGCGCCCAGGGCGCCGGATGGCGCGTCAGACCGAGGATTCCAGGCGCCGGATTGTCTCTTTCGGGCAACCGGTCGCCACTCAGCCCGGCATACGGTGTCGTAAAGCTCGCGACCGTCAGGAGCAGCGCAATCGGCATCGTAAGCGCAGGCACGGCCCTCAATATGGCCAGGGGCGGCCACAGCTCGAGATAGGGGGCGCGGACATAGGCCCAGTAGGCCGCCGCCATTCCAAGCACCGAAATGATGCCGTGAACCGCCGCATAGCCGCGACGCCCCAGTCGCCGCACCAGCGGCTCGCGGAGGAGCGGCCGCGATATGAGCGTATGCACCGCCACAAACGCCGCCAAAAGCGCGATCAGCGGCAGGAACCCGGTCATCGAACGAGTTGCAGGATGAAGTCGGGAACGATCGTCTTGCCCGAAAGCCAGGGGTGCAGGAACGGCAGCGCGACGGCGAGTGCGATGCCGCCCGCGAGGCGTGCCCATCCAATGCCATGCCAATCGATCCGCGTACGCCCTTGCAGGGCGGCGACGAACGGCACGACGGACGTGGTTATCGCCACCGGGCCCCAATCAGCGCCCAGGGCCGCCTGGCGCCGTCGGTCGATGTGGACCATCCCGCCAAAGGCCAGCAGTGCCATGCCGCCGAAGAGAACGAGGCTTGCGACGTCGCCGTTGGCGGCAATATGTCCGACGGCCCACAGCGCGACTCCCCACAGGAAGGGATGACGCGTGATGGTGACAATTCCCGAGGCCGGCTGGGGATCGCGCGTCAGCGACTCGCCGCCGACCATGGTGACGGTCCGCGTCGTCAGGCCGGCGACGACCAGAATGCAGGCGAATGGCATCAACACGGCGGGCACGTGCATCAGGCCAGGACCCGCCTGCCACAGTTCCTCATAGGGCGCCGCGCCGTAGGCGACGATGCTCCAGGTCAGCGTTGCCACCGCAGCGAGGGAGTACACGATCCGGAACCCGGTGTCGCCAAGAGCCCCGATCAGCGGCGTTCGCACGCTGATGCTGGACAACACGAAATGGCCGCCGACAAAACAGCCGACGGCGACAATCAGGACTTCGATCGAGCCGGCCATCGACCGATTATCGCGGCGGCAGGATCGATCGTCCAGCCCGCTATCGCCCGATTCTAACCCTCATCGCAGATCTTGTCGGCATCATGGACGAGCCGCATTGTCGGCTGTTTCCGGATCTCGAGAATGCATTCCAGTTCCGCGATCGCGGCGCCGATCAGGTTCATGGCGATTTCCATGTTGCCTTGCTCGGCATGAATGTAGCCTGCGGCAAGATAGAGTTGCTCGAGCTCCGCCTTGATCGTCTCCTCGGTGTGCTCGTTTTCGCTGACAACCATCATCGCTCTATCCTCATGCTTGAATATCTTCCCTTTGCCGTTGCGGGCGGCGGGTCCTGCGGCCGAGCCGCATGGCAAGCGCCGTCTCAATGCTGAATGGCGCGACGCTGCTCCGGTTGCTCATCCTCGTTCGCGGCAAGCTGCACGCATTGCAGGTCAAGATTCACGTCGTTCAGTTTGCGGGCAACGTCTCCCAGACCGGCCGAAAGTGCGACGCCGATCAGGTAGGAAACCGCTTCGCTCATGTCCGAGGCGATCTGCCTGGCGCCGCCGCCCGTCACGCTGCGCTTGTCGTCAATATTCATCAGGCCGCCCTCATGTCCTCGACGAGTTCCGGGATCCGGCCGTCCATGCACAGAACGCTGGCACCGAATCCATACCGCTCCCGCGCGCCGACCGGCTCTATGGAGCGCACGGGAATGCGGAATGCCGACTCCATGCGCCCCTCAATGAAGGAATCCTCGCCGAGCCATTCGAGGTCGCGCGGAAACAGCCGCATGGCTTGGGCGCGCGACGTCACGCCGATCAGCTTCTTCGCACCCTGCATCTCGAGATATTCGGTGACGCCGCACAACACCTCGGCGAGCGCCCGCTGGCGCATCCGCCTGTCGAGCAAGATGTCGGCACACAGGCGTGTCCCCTCCCAAACCTCCGGTGACGTAGGCAGATCCGTCTCTTCCGCAAGATGCGGCCAGAACGATTTGACCATGTAGGGTTCCGTCGTCCGCAGGAGACGTGCCATGCACCGAGTCTCGCCGCAGGCGTCGCGCCAGAGCAGATAGACCGCCGACGGCGTGTCGAACCGATCGTATTCCATGCCGTCGAAATGGGCGTGGTCGATGCTGCGACAGCCGACAAACATGCGGTAGCGAAGGCGCGCCTGCGACGCGAGGGCATCGCCGAACAAATGCGCCGTGGCCAGCGTGACGACATCAATCATGTCCCGTTTCCTCCTCCCGGTATGCCAGGAACGAGGAAATCAGGCTTCCGCGCACTAAGATACTGTCGAGTCCTACAGGTAGCCCGGCCGCGGCCTCAGAGGCTCAACAGCCCTCTCTGAATCGCTACCACGACCGCGGCAATCCGACTCGATGCCCCTAGCTTGGCCATTGCGTTGGAAATATGGAACTGGGCGGTCCGTTCCGAGATGCCCAAGAGCTGGCTGATATCCCAGGCGCTCTTGCCGGCCTTGCACCAGCGCAGGCACTCGCGTTCACGCGCCGTCAGCACGATCGGCTGTTCCATGCCGGCCTCGGGGTGCGCGCGCCGCCAGCGCACGGCGTCGAACTGCACGGCCAGCATGTTGATGTACGGCGTGAATCGCTCGGTATCGGCATTGCGTTCGCGGCAGCTCAGGCTGATCACCGTCGTGTTGCCGCGCGGCCCGTGGATCGGGACCGTGATCCCGTCGGCAACGCCGACCTCGTTGCACGCATTGAAAAAATCCGTTTGCCTCTGGGAAAGTTCGATGCATCGTGCAATGTCCTTCCAGTGATACGGCAACCGCGCCGTCATAGCGATCGGCAACACCGGATCGATCTCCTGGAAGCCGGAATCGAAGTAGTACTCCGGATACCCCTCCGGACAGATGAGGATCGGCAGGTCCATGATGTCGTTGCCGCAGACCTCGGCCACGATAATGTTCTCGTAGCCGAACTCGCCCACGGCCGACTGGAACAGGCCGAGCAAATCCTCCGACGCCTGCGCGCGGTTTGAGGCTTCTATAAAGTCGTCGACCCTCATCGGCCTTCGCTGCCGGCCGCCTCTCCGCAACGGCAAGCATACCGTCCCGAGGCGGCCTATTATCCCTCATTCCTTGGAACATAATAACTTAATATGAGGGCGAGTGCACGCGCGCCGTAACCCTTAGTTGCGCATACGATCGCGCGAACTGGGACGCATCAATGCATAGCGTCCGCGAGGAACGATGCGAGAAGGGCGTTGAATTCGCGCGGCCGGTCCAGGAACGGCGCGTGCCCGCAGCCCTCCATGACCTGCACGGCGTCCCGCCACAGGCCGGCGTAGCGCAGCGACAGGAGATAGCGCCGGCTGACGAACGGATCGTCGTCGCCGATGACGACAGCCAGCGGGATCGGTGATGTTTCGGCAATTCGCCGCGCGTCGATGCCCAGTCCCGCCATCGCGTGGCGCATCATGTACCAGCGCGCCCGGCCATCGGTCCGCCTTGCCATCGCGCGCACGGCGGACATCCGCTCGATGGCAGGCCCGCAGCAGGCGCGGGCGTAGGCATCAGCCTCGGCGGGAGCGGCGTCCCGCTGGCCGGCGAATGCCATCAACGGCGACGCCAGAAAGGCTTCGCTCAACGCGTCGGGGCCGGGCGATACCGGCGGGGTGCCGACGATCATCAGGCCGCACAGGCCGCGCCAGCGTGCCATCAGCTCGAGGCCGACATGGCCGCCGAGAGACCAGCCGAGAGCCGCCCCGGCGTTAACGCCAAGCGCGTCCAGGACCTCCTGCGCCAGCTCAGCGTATGCGGGGATGCTGTACGACCTCTCGGGATCGCGGGCGTCCGCCGAGGCGCCATGCCCCGGCAGGTCGAAGGCAATCATCCGGTAACGAGCCGCCAGAGGGGAATCAAACTGGCCCGCGAAGGCCTGCCAGCACATCGAATTCCCGTGGATCAGCAGGAGTGCTTGCGCCGTCGCGCCGCTGTCGACGACCGCGACCGTGCCATGGGACGTTGCCAAGCTCCGCTCGATCAGGTTAATCGGCCGGCACTCCGGTTCCCCGCCGCCGGTCATGATAGCAAGCGAAAGTGGTTTGTCGGCACGAAATCCCGATCGCAGTGCGGCCGATCGCCATCGCCCTGCCACGGCGCGCTATAGGGCCGGTTCCGCGATACCTCTCTGCCGGCAGGCCGCGACCACCGTATTGCGGAGCAGAACCGCAATGGTCATGGGGCCGACGCCACCGGGAACCGGGGTGATCGCTGCCGCCCACTCCTTCGCACCGGCGAAGTCCACGTCGCCTACGATCTTTGGCCGATCGCCCCCGGAATCGATCCGGTTGATGCCGACGTCGATGACGGCGGCGCCCGGCTTGATCCAGTCGCCCTTGATCATTTGCGGCCGGCCGACCGCCGCCACCAGGATGTCGGCACGCCGGCAGACACCGGGCAGGTCGCGCGTCCGGGAATGGGCGACCGTCACCGTGCAGTTCGCGCCGAGCAGGAGCTGCGCCATCGGCTTGCCGACGATGTTGGAACGGCCGACGATCACCGCTTCCAGGCCGGTCAGGTCGCCCAGCCGGTCCTGCAGCAGCATCAGGCAGCCGAGCGGCGTGCATGGCACCATCGCCTTGCCGCCGGTCGCCAGCCGCCCGGCGTTGACGACGTGGAAGCCGTCGACGTCCTTGGCCGGGTCGATGGCGTCGATCACCGCCTGCTCGTCGATCTGGTCGGGCAGGGGCAGCTGGACCAGGATGCCGTGAACCTGCGGGTCCGCGTTGAGGGATGCGATCAGCGACAGCAACGCGTCCTGCGAGGTGTCCGCCGGCAGGGTGTGCTGGAAGCTGTTCATCCCGGTTTCCTCGGTCTGCTTGCCCTTCGAGCGGACGTAGATCTGGCTCGCCGGGTTCTCTCCGACCAGCACAACCGCGAGGCCCGGTGTCAGATCGTGGTTCGATTTCAGATCCGCGACCACCGCGGCGATACGACCGCGCAGGGCGGCCGCGAATGCCTTGCCATCGATGACCTTCGGATCGACACCGCTCATTCCCATGTCCTTTCCCAATCCTCGAGCCGGGCGAGCACCGCATCCGGCGTTCCGCAAGCCAGCACGACCTTACGCCGCGACGTCGCGCCCGAGACCACAGAAAGCGACGTTTTCGGCAGTTTCCACGCCTTCGCGAGGAGCTTGAGCAGGGCGGCGTTGGCCTTGCCTGCCTGCGGCGCCGCGGTGACGGACACCCGGAGCACGGATGATCCGTCGGACTGCCGCTCGATGGCCCGGATCCGGTTCGCCGAGGCCTTCGGCGTCAGCCGGATTGCGACCAGCACGCCGTCCGGCGTCGTCCGGAACGGGGTTGCCGGCATCGGCCGGGCCGGATCAGGCCAGCATCTGCAAATTGAACCAGATCACCGAGTATCGGACGAAATAGAGAAGCAGGATCAGGATCACCGGGGATATGTCGATCTGCATCCGCGGCATGCGGCGCCGGATCGGCTTCAGCGCCGGTTCCGTGATCCGGTAAAGCATGTCGTAGATCATGTAGACCAGCCGGTTCCGCAGATTGACGACCTCGAACCCGACCAGCCAGCCCAGGATCACATGGGCGATGACGAACATCACGTAAATCTCGATGGCGCTGGCAATCAGCCACACAATGGGGTTCAGGGCCATGATCCTTCCAACTCGCCTTCCATAGCAGTCCGCGCGGCGCCCGCGACACTACAGCCAAGGCGCAGGTACGGCAAGTGGGAGGACGGCCGGCCGGCGCAAGGCGCCACACGCAGGCGATGCTTGACAGGCGCTCCCTTCGACCACATATTCCGCCTCGCCCGGCGGGGCGCATAATACGCACCCTCGTGGGGCCGTAGCTCAGTTGGGAGAGCGTCGCGTTCGCAATGCGAAGGTCAGGGGTTCGACTCCCCTCGGCTCCACCACTTCTCCCGGCAACGCCACTGTTCAACAGGATCTCGACCCGCAGCCAGGGGCAGCCCGGGTTGTCCCGTGCATCGGTCGGTTCGGAACCGCCGGCCAGGCAAGGCTGCCGGCGCAGCCACGGCGTTGGGAAGGCACGCAGCCGCCGCGGCGCCGGCCAGCTTGACAATGCCTTTGAGGGGGTGGGAAGGTTTTTCACAGTTCCGGTGGCGTAACGAAGCCGAGACGGTGGAGAAGCGGCGGTTCGATGAGCGCGAAACCCAATGCAGCGATCTATTATGCCCCCGAGGCCTTCGATACGTCGCGCAGCAGGTTGCTGGGCCGCCGCGCGGCCGGCGAAGGGTTCCTCGACGCCTTCGTCCGGCACGGGAAGGTCGACTGCCTTCATGGCTACTGCCGCACGCGCGAGGATTTCGGCAGTTTCCGGAACTTCGTTGCGAGGGTTGCCGACTCCGATCGCAAGACCGCCTGGATTCCGTTCGGCCAGCTGGACCAGATCGGGCAGACGGGATGCCTGTTCATCGGCGGGCCGGGCATCGCGGATCTGGCATGGCAGCGCCGTCACCTGGACCCGCGGGCATACAGTCTCTGCGGGATAACCCATACGACGGCGTCGCACGCCGTCATGGACGCCATCGGCACCCTGCCGATCGCGCCGGTACAACCTTGGGATGCAATCATCTGTACCTCGAGCGTCGTCAGGAAAACGATCGAACATGTTCTGGATGGCTGGCAGGACTATCTCGGCGCACGGCTCGGCGCAAAGGCCCTGGTGCCGCCGGAACTTCCCGTCATCCCCCTCGGCGTCGACTGCGCACGTTTCGAGCGGACGCCGGAAACGAAAAAGAAACGGCACGAGCTGCGCCGCGAGAACGGCATCGCGGACGGTGACCTGGCCGTGCTCTTTCTGGGCCGCCTGAGCTTTCATGCCAAGGCGCATCCGCTGCCTATGTACCTTGCGCTCGAGCGCGCGGCACAACAGCTCCAACAGCGCATTCACCTGATCCAGGTGGGCTGGTTCGCAAACGAGTACATCGAGGGTGCCTTTCGCGAGGGCGCCAAGCGCTATTGCCCTTCGGTAAACGCGATCTTCCTCGACGGCCGGCGACC
>CAYFYY010000079.1:0-20342 GCA_964347475.1 uncultured Flavobacteriales bacterium
GCGCCGCCGGCGCCGAAGGGATCCTGGAGCTGGATCTGAGGAATGTGTGTTAGGCGCGCGAGAGCGCGCACCGAGCGCCGGGCTGGCCCCGGGAGCGGGCGCCGGATCGATCGATCCGGCGCCCCATGGCAGCGCGAGGAAACCGGCGCGAGCCGGTTCCGATCGCAGCGGACCCCATAGCCGCGCATAGCGGGCCAGCGGGATGGCCACGGGATGGGATCGCGCATCTTTGATGCGTGGCCCGTCGCGTTAGGACAATTACTATTCCGCCGCGCATAAAACAGACCTCTCCCCTGGCGGCCGTGAGTGGGCCAAAGGGAGAAGTGATAAATTAAGCATGCTTTCCCTGAACACCCAACGCAGCCATTCGCGAAGGCCAATGCCAGCCCTCCTCTCCGTCCGGCGTTGTTCGGCTGAAATCACATGAAGGGTTGCTCCTCACAAGGGCCTCAGCGGACGCGAGGTCCGGTCTTGAAAACGGGTTTGGGTTGTCCTATCGTCGACTACGTTATGGTGCGGAGTTGTCAAAGCGAACAACTCTAATTTGCACCAATATCCTGGTCGCGGTCCGTCAGAGGGCCGCTGGCCAGTCGGCGGACTGCGATGACGTTTCCGGACGATGTAGCGTGGATCCGCATAAGATGCTCTGGCCAGAGGCAGCAAAACGTTTAAGCAACGGTTTCTGAAGGGACCGTGTGCGTAATATTGGCTGCCTCCAGGCCTTGTCATGCAAGGCCGCAAAGCATGCTCGGTGTCCTAGGCGAGTCAATCTGATCGTTGTTCCGCTGCTCGTACAAGTTCCTAGGGAGGTCACCATGAGAACGATGCCGACTGTCATTGCAGTGGCGGTACTCGCCGCGCATATCCTCTCAACTCCATCGGTCGCAGTAGCCCAAACTCGTCCGGTCGAATCGCTGACGCGACTGTCCCCCGAGTCTCTCGAGCAAGGAGCTAAGACCGCCAACGACCTGGAGGAATTCGCCGATGCGATCGTGCGAGAGGTGCTGGTGGCTGCAGCGAGGAAGGTCAAAGAGCAGAAACTCGACGCCTCGTCCGTGACAGTCACACTGGAGTTCAGGGTCACAGCGTTGCCCTTGGTCGTTCCGTCGCCTGCCGACCTGAACGTCTGTTGGGAGCTGCACGGGGGCGGGCGGAACTACTATACTTGTGCCGCGCCAATACCCGCCCCAATAACTGACCGGGATAAATGTGCGTATGCGTGGCGAGCTCTTTTTGATGCTATGCGCCGCAAAGATGCCGAGGCAATCGCCCGCTACAAGCGACAGGTCGAGCAGGCATGTGCGTCCGCCAAACTTCCCTGAAAATGGCGTTTACCGTCCTGCGCCCCCTTCAAGGTGGCCGCACCGAAATCAGCGAATGGATTTGCCGGCCTCTCCGCGACGATTAGGATGAACGCTCCTATGGTGGAATTGGAAGGCATCGGAGCCGGCGTGCCATGGCGCACCGCCAGCCGTCAAATGGAGGAAATGCTTAGGTTACGTTACGTAGGAAAATACATGTCACCGCGTGTCAGTTCTCCAGCTCATCAGGAGTTCCCAATGCCCTGTCTTGCGTCAGACAAGCGACGGGCAGCGCGCGTGTAGTCGGCATAAGCCACCTTTTCGGCGGCTGGCAGTCTCGCCAGTTCGGCGGTCGCTCCGACTCGCCAATCGCCTCTGTTTGAAGTCGCAGCGCCACTTTCGATTTGCGCCGCATTTTCCTGTCCGGTCAGTGTTCCTTTCCGTGAACCAGACGGTAAGGCCCAACCCCTCGCATGGCGTTTTCCCAGGCAAGCGATTCAGCGTTTGACAGGTCCTCCGACGGCGGGTTGCCGGTTGTCTTCCAACTCTTGAACCCTGCCCATATATGTCCTAGCTCGTGCGCCAAGAGATGGGTAAGAGTCACGTGAACGTTGTAGAGACGGGGATAAAGACTTTTTGCGAGATTCAAATCGTACTCGATGACAGCCTCCAATTGCGCGTGGGGCGTGTTTTTGTGAATGGTATTCCATCCGGACCGTCCGTCTACCGCGAAAATCCTGACGAGTATTTCCTCCGAATCCTCAAGGTCAATCAGGTGACGCCCAATGACTGGGCTGCGCCTGATTTCGCCGATGGCGAAGAACTCCTCGGGAGTGATTGGATCAAACACCGGAGTTCCCTCCTTCTTGTATCTCGTCCCCTTCCGGGACGCTGTTCTATCTATAGCCATTCCAATCAAGCCGTATTGTGGCCTTTCTCACGAACTACGCGCTTGACCAATCGCCCTCACTATGTCGGAAAGCATCGGCTCAATTATCGCGAATGGCCCTACTGATGTAGCTGCTTGGAAGATCGCAAACTTGGGCTGCCGGATCGCGCTGGCGGCCCCCCTCGTTTGCGGCGGTGTGGACGTCCTCACACCGCGTGCGGCGGTCCTGCAGGTCAGGTCCCGGTCTGGTCTAGAGCGTTGTCCGAAAAAGTGGAATCGGTTCCGGCTGGCGGTGTGACCTCAAACTTCGAGACGGCTGCTTCGCAGCCTCCTCAGCGTGAGGGCACGGACATTGGAGCCTCATGCTGAGGAGGGCCGCAAGGCCCGTCTCGAAGTATGTGGTCGCGCCGATCCGGCCGCCTCGAACATAACGGATTTCGCGATAGCCGGGTTCTCTATGAAAACGCTGATCTGGTACTAAGCGCATCGATTCTGTCCAGAATGCTGGTTACGATCTTGTAGAGGATGTACCACCAGAAAAACCACCCAACGATTGGGATAAGCGCCAAGATCACCCACAGAACAGTATTACCGTTCAGTCGCTGCGCCAGCGCTCCGGCAAAAATCGCATAAGGTATGGAGATGACGGCCATCGGCAGAAACGACAAGAAGCTGTCTCCCATCTTCGCCTCCCGTGCGAGACATGACTGTACTGGCAACGCTAACGCAAATCGGTCAAGCCATCCATAAGTGGAGGCGAAGCGGTCGCCGGATTGCGCCGGCGGCCTCGTCGTTTGCGGCGGTGCTGCAGGTCAGGCCGCTTCCTGGTCCTCGCCGAGCAGCTCGGCGATCCGCGCCTGGATCTTGTCGCCGGCCTTGTTCTGCACGCCCGCGATGGTGTGCAGCCACGCCTGGCAATCGTTCAGCCACCCGATTTCCCAGGCGACCGCGAGGACGCCCGCCGTGTGCGGCGGATCACGGTTTTGGCCCGACTTCGGCGAGCATTGCTGATCGCTTAAGGGCTACTATATCAGCAAACTAAAAGCGGATACGTTACGACATCAAATTATGACTTCTCTAAAGCAAAAGATCTCGGACCCAGACTCGATGATGTTCTCTGCTCGCGCTCTGCAGGAACTTGTGAGATCGTTTGGAAACGGCGTTGATCCCTCCTCAAACGTCGCCCTCTTTCAGGGACAGTTCATCGCTGCCCCAGTACTTTTAACTTTCGCAATGGAACTGGCCCTCAAAGCTTGGTGGGCCAAGGAGAACAAGAATAGTGATATTCCGAAAACGCACGATCTTCTGAAATTGTTCGACGGACTGAACGAAGGTACGCGGACCCGCCTTGAGAGTGCACGTCCAGAGGTCCCACACCCTTACCGAGGCTTTCCGCCCATTCGTCCGGGTTTGCGATCGATGCTGGCCTCCAACAGTGCCGCATTCGTCGAATGGCGATACTTGCACGAGCTTTCCAGTGCCAGGTTTCCAAGCGCGGAGTTCAACGAAGCGCTGTCGTCGGTGATTGGAGAGTTCGATTGGACGGCAAGATAATCGCTACTGGTTCGAATGTCTGGTTTGGGTCAGACTCGGACATTGGCAGTCGCCTCGCAAGAGGTCTGCTAGCGGGAGCGAAGCGGTCGCCGTGTTGCCCCGGCGGCCCCGTAATTTTCGGCGGTGCTGCAGGTCAGGCCGCCGCCTGGTCCTCGCCGCCCAACTCGGCGATCCGCGCCTGGAGCATGTCGCCGGCCTTGTTCCGGACGGCGGCGACGATCTTTAGCGGGGCCTAGCACTCGTTCCGCCAGCCGATCCCCCTGGCGACCGCCGGGATTGCCGCGTCGGCCTCCGGCCTCCCCGCAATGCCGGTCTCTGAACTGCCCGGCTTGGCGCGGCAACGCCGCCCGCCCCTCCGCTCCGGGAGGAACTGGCGACCCCGGCAGGACTCGAACCTGCAACCTGCGGATTAGAAGTCCGCTGCTCTATCCGGTTGAGCTACGGGGTCGGCGCTGTCGTGGCTCCGGCTGCGGCCCGCTCCCTCCACCCGGCCGCCCGACGGCATCGTACCCTGTCGGCGGCCTGGCGGGGGAGCCGGTCGGCGCGGCCCTGGGCGGCACGCCGTCAATGCGTCCAGGGCTCCAGCCGGGAGTAGGCGAAATTGTCGGCATAGGTCTTGGCCCGCACGCGGCGCTCCCTCGGACGCTGCAGCGTGTAGTCGTAGCCGTGCCGCTCCGCATAGGCAACCGCCTCCTCGGCCGTATCGAAGCGCAGCCGGACCTGCCGGTCGGTATCGCCCGAGCCGTTCCAGCCGATCAGCGGGTCGGGCCGCGACGCCTCGGTCGGCTCGAATTCCAGGATCCATCGCTGCGTCTTGGCGCGACCCGACTGCATCGCCGTCTTGGCCGGCCGGTAAATGCGAACCCGCATGGTTTGCGCTCCGTTCTTGCGTGCCCTGCGAAACTGGTCGGGGTGACTGGATTCGAACCAGCGACATCCTGCTCCCAAAGCAGGCACTCTACCAGACTGAGCTACACCCCGGCGGGCGGAAAATAAGGGCTCCGCCGGCGGATTGCAATGCCGCTCCGGCCGAACCCGGAACTCCGCGAAAAAGCATTTTCGATTAATCCTGAATTAACGAGTGTCGCCTAGGCTTGAGGGGTAAGCGAGGCCGCTGACGGCCTGCCACAGCTGGAGAATTCGCTGCCCATGTCCCGTTTTGCCCTGTCCGCCGTTGCCCTCGGAGTCCTGATTGCCACCGCTGCGCCGGCCGCCCTGGCCCAGGGCGACGGATCGGCACCCTGCGGCAAGCGCGAGGAACTGCTGTCGCACCTGTCGCAGAAATACTCGGAACGCCCGGTGGCAATGGGCCTGGCCACGAACGGCTCGCTCGTCGAGGTGCTGTCCTCCAAGGCGGGCGGCAGCTTCACCATCGTCTACACGATGCCCAACGGCGTGACCTGCCTGATGGCCGCCGGCAGCAACTGGGAATTCACCAAGACCCCGGCCGAGGACACGGAAACCTGACCGTCCTGGGCCGCGGTGCCTACTCCGCGGCCCCGAACAGCGGGTGCTCGACGCGGTCGCCCGGCTTGATGCCGAGCCGCGCCGCGGTGCCGCCGTTGAGCTCCAGGACGCCGCGCACCGGCCCGCGCGACGAGATCGATTCGAGCGAATGCGGGACGGTGCGCGCGGCGATGCTCTCGATCTCCCCGTCCGCCCTGATGAACAGCATGTCCAGCGGGATGAAGGTGTTCTTCATCCACATCGACGCGCGCCCGGGCCGCCGGCTGTAGTCGAACAGCATGCCGGCGTCGGCCGCCATGCTGCGCCGGTACATCAGGCCCTGCGCCCGCTGCTCCGGCGTGACCGCCAGCTCCACCGTGAACGCGTGCCGCCCGGTCTCGCTGACGATGACGAGGCGCGAGGTCTCGAAGGTCGTGGCCAGCGGGCTCTGCTGCGCCGCCGCGCCGTGCAGCGGCAGCACCAGAAGCCACGCCAGGGCGGCAAGACTCCGTTTCATGACCCCATCATAGCGCCACATGGCCGCTTGCCAACCGGCCGCCGACGGCCCATAGTTCCGGCAACCTTCACCGGGGGGAGCCGGACCGTCGGCTGAGAGGTCCCGTCGCGCGGGACGACCCCTAGACCCGATCCGGTTTGACGGACTCGCCGCCGGCGATCCCGCAAACCGGTGAATCGGCTCCGGGCGTTGCACGCAGAGCCGGTTCACGCGATCGGTCGCCGACGCGACCGGCCGCGATCGGCTCTGTAACCTGATCCGGATCATGCCGGCGTAGGGACGCGTGACGTGACCGCTGACCACATCCATCCGCCCTTCTCGGTCGCCGTCTATGCGGCCCGGCTGGCCTATGCCGGCGCGGTGCTGTTCGAGGCGCTGGACGTGACCCTGCCGGCCGGCCGGACGACCTGCCTGCTCGGCCCCAGCGGCGTCGGCAAGACCAGCCTGTTGCGCCTGATCGCGGGCCTCGAGGGCGGCAGCGAGGGCGAGACGCGGTGCTCCGACGGCCGAGACCTGCACGGCCGCATCGCCTGGATGGCGCAGCAGGACCTGCTGCTGCCGTGGCTGTCGGTGCGCGACAACCTTGTGCTCGGCGGGCGCCTGCGCGGCGAGCCGGCGGCGGCGGACCGCGCAACGGAGCTGCTCGAGCTGGTCGGTCTTGCCGCGTCCGGCGATTTGCGGCCGGCCGCGCTGTCGGGCGGCATGCGGCAGCGCGCGGCGCTGGCCCGCACGCTCATGGAAGACCGGCCGGTGGTGCTCATGGACGAGCCGTTCTCGGCCCTCGATGCGATCACCCGGCACGAGCTGCAGGACGCCGCGGCGCGCCTGCTCGCCGGCCGCACCGTCCTCTTGGTCACGCACGACCCGCTCGAGGCGCTGCGCCTCGGCCACCGCGTGCACGTCATGGCCGGCCGCCCGGCCCTGCTGGACGAGCCGCTGGAGCCGGCCGGCGAACCGCCGCGCGATCCCCGCGAGCCGGCGCTGCTCACGCTGCAGGCGGAGCTGCTGACCCGGCTGGTGCGCGCACGGAGGGTTGCCTGATGGCCCGCCGGCGCGAGCTGCATCCGCTGGCGCGCGGCGCGATCGTCGGCGCCGGGCTGGTCGGGCTGTGGCAGGCGGCGGTGTGGCTGACCGGCACGCCGCACTTCATCCTGCCCGGCCCGATCCCGGTGTTCCGGGCGCTCGCCGGCAACACCGCCCTGCTGGCCGATAACGCGGCCACCACAGCGGCCGAGATCCTGCTCGGCCTTGCCCTCGGCACGCTGCTGGGCGGGGCCAGCGCGATGGCCATGGACTACGCCCGCACGATCCGCCGCTGGCTGATGCCGGTGCTGGTGGTCAGCCAGGCGATCCCCGTGTTCGCGCTGGCCCCGGTGCTGGTGCTGTGGCTCGGCTACGGCATGGGCTCGAAGGTCGCGATGGCGACGCTGATCATCTACTTCCCGGTGACCGCGGCCTTCCTCGACGGGCTGCGGCGCACCGATCCCGGCTGGCTCGACCTCGCGCGGGTGATGGGCGGCAGCCGCTGGTCGATCCTGCGCACGATCCGCGTGCCGGCCGCGCTGCCCTCCTTCGCCTCGGGCCTGCGCGTCGCCACAGCCGTCGCGCCGATCGGCGCCATCGTCGGCGAATGGGTCGGCTCGTCGAGCGGGCTCGGCCACCTGATGCTGCAGACGATGGCACGCGGCCAGACCGACATCATGTTCGCCGCCCTCGCGGTGCTCGCGGCGATGGCGATCGTGCTCTACTACACCGTCGACCGGCTGCTGGGCCGCGCCCTGCCCTGGGTCGCCGAGCGCGGCGTCGACGACGTATCGGCGCCGCAATCGCCCCGACCATAAGACACCGCAAGAAGAGGAAATCCGCCATGTCCCGCAACGTCTTTCGCCGCGCCGCCGTGATCCTCGCCGCGGCGCTCGCCATGGCCGCCCCGGCGCATGCCGCCGAGCGCTTGACCGTGCTGCTCGACTGGTTCGTCAACCCGGACCACGGCCCGCTGATCGTCGCCGAACAAAAGGGCATGTTCCGCGACGCGGGACTCGCGGTGGCGCTGATCGAACCGGCCAATCCGAACGATCCGCCGAAGCTGGTCGCGGCCGGCAAGGCGGAGCTGGCGATCAGCTATCAGCCGCAGCTGCACATGCTGGTGGCCGAGGGCCTGCCCCTGGTGCGCGTCGCAACGCTCGTGGCGACGCCGCTGAACTCCCTGGTCGCGCTGCGCGACGGGCCGGTCAAGACGATCGCCGACCTGAAGGGCCGCAAGGTCGGCTATTCGGTCGGCGGGTTCGAGGACGCGCTGCTCGGCCGCATGCTGGAAACGCACGGGCTGACGCTGAAGGACGTCGAGATGGTCAACGTGAACTTCGCGCTGTCGCCGGCCCTGATGTCGGGCCAGGTCGACGCCGTGATCGGCGCGTTCCGGAACTTCGAGCTCAACCAGCTCGATCTCGAGAAACGACCGGGCCGCGCCTTCTTCCCCGAGGAGGAGGGCGTGCCCGCCTATGACGAGCTGATCGTGCTGGCCAACGCCAAGCTCGGCAAGCGGGACGCGGTGCGCCGCTTCGTCGACGTGCTCGAGGCGGCGACGCAGTACATGATCAACCATCCCGAGGAGAGCTGGGAGCTGTTCCGCGCCAGCGCCCCGGGCAAGCTCGACAACGAGCTCAACCGCCGCGCCTGGCGCGACACCCTGCCCCGCTTCGCGCTGCGGCCCGGGGCGCTGGACCGGCGGCGCTACGAGCGCTTCGGCGCCTTCCTGAAGGAGCGCGGGCTCGTCAAGACGCTGCCGGAGCTGGACGGCTACGCGGTGGAGCTGGAGTGAGCGACCGCCGCGTGGCGGCGCCGGCCGGACGGTCCGGTCACGATGTCGCGATCGGCGCCACGCCGGTTTTCCGGGCGGCCGTTCGGCGCTAACATCGGCGGCGACCCATGAGACGCCGGAGCCCGCCATGACCGACGCCGCCCAGCCCGCCCGCCGCCGGCCCCTGCCCCTGCCGAGCCAGTGGCCCGTCGCCATCGGCGCGCTGCTGGCGATCTCCTACGGCGTCGGCGCACTCGCCGCCCATGGCTGGCAGTTCGGCGCCCTGTTCGCCATCGGCGGCCTGCTCGGCGCGTCCCTGTACCACGCGGATTTCGGCTTCACCTCGGCGTACCGCAAGGCGATGGTGCGCCGCGACGTCGCCGGCGTGCGGGCGCAGGTGCTGATGGTCGCGCTCGCCGTCGTGATCTTCGCGCCGACCCTGGCCGCCGGCGAGTCGATGACCGGCATGCGGGCTTCCGGCGCCCTCGCCCCGGCCGGGCTCGAAGTCGCGGTCGGCAGCTTCATCTTCGGCATCGGCATGCAGCTGGCCAGCGGCTGCGGCTCCGGCACGCTGTTCACCGTCGGCGGCGGCAGCACCCGCATGGTGGTCACCCTGGTGTTCTTCTGCCTCGGCGCGTTCCTTGCGACCCTGGCCTGGGACCTGCCGGCCTGGGCCTGGCTGCGCGCCGGCAGCCGCGCCGTCTCGCTCGGCGCGACCTATGGCTGGGGCGTCGCCACGGTCGGCCAGCTGGCGCTGCTCGGCGTGCTGTGGCTGGCGCTCGGCCGCTGGGGGCGGTACCGCGACCAGTCGCCGGTGTGGGGCGGCGGCCTGACCTGGCGGCGCCTGCTGGTCGGCCCGTGGCCGCTGGTGCTCAGCGCCGGGCTGCTGGCGCTCGGCAACTGGCTGGTGCTCGAGATCACCGGCCATGCCTGGTCGATCACATGGGGATTCACGCTGTGGGCCGCCGAGGTCGCCCAGTGGTTCGGCTGGGACCCGCAGTCGAGCGCGTTCTGGGCTTACCAGGCGCCGGCGCTGGCCCGCGGCGTGATGCTCGACGACACATCGATCAGCAATGTCGGCATCATCCTCGGGGCGCTGATCGCCGCGGGTCTCGCCGGCCGCTTCGAGCCGACCCTGAAAGTGCCGGCGAAAAGCCTGCTCGCGGCCGTCATCGGCGGGCTGCTGCTCGGCATCGGCGCACGCATGGCCTATGGCTGCAACATCGGCGCCTTCTTCTCCGGCGTCGCCTCGTTCAGCCTGCACGGCTGGATCTGGATCCTGTTCGCGCTGCCCGGCAACTGGGTCGGCGTGCAGCTGCGCCCGCTGTTCGGGCTGGAAAGATAGAAATCGGTGCCAGGACGCAGCAGCTGGCGCCTGAGAAAAGGACGGCAATCAAAAGAGCCCGGTGGTCCCTCATGACCGCCGGGCTCTCTTCATGTCGACAGGCGCCGACCGGCGCAACGCACGGTCAGTTGGTGCCCTTGTTTTGCTGCAGCCAGATGCGCCGGGCCTCTTCGAGCCCCTCGAGCGCATCCCCCTCGATGCGGTCGTAGCGGGCGACCTGGGCGTACGACTCCATGACGTCGCGACCCTCCTGGGTCTCTTTCATCCGTTCCAGGACCGTGGCGATCGTCTCCTGCGCCTCGGCCGGGATCGCCGCATTCACCATCAGCACCGAGCGGATAACCGGCCGCGTTTCATATATGACATGAAGATTCGGCCGCAACTCGTCGGGGACGGTGTCGCTCTCGTTCCAATCGATGTTGCTGATCGCACCGGCATCGGCGGCCCCGTTGTGAATCGCCTCGATAATGCCGGTCTCGCTTTTGGTGAAATGGTAGCCGACCCTGCCTGCGGGAACCGGATCACCCGGCGCGCTGAGCTGCGCCAGGCTGAACCCCGTGGACTCGATGGCGTTGCGGGGCAGCAGATAGCCGGACGTCGAACCGGCATCCTGGAACGCCACGCGGCGGCCGGCCAGATCGGCGAGGTCCTGAATCGGACTGTCCCTGCGCGCGACAATGACGCTGTGGTATTCGGGCACACCCTTCTTCCACTCACGCATCAGAATGTCGACCACGCCCTCGGCCTCGAGCTGGACGGCGACGAACGCGGTCTCGGAAAGGATGTCGACCTTGCCCTGCCGCATCAGCTCCGCCATCTCGGCCTCGGTTTCGACCATGATGGTCCCGACCGACGTGACGCCGAATTCGGAAAGCTCGGCGGCAAGATAGTCCGCCATCCTGTCAAGCTGTTTCTGGTGTTTTTCGGGATTGTCGGTGATCCGGCCGATCACCAGCATCGCACCCTCCACTGCCTGGGAGGGTGGGACCGCGATGGCCAATATCAGCATGGAGAGAACGCCGCCAAATACCAGGCGGGCAGCTTTTCTGGACATCGAAAGACCTCCGATTGTTCAAGATCTTCGTTGTCGGGGTTCGTCCGCCGCTCCGCGATCCCGGAGCCAAACGTCGGCAGATACCCGCGAAACACCTAAACAACGTTAACGGTTCGTAAATATTCCATAAAAATGTCCGCTCGCGCGAATTCGGTGCATTGCCGGTGCCGCGGCCCGGAGAGTCGTGATTCGAAGGAACCGCTGCATCACCGGGTGGAGATGGAAGACACCCCCCGCGACGATCCGGCGCGTACCCACTCTGGATGGCCGCGACCAGACGCACGCCGGCCGGCCTGTCGCGGCGACCCGACATGTCGGTCGTCGACGGGCAGGTCAGCGCCCGTTCGCGTCACCCGGCCGGGTCTGACATCTTCGTACCGATTCCACGCAAGTGCATCATGCGCCAGCGCGTTGCCGGACTGCGCCGAATTCAGCGCCGCCCCGCCTGCCACGCCAGCGCCGTGACGAAATCTTCAACTATCCGGGGATTTCTTGCGGATCAATTCTAGTTTTAATAAGTGATGCCGCGGGCAATTGCCGGCTGCGCCATTGACTCGGCTGTCCGCCTGTGTTGCGCTATGTCATCACAAAAAACTGCAAAATCAGACAATTCACCGCGCAACATGGGAGGTGAAGATGCGTACCGTTGTCTTGAAAATTCTCGCCATCGTGGGCGCCGCGGCGCTAATCGCCGCGACATCCGTGTCCGCCGGCGCCCAGGATCTTCTCGAAAAGGCAAAAGCGGGGGAGACCATCCGGATCGGTTTCGCCAACGAGGTGCCCTGGGCCTATCCCGGCGAAAACAACAAGCCGCTCGGCTTCGTCAACGCCATCGCGTTGGGCATTCTCGATGAAATGGGCATCACCGACATCGAGCCCGTCGTCACCGAATGGGGCGGCCTGATTCCCGGTCTGAAGGCAAATCGTTTCGATATCATCACGGGCGGGATGTATATTCTCAAGAGCCGGTGCGAGAACGTGAACTTCTCGGATCCGATCGGCGTTTTCGGGGATGCGTTCATCGTCGCCAAGGGCAACCCCAAGGGAATCCAGACCTACCAGGACATAAAGAAGACCGACGCGGTCCTCGCCACCGGTGCCGGCTACAATATCGTCGAGGTGGCCAAGAAGGAAGGCATTGCCGAAAGCAATATCATGCAGGTGCCGGGCCCGACTGAAATCCTCGCGGCTGTCAAGTCCGGTCGTGCCGACGCCGGCGGCGTGACCTTCTTCACTGCCCAGAATCTGGCCAAGGAGAGCGGCGGCACGGTCGCAGTGACCGATCCGTCGAAACTTCCCAAATGGACCCTGAACTGGGTCGGCATCGGGTTCCGCAAGGCCGATACGGCTTTCCTCGAAGCGTTCAACGAGGCGCAGGCCGATTATCTCGGCTCCGACGAGATGCTTTCGGCCGTGGCGCAGTATGGCTACACCAAGGCGCAGTTGCCGGGAGACGTGACCACCGAGTACGCCTGCGCGAATCGCTGAGTTGCGTTCGACGCCAAATCACGGGCGCGGATAGTGCGAAGGATGGGGCGGCGGTTGCAGACGCCGTCCTTTCCGCCCGTTCGTAACGGTCTCCGTGGACATCGCCGGGAGCCGGAGAAACTGTGATGTCGTATCTGGAATTCCTGGCGCAGTACGGCGGCCGTTTCGTGGACGGCACGATCGTCACCGCGCAGCAGACCGTTCTCGCGGCCTTGCTGGCGATCGCGATCGCCGTCCTGATGGGGCTGATGCGGCTGTCGCGCCATCATTCGGTGCGCGGCGTCGCGACCATCTATATCGAGATCTTCCGCGGCACTTCGTTGCTGGTCCAGCTGTACTGGATATTCTTCGTCTTGCCGTTGTTCGGCCTGCCGCTCGAGAAGTTCACCGCCGGCTTCGTTGCGGTCGGCATGAATCTGGGCGCCTACGGCGCCGAAGTGGTGCGCGGCGCCATCCAGGCGGTGCCCAGGGGCCAATACGAAGCGGCCCTGGCGCTGAACATGTCGCCGTTTACGCGGATGCGGCGGATCATCTTCCCGCAGGCCATCCTGCTCATGCTGCCGCCATGGGGCAACCTGCTGATCGAGCTGCTGAAGGGGACCGCGCTGGTCGCCCTGATTTCGGTCACCGACCTGATGTTCCAGGCCAAGCAGATCAACGGGTCGACGTTCCTGTCGGTCGAAGCCTTCGGAACCGCGCTGGTCATCTACTACGTTATGGGGCGACTGATGATTTCTCCGTTCATGCGCTGGCTCGAAAAGATCGTCGCTCGCAAGATGGGCCGGGGCTAGGCAAGGGGAGGTCGCAATCATGTTCGACTGGCGCTGGGATTTCACCTTCGATATCCTGCCCCGCCTCCTGCTGGCGACGCTCAACACCCTTGCGGCGGCCGGAATTGGCTATGGCATCGCCCTGCTTGTCGGACTCCTGTTCGCGCTGGCCCAACGCACCCCCTACCGATCGCTGACCATGGCGATCCGGGAGGCGGTGGAGTTCATTCGCTCGACTCCGTTGGTCCTGCAGATCTTTTTCGTCTTCTTCGTCGGGCCGCAGTTCGGCATCCGCCTGTCACCCTGGACGTCGGGGATGATTGCCATCGGCCTGCACTATGCGGCCTATTTGTCCGAGGTCTACCGCGCGGGGATCGATAGCATACCGAAGGGACAATGGGAGGCCTGCAGGGCCCTCAATCTGAGCCCCGGCCGAACCTATTTCCGGATCATCATTCCCCAGGCGCTGCCGGCCAGCCTTCCCGGGATGGGCAACTATCTCGTCGGCATCTTCAAGGATACCCCGATGTTGTCCGTCATCGGTGTCGCCGAGTTGATGCACACGGCCAATGCGCTGGGGTCCGAAACATATCGCTTTCTTGAACCCTATACCCTTGTTGGCGTCATATTCCTCGCGATTTCCCTGCCGACAGCGGCTGCCTTGCGCGCTTTGGAGGCATGGGTGCGCCGCGCTCTCGGAATGCGCAAATAGGGTTCCCGTTAACAAGAGGAGCTGATGAACGAGCAAAACCATCCAACGGAACTCGGGCCCGGTGCGCCGATGGTCAGGTTTTCGAATGTCACCAAGCGATATGGCAGTCTGACCGTGCTCGACTCGCTGAATCTCGACGTCGCCGCCAATGAGATGGTCTCAATCATCGGCCCGTCCGGGTCGGGCAAGACCACGGTTCTGCGAATGTTGATGACGCTCGAAGAAATCGACGATGGCGTGATCTATGTCGACGGAACGCCGCTGACGCACATGGAACGCAACGGAATGCTGGTCAAGGCGAACGCCAGCCACCTGCGGCGACGGCGCGGCGACATCGGCATGGTTTTTCAGCACTTCAACCTTTTCCCGCATATGACAGCGCTGGAGAACTGCATGGAGGCTCCGGTACATGTCCTGGGGCTGGGCAAGCAGGAAGCCGAACAGCGTGCGGTCGAACTCCTCGATATGGTCGGGCTGGCGGACAAGAAGGATCAGCACCCGTCCCGCCTCTCGGGCGGACAGCAACAGCGCGTGGCGATCGCCCGGGCGCTGGCCATGCGGCCCAAGGTCATGCTGCTGGACGAGGTGACATCGGCGCTCGACCCGGAAGTTATCGGTGAAGTGCTGAACGTGATTCGTCATCTCAACAGCAAGCACAATCTGACGATGCTGATGGTCACGCATCAAATGGGATTCGCGAAGGAGATCTCGGACCGCGTCTGCTTCTTCTACGAAGGACAGATCGCCGAACAGGGTCCACCGGAGCAGATCTTCGGAAATCCGAAAAACGAACGAACCAGACAATTCCTGAGCGCGGTGCTCGAAGCCAGCTGAAGCCGTGTTGCACGAGCTTTCAATCGACCTGATCGAAGCAGCCCGCAGGGTCATTGCGGAGGTGGCCGTGACGACGCCGCTGGTCCCCTCCCCCCACCTGTCGGATCTCGCCGGCGCGCCATTCCTGCTGAAACTCGAACTGGCCCAGCCGATCGGTGCCTTCAAGCTGCGCGGCGCCGCGAACGCCGTGTTCAATCTTCCGTCCGGCGTCGCGGGGGTTATCTGCTGCTCAACCGGAAATCACGGGCGCGGCATGGCGTATGCGGCCCGTGCGCGTGGCATCCGGGCCATCGTTTGCATGTCCTCGCTGGTGCCGCAGGCGAAGATCGAGGGAATCAAGGCTCTGGGTGCGGACGTCCGGGTCGTCGGCAACTCGCAGGACGATGCCCTGGCCGAAAGCCTGCGGCTTGTCGAAAAAGAGGGACTCGTTGAAATCTCGCCCTTCGACGACCCGCTGGTGATCGCTGGCCAGGCGACGATCGGTCTCGAGCTGATGGAGCAGGAACCCGATCTCAAGACGATCCTTGTGCCGCTGTCGGGCGGCGGCCTGGCCGGCGGTATCGCTGTCGCCGCCAAGCAGCTGAACCCGACTGTTCAGGTCATCGGCGTATCGATGGATCGGGGGGCAGCCATGTACGAGTCGATCCGCGCCGGCCGGCCGGTCGAGGTTCAGGAAGTGCCGAGCCTGGCCGACTCACTTGGCGGCGGCATCGGTCTGCAGAACCGCCTGTCCTTCGCGCTCTGCCGCGATTGGCTGGACGACATTGTCCTGGTCACCGAGGCGGAAATATATCGCGCCATGCAAACCATCTACTACGAGGATCGCATCGTCTGCGAGGGCGCCTCCGCCGTTGCGGTCGCCGCATTGCAGGCCGGCAGGCTGCCGCCCCTGGATGAGCCGACCGCGACGATCATCACCAGCCGCAACCTCGACATGACGGTGCATGCCGACATCATGCAGGGTCGCGACGTGACTCTGGGCGACCTGATCGTGAAGGGAGTGCCCTATGGCCCGTGACATCCGTATCCTGACCGAGACCGATCTGCGCCAGCTTGTCTCGATCGACCTCGAGGCCGTCAAAGTCGTCGAGCGAGCCTTCGCCGCGCTGGCGACCGATGAGGTCGTCATGCCACCCGTCCTGTCGATGGAGATCGCGTCCGCGAATGGCGAGGTCGACGTGAAGACCGCCTTCATTCCGGATTGCGACCAGTTCGCCATCAAGGTCAGCCCGGGCTTCTTCGACAATCCGAAAATGGGGCTGCCGAGCCTGAACGGGCTGATGATCGCGTTCTCCGCCAGGACCGGCCTGGTGGAGGCGGTCCTGCTGGACAATGGCTATCTGACCGACGTCCGCACGGCCGCGGCCGGCGCGGTCTCGGCCCTGCATCTGGCCCCGGAAATCGAGACCGCCGGCGTCATCGGCACCGGATTCCAGGCACGGCTGCAAATGCAGGCGGCGCATCTCGTCCGGCCGTTCAGGAAGGTCCTGGTTTGGGGCCGCGATCAGGACAAGGCGACGGCCTGTGCCCGCGATATCGGTGAACGGCTTGGGATCGAGGCGACGGTTGAACCCGACCGGGCCCGCCTCGTGGCGCAGAGCCAGCTCGTCGTGACCGCCACGCCATCGCACGAGCCCCTCATCCATGCCGACTGGCTGCATCCGGGGATGCACATCACCGCCATGGGCGCAGACCAGAGCGGCAAGAACGAAGTCGATCCGTCGATCTTCTCCCGGCTGGACGTCTATGTGCCCGATCGGCTTAGCCAGTGCGAGACGCTCGGCGAGCTCCGGGCTGCGCTGGCGGCGGGAACGCTCGCCGATACGAGCGGGATCAAGGAACTGGGCGAGATCATCAGCGATCCGACACTGGGCCGGCAGACCTTCGATCAGATCACGCTGTGCGACCTGACCGGGACCGGCGCGCAGGACACGGCTATCGCCAGTTTCGCCCTGGCGCGGGCCAGAAAAGAATCCGCCGGAACTCAGATCAGGGCATAAGGCGCCGGTCCGGTCACGGCCGCGCGGCCACCCTGCTGGACCCCGTTGCCGAATTCGATATACAAGATACGCAGGGGTCACGAGGCGGCGTTTTCGACCCTCGAAATCAGGGAGAAACAACCATGCCGTTCATGCTCAAGATCCAGTGGGACCTCAAGGACGGCCGCGAGGCCGAGTTCAGGGCCAGCCAGGAAGCCCTCTGCAAGGTGATGGCCGACGACCATCCGGGCGTCATCTGCTACCACGTCGACTACCCCTCCGCCGGCGTCAGCCAGTGGACCGAGATCTACGCGACGAACGAGAGCTTCAAGGCGCACCTCGCCAACGAAAAGGGCAAGGCGCCGCTCGCCGCCTGCATCGGCTCCAGCGCCCGGATCACCTGCCGCTGCTGGGGCGATCCGGATGCGGAATCGCGGGAGATCCTGGCCGGGTTCGGGGCGACCTACGGGAACACGGCGCCGAGTTCCTTCGTCCTGCACCCGCGCGCAGACAGGGATTCGGCGGTTTAAGAACGCGGGCTAGCGTCCTGTCACGTAACGAGGAATCGATTCCGATAGCCGGCGCGACCTCATGCTTCGAGACGCCCCTTCGGGGCTCCTCAGCATGAGATTCCACCGTCTGTGCCCGGATCGTGAGGAGGCGCCGAGCGCCGTCTCGAAGGGTGAGGTCACGCAGGCCGGCGTGGCGATGCCGTCATTGCAAGTCGCAGGTAAAGCAATCCAGTGATCCGCGGCATCCTGGATTGCCACAGCGATTCGCGCCTCGAAATGACGTGCCGGGTGGCTGTCTCATCCCGCCGCCGGGGCCGGCTCGGCGATCGGCTCGCCTTCCTCGCCGCCGCCGTCGCGGCCCTCCTGCTGGCGCTTCCACATCGCCGCGTAGGCGCCCGCCCTGGCCAGCAGCTCCGCGTGACGGCCGCGCTCGATGATGCGGCCCTCGTCGAGCACCAGGATCTGGTCGGCGCCGACGACCGTCGACAGGCGATGCGCGATGACCAGCGTCGTGCGGTTGGCCGACACCTCCTCGAGGCTCTTCTGAATCTCCTGCTCGGTATGGGTGTCGAGCGCCGAGGTTGCCTCATCGAAGAGCAGAATCGACGGTTGCTTCAAAATTGTGCGGGCGATCGCGACGCGCTGCTTCTCGCCGCCGGAGAGTTTCAGCCCGCGCTCGCCGACCCGCGTCTGGTAGCCGTCCGGCAGGCCCATCACGAAATCGTGGATGCGGGCGAGCCGCGCCGCCTCCTCGATCTCGGCAGGACTGGCGTCGGGCCGGCCGTAGGCGATGTTGTAGTAGACCGTATCGTTGAACAGCACCGTGTCCTGCGGGACGATGCCGATGGCGGCGCGCAGGCTGGACTGGCTGACATGGCGGATGTCCTGGCCGTCGATGCGCACCGTCCCGCCGGTCACGTCGTAGAAGCGGAACAGGATGCGGCTGATCGTCGACTTGCCGGCACCGGACGGCCCGACGATGGCGACCGTCCGGCCCGGCGGCACCGTGAAGCTGACGTCGTGCAGGATCGGCCGGCGTGAATCGTAGCCGAAATCGACGCCGTCGAAGACGATCTCGCCGCCGTTCACCTTAAGCGGCGGCGCGTCCGGATCGTCGGACACCTCCTGCTCGACCTGCAGGAGGTGGAACATCGCGTCCATGTCGGTCAGCGACTGGCGGATCTGGCGATAGACGAAGCCGAGGAAGTTGAGCGGCAGGTAGAGCTGGATCAGATAGGCGTTGACCAGCACGAAATCGCCGACCGTCATCGTGCCGGCCACGACGCCGGCGCCGGCCATCGTCATGATCGCCACCAGCCCGCCGCCGATGATGCCGGCCTGGCCGATGTTCAACATGGCCAGGCTCACCTTGCTGCGGATGGCCGCGCGCTCGTAGGCCTGCAGGGCGACGTCGTAGCGCCGCGATTCGTGCCCCTCGTTGCCGAAATACTTGACCGTCTCGTAGTTGAGGAGGCTGTCGATCGCCTTGGTGTTGGCCTCGGTGTCGCGGTCGTTCATCTCGCGCCGGAACTTGATGCGCCATTCGGTGACGATCAGGGAGAAGGCGATGTAGCCGAAGATCGTCACCGCCGTGACCAGCGCGAACCAGATGTCGAACAGGCCCCAGAGAATGCCGCAGACCAGCAGGATCTCGAAGATCGTCGGCACGATGTTGAAGATCATGAAGTTGAGCAGGAATTCGATGCCCGAGACGCCGCGCTCGATGACGCGGGACAGGCCGCCGGTCTGGCGGTCGAGATGGTAGCGCAGGCTGAGCCCGTGCAGGTGCTCGAAGGTCTTGAGGGCCGAGGTCCGCATCGCCCGCTGCACGACCTTGGCGAACACCGCATCGCGCATCTCGCCGAAGGCGACGGCGAAGGTCCGCGCGAGGCCGTAGGCGACCAGCAGGCCGACCGGCAGGGCGATCACGGCGCCGGCCTCGCCGGTCAGGATGTCGACCGCCTGCTTGTAGAGCACCGGGACGTAGACATTGGTCAGCTTGGCGCCGACCAGCAGCAGCGCGGCGACGACCACCCGCCCGCGCAGCTCGAGCGAGCCGCGCGGCCACAGATACGGCAGCAGCGTTATGATCGCGCGCCACTCGTTGCCCTTGCGGGACCGGTCCGCCGATTCCCTCATCAGCTTCGGCTTGCGCATTTTCCCCCGGAACGGTTGCGTCGGCGCGGCGCCCCGCGGACGCCCCTTCCTAGACTTAGGCGAAACGGCGGCGATTGCCAGCCCGGAAATCCGGGCCTTCCGGCCGGTCACACGTAGTAGAGCAGAAGATAAATGCCGAGCAGCAGCGCCACCCACAGCGCCGTGCTGCCGGTCAGCCAGGTCCGCGCAAAGGGGCCCTGCGGGCCGTGATGCTTATAGAGCCGGGCGATGAAGCGCTCGATGCGGCGTTCGGCGGTGGCAATCAGCCGTTCGCGGGTCGGACGCCCGTAGGCCAGCACGAAGCCGGCCGCCGCCGGCAGCAGGCGGCGGTACGACCAGTCGAAGTCCAGGTTCACCGACCGCAGCTCCGGCGGGTAGATCCCGGTGCGCATGAGGACGGCGAAGGCCAGCGCCGAGAAGAGCAGGAGCTGGAGCTGCGTGACGACGTGCGTGGTCGTATACGGGGCATAGTTCACCGGGTAGGGCAACAGCGCATAGAGCGGCTCGGGCCACACGCCGATGGCGACGCAGAGGAAGGCGGTGATGCCCATGGCGATCAGCATGTTGAGCGGGGCCTCCTTGCAGCGAATGCCGGAATCGTGGGCGAAGAACGCGAAATACGGGATCTTGATGCCCGAATGATGGAAGACGCCGGCCGAGGCAAACAACAGGACGAGCCAGGTCAGCGTGTAATGCCCGTCGGCCGGTCAGGATCAGCGACTTGGAGATGAATCCGCTGAACAGGGGAAAGGCGGAGATGGACGCAGCGCCGACGATGCAGAAGCCGGTGGTCAACGGCATCGACTTGTACAGCCCCCCGAGTTCGGAACCCTTGATGGTGCCGGCGCGCAGCAACACGGCACCCATCGACATGAACAGCAGCGCCTTGTAGAGGATATGCGAGAAGGCGTGGGCCGCGGTGCCGTTGAGCGACAACTCGGTGCCGATGCCGATGCCGACGACCATGAATCCAAGCTGGTTGTT
>CAYFYY010000080.1:0-7830 GCA_964347475.1 uncultured Flavobacteriales bacterium
ATGCGCAGGTACCGGCGGCCGCTCGTGGTTTCGAACCGCCCCATCACCTCGGCCGTAACGGGGTCAGGCCTGTATTATTGTATTATTCTGGCACCGGTGCTATCCTCGCGCCATGGCCCGGCACCCCCGCATCCACCTCCCCGGCGGCGTCTATCACGTGATGCTGCGCGGCAATGGCGGGCAGGAGATCTTCCTCGATCCCGGCGACGGCACGTATTTCCTCGAGCTGCTCGCGGAGGGGACGGGGCGCTTCGGCTTCCGCTGCCACGGCTACTGCCTGATGCCGAACCATGTCCACCTCGTGCTGCAGGCCGGCGCCGAGCCGCTGTCGGCGGCGATGCAGAACCTCGCCTTCCGCTACACCCGCCATATCAACGCCCGCGAGCGGCGCGTCGGCCATTTGTTCCAGGGCCGCTACAAGGCGCTCCTGGTGGACGCCGATGCCTACCTCCTCGAGCTGGTGCGCTACGTGCATCTCAATCCGGTGCGGGCCGGGCTGTGCGCGCGGCCGGAGGCGTGGCGCTGGAGCGGCCACCGGGCCTATCTCGGCCGCGCCGCCGCGCCCTGGCTGACGACGGACTGGGTGCTGTCGCTGCTGGCGCCGCGGGAAGGCGACGCGCGGGCGGCCTATCGCGGCTTCGTCGCCGACGGCATGGGCGGCGCGCGGCGGCCGGAGTTCCATGCCGGCAATGGCGGCGGCGGGCGGCTCCTGGGCGACGATGATTTCATTGCGCGGGCGCTGGCGCAGGCCGGGGAACGCCCGCAGGAACCGCCGTCGCTGGACGCGATCGTCGCGGCGGTGGCGCGCGAATGCGGCGTGGCCGAGGCCGCGCTCGCCGGCCCGTCGCGGGCGCGGCATCTCTCGCAGGCCCGGGGCCTGGCCTGCCGCCTGGCCCGCGAGACCGGCGCCGCGCCGCTCAGCGCGCTCGCGGCCCGGTTCGGCCGCGACCCCACCAGCCTGAGCCGCGTCCTCGACAATCTCGAAGAGCGCGCGGAACGGGACCCCGAACTGGCCAGAACGATCGTGCGACTGAATAATACAATAATACAGGCCTGACCCCGAAGGATAATACAGGCCTGACCCCGAAGGACAACAGCTCATGAACAGGGTGATTCGACAAAATATAGACTACATAAAGAAACATGGAACGCACGGTACGTATCAGATACAAGGTACTATTGGGAAAAATACATACACGCTCGGCATAAGAAAAGGAAGAGTTGGCCAGTTTTATCCCAACGAAAACGAACAATTCTGACAGAAGAAAATGAAAATCGAATGTAAATCTTACCTAATGGTGAATAATGAATTTGTGCCTTTGGAAGATTTTATAACGGGGTCAGGCCTGTATTATTGCGTTATTGCCTTTTCGCCCGCCCGACGCCCTCTACCGCTTCCGCCCCGCCGCTGGCGGCCGCGCCTTCTCCACCTCGTAGGCCACCGCGACCATCCAGTCGGCGTAGTCGGGGTCGATCTTCTTGAGCGACTGCATCAGCTCCTGCTTGAAGGCGGTCTCGATGGGCACGCCGCGGCCGGGCCAGATGCGGAACTTGATGCGCAGGTACCGGCGGCCGCTCGTGGTTTCGAACCGCCCCATCACCTCGGCCGGGGCGCGAAAGATGCCGGCGAACTGCTCGATCACCGAGGCGGTCATCGCCCGCGCCGCCTCCTCCATCGCCGCCGCCTGCGCCTCGTCGGCCGAGAGCGTCACGTCGGCGTGGATGCGCACGTAGCCGCGCGGATAGTTGATGACGTTGGCGATCGAGCGGTTGGGGATCAGCACCTCGGCGCCCATCGCGTTCTGGAGCACGGTAAAGCGCATGCCGACGGTCTGCACGATGCCGACATTGTCGCCGATCTGGATCATGTCGCCGACGTCGAACTGGTCGGTCAGCACGATGGTCATGCCCGTCATCACGTCCTGCACGATGCCCTGCGAGCCGAAGCCGACGGCGAGGCCGATGATCGAGGCGCTGGCGAAATAGGCGGTCAGCGAGACGCCGAGCTCCGAGAGCGCCCAGCCGAGCGCGCCGAAATAGAGGACGAAGATGAGGATGCTGGTGATCAGGCCGGTCACCGTGCGCGCCTTGGCGTAGGTGCGGTGCGTCGCCAGCGCCATGACCCACGTGCTGGCCAGCCGCACGATGCGCACGGCGAAGTGCGCGGCGACCGCGACGACCGCGATCAGCCCGAGCCGCTCGGCGAGGCCGAAGCTATCGGGGATCAGGTCCGGCATCGCGCAGGGCGACCGCGAAGTAGTTGACGTCGAGGTCGCGCGGGGCGACGGACCAGCGGTCGCTGAGCGGATCGTAGACCATGCCGGCGAGTTCCGCGACCTTAAGCCCGGCCCGGCGCAGCGGCGCCGCCAGCTCCGACGGGCGCACGAATTTCTTCCAGTCGTGCGTGCCGCGGGGCAGCCAGCCGAGCACGTATTCGGCGCCGAAGATCGCCAGCCCCCAGGCCTTGAGCGTGCGGTTCAGGGTCGCGATCACCATCATCCCGCCGGGTTTGACCAGCGCCGCCGAGGATTTGAGGAACAGATCGAGGTCGGCGACGTGCTCGACCACCTCCATGTTGAGGACCACGTCGTAGGATTCGCCGCGCGCCGCCATGTCCTCCACCGTATCGACGCGGTAGTCGATCGCAACGCCCATCGTCTCCGCGTGGCTCGCCGCGATGCGCACGTTCCTCTCCAGCGCATCGATGCCGGTGACCGTGGCGCCGAGCCGGGCCAGCGGCTCCGACAGCAGCCCGCCGCCGCAGCCGATGTCGGCGACGGTGAGCCCGGCGAGCGGCCGGTCGCCGTGCGGGTCGCGGCCGAAGCGGGCGCAGATGCGGTCGCGCACGAATGCGAGGCGCACCGGGTTGAACTTGTGCAGCGGCCGGAACCGGCCGTCCGGGTCCCACCATTCCTCGGCCATGGCGGCGAACTTGGCGGCTTCGGCCTCGTCCACCGTGCGGTCGCGGCGCTTGCCGGCGGTTGCGGTCATCGCGGTGCTCCCCGTCGCATGCGTGTGCCGCCGGCCACTTGCGCCGGCGCACCCGATTGAGTATGGATACGCCCGCCTTCCGACGCAACCGGTTGCGGGCTCGGGCGGGTGCCGCAGAAGCCGGGCGGGCCCGCCGGCAGCGGAAGGCGTTGTGTTTGCGGAAAAAAAAGGACCGTTCCCGGCCGATGGCGCGTATCGTGCAGAAATTCGGCGGCACCTCGGTGGCCGACCTCGAGCGCATCCGCGCCGCCGCGCACCGCGTGAAGGCGGAGGTCGACCGCGGCAACGACGTCGCCGTCGTCGTCTCGGCGATGGCCGGGGTGACCAACCACCTGGTCGCGCTGGTCAGCGAGGCCGGGATGCTGCACGACACCCGCGAGTACGACACCGTGGTCTCGTCGGGCGAGCAGGTGACCGCCGGCTTGCTGGCGCTGTGCCTGCACGAGCTCGGCGTCTCGGCGCGCTCGTGGCTCGGCTGGCAGATCCCGATCCACACCGACGACGTGTACGGCAAGGCGCGGATCACCGGGATCGACCCGGAGCGCATCCTCACGCGCTTCGAGGAGGGCCAGGTCGCGGTGGTCGCCGGCTTCCAGGGCGTCTCGCCGCACAACCGCATCGCCACCCTCGGGCGCGGCGGCTCCGACACCACGGCGGTGGCGCTGGCGGCGGCGCTGGCGGCGGAGCGCTGCGACATCTTCACCGATGTCGACGGCGTCTACACCTCGGACCCGCGGATCGTGTCCAAGGCCCACAAGCTCGACAAGATCACCTACGAGGAGATGCTGGAGATGGCGTCGCTCGGCGCCAAGGTGCTGCAGACCCGCTCGGTCGAGCTGGCGATGAACACCGGGGTGCGCGTGCAGGTGCTGTCCAGCTTCGAGGACAAGCCCGGAACCCTTGTTGTCGATGAGGAAGAGATCGTGGAAAAACAGGTAGTCAGCGGAATCGCATACAGCCGCGACGAGGCGAAGATCACCCTCGCCCAGGTCGCGGACAGGCCGGGCGTGGCGGCCGGGATCTTCGGGCCGCTGGCGGAGGCCAGCATCAACGTCGACATGATCGTGCAGAACGTCTCGCCGGACGGCGGCAAGACGGACCTCACCTTCACGGTGTCGCGCGCCGACCTGAAGCGCGCGGTCGCCGTGCTCGAGAAGGTGCGCGACCGGATCGCCTACAAGGACCTGATCCACGACGACGGCGTGGTCAAGGTCTCGGTGATCGGCGTCGGCATGCGCAGCCATGCCGGCGTCGCGCAGTCGATGTTCCGGGCCCTTGCCGAAAAGGGCATCAACATCCAGGTCATATCGACATCGGAGATCAAGATCAGCGTCCTGATCGACGAGGAGTACACGGAGCTCGCGCTCAGGGCGCTGCACACCGCCTACGGGCTCGACGCCGAATAAGCGGCGCCGCGGTGTCGGATTCGGTTTGCGCCGAAGCGGGCCGGTGCAGGACGAAACAGGAAACACGCTAACGCCGCGCCGGATGCGGCACGGACCGGGGTATGGCTGATACGACGAACTGGGTCGGATCGAGACAGCTGCTGCGCCGCCTGCGCGACGTCATGGCGGGCGGCGGCGACGCCCAGGCGCGGCTCGACCGGATCGTCGCCATCATCGCCCGCGACATGGTTGCCGAGGTGTGCTCGATCTACCTCTTGCGGCCAGGCGACATCCTCGAGCTGTTCGCCACCGAGGGCCTCTTGAAGACCGCGGTGCACCGCACGCGGCTGCGGGTCGGCGAGGGCCTGGTCGGCGACGTCGCGGCGCATGCGCGGCCGCTGTCGCTGGCCGAGGCGCAGGACCACCCGCAATTCGCCTACCGGCCGGAGACCGGCGAGGAGATCTACCATTCCTTCCTCGGCGTGCCGATCCTGCGCGGCGGCCGGGTGCGCGGGGTGCTGGTGGTGCAGAACCAGAGCCGCCGCAACTACACCGAGGAGGAGATCGAGACGCTGCAGACCGTCGCCATGGTGCTGGCCGAGCTGGTGGCGAGCGGCGCCCTGGCGGCGGAAACCGAGCTCGCGTCGGCGGACGGCATCGCGCTCAAGCCGCTGCGCCTCGAGGGCACGCGGCTGAACGGCGGGCTGGCGATGGGCAAGGCCGTGGTCCACGAGCGGCGCACCAGCATCAGCCAGGTGGTGGCCGAGGACTCGGCGGCGGAGCTGCGGCGCTTCGATGCCGCGGTGCAGGACATGCACCGGGCGCTCGATGCGATGATGGAGGACCTCGACCGCCACCGCGGCGGGGCGGAGCATGTCGAGGTGCTCGAGGCCTACCGCATGTTCGCCGAGGACCGCGGCTGGCTGGCGCGGATCCGCGAGGGCATCCGCGGCGGGCTGACCGCCGACGCCTCGGTGGCCAAGGCGCTGAACGACACGCGGGCACGCATGGCCCAGATCGCCGACCCCTATATCCGCGAGCGCATCCTCGACCTCGAGGACCTCGCCTACCGCCTGCTGCAGCACCTCGACGAGGGCGCGGCGGCGGAGGACCGGCGGCGGCTGGGCGCGGAGGGCGATACGGTGCTGGTGGCGCGCTCGCTCGGCCCGGCCGAGCTGCTCGACTACGGGCGCCGCGAGCTGAAGGCCGCGGTGCTCGAGGAAGGGTCGAGCACGGCGCATGTCTCCATCGTGGCGCGGGCCCTCGGGATCCCGCTGATCGGCCGGGTCGGCGGGTTGCTCGACCGGGTCGAGTCGGGCGACACCGTGCTGGTCGACGGCGACAACGGCGTCGTCGTCGTGCGGCCGGGCGACGATGCGCGCCAGTCGTTCGCCGAGACCATGGAGTCGCGGGCCGAGCTGCAGGAGGTGTACGCCTCGCTGCGCGACCTGCCGACGGTCTCGCGCGACGGGGTCGAGGTGTCGCTCAACCTGAATGCCGGCCTGCTGCTCGACCTGCCGCAGCTGCGCCAGACCAATGCCGGCGGGATCGGCCTGTACCGGACCGAGATCATGTTCATGATGCAGGGGGCGCTGCCCGGCGTCGACGAGCAGGCTGCGGTGTACCGCCGCGTGCTCGACCAGGCGGATGGGCGGCGCGTCGTGTTCCGCACCCTCGATGCCGGCGGCGACAAGCTGCTGCCCTACCTGCACGGCCATCACGAGGAGAACCCGGCGATGGGCTGGCGGGCCATCCGCATGACCCTCGACCGGCCGTTCATGCTGCGCCAGCAGCTGCGCGCGCTGCTCCGGGCCGCGGCCGGGCGGCCCCTCGACGTGATGTTCCCGATGGTGGCCGAGGTCTCGGAATACCGGGCCGCGCGCGAGATCCTCGAGCTCGAGCTGGAGCGCGCGCGGGCGCGCGGCGAGACCCTGCCGCAGTCGGTCGCCGCCGGCTGCATGCTGGAGGTGCCGTCGCTGCTGTTCCAGCTGCCGCAGCTGACCGCCTGCGTCGATTTCCTCGCCGTCGGCTCGAACGACCTGCTGCAGTTCCTGTACGCCAGCGACCGCGGCAACATCGCGGTCAGCGACCGCTACGACATCCTCTCGGTGGCCTCCCTGCGCATGCTGCGCAGCGTGGTCGCGTCCTGCGGGTCCGCCGGCGTGCCGGTCAGCGTGTGCGGGGAGATGGCGGGCCAGCCGCTGGAGGCGATGGCGCTGGTCGGACTCGGCTTCCGCTCGCTGTCGATGGCGTGGTCGTCGATCGGGCCGACCCGGATGATGGTCCGCAGCCTCGAGGTCGGGCAGCTTTCGGATTTCCTGGACGGGCTGCTGGACGGGCCGTCGCGCAGCCTGCGCGCGAAACTCCGCGCCTACGCGCGGGACCACGGCATCGCCCTGTAGAAGCGCCGCCGATCGCCGGTTAAGACTTTGTAATAATTTGGGCAATAGTGTGGCTTCGCGCGCAGTGCGATTGCAATGCAGGTCGCAATGCTGATACACAGTACCGTTCGGAATTTCGGGTCGAAGCCGCGACTTCCGGGGAGGGCCGGCCGCGTGTCGGTGCGGTCCTGGCGAGACGGCCGGCCGGACAATAGGGTGAAGGTGACAGGGGTGGACGTTGCCGTGCGCGGGGTGCGCGCGGCGATGGGTTCCGCCTTCCGCGGATGTTCCGGACAGGCCGGTGGCCCGGCGGTTCGGGCCGTGATTGTGGATGCGAATGATGAGCGACTATCATAGCAGGGACGGGCAGTCCAGACTTCGGGCGGCACCGGAACAGCCAGCGGACGAGGACGCGATGGCCGTTGACCACGACTCTCCAGTGGAGCTGGTGGCGCATTACAGCGTCGGTGACGAGCTGCGCATGCGGCGAGAGGCGCTGGGCAAGAGCATCGCCGACATCGTCGATGCGGTGCGCATCCAGGCCCGCTATCTGGAAGCCCTCGAGGACGGCCGACTCGAAGATCTGCCGGGGACCGTGTATGCGCTGGGGTTCGTGCGCACCTATGCCGAATATCTCGGCCTCGACAGCCCCGACGTTGTGGCCCGGTACAAGGAGGAAACCCAGGGTCTCAAGACCCAGAGCTACGTGATGCCGGAGCCGCTGGAGGAAGGCAAGGTGCCGACGGCGGCGATCCTGCTGGAGGCGATCCTGCTGGCCGCGGCGGCGTATGGCGCATGGTACTTCTTCTCGCAGCCGGACAGCCGGGTTGCCCAGCAAGTGCCGGAGGTGCCCGAGCGTCTGGCGGGCGTCACCGAGGTGCCCGCGCCGGCCGCCGTCCCGCCGGCACCGCAGAGCATCGTACCGACGACGCCGGCGCCCGCCGCCCCGCCGGCAGCTCCGCCGGCCCGAGCGGAAGGCGATGCGCCGCCGCCGCCCGCCGTCGCGCTGATGCCGCCGCCGGCCGCGGCGCCGGTGCCGGCGCCGGTCGAGACCGTTACGATCGCGCCCGAGG
>CAYFYY010000080.1:7840-13108 GCA_964347475.1 uncultured Flavobacteriales bacterium
GCACCGGCGCCGGGTTCCGCTCCGGCGCCGCCCGTGCCGGCGGCACCGACGCCGGCGCAGCCGGAGCCCGCCGAGGCCCCGGGGGCGCCCGCACCCGAGGACCTTGCGGCGGCGGTGCCGCCGCTTCCGGAATTCGAGGATCAGCCGCGCGAACCCAGGGTCTACGGACTCGCCAATGTCGATGCGCGCATCGTCATCGTCGCCGAGGAGGACGCGTGGGTCGAGGTGACGGACAGCGACGATGCGCGGCTGTTCAGCCGGGTGCTGCGCAAGGGCGACAGATACCGTGCGCCGAACCGCGCCGGCGCCCGGTTCGTCACCGGCAACGCCGGCGGGCTGCGCATCATGGTCGACGGCGAGGCGGTCCCGGCGCTGGGCCCGCCCGGCCAGGTGCGGCGCGACGTCAAGCTGGATCCCGATCTTCTCAAGGCCGGCCGGGCCTGGCCATAGGCCGTATGCCCGGCCCGCCTGCGCGAACTTGATATTTTCGCCGGCCGGGCGCACATTGCGCGCGACCCGGAAGCGGGCCACAATGGTTGTGGTGGGAAGACCCAGCGGAACAGTCGAGGATGAGCGTCCGGCCCTATCGCGAAATCGTGCGGCGCAAATCGCGCCGGATCATGGTCGGCGACGTACCCGTCGGCGGCGATGCGCCGATCTCGGTGCAGTCGATGACCAACACGCCGACCGCGGACGCGGCGGCGACGATCCGGCAGATCCGCGCGCTTGAGGAGGCCGGCGCCGATATCGTGCGGGTCTCGTGCCCCGATGCCGACTCGACCGCGGCACTGCAGCGGATTGTCGCGGCGACGGCGGTGCCGATCGTGGCCGACATCCATTTCCACCACCGGCGTGCCATCGAGGCGGCCGAGGCGGGCGCCGCCTGCCTGCGCATCAACCCGGGCAACATCGGCAGCGCCCAGCGGGTGCGCGAGGTCGTCAAGGCGCCCCGCGACCACGGCTGCTCGATGCGCATCGGGGTCAACGCCGGCTCGCTCGAGCGCGACCTGCTCGAGCGCTACGGCGAGCCGTGCCCGGAGGCGATGGTCGAAAGCGCCCTGAACCACGCCCGGCTGCTCGAGGACAACGACTTCCGCGCGTTCAAGATCAGCGTCAAGGCGTCGGACGTGTTCCTGGCCGTCGCCGCCTACCAGGGGCTGGCCGATGCGTGCGACTACCCGCTCCACCTGGGCATCACCGAAGCCGGAGGCCTGCGCGGCGGCACCGTGAAGTCCGCGATCGGCATCGGCGCCCTGCTGTGGGCCGGCATCGGCGACACCATCCGCGTGTCGCTGTCGGCCGATCCGGTCGAGGAGGTCAAGGCCGGTTTCGAGATCCTCAAGTCCCTGGGCCTCCGGCACCGCGGCGTGAACGTCATCTCGTGCCCGTCCTGCGCGCGTCAGCAGTTCGACGTCATCGCGACCGTCGCCAAGCTGGAGGAACGGCTGGCCCACATCACGACGCCCATGACGCTGTCGGTGATCGGCTGCGTGGTCAACGGGCCGGGCGAAGCGCGCGAGACGGATATCGGCTTCACCGGCGGCGGCAGCGGCACCCACCAGGTCTATGTTGCCGGCATCCCGCATCATCGCCTCAAGGACGAGGACGTCGTCGAGCATCTGGTGCGGATGGTGGAGGAGAAGGCGGCCGAGATCGAGGCCGACGAATCGCCTCAGGCCGCGGAATAAGGCCGGGACGGACCGCTCATGACCTCGGTGAAACCGGTTCGTGGCACGCGCGACATCCTGCCCGAAGCAATGCGCCCGCACCGCCATGTCGTGGACACGGCGCGTGCGATCGCCGCACGCTATGGCTACGAGGAGATGACGACGCCGGTCTTCGAGTTCACCGAGGTGTTCCGGCGCAGCCTCGGCGATACCTCGGACGTCGTCACCAAGGAGATGTACACGTTCTCGATGAAGGCGGGCGAGGAGCTGACGCTGCGGCCGGAGGCGACCGCCGGCATCGCGCGCGCCTTCATTTCCGCCGGCCTGTCCAACCAGCTGCCGCTCAAGGTCTTCTACAGCGGCCCGATGTTCCGCTACGAGCGGCCGCAGAAGGGCCGCCAGCGCCAGTTCCACCAGATCGACGTCGAACTCCTCGGCGTCGCGCAGCCGCTCGGCGATGTCGAGATCATAGCGGTCGGCGCGCATATCCTGGCGGAGCTGGGCGTGCTCGACCGCACCGTGCTCGAGCTCAACACGCTGGGCGACCCCGAAAGCCGCCATGCCTATCGCGCGGTGCTGGTCGACTACTTCGGGGCGCACAAGGACTGCCTGTCCCGGGACAGCCTCGAGCGGCTCGACCGCAACCCGTTGCGGATTCTCGATTCCAAGGACGAGAGCGACCGGCAGGTGGTGGCCGAAGCGCCGCTGTTCGGCGACTATCTGAACGCCTTCAGTCGCGAGTACTTCGACCGGGTCAAGGCGGGACTCGACGCGCTCGGCATCGCCTATGAGGTCAACCCGCGGCTGGTCCGCGGCCTCGACTACTACACCCATACCGCATTCGAGTTCACCACAAGGGAGCTCGGCGCGCAGGGTGCCGTACTGGCCGGCGGCCGCTATGACGGCCTCATCGAAACCCTCGGCGGGCCGTCGACGCCGGGCATCGGCTGGGCGGCCGGCGTCGAGCGGCTGTCGATGATGCTGACCGCGGTTCCGCCCGCCGCGCGGCCGGTCGCGGTGGTCCCGGTCGACGCCGGGGCCGAGGCCGTGGCACTGGAGGTAACGCAGCGCCTGAGGCACGCGGGGTTTGCCGCCGATCTCGGCTTCTCCGGGAACCTGTCCAGGCGCATGAAACGCGCCAACAAACTCAACGCCGCGGCCGCGGTCATCATTGGCGAGGACGAACTGACGCGCGGCGTTGCCACCGTGCGCGATCTCGATTCGGGCGAGCAGGAAGAGATGCCCCTGGCCTCGCTGGCCGACCGGCTCGCCCGTTACCGGTAGCGCGTCATGCCGGCGCACGGACCGGCCGAACCCTTCGTCGTCGGCGCGACCCATCGGTCGAGCGGCATCGCGCTGCGCGACCGCCTGTTCATCGACGATGCCGCGGTGCCGGATTTGTTCCGGCGGCTCGCGGAGGCGGGCGTCCGGCAGGCGATCGTGCTGTCGACGTGCGACCGGGTCGAGGTCCAGGGCGTGTCGGAGGTGCCGCGACAGGCGATCGACGCGGTTTGCGCCATCCTGGCCGACCGGGCAGGGCAAGACGTTGCCGCGATCGCGGGGGAAATCGACGCGCTGACCGGCGAGAGTGCGGTCCGCCGGATCTTCGGCGTGGCGGCGTCGCTGGAGAGCCAGGTGATCGGTGAGCCGCAGGTGCTGGGCCAGGTCAAGGCCGGTCACCGCCTCGCCGCCCGTTACGGCATGATCGGCCCGGAGCTGGAAACCCTGCTGCAGGCTGCCTATATGGCAGCCAAGCAGGTCCGCACCGAAACACCGATCGCCGAACGCTCGGTCACGCTGGCCTCCGGTGCGGTGCAGCTTGCCCGCGACGTGCACGGCGACCTGTCGGAGGTGAACGCGCTGATCCTCGGCCTCGGCGATATCGGCGACTTGATCGGCGGCCAGCTGCGGCTTGCCGGCGTCGCCCGGATGATGCTGACGGGGCCGTCGCGCCGGACCGAGGCCGAGGCCCGGCGCATGGGCTGCAATTTCACGCCGTTCCATGACCTTGACGATGCCCTGGCGGAGGCCGACATCATCGTGACCGCATCGGGCGCCGGCCGCTACCTGGTAACGACGGAGGCGATGGAACGGGCGCTCAAGCGGCGGCGTTACCGCCCGGTCCTGGTCGTCGACGGCGGCGTGCCGGGCGATGTCGATCCCACCGTGAACGATCTCGAGGACGTCTTCGTGTACACGCTGGACGACCTCGAATCGGTGGCCCGCGAGAACCGTGCGGAACGCGAGGCGGCTGCCGCGGATGCGTGGCGGATCGTCGATGCCGCGGTTGCCGCGTGGCGCCGCTCGCGGGCGGAGCGCGATGCCGTGCCGACACTGGTGGCGCTGCGCGAGCGTTTCGAGGCGATCCGCCAGGAGGTCCTCGCCGCAGACCCGAGGGCGGATGCCGGCGAAGCGACCCGGCGCCTGGTCAACCGTCTGCTGCATGCGCCCAGCATTGCGCTGCGCGACGTGGCGGCGAACGCCGGCGAAGACGTCGATGAGGCCGCGCGGGTGGTCGGCCGCCTGTTCGGGCTGTCCGGCGACAGCGATGCGGCGACCGGCTCCGAAGCGGAAGAGGAAAAGGACGAACGAGAAAGACGGACCGATGAATCTGGGTGAAAAGCTCGACAGGGTTCTTGCCCGGCATGACGAACTGGCGCAGCTGATGGCGGAAGGCGCCGGCAACGCCGGCGAATTCGCGCGCCTGTCGAAGGAATATTCCGACCTCAGCCCGATCGTGGCCAAGATCCAGGAGCTGAAAAGCGCACGGGCGGAGCTGGCCGACCTGGAGCAGCTGATCGACTCCGAGGCGGATCCGGAAATGCGCGCCATGGCAGAGAGCGAGCACGCGGCGCTGCAAGACCGTCTGCCCGGGCTGGAGCGCGAGATGCAGCTGCTGCTGCTGCCGCGCGACGAGGCCGACGCGCGCAACGCCATCCTCGAGGTGCGCGCCGGCACCGGCGGCGACGAGGCCGCGCTGTTCGCCGCCGAGCTGTTCCGGATGTACCAGCGCTATGCCGACCTGCAGGGATGGAAGTTCGAGCCGATCACCATCAGCGAGACGGGAATCGGCGGCTACCGCGAGGCCAGCGCCGCGATCTCCGGGCACAACGTGTTCCAGCGCCTGAAGTTCGAATCGGGCACGCACCGGGTGCAGCGGGTGCCGGTCACCGAGAGCGGCGGCCGCATCCACACCTCTGCCGCTACCGTCGCGGTGCTGCCCGAAGCCGAGGAGGTCGACGTCGACATCGACGACAAGGACCTGCGCATCGATACCTACCGGTCGCAGGGCGCTGGCGGCCAGCATGTCAACAAGACCGACAGCGCCGTCCGCATCACCCACATTCCGTCCGGCATCGTCGTGCAGTGCCAGGACAACAAGTCGCAGCACAAGAACCGGGCGCAGGCGATGAAGGTGCTGCGCGCCCGCCTGTTCGATGCCGAGCGGGCACGGCAGGACGCGGCGCGTGCGGCCGATCGCAAGAGCCAGGTCGGCTCCGGCGACCGGTCCGAAAAGATCCGCACCTACAACTTTCCGCAGTCGCGCGTCACGGATCATCGCGCGGGCATCACCGTCCACCGGCTCGCGGCGATCATGGAG
>CAYFYY010000080.1:13118-20122 GCA_964347475.1 uncultured Flavobacteriales bacterium
ACAACTTTCCGCAGGACCGGATCACCGACCATCGCATCGGCTTGAGCAGCCACAACATGCCGGCCATGATGGCGGGCGAGGGACTCGACGAGATCATCGACGCGCTGATCGCCGACGACGAGGCGGCGCGGCTGGCGGAGATCCAGTGACGCTGCCGGCGACGATCGGCGACTGCGTGACGACCGGCGCGCGGCGACTGGCGGCGGCGGGGATTGCCGACGCCCGGCGTGAGGCACGGCTGATTCTGGCGCATCTATTGGGGATAGAGCCTGCGGTGGTGGCCGGCTATCCGGAGCGCGAAGTGCCGGAACCGGCCGTGTTCGAGGCCCTGATCGCGCGCCGGGAACGGCGCGAGCCGCTGTCGCACCTGACCGGCCGGCGCGAGTTCTGGAGCCTGGAGCTGGAAACCGGCCCCGCCACGCTTGACCCACGGCCGGACAGCGAGACCCTCATCGAGGCGGCGCTGGACGTGGTCGAAGACCGCGCGGACCCGCTGTCCGTGCTCGATCTGGGCACCGGCACCGGTTGCCTGCTGCTGGCGATTCTCCACGAACTGCCGCGCGCCGCAGGGGTGGGCATCGATGCCTCGCCGGAGGCGCTTGCCGTGGCGCGGCGCAATGCGACGCATCTCGGCCTGGCGTCCCGGGCCCGGTTCGAGGAGGGAGACTGGGGTCGCGCGCTCCAGCGCCCGTTCGATCTGATCCTGTGCAACCCGCCCTACATTCCGACCGCGCAGATTTCGCAGCTCGAGCCGGAGGTCGCCGAATACGAGCCGCGGATCGCGCTCGACGGCGGGCCCGACGGACTCGACTCGTATCGAGCCGTGATGCCGGATATTGCCCGAATTCTGACGCCCAGGGGCGCGGCGGTGCTGGAATTCGGCGCCGGCCAGGGCGCGGCGGTCGGGCAAATCGTCGCAGGCGCCGAACTGGCGGTTGCCGGGGTTTACCGGGATCTCGCGGGGCACGACAGATGCCTGGTCGCCCGTAAACGATAAATTGACGAATTTCTGGAAAAAAGGGGTTGGAAAGGCCGTTCCGACCGTCTAATGTCCGCCCCGTGGCGCGCGCCATGCTGAAAGGCAAGCGCCGAACGGTCCCCGGACATCATTGCGACAGCCTGCATGTATCTGCGGGTTCTGGACGTGTCGGGACAGGGGCTGAGAGGGAGCGGCAGTGCCGCACCCGGTTGGTTCAGAGCAACCCACAGCGATAGGTACAATGAGGCAAGGTCAGAACTCGAAGCGTTCGCGCGGGCGCGGCTCAGGTCGTCGTAACGTTCCCCCGCGACATCAGACATTCGACAGCAACGGGCCGAGTGTCAGAATCCGTGGCAACGCCTATCAGGTGCACGAGAAATATCTCGCTCTCGCCCGCGATGCCGGGTCGGCCGGAGACAGGATCGCCGCGGAGAACTACCTCCAGCATGCGGAGCATTATTTCCGCATCATCAACATGGACAATGACAATGATCCGCAGGGGCGCGGCAGGGGCCAGCAGAACGGCTCCGGCGGCCGTGATCGGCCGCGCGACGGCGCCGACGGGTCGGACGGAGCCGAGGCCCCGACCGAGGTGCGGGCCGCGGCTGCCGACGGTGCCGCGCCGGCGGTGGAGCGGAATTCCGCACAGCCCAACGGCGCCGATGCGAAGCCCGAGGGCGGTGCCGCCGAGCCGGATGACGCCGCGGACGTCGCGCCGGCGCCGAAACGCAGGGCAAGCCGCGGCAACGGCAAGGGACGCCGCACGCGTGCGCCCAAGGCCAGCGAAGCAAGCGGCGACGGCACGTCCGCGGGAACCAATGGTGCGGGCGCCGGCGACGCGTCGCCGAGCGACGAGTAACGGCAGCCGGTAGCGGGCCGGATTACGGGGCGGCGTGGCCGACACGCCGCCCTTCGTCGTTGGGGCACGGCGGTGCAGGGGACTCCTGCAAAATAAAGTTGCGCCGAGCGGCCTTGGGCCACTCGACAACGACATTGCGCATCGCCATGTCTTGTGCGGTCTTGTTCAGATCGCCCGCACCGGCGGTGCTCTTGCCGGCCCCGTGTCGGACGTCTTCAAGGAACGTCTTTCCCTCCGGGACAGCCATGCGCCTGCTGCGCCTCGTGCCGGACGACACGCGCCTCGATTTCATGCGCTGGCGCCGCGCGGCCTTTGCGTTCACCGCCGTCATCACGCTCGTTTCGATCGGCCTCCTTGTCGCCGGTGGCCTCAGGCTCGGCCTCGATTTCCAGGGCGGTCTGCTGGTCGAGGCGCGGTCGGCGGCACCCGTCGACATCGGCGAGCTGCGCGGCCGGCTGGCCCGCAACGGCCTGCCCGAGCTGTCGCTGCAATCGATCGGCGGCGACCGCGACATCCTGATCCGTGTGCACCTTGCGACCGGCGATACGGTGGATCCAAAGCGGACGGTCACTGCGATCACTTCGGCGCTCGGCCCGTCCTTCGAAATCCGCCGCAGCGAGTTCATCGGCCCCCAGGTCAGCCACGAGCTGCTCGTCGACGGCGCCACCGCCGCGTCGCTGGCGGTGGCGCTGATCGCCGTATACGTCTGGTTCCGTTTCGAGTGGCAGTTCGGTCTGGCCGCGCTGATCACGACGCTGCACGACGTCATCGCCACGCTCGGCCTGTTCCTGGTGCTGCGGCTGCCGTTCGACCTGACCTCCGTGGCCGCGCTGCTGACCATCGCCGGCTATTCCATCAACGACACCGTCGTGGTGTTCGACCGCGTGCGCGAAAACCTGCGCCGCTACAAGAAGATGGAACTCGCGGCGCTGGTCAACCTGAGCGTCAACCAGACGCTCGCGCGCACGCTGCTGACCAGCGGCACGACGATGCTTGCCGCCATGTCGCTGCTGCTGTTCGGCGGGCCGGTATTGCGCGGTTTCTCGGCCGCGCTGGTCTGGGGAATCGCCATTGGCACCTATTCGAGCATTTTCGTCGCGTCCGCGCTGCTGCTCGCGTTCCCGTCGGTGCGTCTGCTCGGGGCCGGCGAGCCGCAGACCGATACCACCGTGCCGCCGGAGGTGCCGCCGCGCAGGAACTGGGCGGCCTAGCGGCGGCCTTGCCGAGCCCTCTTTGTCGATGCAGTTTCGATTTCTGTGCGCGACATATCAGGCGTCGACCGCCGACGGGGCAGTCACCGCATCGCCAGCGCGCAGCACACCGCCGGTCACCACCCGCGCATACACGCCGCACGCGGTGTGGCCGAACCCGTCCTGCAGGATTCGCAGGAGGTGCAGGTCCCGCGCGCTGCTGTCCGGGTTGACCTCGGTGGCGGCGCAACGGTTGATCCGCTGGACCACCTCGAGCTGGACGGCACCGACGGCGATGCGGCTGCCCGGCCACGCCAGTTCCGCCCAGGCGGGCAACCCGTCGAGATACAGGTTGGCGCGGAATCGCCGCGGGTCCACCGGGGCCCGGGCGACCCGCTCGATATCGCGGACGCTGGTCAGGCTGGCGATCGACACCAGCTTGTCGGGCACGTCGCTCAGCATGATGCCGGGCGCCTCGACGATATGCGGATTGCCGCGGGGCCCCGGTTCCAGGAACGCGTCGAGGAACTGTTCCACGAGGATTCGCCCCAGCGGTTCCGTGACCTGGCCGCGCGCCACCTGGCGGCCGTCGCGGAAGATGGTCAGATAGCCGGTGTCCGCGTCGAAGCGCGCATCGAGCAGGGCCAGGCGCTCGTCGCGCATCAGCTGCAGGAAGTTCTGCTTCGGCAGCCACTGCGGATTGCTGCGGTCGAACTGGCTGGCGGCGTGGGCAAGGGCGAAACGGCGGTCGTGCGGCAGGCCCTCGCCGACGCAGACGTCGACCTGATCGAGGATCTCACCGTTCAGGCCCTTGACCGGATAGCGGCGGATCTGTGCCAGGGTCGCCGTCATGACGTCTCGGGAATCGGCTCGTCGCCGGCGACGGCGATCTCTGGCTCGTCGAGCCCGGCGAGCCACGCGTCGCCGCGCTCGCGGCCGTGCGCGAACAGATCGCGCAGGAAACCGCGCTCCGGGTTGAGCTTGCTGAACTGGCCATAGGGCCGCAGGATATCGCCGCCCTCGACGACGTGGAGGCGGAGCGCGGCCAGCCGGCGCGCCACCGGACCGCGCAAGGCCCCCTGCTGCGCGAGGCGCCGCAGATCGGCCAGTTGTTCGAGGTCGCGATTGAGAGGTGCGGTGAACATGATCTGGTTGAGTCGCGCATGAATCGCCCGCGCCGTCAAGGGAACGCTGTCGGCCTCGCCGTTGTCGAGACGCACCAGCAGCAACTCGCGCACATCGGTTTCCTCGATGAGCGGCATGATCGGCGGGTTGGCGGCGAATCCGCCGTCCCAGTAGTGCCGGTCGCCGATGGCGACCGCGTGATGCAGCCACGGCAGCGTTGCCGAGGCGAGAACCGCATCCGCCGTCACCTCGCGGGTCCGGAAGATCCGCGCATGGCCGGTCTCGACATCGGTCGCCGCCACGAACAGGCGGATCCGGCGGTTGCGCTGCAGGCGCTCGAAGTCGATCGATTCGTTCAAGAGGTCGCGCAGCGGGTTCATGTCGAGGGGATTGAACTGGTAGGGGGACAGCACCCGCGTGAACAAATCGAAGCCGACGAAGCGGGCGCTGTTCTCGACGTTCCAGCCGCCGCCCATCTGATCGACGAAGTTCGGGCGCAGCGGGCTGAAGGCGGCCTTGGCGCCGATCCGCCGCCACAGGGTCGCAAGCGCCTCGCGGGCGCCGTCCGCCCCGCCCTCGAGCAGGCCGTGGGCCATGAAGACCGCGTTGAAGGCGCCGGCGCTGCTGCCGCTGACGGCCGCGATACGCATCCCCGATTCGAGCACGCCGTCGAGCACGCCCCAGGTAAACGCACCATGGGCGCCGCCGCCCTGCAGGGCGAGGCCGATGCGGCGCGTTGCGGCATCGCCTGTACCGTCCGCGAAGGCCGCCTGCAGCGCGGCGACGGCGCTCCGGCCCCAGCCGGAAAGCCTGGCATGAAAATCGCTCTGGTCGGGCATGTACCGCCTTGTTTTTTGCAGCGCAACGTCGATATTGCGATGCAGCATAATATAACGCGGAATTTCCGACTGAAAGGTTAACGCCGACGGCGGTCTTGAGCCTGCCCGGCATCGTGGCCATATAGAGCCCGGACGCCTCCGATGAGGGTCCGAACTATGGCGCAACCTCGACCGCCCGCCTATCGCAGGGGGCCTAGATGGGACTGGCAGCACGATGGATTTCGAGAAATACACCGAACGCTCCCGCGGCTTCATCCAGGCCGCGCAGACTCTGGCGCTTCGCGAGGGACATCAGCGGCTGACGCCGGAGCATCTCCTGAAGGTCCTGCTCGACGACAAGGAGGGCCTTGCGTCCGGCCTGATCCGCGCGGCCGGCGGCGATCCGGCGCGGGCCCTGGGCGAGACCGAGGCGGCGCTGGCCAAGCAGCCGAAGGTGGAAGGCACCGGCGCCGGCCAGGTGTATCTGGCCCCGGAGAGCGCACGCCTGTTCGAGCAGGCGGAGAAGATCGCCGACAAGGCCGGCGACAGCTATGTGACCGCCGAGCGGCTGCTGCTGGCGCTGGCGCTCGCCGAGGGCACGCCGGCGGCCGCCGCGCTGAAGGCCGCGAACGTCAACCCGCAGTCGCTCAACGCCGCCATCGAGGCGGTGCGCAAGGGCCGCAAGGCCGACAGCGCGACCGCCGAGGACAGTTACGACGCGCTCAGGAAATACGCCCGCGACCTGACCGAGGCGGCGCGCGAGGGCAAGCTCGACCCGGTCATCGGCCGCGACGAGGAGATCCGCCGCACCGTCCAGGTGCTGTCGCGCCGCACCAAGAACAACCCGGTGCTGATCGGCGAGCCGGGCGTCGGCAAGACGGCGATCGTCGAGGGACTCGCCCAGCGCATCGTCAACGGCGATGTGCCCGAGAGCCTGAAGGGCAAGTCGCTGCTGGCCCTCGACCTCGGCGCCATGGTCGCCGGGGCCAAGTTCCGCGGCGAGTTCGAGGAGCGCCTCAAGGCCGTGCTGCAGGAGATCGCCGCGGCCGAGGGCGACATCGTCGTCTTCATCGACGAGCTGCACACGCTGGTCGGCGCCGGCAAGGCGGAAGGCGCGATGGACGCCTCGAACATGCTCAAACCCGCGCTGGCCCGCGGCGACCTGCACTGCATCGGCGCCACCACGCTGGACGAGTACCGCAAACACGTGGAGAAGGACGCGGCCCTGGCGCGGCGCTTCCAGCCGGTCTTCACCGCCGAGCCGTCGGTCTCCGATACGGTCTCGATCCTGCGCGGCCTCAAGGAGAAGTACGAGGTCCATCACGGCGTGCGCATCACCGATAGCGCCCTCGTCGCCGCAGCGACCCTGTCCAACCGCTACGTCACCGACCGCTTCCTGCCGGACAAGGCGATCGACCTGATGGACGAAGCGGCCAGCCGCCTGCGCATGGAGGTCGATTCCAAGCCCGAGGACATCGACGAGCTCGACCGCCGCATCATCCAGCTGAAGATCGAGCGCGAGGCCCTCAAGAAGGAGACCGACAAGGGCTCGAAGGAGCGGCTCGGCAACCTCGAGAAGGAGCTGGCCGAGGTCGAGGAGGAGTCGGCCAGGCTGACCGCGCTCTGGCAGGCGGAGAAGGACAAGCTCGCCGCAGGCCAGCAGCTCAAGGAGCAGCTCGATTCGGCGCGGCTCGAGCTCGAGCGCGTGCAGCGCGAGGGCAACCTCGCGCGCGCCGGCGAACTCGCCTACGGCATCATCCCCGAGCTCGAGAAGAAGCTCGCCGCGGCCGAGGAGGCGGCGGAAACGCATATGCTGAAGGAGGAGGTGACCGAGGACGACATCGCCGCCGTGGTGTCGCGCTGGACCGGCATCCCGGTCGACAAGATGCTGGAAGGCGAGCGCGAGAAGCTGCTGCACATGGAGGAGGCGCTGCGCGCCAGCGTGATCGGCCAGGACGAGGCCATCACGTCGATCTCCAACGCGGTGCGCCGCGCCCGCGCCGGCCTCCAGGACCCGAACCGGCCGATCGGCT
>CAYFYY010000081.1:0-19740 GCA_964347475.1 uncultured Flavobacteriales bacterium
CCCGGCCCCCACAAGATCCAGGGCATCGGCGCGGGCTTTGTGCCCGCCATCCTGAAGACCGAGTTGATCGACGAGGTCATCTCGATCGCCAACGAAACCTCGTTTTCCGTGGCCCGCAAGGTGGCGGCGCTCGAGGGCTGCCCGGTCGGCATCTCGTCCGGGGCGGCGCTCGCCGCGGCGCTGGAAATCGCTGAGCGACCCAACATGAAAGGTGCCCGGATCATCGTCATCATCCCGTCCTTCGCAGAACGCTATCTTTCCACGGCGCTGTTCGACGGGATCGTCGTCTGAGGCAACGGCCGTGGAGATCACCGAGGAGCGTCTGCACCGATACGCCCGCCACATCATCCTCGACGAGGTCGGCGAGGAGGGGCAGATCCGGCTGCTGCAGTCCCGCGTGCTGGTGATCGGCGCCGGCGGCCTCGGCTCGCCGGTCCTGATGTACCTGGCGGCGGCCGGGGTCGGCACGCTCGGCGTGATCGACGACGACGAGGTGGACATCACCAATCTGCAGAGGCAGATCGTCCACACGACGGAGCGCATCGGCACGCTGAAGGCGAAGAGCGCTGCCGAGACGCTCGCCGCCATAAACCCGGAAGTGAAGGTTGTGCAATACAACGAGCGCCTGACGCCGGAAAACGCGCGGCGGCTGGTGCGTGACTACGACCTGGTCGCCGATGGCAGCGACAATTTTCCGACACGCTATCTCGTCAACGACGCCTGCTATTTCGAACGGAGGCCACTGGTCACGGCGGCGGTGCTCCGCTTCGAGGGCCAGGCGACGACGCTCAAGGCATGGCTGGACGGCATGCCGTGCTACCGCTGCATCTTCCCCTCGGCGCCGCCGCCGGAGATCGCGCCACGCTGCGAGCAGGCGGGCATATTCGGCGCACTCGCCGGCGTCCTCGGAACCATGCAGGCAACCGAAGTCCTCAAGGAACTGCTCGGCCTCGGCCACGGTCTCGCCGGACGGCTGTTGCTGTACGATGCGATGGATGTCATGCTGCGCACCGTGACCATACCGAAGAATCCGGCCTGTCCGCTGTGCGGCGAGAGCCCGACGATTACCGACGTTGGGTAACGATCCAAAAGCGCAAAGACAGGATTGCCAGCGACGTGCCGGCACCCATGGCGATGGCGGTCATCAGGCCGGTCGTCCCCAGCCCGGCCGGGAACGCGAGCAGCCAGGCGGCCGGGATCATCACCACGAAGAACGACAGCAGGTGCAGGGCGGTCGGCGTCCACGCATCGCCGGCCCCGCGCAGGGCGAATGACATGACCACCTGGCCGCCGTCGGGCACAAGGATACAGGCGACGATCAGGAACAGGCCCGGCAGCACGACGCGAAGCACAGCGTCATCAGAGTAGAACATCGCCAGCGGCTCGCGGAACAGCCACAGCAGGACGCCGAACCCGGCCATTATCGCCGCCGTCGCGCCAAGGCCGACCCAGCCGGCGGTCACCATGCCGTCATGGTCGCTGGCGCCGCGTGCCGCCCCGACCCGCACGGCGGTTGCCGCGCCGAAGCCCAGCGCCAGCATGAATATCAGGGCCGCGAGGTTCAGCGCGATCGAGTAGCTGGCAAGAGCGAGCGGACCGAGCAGGCCGGCCATCATCGTCAGGCTATTGAAGGCGACGGACTCGACCCCCTGGCTAGCGCCGGCGGCATAGCCCAACCGCCACTGCTCACGCCCGGCGCGCCACCAGCCCCGCGCCGGGCGGACCCGGACCGCGAAGACGTCACGGTCCGGCATCCACCAGACATACGAAATCGCTGCCACCGCCATGGCCAGCCGGGTAAGCGAGGTCGCGAGGATCGCGCCCTCCGCGCCCATGGCGGGCAGGCCGGCCTGGCCGAAGATCAGCAGCCAGTTGAGCAGGATATTGAGCGCGTTGCCGCACAGGATGACGACCATGCCCGGTGCCGGTCGCGCCAAGCCCTCGAGAAAGAAGCTGGTGGTGACCGACAGCAGCGTCGGGACCAGGGCAAGGCCGGCGATGGCGGTGACTCGGCCGCCTCCGGCGGCGATGTCCGGCGACTGGCCCACCGCGAGGAAGAAATGTTCGCCGAACTGTGCGAGTCCGGTGCCGACAGTCCCGATGAACACCGCGTAGGGCAGTGAGCGCTGCCACACGGCGCCGCACTCCTCCGGGCTCCCCGCGCCGCGGGCATGGCTGGTCATCACCAGCGTGCCGGTCAACAGGCCGATGCCGATCAGCAGCAGCACGATGAAGGGTGTCATGCCGATGCCGTACCAGGCGACGTCGGCGGCCCCGTAATGCCCGAGCATGACGATGTCGGCGGTGGCCAGGGTCAGGATGCCGGCGCGCGCGACGACGACCGGCGCTGCCAGGCGCAGCAGTTCCGATAGGTGACCGCGGAGCGTCGGCTTCAGAACATCGTCTCCAGCACGCGGTCCGGCGGCGTGTGCCCGTCGACGAAGGTCTTGATGTTGATGATCACCTTCTCGCCCATGTCGATGCGGCCCTCGAGCGTGGCCGAACCCATGTGCGGCAACAGCACCGCATTGTCGAGCTTGAGCAGCTTCGGATTGATTGCCGGCTCGTGCTCGTACACGTCCAGCCCGGCACCGGCGATGGCGCCGGATTCGAGCGCGCGGGCCAGCGCATTCTCGTCGATCACCTCGCCGCGGCTGGTGTTGACGACGTAGGAGTGTGGGCGCAGCAGCTTCAGCCGGCGGGCCGACATTAAGTGGAAGGTCGCCGGCGTGTGCGGGCAGTTGACGGAGATGATGTCCATGTGAGCGAGCATCTGGTCGAGGCTGTCCCAGTAGGTGGCCTCCAGTTCCGCCTCAAGCTCCGGATGGACCCGACGGCGGTTGTGGTAATGGATCGAAAGGCCGAAACCCCTGGCGCGCCGGGCCACGGCCGAGCCGATGCGGCCCATGCCGAGGATGCCGAGCCGCTTGCCCCAGATCCGGTGGCCGAGCATCGAGGTCGGGCTCCAGCCGGTCCATTCGCCGGAGCGGACTAGCCGCGTGCCTTCGGCGAGCCGGCGCGGTACGGCCAGAATCAGCGCCATCGTCATATCCGCGGTATCCTCGGTCAGTACGCCCGGCGTGTTGGTTACCGAGATTCCGCGACTGCGGGCGGTGGCAAGGTCGATATGATCGACGCCGGTCCCGAACGACGCTATCAGCCGCAAATTCTCCTTCGCCTGCGACAGGATACCGGCATCGATCTTGTCGGTGACCGTCGGCACCAGAACGTCCGCCTCGCGCACGGCCTTGACGAGCTCCGCCTGGCTCATTGCCGTATCGTCGAGGTTCAGACGGGTATCGAACAGCTCCATGAGGCGCGTCTCGATGACGTCCGGAAGCTTGCGGGTCACGATGACCAGCGGCTTGCGCTTCATTTTCTGCTTCGTTGCCATGGGCCAACCTTCGATACTGCTTCTCGTCCGGGTTATACAGCACGTTGCGCGCCTGTCCAGCCCTGCCGGCTTCGCCGGGATACGCCCGGCGCTTGACCTTGGCTCCGGGCCCTCCATTATAGACGAGGATGATTCGCGTGCCGATGCCAGCCATGTTCCACAAGGCCCTGATCGCTTCGCTTCTGACCGTGCTACTGGTGCATCTGCCAGCCGCCGCCGGCGAGCGGCCGGTGCCACGGTTCGTCTCCCTCAAGGCGGACGAAGTGAACGTGCGCGTCGGTCCGGGCAAGCAATACCCGCTGAAATGGACCTATGTCGTCGCGCGAGTGCCAGTGGAGATCATCGCCGAATGGGATAACTGGCGGAAGATCCGCGACTGGGAGGGCCAGGAAGGCTGGGTCCATTCCGCCCTCCTGTCGGCCAAGCGCACGGTGATCGTGACCGGTGAAAAGCGCATCCTTTACCGTCGGGCCGATCCTGCATCGCCGCCGGTTGTGCGCCTGCGGCCGGGCATCATTGCGGACGTCGAAGATTGCATCGACGGCTGGTGCCGGGTCGAGGTGCGCAACTACCGCGGTTGGCTGAAACGTGGAGATTTCTGGGGCGTCTATCCCAACGAAATCATCGACTGACGCCGCCGTTCGGTGTCCCGCAAAGCCTCCTCACGCGAAATCCGCAACCAGTGCCTGCCGCGTCTCCTCCGGCAGTTTTACCATGTGTCCGTAGCCCGGGTGCTTGAACCCGACGACGATCTCGGCCCCGGGCCTCCGGAACGCCTCTACCTGGGCGTCGGTGAAGTGGAAGTGGACGAATTGCACTGCGGAAGCCTTGCCCGAAGCTGATGTCCGGTCGATGTCCTCTTCCGCCCGGCCCATGACCTCCTCGCCGTCGACCCGGATGAACATGGTCTCCTCGATACCGCCCAGCTTGGCCAGGAAACGGGCGCGCCGCTCCGGGTCGTCGACCTCGAACAGTACGGTGCAGACGAGTTCCCGTCCCTTCGGGATCAGAGGGTTGTATGCGGCCAGCTCCTCGGCCAGCTGCTCGTCGCCGCCCTTCTCGATGTACAGCATCTCATGGACTTGCAGCCACATGCTGTCGTAGTCCTCGAAATGCGCGGTTGCGTCTGGCCCGATGGCGATGCGACGCAGCTTTTTCTTTTCGATCACGGTGCGCCGGCGCTCCTTGCGGATTGCACCGTATTCCGCCATATCCATGATGTCGTCGCGGGTGATTTCCGTCTTTTGGGCCATGGTCGCGATATCCGTTCCAGTCATTGTCCAGGTTCAGTCTGCCAGCCCGTAGGCGCGGGCGAACAGGACGATCGGATGCGGCGCGAGCTCTATCTCCGGCGCCTCTCCATCAAGCCGCTCGATACCCTGCATGATATGGGTGCCGGCGAGCGGGCATTCGGACGCGACATATTTCTTGCCGCTCTTCGCGGCCTGACGCGCGGTCGGCTTACCAACCTTCAGCGCCACCTCGAAGTTGTTCTTCATGACACCCCACGACCCGCCATGGCCGGAACACCTCTCGATCACCGCCACGTCGCTTTCGGGCAGCAGGCGCATCATTTCGGCGGCCTTGGCTCCCATGTTCTGGGCCCGCGCGTGGCAGGCGAGATGGATGGCCATGCCACCGTCCAGCCGCTTTAGCCCGTCGGCAAGTCCCTCCTTGGAAGCGATAGATACCACATATTCGCTGACATCGAATGTCGCTTCCGACAGGACCTTCACATTCTCGTCGCTCGGCGCGATCAGGGGCCACTCGAATTTCAGCATCAGGGCGCAAGACGGAACCAGGGCGATTACATCGTAGCCCTTGTCTATCCAGGGTCTCAGCGTTGCTGCGATCGTGCCGGCTTTTCCGGAAACGCGCTCGAGGTCGCCGTGCTCGAGCTGCGGCATGCCGCAGCATTCCGGATAGACGACCTCGGTCTCCACACCGTTATGCGCGAGCACGGCCAGGGTGGCCTCGCCAATCTCCGGGTTGTTGTAGTTGCCGTAGCAGGTCGCGTAGATCACGGCCTTGCGCCCATGTGCCGGCGCATCGGTATTGACCGTCGGTGGCTTCGCCCTGGCCCGGGCGGTGAGGCTCTTGCCGACGAATTTCGGCAGGGCGGCCTCGCGGTCGACACCGGCGACCGACTCCATCAGACCGCGGGTCAGCCGGTTCCGGGTGTCCGACGCCCAATTGGCGAGGCCCGGCATGCGGCCGGCCAGCCGGCCATTGCGGTCGGTCTTGGTGAGCTGCCGTGCCATGTACCCGAGCTTGCCGTTTTTCAGGGCGACGGCGCGTGCGCGCAACATCAGATGCGGAAAGTCGAGGTCGAACTCGTGTGGCGGCACATAGGGGCATTTGGTCATGAAGCAGAGGTCGCACAGCGTGCAGGCATCGATGACCGGCCCGAAATCCTTACTGTCGACACTGTCGAGCTCGCCGGTTTTCGACTCGTCGATCAGATCGAACAGGCGCGGGAAGGAGTCGCAGAGATTGAAGCAGCGCCGGCATCCATGGCAGATGTCGAAGACCCGCCGCAGCTCCTCATCCAGTTTCTTTTCGTCATAGAAGTCCTTGTCCTGCCATCGAATCGGGTGGCGAACCGGCGCGTCGAGGCTACCTTCACGCATCGTATCGATCCTTGTCTGGCGATGAGGCATCGTTGGAAACGTCGCCCGGACCGTCTGCCACATCGGGCGAGCTGAATCTTTGATGTCAATCAACGAGCGGGCGAGAATGCCACCAGCCCGGAACTGCGACAGGCCGCAGCGGGGGAGCGGCGCTCCCCGCCGCGGCTGTCGGTCAGCGTCGGCTCGGTCAGGAATCGAGCGTGTCGAGCGCCTTCTGGAATCGGCCCGCGTGGCTCTTCTCAGCCTTGGCGAGGGTCTCGAACCAATCCGCGATTTCGTCGAAGCCTTCATCGCGCGCGGTTTTGGCCATGCCCGGATACATGTCGGTGTACTCGTGGGTCTCGCCTGCGATCGCCGCCTTTAGATTGGCGCCGGTGTTGCCGATCGGCTCGCCGGTCGCCGGATCGCCGACCTCCTCGAGAAACTCCAGATGGCCGTGGGCATGGCCGGTTTCGCCTTCGGCAGTCGAACGGAACACCGCGGCAACGTCGTTGTAGCCCTCGACGTCTGCCTTCTGCGCGAAGTAGAGGTAACGACGGTTCGCCTGACTCTCGCCCGCGAAGGCGTCCTTCAGATTCTGTTCTGTCTTGCTGCCTTTCAACGACATTGTGTCCTCCTGTCTGGTGCCAAAACAGCGGCGGGGCTGCCGCCTTCGGTGGAACGGGGCGGAGCCCAGCGGCCGTGATCCCCGGTCCGCCCTATAAAGCAGAACCGGAGAGTCTTGTCAACAGTTTAGAATGATTTTAAAACATGATATAGCTCGCTGATATGCAAGCTATTCATTTGACTTCATTTTTGATGCGGACAATGATGTCGATTCGGTCGACCGAGGTACCCTCGGGTGGCCGCGGAATCGCCCCTACGCTGATCGCATCGCCGGCGATATCCTGCAGCTGCGCCGTTTCCTCGTGGAAGAAGTGGTGGTGGTCGCTGGTGTTGGTGTCGAAATACGACCGCCCCGGTTCGACGACGACCTCCCGCAGCAGCCCGACCTGCGAAAACTGATTGAGCGTGTTGTAAATCGTCGCAAGCGAGACGCGCATGTTGGCAGCTGCCGACTCCGCCTGCAACTGCTCTGCGGTCACGTGGCGGTCGCCATTATCGAACAGCAGACGCGCCAGCCCGAGACGCTGCCGCGTCGGCCGGAGTCCTGCATTGCGGAGAATCTCGAACGCCTTGCTGTAGGGGCGACCCGTGCTATCCATGGCCTCTCAGACCCATCATTGTGTCGGTCTACCACGCCACCGCGCGGAGCCGCCACTTTCATATATCATAATTCTTTAAATAATCAATACCGTAGCGACTAAATTGGAATAATTTCATTTTCATTAACCGTCGCCATTTGCGTTGAAGGCAGAGCAACACCTCGTTAATAATCCGGCCGCGATCGGCGACCCACGTTATATACGGTATGATGGCAAGAACCAAGCGACCTCGACCTCGACGGCGGCGGCGTCCGTCCCGCGGAAAGGCACCGGAAGGCCCGTGGCGGACAATCCGTATCGTTCTTTCGGTGGCCGTCTGGGGGTTTGTGGCACTGGTCGGGCTGGTCGCCTGGTATGCCTATGATCTGCCCGACATCGCACGGCTCGAGGAGGCCGCCGGGGAAAGGGGGCCGACGGTCACCATAGAAGCCGCGGATGGTTCCGTGCTGGCCCATTACGGCGACCTCTACGGCGTTGCCGTGCAATTGCATGAACTTCCGCCGCATCTGGCCCACGCGGTGCTGGCGGTAGAGGACCGGCGCTTCTACGAACATGCGGGCGTCGACCCGCGCGGAGTCGCACGGGCGTTGTGGGACAACATTTGGACCGGCGGACTGCGTAGCGGCGGCAGCACGATCTCGCAGCAGCTGGCCAAGAATCTGTTCCTGTCGCCCGATCGCACTTTGCGCCGCAAGGTCCAGGAGGCCTTGCTCGCACTGTGGCTGGAGCGACGGTTCGGCAAGGACCAGATCCTCACGATTTACCTGAACCGCGTCTATTTCGGACAGGGGACATACGGTGTCGATGCGGCGGCACGACGCTATTTCGGCAAGCCGGCGCGCGATGTCACGGTCTACGAGGCAGCGTTGCTCGCCGGTTTGTTAAAGGCGCCGTCGCGGTACAATCCGGTGTCCAACCCCGAGCTTGCGTCCGCACGGGCGGGTGTTGTCCTCGACAGCATGGTGGATGCTGGCTGGCTGACCGCGCGGCAGGCGGAGCGGACGAAGATGGGCGCCGGGGTGGTCCGCAGCGCCGGGTCCGGCGCGCAGAGCCGGTATGCAGCGGACTGGGTGCTGGAAAGCGTGCGCGACTACGTCGGTCATGCGGGGGGCGATCTCGTGGTGATGACAACCATAGAGCCGAGGCTGCAACGGCTGGCGGAGCAGACGGTCGCCGACAACCTAGCAACGGCACGTCGCCGCGCGGGGAGCCAGGCGGCGCTCGTTGCCATGCGTCCGGACGGCGCGGTTGTGGCCATGGTGGGCGGGCGGAACTATGGCGAAAGCCAGTTCAACCGGGCGACTCAGGCCCTGCGCCAGCCGGGCTCCGCGTTTAAGCTGTTCGTCTATCTGGCGGCGGTGGAGGCGGGCCTGCGCCCCGGCGACCGGATCGAGGACCGGCCGGTGACCGTTGGCGGCTGGATGCCGCGCAACGCGCGGCGTGAGCATCACGGCGAGGTGTCGCTGCGCGAAGCGGCCGCAAGGTCGCTGAACTCGGTCGCGGTCATCGTCTCGGAGGCGGTCGGCCGGGACAGTGTCGTGGCGGTGGCGCGCCGGCTCGGCATTACCAGCGACCTGCATACCGACCCGGCTCTGGCCCTCGGTGCCTACGAGGTCACACTCCTCGAACTCACCGCCGCCTATGCGGTGATGGCCAACCGCGGCTACGGCGTTTGGCCCTACGCCGTGACCGAGATCCGCGGCGGCGACGGGCGGGTGCTGTACCGGCGCAGCGGCGGCGGCCCCGGCCGCGTCGTCGCGGCGCCCGACGTCGCCGCGATCAACGATATTCTCACGGCTGCCATCACCTGGGGGACCGGAAGTCGGGCCCGGCTCGCCCGGCCCGCCGCCGGCAAGACCGGCACCAGCCAGGACAGCCGCGATGCCTGGTTCATCGGCTACACGCCGGACCTCGTGGCCGGCGTCTGGTTCGGCAACGATGACAATTCGCCCATGGCCGGGATCGGCGGCGGCTCGTACCCGTCGCTGACCTGGAAGGCGTTCATGGCGCCGGCGCTGGCCGGCGTGCCGCCGACGCCGCTGCCGGGCGTGGCGACGGCGCCGGCGGACTAGGTTCTGTACCCATAAAGGGAGATCTTCTATATGGGTACAGAACCTAGCTGCCGAATTCCTCCTCCGCCCCGCGCACCAGCACGCGGTGGAACACCACCGCCGCAACGCCCATGAGCGCGATCGCCACCGCCATCGGGCGCGCGGTGCCGTCGAAGGCGGCGCCGACGGCGACGCCGACGAGCGCGGCGAGGCCCATCTGCGTGAAACCGAGCAGCGCCGAGGCGGCGCCGGCGCGGGTCGGGAACGGGCCGAGCGCGCCGGCCATCGCGTTCGGCAGTACGAATCCGACGCCGAACATGTAGACCATCATCGGCCCCAGCACCGTCCACACCGTCTCGATACCGGCAAGGGCGATGCCGGCCATCGCAAGGCCACCGGCGGCGCACACGGCGGCGCCGAGCGGCACCATGCGCTCCAGCCCGACGCCCCGGACGATGCGGCCGGAAACGACGGCACCGGCGATATAGCCGGCGACGGCGGCGGCGAAACACAACCCGTAAAGGTTCGGCGGCAGCCCCAGCACCTCGATGAACACGAAGGAGGAGCCGGAGATGAAGGCGAACAGCCCGGCGTAGGTCGCGGTGTGGCACAGCACGTAACCGACATAGGCGCGGTGGCGCAAAAAGCCGAGATAGTTGCGCAGCATTTGCGCCGGGCCCGTTGCCTCGCCGATATGCGGATTGGTCTCGGACAGTGCCAGCAGCACGCCGGTGAACACCGTCGCGCCGTATAGGGTCAGCACGACGAAATTGGCCCGCCAGCCGAACCACACGGTCAGATACCCGCCGATGACGGGGCCGATCAGCGGCGCCAGCGCCATCGCCGCGCCGATATAGGACAACATGCGCGCCGCGCCCTCGCGCCCGTAGACATCGCGCACCACGGTGCGGCCGAGCACCGGACCGGCGCAGGCCCCGAGCGCCTGCAGGAAGCGCGCGGCGATCAGCATCTCGATGCTGGTCACCACGGTGCACGCGACCGACGCCAGGGTGAACAGGCCGAACCCGGCCAGCAGCGCCGGCCGCCGCCCGAAGCGGTCGGACAGCGGCCCGTAGACCAGCTGCGCCACCGCGAAGCCGGCGAGGAAGACGCTGAGCGTCAGCTGCACCGTTGCGACGTCGGCGGCCAGATCTTCACCGATCATCGGCAGCGAGGGCAGGTAGAAGTCCGTCGCCATTGGCCCCATGCCGACCGACAGCGTCAGCAGCACCGCGACCAGCAGCGAATCGGGGCGCGGCACCGCCTCAGGCCTCCTCCGGCTCGGGTGTGTCGCCGCCCGGGACCAACAAGAGGTAGCCGGTGGCGCCGAGCGCGGCCATACCGGTCATTGCAAGCCCAAGGGTGAAGGCGCTACCGTCGTAGACCACCGACAGCAGGAGGCTGCCGACGGCGCCGACCGAGATCTGCAGGAAGCCCATCATCGCCGCGGCGCTGCCGGCGATGCGCGGGAACGGGTGCAGCGCGCGCGCCGTGCTGGCCGGCATCACCAGCCCGAAGCCGAACAGGAACAACATCATCGGCCCAATCACCCGGACCAGCGTGAGGTCCAGCGCAAGCAGGGTCATCAGCAGTGCGCCGAGGCCAAGCGCGGCGAGGCCGAGGCGCAGCACCGTGCGGTCGGCAATCCGTCCCTGCGCCCGCCCGGCCGTAAAGGAGCCGATCGCATAGGCGCTGACGGTGAAGATCGTAAGCATGCCGAAGAGGTCGGGCGACAGGCCGAGCCGGTCGACGATCAGGAACGGCGAGGTCGAAACGTAGGCGAACAGCCCACCGAAACCGAACACGCCGGGCGCGAGATGGCCGATATAGTGGCGGTGCCGGAGCAGCGCCCCGTAATTCTGGACCAGGCGCAGCGGGCTGGTCGCCATCGGGTCGCGTTCGGGCACGGATTCCTTGAGCCATGTCAGCGCCAACCACAGCATCAGCCCGCCATAGCCCATCAGGAACACGAAGGCCGACTGCCAGCCGAGCCAGACCTCGAGGAACCCGCCGATCAGCGGTCCCAGCGCCGGGGCCAGGGCGATCGCGGTGCCGATGAAGGCGAAGGCGCGGGCGGCATCGCGGCGGGCGAAGCTGTCGCGCACGATGGCACGGCCGATCACCGGCCCCGCGCAGGCGCCGATCCCCTGGGCGAGACGCGCCGCAAGGAATCCCTCGATCGTCGTCGACAGGGCGCAGGCCAGGCTTGCCGCGATATAGAGCAGCAGCCCGCCGACCAGGACCGGACGGCGACCGAAGCGGTCGGACAGCGGCCCGTAGACCAGCTGCGTCGAGGCAAAGCCGAGCATGAAGATGGTGAAGCTGCGCTGCACCAGCGCCGAGTCGGTGGCGAACTCGACCACCAGCCGCGGCATCGACGGTATGTAGAGCGAGGTCGAGATCGGCCCCAGTGCCACCAGCGCGGTCAGCAGGATGGTCAGCGGGCGCTCCGCGCGCGTTGTCATGGCCGGCCGACCTGCATCATCAGCCGTAGCGGTGCAGGGCAATGCCGTGACGGCGCAGCCAGGCACGACCGGTCCGGTGGTCGGCGGTCAGCCGGTCGACGACGCGCCAGAAGGCTCGGGAATGGTTGGCCTCGGCGATGTGGGCCACCTCGTGCGCGACGACGTAGTCCATGACGTTCGGCGGCGCCAGCACCAGCCGCCAGCTGAACGACAGGCGGCCGCCGGGCGCGCAGCTGCCCCAGCGGCTCCTCTGGTCGCGCACCGTAATGCGGGTGACGCGCGCGCCGATGATCGCGGCCTTGTCGTGGGCCAGCGGCGCGATCCGGCGTTTTGCCTCGGCACGCAGCCAGTCGCCGAGCCGCCGCGCCATGTGCTCTGGGCGCCCCGAGATCCGGATTTCGCCGCCATCGACCACGACGGGCACGCCACCACCGCCGGGCACGAGGCGCAGGCGATGTGGTACACCGCCGAGCGGCCACTCGGCACCGTCGACGAAGGATACGCGCCGCGGCAAGCGGTCGAGCCGCGCCAGCACCCAGCCGGCCCTTGATTGGAGGAACGCCAATCCGTCCGTCTCGGTCGCGCGCGCGGGCAGCACCAGCTCGACCGAATCGTCATGGCCCGGGATGCGCAGGGCGAGGCGCCGCGCCCGCCGGCTGCGCCGCACCACCAGCGCCACCGCGCGGCCGCCGAGCTCGATTGTCCGGTTGTCGGGCATCCATCCCTGATAGCCGCCGGCGCCCGGCCGGGCAAGCGCGAACATCGGCGCTGGCGCCACAGACGGCTTTGCCCTATGTGACTGCCATGGCCACTGAGTCCCCGACACCGCCAATTGCCACAGGGACGGTCTCGCCGGTCCTGCCGCTGGCGATGATCCTCGCGCTCGGCAGCCTGTGGGGCCTCGCCTTCTCGTTCTCGAAGATGGCGACCGTCGGCGGCGTGCATCCGGTCTCCTACACCTTCTGGCAAGGGCTGGGGGCGGGGCTGGTAGTGGCGGCGATCTGCCGCCTGCGCGGGTGGCGGATTCCGGTGAGTCGCGCCTATCTCGGCTACTACCTTACCATCGGGCTGATCGGCATCGCGATCCCGAACGTCAATCTCGTGGCCGCCATCGCCCATCTGCCGGCCGGAGTCATGGTGCTCACGATTCCCTTTGTGCCGCTGATGACTTATGTCATCGCCATCGCCCTGAAGATGGAGCGGTTCTCGCCGCTGCGTTTCGCCGGCGTGCTGTGCGGCCTCGCCGGCGTCGGATTGATCGTGCTGCCGAAGGCAAGCCTGCCCGACGCCGCTGCGGCACCGTGGTTCCTGCTGGCGCTGCTGACACCGGCCTTTTACGCTGCGACCAACGTCGTCGCGGCGCGGCTGCGGCCGCCCGATTCGCGCTCGGCACCGCTGGCCGCCGGAATGCTGCTCGCCGCCGCCCTCTTGCTGGCGCCGGTGGTGTGGCAGCTTGACGTACTGTACTGGCCGCGCCTGCCCGCAGGCCCGGCGGAGATCGGCATCGGCGGCCAGATCGCGGTGTCCAGCATCGCCTATTTCATCTTTTTCGAGGTGCTGCGCCTCGCCGGCCCGGTGTTCATGAGCTTCACCGGCTACATCGTCACGCTGACCGGCATCGGTTGGGGCGTGCTGCTGTTCGGCGAGCGGCACAGCCCGTGGGTGTGGGGCGCGGCGGCGCTGATCTTCACCGGCCTCGCGCTGGTCAACCTGCGCCGTAACGCTTCTTCGGCGCCCGCCGGATCCGGCCGCCCGGCCGGACCCACTGGATGACGTACTCCTCGAGGTCTTGCGACGGATCCTCCGGGATCGCCCGGCCGCGCGCGGAGATGCCGGCCTTGTGCACGCTCTCCGGGTCGCCGGAGACCAGCGGGTGCCACCAGGCGAGGTCCCGCCCCTCGGCGACCAGCCGATAGCCGCAGGTCTCCGGCAGCCAGTGCATGCGGCGCAGCCGTTCCGGCGTCAGCGCGACGCAGTCGGGCACGTTGTCCTGCCGGTTCTCATAGTCGGTGCAGCGGCAGGCGCCGATGTCGAGGTACTTGCAGGCGGAGCGCGTAAACACGATCTCGCCGGTGTCCTCGTCCTCCAGCTTGTTAAGGCAGCACAGTCCGCAGCCGTCGCACAGCGACTCCCATTCGGGCTCGCTCATCGCCTCGAGGCTCTTGGTTTTCCAGAAGGGGCGATCGTCGCTCATTGCGCCGAGTCTATCAGATGGATGAATGATCCGGCGACCCGGCCGTCGACCAGGCCGACCGGACCGCGATCGACCCCGCACGCATCCGAGACGGTGAACAGTGGCGCCCCGGGCCCTTCCGCCGTGACCGTCGCGTAATGAAACTCGTGCCCGGTAAAAGCCGTGCTGCGGCGACCCAAAGGCGCGTCGCACTGCAGCACCGCGCGGCGGTAGCCGAGATGCAGCCGCCGGTTCGCAAACGAGCTTTCCAGCGGTAGAAGGCCGGCCATACCGTGTCGCGCGCCGTTGTCGTCGACGAGACCCCGCCCCATGACCATGTAACCGCCGCATTCGCCGAACACCGCCGCGCCACGCGCCGCCGCCGTGCGCAGCCCTTCGAGGAAGTGGCGGTTCGCGGCCAGCCGCCCGCCATGCAGCTCGGGATAGCCGCCGGGCAAGTAAACCGCGTCGGCGCGCCCGTCCGGCGCCTCGTCCTGCAGCGGTGCGAAGAAGGACAACTCGGCGCCCTGCGCGCGCCAACCTGCCAGCACCGAGGCGTAGCTGAAGGCGAAAGCCTCGTCGCGCGCCACCGCGATGTGCTGGCCGAGCGGTGGCAGCGGCACCGCCACGCCGTCCGCCGCCGTGCCGGCGCGCGCCGCGTCGCGCACGGCGTCGAGGTCGGCGTTCTCGGCCAGCAGGACGGCGGCACGATCGAGAAACGCATCGAGGTCGCGGTGCTCGCCGGCCTGAACGAGGCCGAGATGCCGGTTCGGCAAGACCAGCGAGTCATCCCGCGGCAACATCCCGAGGAGCCGCACGTTCGGCACGATTCGCGCCAGTGCGTCCGCGAGGATGCGGCGGTGGCCTTCGCCGCCGACCCGATTCAGCAGCACGCCGGCGAACGGCAGGTCGCTGCGCAATGCCGAAAAACCATAGACCAGGGCGGCAGCCGAGGCGCCCTTGCCCCGGACGTCGTCGACGAACAGGACCGGCCAGCCGGTCGCCGCGGCGAGATCCGCGGTCGATCCCTTCCCGTCGGCGGCGGCGTCGTATAGCCCCATCACACCCTCGCAGATGACGATGTCGGCGTCGGCGGCCAGCGAGCCGGCGAGCGCCGAGAGCGTGTTCTCGCGCATCGCCCAGATGTCGAGGTTGAAGCAGGGGTCGGCGCCGGCGGCGGCGTGGTAGGCAAGATCGATGTAATCCGGCCCGGCCTTGGCCGCGGCCACGCGCAGACCCTTGCGTACCAGCGCCCGGATCAGCGCCATAGTGACCAGGGTCTTGCCGATGCCGCTGGCTTGGGCGGCAACGATGAGTCCCGGGGCCGGATTGCGCGCGGCCATCGGTCAGGCGACCAGCCGCCAGGCGGCGAAGCCGAGCATTGCGGCGTTGACGGCCATCAGGGACGGTGCGGCCACCGCCGCGACCCGGCGCCAGCGGCCGGCCGCGACGTGACCGGTGAGACCGACGGTGACAAGCCCGGGCACGGTGCCGAGGACGAACGCCGCCATGGCCGTCGCGCCGCCGCGCGCGCCGCCGCTGCCCGCGGCCACGGCGAGCGCCGCGTACAACAGGGCGCAGGGCAGGAAACCCAGCATCAGCCCCAGCGCGTAGCCGCGCAGGCCGGTCGGCCGCGCGAACAGGGGTCGCGCGGTCCCGGACAGGATCCGCGCCAGCCTGCCCTCGCCGCCGCTACCGCGCAGCAGGCCACTGCCGAAAACGGCATGGGCCAGGAACATGATTGCCGCCAGCGTGAGCCAACCGGCGGCGACCCAGTCGAGTCCGGGGATCGAACGGACGCTCTGTCCCGCTGCCCCGGCAAGGGCGCCGAGCGCGACATAGGTGGTGGCGCGGCCGAGATGGTAGGGCATCAGCGCCGCCCCGGCGAGGCGGTGGAACTCCCACATCTGCGACGCCGGAACCGATTCGAGGCGCGCCGTCGTCTGGGCCAGCACGAACGGTCCGCACATGCCGACGCAGTGCGTGAAACCGCCGACCGTCCCCGCAAGCAGCATCGCCGCGATGAGGGCGAGGCCCGCGACGTTGCCATGCGGGAGATAGGCAAACGCCGTCATGGCGAGACCGTCATGCATGATGGCGTGCTTTTACACCGACCGGTGCGGCGGAGCCAAGTGCGCCGGTGCCGATTTCGCGCAACGGGACAATGCTCTAAACTGCCGCCATGTCACGGAAACCGGATGGCAGGCTGCGACGCGGCTGGACGACGGGCGCCTGCGCCACGGCGGCGACACGGGCGGCGTGGCAGGCGCTGCTTAGCGGGACCTTCCCTGATCCCGTGCGGATCACTCTGCCGCGCGGCGAGACACCCGATTTCCCGCTCGCCGAAAAGCGCCTCGACGGCGAGACGGCGACCGCCGGCGTGGTCAAGGATGCCGGCGACGATCCGGACGTCACCCATGGCGCGCTGATCCTTGCAACGGTGCGGCGCGGCGCCGCCGGCAGTGGTATCGTCTTCCGGGCCGGCGAGGGCGTCGGCACGGTCACCAAGCCGGGGTTGCCGGTACCGGTCGGCGCGGCGGCCATAAACCCGGCACCGCGGGCGATGATCGAAGCGGTGATCTTCGAGGTGGCGGCTGCATACGGTGCGACCGCCGATGCGATCGTCACCATCGCCGTTCCCGGCGGGGACTCGATCGCCGAACGGACCTGGAATCCGAGGCTCGGCATTATCGGCGGCCTCTCCATCCTCGGCACCACCGGGATCGTCATCCCGTATTCGTGCAGCGCCTGGATCCGGTCGATCCACTCCGGCATCGACGTGGCGCGTGCGATGGGGCTGACGCACATCGCCGGGGCCACCGGCAAGACCTCGGAGGCGGCAGTGGCGGCGCATTACGGCCTGAGTGAATCGGCGTTGATCGACATGGGCGACTTCGTCGGCGGCATGCTGAAGTATCTCCGCGACCATCCGGTGCCGCGGGTCACGATCGCCGGCGGATTCGCCAAGATGGTCAAGCTGGCGCAGGGCCATGCGGATCTCCATTCATCGCGCAGTCAGGTCGATTTCGCGAAACTGGCCGGATGGCTGAAGGATCTCGATGCCGATGCGCACACGGCGGCGGCGGCCGCCAACGCGAACACTGCGGCGGAGGTGCTGGTGCTGGCCGGCGGCCTGCCGCTGGCGTCGCTGGTGGCACGCCGCGCCCGCACCGCTGCCCTCGCCTTGCTCGCCGGCGGCATCGAGCTCGACACGCTGGTGGTCGACCGCCGCGGCCGCATCGTCGGTACGAGCGCGGCATGACGCGCCTTCTGATCCTCGGCGGCACCGGCGAGGCCGCGGCCCTCGCGAAGGCGGCCGGGAAACGCTTCGGGGCACGGGTCGAGGTCATCACCTCGCTCGCCGGCCGCACCCGGCAGCCGCGTGCCGTGCCCGGCACGGTACGGACCGGCGGATTCGGAGGAGTCCGGGGGTTGGAGCAGTATCTGCGCGACGCACGAGTCGATCTCGTGGTGGACGCCACGCATCCCTATGCCACCAGGATCTCGGCCAATGCACGGGTAGCCTGTGCCGAAGCCATCGTCCCTCGGGCCATGCTCCTGCGGTTGCCGTGGACGCGGGAACCAGCGGACCGCTGGATCGCCGTCCGCGATGTTGCCGAAGCGGCACGGCGGCTTCCCGACGTCGGCCGTCGCGCCTTTGTTGCCATCGGCTCGGGGGAGCTGTCCGCATTTGCCAACGTCGAGGGCGTATACCTGCTGATGCGGGTGGCCGAGGCGCCGCAAGGACCTCCATTGTCGGGCGCCGATTGGATCGTCGGTCGTGGTCCGTTCCGAGATGCCGACGAGCTGCGCCTGCTCCGGGACCGGCGCATCGATGTCGTCGTCAGCCGGAACAGCGGCGGGACGGCCACGGCCGGGAAAATCGCCGCAGCGCGGCGGCTTGCCATACCGGTTATAATGATTGATCGTCCGATGCCAGAACCTGGCCCGTGCACGCTTACAATCGAGGAGACAATCGAGTGGATCGCTGGACAATTGGCATGACGGCCAAATTCGCGAAGTTGGTGATGGCGGCGTTGGTGGCCGCAGCGACTACGGCGCTCGGCCCCGTATCGGCCCAGACAACGCTGTTTCAGGAGCCGGAGATCACGGTCGCGGCAGCCGAGGGCAACATTACGAGAATTCGCCAGCTGCTGGCCCAGAACACGCATGTCAACAGGCAGGACAGCAAGGGGCGCACTGCGCTGATCACTGCTGCCATTGCCGGGCAGTCCGATGTCGCGGTGATGCTGCTGGAGGCCGGCGCGCGAACCGATATTCTGGACAAGCTGGGCAACAGCGCGTTGAGCTGGGCGGCCGCGCAGGGCGAGGCAGAGATCGTCCGGCGACTGATCGGGGCCGGCGCCGATGTCGACAGCCAGAACCGGCAGGGGCAAACACCGCTGATGCTTGCCGCCGCCAAGGGGCAGTTGCAGCCGGTGCAATTGTTGCTGGAAGCCGGTGCCGACGTCGCGATTCTGGATTATACCGGTCGCGGTGTACTGGGGTGGGCCCGCGACGGGCGCGACCCGCGTGTCGAGCGGATGCTGGAGGACGCGGGCGCGACGGACTGAACGGCTCGGCTCAGCCTGCGCTGTCCTTGCGCGGGCGCAGCACGTGATGGTGGTCGGCGGCGTAGAGGCGGCTCTCGCGGAACGCCGTGTCGCCCAGCGCCCGCCCGACCAGGATGAGGGCGGTGCGCGTGATGCCGGCGGCTTTGACCTTGTCGCGGATATCGGCCAGGGTGCCGCGGATCATCTGCTGGTCCGGCCAGCTGACGCGAAAGGCGACGGCGACCGGGCAGTCGGCACCGTAGAGCGGGGTCAACTCGCGGACCACGCGGGCAAGGTTGTTGATTGAAAGGTGGATCGCCAGCGTCGCGCCGCTGCGCCCGAGGGTCTCCAGGTCCTCGTCCGCCGGCATCGACGAGGCGCGCACCGCGGTGCGGGTCAGGATCACCGTCTGGCTGATCTCCGGCAGCGTCAGCTCCGTTGCCAGCGCCGCCGCCGCCGCGGCGAAGGCCGGCACGCCGGGGGTCACGTCGTACGGGATACCCAGCGCATCGAGCCGGCGCATCTGCTCGGCGATTGCACCATACAGTGACGGATCGCCCGAATGCACGCGCGCGACGTCGTGGCCGTCCGCATGCGCCCGCGCCATCTCGGCGACGATCTCGTCCAACGTCATCGACGCGGTATCGACCACCCTGGCGCCGGCGGGCGCTTCTCCTATCACGGCCTGCGGCACCAGCGAGCCGGCATAGAGCACGACCGGACAGCGCCGAATCAGCTCCCGTCCACGCACCGTGATCAGGTCCGCCGCCCCTGGCCCCGCCCCGATGAAATGGATGGTCATAACGACCTCTGCGTCCCCGGATGTTGCGTCACGTCGGGATCCTGTCACCGTATCCGCGCGGCGTGAAGACATGCCCCGTCCGAGTCCGGCGGGTTCGCGAATTGCCGACGATGATTAGAGTGAACATATCGATCGCTTCGGTCTCGAACGCTTCGAGCGAGGTCACGGTCAAGGACTCGCCGTCGCGGCCGAGATTGCGGGCAATGACGACCGGGGTTTCCGGGGGGCGGGCGGCGGCAAGGATTTCCTTCGCGCGAGGCAGCAGTACCCGGCGCGTTGCACTCTGCGGGTTATAGAGGGCGACGACGAAATCGGCCGTCGCGGCCGCCTCTATACGCCGCACGATGTTCGTCTGCGGTGTCAACAAGTCGGACAGCGAGATCGCGCAGAAGTCGTGGCCGAGCGGTGCTCCGGCTCGGGCTGCCGCCGCTTGCAGTGCGGAGATGCCGGGAACGACGGCGACGTCT
>CAYFYY010000082.1:0-19710 GCA_964347475.1 uncultured Flavobacteriales bacterium
CACCGGGCCAAGCTCGATCCCCTTGTAGCCCGCTTCGGCGCACTCCTTAAGTACCGTTTCCCAGGTGGGATTGCGGGAATCGTCGGGAAACTCGACGCCCCAGGAGCACGGCGCATTTCCAATTCCGATTGTCATCTCGTCAACCTTGTCATTCTGTCTAGAAGGTCTCCAGCGCCAGCCACGACCGTCTCTTGCTCGATGCGATCGCGGCGATCACGACTCGGTGTACTTCAAGGCCATCCTGAAAATCGGGACGGACGCGCTTACCTTCCGCGATGGCATTCAGGAAATGGCTTGCCTCGATAATGATCTGATCTTGGTACCCGGTGCCATGACCTGCGCCCTGGCAGAAGGCCAGATAATCCGGATGTGCGGGGCCCATCAGGATCTTCCTGAAGCCGCGTTGGGCCTCAGGCCCTTCGGCGCGATAGAGCCAGAGGGCATTCTGATCCTCCTGATCGAATCGAATCGCACCTTTGGCCCCCGTTATTGCATAGGCGTAACCCATCTTACGCCCCGTCGCGACGCGGCTGAAAAAGAGATGACCCATCGCCCCGTTTTCAAATCGGCACATGATTTGCCCCTGATCGTCATTGGTGACGGCTTCAGGGCCCTTTGCGCCGGGGCGCTCGGCATATACCGTTTCGATCTCAGCCACCAGCTCGCGTATCGGGCCCATGAAGCTGAGGGCTGCATTGATCATATGCGGCGCCAGATCTCCCATGGCGCCGTTTGGCATGCCCCGAGTGCGCCAGTTCGCCGCTGCGTTGGGATCCGCGCAAAAATCCTCGGTATGCTCGCCACGGAACCAGATGATCTCTCCAATCCCGCCAGACAGAACGATTTCGCGAGCAAATTGCGTCGCGGGCGTTCCAAGATAGTTGAAGCCGATCATGTTGACGATTCCGGCCCGCTCGGCCGCCGCTGCCATGGCGCGGCTGTCCTCCAGGGTGGCACCCAGCGGCTTTTCACACAGGACTGGCTTGCCGGCGGCCAGCGCCGCCTCAGCAATCTCGCGATGCGTCTCCTGCGGGGTGGCGATAATCACCGCTTCGACAAGAGGATCGGTCACTAGCGCTCGCCAATCTGCGGTCGCGCGCTGAAACCCGTACGCCCGGCGATAATGCTCCGCTGATTTCGGCCGTGTTGCCGCAACCATCTCAAGTCGGGGACGCAGCGCCGTGTCGAACACAGCCGCAACGGCACGCATCGCTATGGCATGCGCCTTTCCCATATAGCCGCCACCGACGATACCGATCCCAATTTCGCGCAAAGCGCCGCCTCCAGAAAAATCAGTTTGCAACCGGTTGCAAAATTCGTATCCTCATTACCGGCACAAGGTCAACGCGAAAAGTGACGCGCCGGCCCTCAGACCACCTGAAACCCATAGAGGCTCGCATGACTGCAAAGGCCGAGACGGTTCGCCTGACGCTGGCGCAGGCCATCGTTCGTCATCTCGCCAGCCAGTATATCGAGGTCAACGGTGAAGAGCAGCGTCTATGCGGCGGCGGGTTCGCGATCTTCGGACACGGCAACGTGACCTGTCTTGGCGAGGCGCTGAACGACCATCGCGAGGAGCTGCCTCTGTATCGCGGACAGAATGAGCAGAGCATGGGGTTCGCTGCGGCGGCGTACGCCAAATACCATCTGCGCCGGCGCTTCATGTTTTGCACCGCCTCGGCCGGGCCGGGCACGTCCAACCTGGTGACCTCGGCAGCGCTGGCCCATGCCAACCGCCTGCCCCTTTTGCTTCTGTGCGGGGATTCGTTCCTTACGCGGCTGCCGGATCCGGTCCTGCAGCAGCTCGAGAACTTTTACAATCCGACGCTGGGCGTGAACGATGCGTTCCGGCCGGTGACCCGTTACTGGGACAGGATCACGCATCCGGCGCAAATCATCCAATCGTTGCCTGCGGCCATTGCAACGATGCTCGACCCGGCCGATTGTGGGCCTGCTTTCCTGGGCCTGCCGCAGGATGTCCAGGGCTGGACCTATGACTACCCGGAGGAATTCTTCGAGAAGAAGCTGCATCGCGTCCGTCGCGTGACGCCGGATGCGAATGAGATCGCGGACGCCGCCGCGCTGCTCAAGAGTGCCGCGCGTCCGATGCTGATCGCCGGGGGCGGAGTCCAGTATTCCGGTGCGGCGGCCGAACTGCAGGCGTTTGCCGAGACCCACAACATCCCCGTGGTCGAGACCATCGCGGGCCGGGCGAACCTGGTCGCGGAACATCCTTTGAATATCGGACCCGTTGGCGTGACCGGATCGGACTCGGCGAATGCGATCGCCGCGAGGGCGGATGTGGTCCTGGCCGTTGGCACGCGGCTGCAGGATTTCACCACCGGCTCTTGGACCGCGTTCGATCGAAAGGCCCGCTTCGTCTCGGTCAACGCCGCGCGCCATGACGCCGGCAAGCACCGCTCGGCGTCAGTAGTGGGCGATGCAAAGCTCTCGCTGGCGGCACTTTCGGACGCCCTATCAGGGTATCGGGCCCACGAGGGCTGGACCGCCGGGGCCCGGGCGGAGCGGGTCAAGTGGGATGCTTATGTGGCCGAAAACGTGCGCTCCGCGAACCGCCCGAACTCCTATGCCCAGGCAATCGGAGTCGTCAACGAACTCTGCGATCCCGGAGACCGGATCGTTGCCGCCGCCGGTGGCCTGCCTGCCGAAGTGACCGCCAACTGGCGTACGCTGAAGACCGGCACTGTGGACGTCGAGTTCGGCTATTCCTGCATGGGCTATGAAATCGCCGGCGGCTGGGGCGCGCGCATCGCGCAATCGGAAAGAGAGCCCGAGCAGGACACCATCGTCTTCACCGGCGATGGTTCCTATCTGCTGATGAATTCCGATATCTACTCGTCGGTCCTGACGGGAAAGAAGCTGATCGTTCTGGTGCTCGACAACGGCGGCTTCGCGGTCATCAACAAGTTGCAGAACGCCACCGGCAACACTTCGTTCAACAACCTCATCAAGGACTGCAATATCGCCGTCGCCCCCTTCGCGGTGGACTTCGAGAGCCATGCCCGCGCCATGGGGGCCGAGGCTGAGACGGTCGCCAGTGCCGGTGAGCTGGCGGAGGCCTTTAAACGAGCCAAGGCGGCGGACCGGACATATGTGATTGCCATGCAGGTCGACGCCTATGAGGGCTGGACTACGCAGGGGCATACCTGGTGGGAGGTGGGCACGCCGCATGTGAGCGAACACGCCTCTGTCCGCGCCGCGCATGAGGATATCGAGGCCGCGCGTACGCGCCAGCGGAGAGGCGTCTGAGATGGTCGAACGCTGGTCCGGAGGCGACGATCGCTGCGGAGTCTCTGATCGCACATGACAGGACTCTCCCGCATCAGCCGCAATGATTTCGTGATCATCGGCCGCGCTGGAATGGATTTCTACCCCGAGCCGCCGGGCACGAAGACCGAAGAGGGATCACATTTCTTTGCCTGCCTCGGCGGCTCGTCGGCCAATATCGGCGCGGCAATTACCCGTCACGGCGGAAAGGCGGCGCTCGTCACCTCGGTCTCCGATGACGCGATCGGCCGGTTCGCGCTGAACCAGCTGGCGCATTACGGGATCGACACGACGCACGTGAAATCCGTCGGCGGCGAGGCGCGCAATTCGCTGGCCATCGTCGAATCGACGGTTGACGACCACCAGTCGGTGATCTACCGCAACGGCGCCGCCGATTTCCAGATGACCACGGCGGATGTGGAGGCGGTTGACTATGTGTCGTACGGCGCGCTCATAACGACCGGCACGGTGCTGGCGGCCGAGCCCTCGCGCAGCGCCGCTTTCCATGCCTTCGCTCTGGCGAAAGAGGCGGGCCTGCCGTTGATCTTCGATGTCGACCACCGCCCTTATTCCTGGCCCGCGCCGGACGTCGCGACGGAGGCCTATTCCCGTGCCGGCGCCATTTGCGACGTCATCGTCGGCAATGACCTGGAGTTCGATTTCATGGCCGGCGGCGAGGGGAGGGGACTCGAAAAAGCCCGCGAACTAGCCGCATCGGGCGCCAGCATCGTCGTCTACAAGATGGGCGAGAAGGGTGCGATTACATTGACACGGGACGAGGAGTTCCGCACCGGCGTCTACGCGGTCGAGCCGCTGAAACCCACCGGCGCAGGAGACGCATTCATGGGCGGGTTCGTCGCCTCGCTTGCCACCGGATTCGATCTGCGCGAAAGCGTCTTGCGCGGCTCCGCCTGCGCAGCAATCGTCGTAACACGCGTTGGCTGCGCCCCGGCCATGCCGACGACGGCGGAGCTGGAAGGCTTTCTCTCAAGCCATCCGGGCCCGACCCAGCCCTGAAAGGACAGGCCATGCATATCGCCCCCTATGACAACCGGAACGAGCCGATCGTCGGCGTCGACAACGCCTGCGTTCCGCTCAACTATTTCAACATCGTCAAGCTGCGGAAGGGCGAGGCCTTTGAATACCGGGTGCCCGGTTACGAGACCTGCATCGTGCCGGCAACCGGCACCGTCGACGTGACGGTGGCGGGCAAGACCTACGAGAAGATCGGCAGCCGCGTCGCCGATGTCTGGGACGGCGAGCCCGAGGGAGTCTATGTCCCGGCAGATACGGCGGCGCGGATGACCTGCCTGTCGGATATGGCCGAGATCTTTGTCGCCGGCGCGAAATACGACAAGACGCTGGAACCGTTCGCCGTTCGCAGCGATGAGATCGACATGGTGCAGTACGGGTCGGACGACACCAAGACGCATCGCAAGATCAAGCATATCCTCGGCCAGCAGCAGCATGGCAAGGTCGGGCGTCTCCTGGTGTCCGAGCTGTACACGGTCGGCCAGGGCGGGTGGTCCGGCTTCCCGTCGCACAAGCATGATTCGGACCGGCTGCCGGACGAAAGCCGCCACGACGAGACCTACAATTTCCGTTTCCGGCCCAATTATGGCTCCGGCTTGCAGATGCTGCAGCGCGAGGACGACAAGCCGGGCGATGCCTATCACATCGTCGACGGCTCCACGGTCTGCATCGACAAGGGCTACCACCCCTGCGCCGTGCTGCCGGGATACGAAATGTACTATTTTACGATCCTGGGTGGTCTCAGCCAGCGCAGTCTCAAGCAGTATTTCCAGCCGGCCCACGCGGACCAGCTTCACACCATTCCCGGGATCATGGACATGGTGGCCAAATTCAAATGACGCTGGCGACGCTGTCCGAGGTCCTGCAGCCCGCCCTCAAGGAAGGTTATGCTGTCGCGGGGCTGGTGGTTCTGGGATGGGAAGACGCCCGCGCCTATGTCATGGCGGCGGAGGCCGAGGCCGCTCCCGTCATCCTGCAGGCCGGTCCCGGCTGCCGGGCACATACGCCGCTCCCGGTTCTCGCCGCCATGTTCCGCACCTTGGCCGAAACCGCCGCGGTTCCGGTCGTCGCCCATCTTGACCACGGCTACACGGCCGAGGAGTGCCGCGCGGCGATCGATTGCGGCTTCACCTCGGTGATGTTCGACGGTTCGCGCAAGCCGCTGGCACAGAATATTGAGGAAACCGCAGCCATAGCCGAAATCGCCCATGCCGCCGGCCTGTCCTGCGAAGGCGAGATCGGGTTCGTCGGTTATACCGAGGGCGAGGCCTCGGCCCGAACGGATCCGCGGGATGCGGCGCGTTTCGCCCGAGAAACCGGTGTCGATGCGATGGCGGTCTCGGTCGGCAATGTTCATCTGCAGGAAACGAAGGCGGCCACGATCGACCGCGAGGCACTCCGAGCGATCGAGCAGGTCACCGAGATTCCGCTCGTCATCCATGGCGGCTCGGGCGTGCCCGTGGAGATGCGCCGGGACCTGGCCCGGACCTCGAATATCTGCAAATTCAATATCGGTACCGAGTTGCGCATGGCCTTCGGCCAAGCCCTGCGCGAAGCCGTAAACCGCGACCCAAGCCGGTACGACCGGGTATCGATCATGAAGGAGACCGAGGATCCGGTCTGTGATGCGGCCCGTCTTGCCATCCGCACGCTGGGTGCGCCGGGCTGCCGGGCAGCGGCCCGCTGATGTTCGAATTCTGAGCCGGAGTATGGCTGGCGTCGCTGGCGGCAGCAGTGGCAAAGATGCTATGGCATGAGGCGATTCGGTTAAACCAGCCAGGGCATGGCCATGAAGGATGCGAACCTCGGCGCTCGTTTTGACGCTGCGCAGGACATCGCGCGGGAGGCCGGCGCCCTGGCCCTCGACTATTTTGAGCGGTTCGGCGACCTGCAGGTCACGCAGAAGGGTGTACAGGACGTGGCGAGCGAGGCGGACGTCGCCGTCGAGGCGCTGATCCGCCAGCGGCTCGAAACCCTGTTCCCGGAGGACGGGTTCTTCGGTGAGGAGGGTGGTCACAGCAGCGCCCGACACGCCGACGCCGGCCTGTGGGTCGTCGATCCGATCGACGGCACGGCGTGTTTCGTTGCGGGCATTCCGGTCTGGTGCGTGTCCGTCGCCTATGTCCTCGGCAAGGATATCCTTCTCGGCGTGGTCTACGATCCCAATGCGGACGAGTTGTTCGCCGCCTGTCGCGGGCACGGCGCCACCGTGAACGGCCAGCCGATCCGCCCCAGCGGCGCCGAAAGCTTCGCCGACGGAATGATCGGTGTTGGCTACTCCACTCGGACGGCGCCGGCGCCGGCGATCGCCTTCCTCGACGGGTTGCTGGCTGCTGGCGGCATGTTCATCCGCAACGGGTCAGGAGCGTTGATGATCACCTATGTCGGGGCCGGCCGCCTGCTCGGATATTACGAGCCGCATCTCAACGCATGGGATGGCGCTGCGGCTATCGCCATCGTCCGCGAGGCCGGCGGCTGGACCAACGATTTCCTCGCCGGCGACGGGCTGTTGAAGGGGAACGTGATTGCCGTTGCAGCACCGCGGCTGGTTCCCGCCATGAAACGGCTGACCGGCCTCGTGTGAGACGTCAGCGCAGCGCGTCAATCCGTCTGAAATATTGCGCCCGGGACCCGACGCGGCCTATCCTGTCCGGTCCTGCCGGCCGATGCCCGGCGCTGAACGCCCGCTGGAGATGCGTCGGGCTTGGTTGGGCGCCGGTCGGATAAGAGAACAATCAGCGCGCGGCCCGTACGTAGACCCACTGCGGCAGCCCGCGAACAGAAACAGGGAGACTCTCATGAAAAACCTATTCCGCAATGGCGGCATGCTGGCTAGCCTGCTGGCTGTGGCTGTGCTGGGGCATGGCCTGATCGCAGCGCCGGCTGTCGCAGCCGAGAAACTGACGCTCTACTGCAGCCCACAGATCGAATGGTGCCAGCTGATGGTCGCCGAATTCGAAAAGCGGACCGGCATCAAGGTTGCGATGACACGCAAAAGCTCGGGGGAGACCTTCGCCCAGATCAAGGCCGAAGCCAGCAACCCGAAGGGTGATGTATGGTGGGGTGGCACGGGCGATCCACATCTCCAGGCCGCCGAAGAGGGGCTGTCCCAGGAGTACAAATCGCCGAAGCTGAACGAACTCGCCGACTGGTCCAAGAACCAGGCCGCCGCCAGCGGCTATCGCACGGTCGGCATCTATATGGGTGGACTCGGCTTCGGCTATAACACGGAGCTACTGGCGGCCAAAGGCCTGCCGGAACCGAAATGCTGGAAGGACCTGATCAAGCCCGCGTACAAGGGCGAGGTGCAGATGGCCAACCCGAACTCGTCGGGAACCGCCTATACGACGCTGGCCACCATGGTGCAGCTGTTCGGCGAGGACGGCGGATTCGATTACATGAAGGCACTGCACCGCAACATCAACCAGTATACCAAGTCGGGCTCCGCCCCGATCAAGGCGGCGGCGCGCGGCGAGACGACGATCGGCATCGTCTTCATGCACGACGCCGTGACCCAGGCGGTAAGAGGCTTCCCAATCAAGGTCGTGGCGCCCTGCGAAGGCACCGGATACGAGATCGGCTCGATGAGCATCATCAAGGGCGCACGGAATCTGGAATCGGCGAAGAAATGGGTCGATTTTGCCCTCACGGGCGACGTCCAGAGCCTTGCGGTGCAGGCAAACGCCTATCAGGTGCCGTCGAATATGGGCGCAGAGGTGCCCAAAGAGGCGCCAAAGCTCGATCAGATTAAGCTGATCGATTACGACTTCAAAAAGTACGGCTCGTCCGACGAGCGCAAGCGGCTGCTCAAGAAGTGGGATGACGAGGTGAAGTCGCTGCCGCAATAGGAAGTGCGTGACAGGGCAGACATCGCTGTCGCCTTTACCGGTTTGCAGGCGTGACCAGGACCGTCTCTTTCTGGCTTGCCATCGGCATTGTGGGCTATGCAGCCCTGCCTTGGTATGCCGTCGAGGACGGTTTCTGGTCGTTCCTGTGGCTCGTTGACGGCTGGCCGCTCGATGGCGATTATTCGCCGGGGCTGTTGCAGGCGGTGCTGCACGGAAAGGCGTGGCTGGCTCCGCTTGGTCTGCTCCTGCTGGCCCCGCTCGGCGTGCTCGGCCGGCCGCGGAGCGATCCTATCCTGGCCGGAGTCCTAATCGCTGTCGGCGTTGCCGGCCTTTCGTACCTTCTCCTGCAGGGTTTTGCGATCAGCCTTCGCGGCTGGAATTATGCAGTGCTGGAAGCCGCGTTGGGCCCGCTGGGCGACCGCCAGTTCGGCATGGGATACGGCGCCATGCTGGTCAGCGGTACCTTCCTGTTCCTGTTGACCCAGGGGCTGGCGGCGCGCGGTGCCATCGACGGCGACGGCTTCGTGGTCGGCGCCATCGGCCTGATCATCGCCCTCGTCGGCGCGTTCATCTTCTTTCCGGTGACCCGCATCCTGACCAGTGCGGTACAGGACAACTCGGGCGCCTATTCGGTCGGCGTGTTTGTCGAGAAGCTTACCGACCGGTCGATCTGGGGACTAGACTGCATTTATGGCGCGCTGACCTGCGGCGCGGCCTGGAACTCGCTTCTGCTGGCGGTGCTGACAGGCGCCGGTACGACCCTTCTCGGGCTCGCATTCGCGCTGGTGGCGACGCGCACGGGGTTCCGGGCCAAGCGGCTGCTCCGCGTCCTGACCGTGCTGCCCATCATCACCCCGCCCTTCGTCATCGGGCTTGCCGTGATCCTGTTGTTCGGGCGATCCGGCGCCGTAACGCAGTTTCTCAGCTGGAGCGTCGGGATCGAACCGAGCCGGTGGATCTATGGCCTGTCCGGAATCTGGTTCGCACAGATGCTGGCCTTCACGCCGATCGCGTTCCTGGTGCTGATCGGGGTCGTCGAAGGCGTCAGCCCGTCGATGGAGGAGGCGGCGCAGACGCTGCGTGCCGATGCCTGGAAGACCTTCACCACAGTGTCGCTGCCGCTGATGCGTCCCGGCCTCGCCAACGCCTTCCTTATCGGCTTCATCGAGAGCATGGCGGATTTCGGTAATCCATTGGTGCTGGGCGGCAATTACGATGTGCTGTCGACCGAGATATTCTTCGCCATCGTCGGCGCCCAGAACGACCAGGGCCGGGCCGCGGTACTGGCCATCGTGCTCCTGGGGTTCACCCTCTCGGCCTTCTTCGCCCAGCGTCGGTGGCTCGGCCGCAAGTCCTATGCGACGATGACCGGCAAGGGCGATTCGGGGATGCCGGTGGCGCTGCCCGGTCGGTTGCGCTGGTTGGCGATGGGCACGGCCCTGCCCTGGGCGCTGCTGACCGCCATTATCTACTGCATGATCATGTTCGGCGGCTTCGTCAAGATCTGGGGCCGCGACCACAGTTTCACATTGATGCACTATGCCGATGCGTTCTCGGTTACCACCGGCGCGGGTGGCCTGGTGTGGAGCGGCGCGGCCTGGAACTCGTTCTGGACGACGATCACCATTGCCAGCATCGCTGCGCCCCTGACCGCGCTGGTCGGACTGTTGACCGCGTACCTTCTGGTCCGACAGCGGTTCGCCGGGCGCGACGTGTTCGAGTTCGGCACCATGCTAAGCTTCGCCATCCCCGGGACGGTCATTGGCGTAAGCTATATCCTCGCCTTCAACGTACCGCCGATCGAGATCACCGGCACCGGTGCGATCCTGGTGATCTGCTTCATGTTCCGGAACATGCCGGTCGGCGTACGCGCGGGCATCGCCGCGATGAGCCAGATCGACCGCAGCCTCGACGAAGCGTCGCTGACCCTGGGCGCGGGGAGTTTCACCACCGTGCGGCGCGTCATCCTGCCGTTGCTGCGCCCCGCCATCGTCGCCGCGCTCGTATTCAGTTTCGTGCGTGCGATAACCGCAATCAGCGCTGTCATCTTCCTGGTCAGCGCCAATTACGATATGGCGACCTCCTACATCATCGGTCGCGTCGAGAACGGCGATTTCGGGCTCGCCATCGCCTACTCATCGGTGCTGATCCTGGTCATGCTCGCCGCCATTTCCCTGGTCCAACTCCTAGTTGGGGAGCGGCGCGTGTTCCGCAGCGCCGACTACAACAGCACACCGGGTCTCGCAAAGGGCAGGACATGACGAAATCAAGCAAGGCCGCTTCGGTCACGTTCGAGACGGTCACCAAGGCCTACGGCGATGTCGTTGCCTTGCGTGAGGTCAGCTTCACGGTCGAGCCCGGGAACCTAGTGACCCTGCTCGGGCCGAGCGGCTGTGGCAAGACGACGACGTTGCGGCTGATCGCCGGGCTCGAGATGCCGACAAGTGGCCGGATCCTGATCGGGGATACCGATGTCACCCAGCTGCCGGCCACCCAGCGCGACATCAGCATGGTCTTCCAGTCCTACGCCCTGTTCCCGCACATGACGGTGCTGGAGAATGTCGCCTATGGGCTGGTGGTGTCCGGCCGCAAGAAGGCCGAGGCGCATGCGGTGGCCGAAGACGGGCTCGCGCAAGTCGGACTGGCCGGCTATGGAGGCCGTCTGCCGAGCGAGCTGTCTGGCGGGCAACAGCAGCGGGTCGCGGTCGCCCGTGCTCTGGTGCTGGAGCCGCAGGTTTTGCTGTTCGACGAGCCGCTCAGCAATCTCGACGCCAAGCTGCGGCGCCGGGTCCGCGAGGAGATCCGTGAGCTGCAGAAATCGCTGGGGCTGACAACCGTTTACGTCACGCACGACCAGGAGGAAGCGCTTGCGGTATCCGATCGCATCATTGTGATGCGTCAAGCGAAAATCGCGCAGGAGGGCAATCCGCGGGACCTCTATGAGACTCCGGTCGATCGCTTTGTTGCCGACTTCATCGGCGATGCGAACCTCGTCGAGGGTGAGATCACCGCGGTTAACGGCACGCTCGCGGTGATCAGGGTCGGCGATGTGGAGCTGCGCCTGCCGCACCGCAACCTGGCCCCCGGTCCGGTGGAACTGGCGATCAGGCCGGAGGCGATCGAGCTGTCGACCGACCTGGTCTCCGACGCGATTGCCGGCACGGTTGCCAAGGCCATCTATCTTGGCAGCCGTATCGAGTATCTGGTGGGCTCGCCGCTCGGCCAGCTGTTCGCAGTCGATCCGCGGGTCGAGGCGCCGATCGCCGCGGGGTCGGCGGTGTCGATCCGGCTCGCCGAACATGGGGTAACGCTCATTCCCCGCTGAGCCTTTCGCAATCTCGCGACCGGTGCTCCGCTGCCTTGTTCCGCCTCAGTCGTAGGCGCCGATCACCGTCTGGTCGCAGTCGATGAGCGAACCGGTCATCACGCCCGAGGCCGGCCCCAGCAGGAACAGCGTCAGGTTTGCGACGTCCTGCGGGGCGATCAGCCGACCCATGGGCTGTTCGGCCTCGGCCCGGGCGAGCCAGTCCTCCGGCTGTCCCTCGGCCAGCTGGATGCGGTGTTCGTTCGGCGTCGCCGTCCAGCCGATATTGACACCGTTGACACGGATTCGGTCGAAGCGCACGGCGTGGGCGACGTTCTTCGTCAGCGTCGCGAGCGCGCCCTTGGAGGCGCAATACGCCGTCAGCTTGGGCTGGCCCCCATAGCTCGACATGGTAACGATGTTGACGATCGCGCCGCCGCGACCGTCGCGCTTCATCATGCGGATCGCGTCCTGCATCAGCAGGAAGGGCGCGCGCGTATTGACAGCGAACATACGGTCCCAAAGCTCCAAGGGCGTATCCTCGATCGTGCCCCGGTCGGTAAGGCCGGCAGCGTTGACCAGACCGTCGATGCGTCCGAACCGGTGGTCGCAGCTTGCGACGACGCGTCGGCAGTCTTCCGGACTTGCAAGGTCGGCCGGAACATATTCCGCGTCGGTGCCCATCTCCTCCAGTGACGCCTTGACGCGGGCACCGTTGGCCTCGTTGCGGCCGCAGATCACAATCCCGGCCGCCCCCTCGCTTGCGAGCGCCACCGCGATTGCCTCGCCGATGCCTTGGGTCGAACCGGTGACCACGAACACCCGGTCCGCATAGAAGTTCCCTTGCTGGTTCATCGATCACTCCAGTTCACGCGGATCGACTATAGCCGCGATGAAGGATGCCCGCCACAAACCGGGTCCCAGGCCAGCCCCGGCCGGATCGAATATGCGCACGGCACCGATTAGACGGGAACCGTCCGGAGCGGTACGATAGTATCCGGACGCGTGGCCCGGATGGTCGGGCCGGGGCAAGGAGATCGGCCGGTGATTGAGATCTGCCAGTTCGGCGCCGGGAGGATCGGCAAGGTGCACGCCGCCAACATCGCCGCCCATCCCAGCGCCCGGCTTCGTTATGTCGTCGATGTCGACAACGCCGCCGCGGCGGCGCTGGCCGAATCGCATGGTGCGGAGGTCACGGACGCGGATTCGGCGCTCGCCGACCCCGACGTGTCGGCCATCGTGATTGCCAGCTCCACCGACACCCATGTCGGCTTAATCGAGGCCGGCGCGCGCGCCGGCAAAGCTATCTTCTGTGAAAAGCCGATCCATCTCGACCTGCGCCGGGTCGATGCCTGCCTGTCGGTGCTGCGCGAATGCAATGTCTCATTGTTCGTCGGCTTCAATCGGCGTTTCGATCCCAGCTTCGCGGAGCTGCAAGCGGCTGTGCAGGAGGGACGCATCGGCAGGGTCGAAATGGTCTCGATTACGAGCCGCGACCCCGCGCCGCCGCCGATCGACTATGTCCGCGTGTCCGGCGGGCTGTTCCGTGACATGATGATCCACGATTTCGACATGGCGCGCTGGCTGCTTGGTGAAGAGCCGGTCGAGGTCTTCGCGACGGGCAGCTGCCTCGTGGATCCGGCGATCGGCGCGGCTGGCGATATCGACACGGCGCTGGTAACGCTGAAGACCGGCTCGGGCGCGCTGTGCCAGATCGGCAACAGCCGACGCGCCGTCTATGGATACGACCAGCGGATTGAGGTGCTGGGCGCGGAGGGCATGCTGCGTGCTGAAAACCGGCTGCCGACAAGCGTGGAGCAGGCTACGGCGGACGGCATCCGGACCGATCCGCCGTTGCATTTCTTCCTCGAACGTTACGAAGAGGCTTACAAGAGGGAATTGTCATCGTTTATTGATGCGGTGAGCGGTGGAAAAATGTTCAGCCCGGATGGCGCGGATGGGCGGGCGGCGCAGGCGTTGGCGGAGGCCGCGCTGGCCTCGTTGGAGAGCGGCAAACCGGTCGCGGTCTGACGCGATTGCAGCCGCGGCGGATTCGCCTGACGAGCAAGATGGGAGAGGGCAACGATGCCGAGGCTTCTGGTGAAATCTCACGCACGCAGCGAGAGCGGCAGCGTTCTCTCGGTGACGCCGGAAAGTGCCGGCTGGAATCACGTCGGCTTTGAGGTGTGTCAGCTCGAGCCCGGCGAGACCCTAGCCCGCGAGTCCGGCGACCGCGAGGCCTGTCTGGTTCTGTTGGCTGGCAAGGCGCGCATTTCGGCCGGCGGGCATGACTTCGGCACGATCGGCGAACGGAACTCCCCTTTCGAAGGCAAGCCCTGGTCGGTTTATGTGCCAGCCCGGTCCCGCTATGCAGTGACGTCGGAGACTCAGCTGGAGCTGGCACTATGTTCTGCGCCGGGGGCCGGCAGGTATCCGGCGCGGCTGATCCGCCCTGAGGATCTGCGCATCGAAACGCGGGGCGTTGGCACCAATCAGCGTTTCGTTTGCAACATCCTGTCCGAGCAGGAGCCCGCGGAAAGCCTCCTCGTGGTCGAGGTGATCACACCTGGCGGCCACTGGTCGAGTTACCCACCGCACAAGCACGACAGTGCGGCGCCAGAAGCGGAGACCCGGCTCGAGGAAACCTATTATCACCGCCTGAAGCCGGCGCAGGGTTTCGCGCTGCAGCGCGTTTACACGGATGACAGGTCGATCGACGAGACAATGACGGTCGAGGACGGCGACTGCGTCATGGTCCCGCGCGGCTACCATCCCGTCGGTGCCCCGCATGGCTATGATCTTTACTACCTGAACGTCATGGCCGGACCGGAGCGCGCCTGGCGTTTCCGGAACGATCCGGCCCACGAGTGGATCCTCAAGAAGGTTTGATTCGTGGGCGCCGACGAGACGAGAACCGAATCCATGCGAATACGCCGCGTTTGGCCTGTGGCGGACATACTCGTAGTCCGCAAGGCGCACCGCCGCAAAAGTCGCCCAGGTACTTACGGGAAGCCGCGGTGTGCGCTCCCGGGAGATAGCCATAGCGAGGATTTGTGTGGCCGGCTCAGCCCCCGTTACCGGCAGAACGAGCACGAGGCGTTCGAAGTCTCGAGGCGGGTTCTTAATGCCGCAGCCAAGATCATTTATGTCCCACTCGATTGGCTAAGAATTCCCGTTTGCCCAGGCGTGCTACTTCGTCGGCATGGTGGATATAAGCGGACTTTTTAGTCCGAGTGTTTGTTGACATTATGCTGACACGGAAAAGCTGGCGCATAATGCAACTGGTCGATATCTCCATATCGTATTGAATCAGGGGGAAAAATGGTGGGCGCACAAGGACTCGAACCTTGGACCCGCTGATTAAGAGTCAGCTGCTCTACCAACTGAGCTATGCGCCCGCGCGCAGGGGATATAGCAAAGGCGCCCCCGCTTGTCATCCCCTGATTGGGATCGCCCGCCCTGCCATATGGGGCGCCGCGCGCCGGAATCCAGGCCCGCCGGTTTCCAGGGGGCCTGCCGGCGCAATCGCGGGCGGCGGACCGGTGCGACGCCTGCCCTCCGGCGCCGCCCGGCCGCCCCGCCGACTGTGGCCCCGCTACTCGTCCTCGTCGATGCCGCCGCGCGTCAGGCGGAGGTCGCGGTGGACATAGACGTTCATGATCAGCCCGAAGGCGACCATCACGGTGAGCATCGCGGTGCCGCCGTAGGAGATCAGCGGCAGCGGCACGCCGACCACCGGCACCACCCCCATCACCATGGCGACGTTGATGAAGACGTAAACGAAGATCGTGCTGGTCAGGCCGAGCGCGAGCAGCCGGCCGAAATGGTTGCGGCTGCGCAGCGCGATGGCGAAGCCGTAGCCGAGGATGATCATGTAGACGAGGATCACCCCGAGCCCGCCCAGGAGGCCGAACTCCTCGGCCAGCATGGTGAAGATGAAGTCGGTCTGCTTCTCCGGCAGGAAGTTGAGGTAGCTCTGCGTGCCCTGCAGGTAGCCGCGCCCGGTGATGCCGCCGGAGCCGAGCGCGATCTTCGACTGCAGGATGTGGTAGCCGGCCCCCATCGGGTCGCTGTCCGGGTTGAAGAAGGTCAGCACGCGGCGCTTCTGGTAGTCGTGCAGCAGGAACTTCCAGGCCAGCGGGATCGCGGCGAGGCCGAGGACGCCGCCGAGCGCGAACTTCCACATGCGCACCCCGGCGATGAAGAACATCACGACGCCGCCGACCATCAGCATGCCGGCGGTGCCGAGGTCCGGCTGCTTGAGCACCAGCGCGACCGGCGCAAGCACCATCGCGGTCGGAATCAGCAGGTAGACGATGCGGCCGACATTCTCGTAGCTGACCGAATGGAAGTAGCGGGCCAGCGCCAGCACCATGCCGACCTTCATCACCTCCGAGGGCTGCAGCAGAAAGAACTTGAAGTCGATCCAGCGCCGCGCGCCCATGCCCATGGTGCCGGCAATCTCGACGCCGATCAGCAGGGCCAGCGCAACGCCGTAGACGACATAGGCGTATTGCAGCCAGACCCGCAAGTCCGTGACCGCGATGAAGATCAGCGCCGCCATGCCGATGGCGAAGCGGATCGCCTGGCGCTGGGCCCACGGATCCATGCTGCCGCCGGCGGCCGAGTATAGCATGGCGATGCCGACGGCGGCGAGCAGCGCGATCAGCGTGACCAGCGACCAGCTGATCTGGCCGAAGCGCTCGGGCGCCGTCATCTCGCCGGGTCGCTGGAACAGGCTCTGCATGTGCGGACCCCCCTCGCGCCTCAGCGAAGGCCGCTGCGGTCGGACAGCGCGACCTGGGCCGGCCATTCACCGGCAGCGAGCTGCAGTTCGCGCTTCTCGAGCTCGAGCATGATGTCGCGTGCCACCGGGGCCGCCGCGCTGGAACCGCTGCCGCCGTGTTCGACCACCACCGCGACCGCGTAGCGCGGATCCTGGAACGGCGCGAAGGCGATGAACAAGGCATGGTCGCGCTTCAGCCATTCCAGCTCCTCGTTCTTCAGCACCCGCTTGCGGCGCTCGGCCTCGGTGATGCGGCGGACCTGCGAGGTGCCGGTTTTGCCGGACATGGTCCAGGCCGAGTCGACGAGGCGCGAGCCCCGGGCGGTGCCCTTCTCGTGGTTCACCACCTGCTGCATCGCCTTCTTGACCATGACCAGGGTATACGGATCGATGTCGATCTTCGGGACCTCGGCCTGCGGCCGTGCGCTGACCCGGTCGCCGACGAACAGGTCGCGGGTCAGCCGCGGCACCACCGCCTTGCCGCCGTTGGCGATGCGGGCGGTCATCATCGCCATCTGCAGCGGCGTCGCCTCGACGTAGCCCTGGCCGATGCCGGCGACCAGCGTATCGCCGGGCCGCCAGTAATCGCCGATCACCGCCTGCTTCCAGTCGGCATCGGGCACGTTGCCGCGGCGCTCGCCGCCGAGGTCGATGCCGGTCGGTGCGCCGAGGCCGAAGCGGCGCGCCATTTCGGCGATGCGCCCGATGCCGAGCCGCTGCGAGAGCTCGTAGTAATAGATATCGCAGGACTCGCGGATGCTGCCCAGCATGTCGAGGGTGCCGTGGCCCCAGCGCTTCCAGCAATGGAACTTGCGGTCGCCGAGCTCGATATAGCCGATGCAGTGAGTCGTGAAGCCCGGGCCGATCCCGGCTTCCAGGGCGGCCATCATGACGATCAGCTTGAACGTCGAGCCCGGTGCGTACTGGCCGGCGACCGCCTTGTTGGTCAGCGGCTTGTAGCGGTTGTTCACGAGTTCATGCCAGGCCCCCGGGGTGATCCCCTTGGGGAACAGGTTGGCATCGTAGGTCGGCGTCGAGACGAGGGCGAGGACATCGCCGTTGTTGACGTCCATGACCGCGACCGCGGCGGCGTGTTCCGCGGCCAGGCGGTCGATGATGAAGCGCTGCAGCCCGAGGTCGATCGTGGTGACGATGTCGTGGCCGGGGACGGCGTCGATGCGACGATCCGGGAATTCGTCGACTTGCCGGCCCAGCGCATTGACCTCGATCTCCTTGCGCCCGGCCCTGCCGCGCAGCGCCAGCTCGTACTGGCGCTCGATTCCGAACTTGCCGATCCGCGTCGACGGCAGCTCGAGCAGCGGGTCGTCGTCGACCCGCAGATCGGCCTCGTTGACCGCGCCGACATAGCCGATGACGTGGGCGGTCGCGTGACCGTCCGGATAGCGCCGGGTCTCGTGCGGCTTGATGTCGACCCCGGGCAGGTCCGGCGCATTGACCTCGATCCGGCTGACCTGTTCCCAGGTCAGGTCCTCCTTGGCGGTGACCGGCAGGAAGATGCGGCGGGATTTTTTCGCCGCGGCCAGGATCTGCTCGCGTTCCTTCGGCGTGATCTCGATCAGCCGCGCCAGCCTGTCCAGCGTGGCTTCCAGGTCCTGCGCCTGCTCCGGCACGATCTCCAGGCGATAGCTCTGGGTATTGACGGCCAGCGGCGCGCCGTAGCGGTCGACGATATAGCCGCGGGTCGGCTCCAGCAGGCGCAGGTTGACCCGGTTGTCCTCGGCCATGTCGCGGTAGCGCTGCGCCTCCAGCACCTGAAGGGAGTAGAGCCGCATGCCCAGCGCCGACAGGATCACGAACTTGCCGCCGGCGAGCAGCGCCGCCCGGCGCCCGAACACGTCCGCTCTGCCCCGCTCCCTCGCCATCAGCGCCTCAGTCGACGAAATCGCCGGCTTCGCCCCGCGGCAGAGTCCGGTGGGCGAGGGCAAAGGCGACGGTGAGGGCCGGGTAGAACATCACGGTCAGGAAGTACTCCAGCATGATCGCCCATGGCGCCAGCGCCGCGCCGAGCACCAGCGATATTAGCATCCAGCGCAGGGCGTCGGCCATGAGCGCCGCTGCCGCGAAGCCGGACCACACGACGAGGAAGGGCCGGCCCCGGAAGTGGCGCTGCTGCGAGACCACCAGCCAGTACACGGCGATCAGGACGAAGGCATTGACACCGAACGGCTCGCCCTCGAGCGCATCCTGAATCAGCCCGATCACGAAGACGACGACGGCCGGCAGCAGGTCGGGCCGGTGCAGGCCCCAGTAGAACACCCCCATCAGAACGAAGTACGGCGTGACCGATGCCTGGCCGGACAGCGAGTAGGGCAGCTGGCCGAGGAAGACCAGCGCCACGATTAAGAGGGTCGGCGTCAGGGTCCGGGCCGCGGTGTCGAGCCCTTGCCAGGAGGATCGCTTCATGGCGCGGCCCGGTCACCGGCCGGCCGGACCGAGATCCCGATCCTGCAGGACGCCGGTCAGGCCGAAGTCCATCAGCCGCACGAACTCCAGGCGGCGTGTCGAGTGAAACGGCTGCACCCGCAACTCCTCGCTGTCCGGATCGGGACGAATCACGATGCCGACCGGCAGGCCGGCCGGGAAGGCGCCGCCATGGCCCGAGGTGATCACGAGGTCGCCGGGCGCGATGCTGATCTCGGCTGGCAGGTACGCGAGTTTTGGCTGGTCGCTGTTGTCGCCGGCAAGGATGGCACGTTCGCGGGAGTCGCCGACCAGCACCGGGATGCGGCTGTTCAGGTCGGACACCAGAAGGATGCGCGACGAACGATCTCCGACCTCGGCGACGCGGCCGATCAGGCTGCTGCCGTCGACCGCGGCGATGCCCTTGCGGACACCGTCGCGGGCGCCGATGTTGACCAGCACGCTGCGCAGGAAGGCGCCGCCGGAATCGCCGATGACGCGGCCGGTGATGAACCGGGCCGGCGCCTCGGGCGCGAGGTTGAGCATCCCGCGCAGCCGTGCATTCTCGCTTGCCAGTCCCTCGGCGACCGCCCGCCAGCGCAGCAGCCGCTCGTTTTCCTCGCGCAGCGCCCGGTTCTCCTCATGCGCCGCGTAGAGCAGCTTGAGGTCGCCGATGAACTCTCCGCCGGCGGCGACCGGGTGCGAAACCGCGTCGAGGATCGGCGTCGCCACATCCGTCACCGCCGTGCGCGTCCGCTCGAAAACGGTCGGGTCCGCCTTGCCGATCAGCATGATGCCAGCGGCGAGCAGGAGGAGCAGGGCAAACGTCGAACGCTGGGCGCTGTGCCGGAACGGCATCGACGCGCGCATCAGCCTGCCCGGTCTCGGTTTCAGCATCCTGTCCGCTACCTTCCTGGTGAACCGGTGGTCACGCTGTGGTTTAACCCGTTAGCATCAAGTGATTAATACGTCCTTAAGCGTCTTCATCTCCTCCAGGCACCGTCCGGTGCCGAGGGCGACGCACGACAGGG
>CAYFYY010000083.1:0-12578 GCA_964347475.1 uncultured Flavobacteriales bacterium
GAGTAGCGCGCCGAGTACTCGTTGACGTTGGCGGTGCGGTGGCGGATCCACTGGCGCGCCACGAACACCGGCAATTTGACGTGGAACTTGATCTCGCACATCTCGAACGGCGTCGTGTGCCGGTGCCGCATCAAGTAGCGGATCAGCCCGCGGTCGTTGGAGATCTGCCGCGTGCCCTTGCCGTAGGAGACGCGCGCCGCCTGCACGATCGCCGAGTCGTCGCCCATGTAGTCGACGACCCGAATGAACCCGTGGTCGAGCACCGGGATCGGCTCGTACAGGATGTCCTCCAGCTCCGGCACGCAGGCCCGCCGGGTCTCGCCGCGGGCGGCGCGGTGCTGGTCGATCTCGGCCTTCTGTTCGGGGGTCAGCGGCATCGGTCCTCCCTGTCGTCGTGTGCGCTTCCGTTATAGGCCCTTGCGGCGGCCTCAGGAAGACTCTGCATCGGTCGCCGGTGCCACGTAGATCGGCACCGATCACTTCGATCCGGCCGGTTTCTCCCAACCCAAGGCGACCGCGTCGATCAGCGGTTGTTCCCGGATGGTCTCGTCGACCCGCCATGCTCTGTCCGCGCCTTGCACCAGCGGCAGGACGATGCGCGCGGGCGGGCGGCGCGCCACCGCCACCAGCCCGATCACCGCGTCGCCGTGGAAGCCGGCGGCACGTATCAGGACCTCGCCGCCGAGTTCGCCCTCGACCTGCAATGCGCCAGGATCTGGTCGACCCGGACCAGCGCCGGCATCGGCACCGCGTGCCCCGGCCATGTCGGGCCGTTTCGCGGTGCGCCTCAAGGGGCACCGGGCATCAGGGCGAACCGTGCGACGACGGGGTAATGGTCCGATCCGCCCGCGTTCAGGACCGCCGCCCGCCGGAAGTCCACGCCGCGGCCGAGGATATGGTCGACCCGCGCGATCGCGAGGCCGAAGCCCACGTCGCCTGGCCAGGTCGCCGCGCAGCGGCTGCCGGGGACGCCGCAGGCGTTGCGGAAGCCGGCTTCGGCCAGGATGGCCAGCGCGGCCTGGCCGTCCCATTCGTTCATGTCGCCGACGATGATCGCCGGCATGGTCGCGGACTCGATATGCCGGAGCAAGGCACGGACCTGGCGCATGCGGATCGTCCTGTTCAGGTAGTAGCGGTCCGTCATGCTGTCGTATCCGCCGAACCGGGCCAGCGGCGGCACGAGATGCACGCAGGCCACGCGAACCGGTCCGGCAGCGGTCTGCATGGTGGCCGCAACGGCGGGCAGATATGACAGGCCGAGTGTCAACAGCCGGGCATCCGTCAACGGGAACCGCCCGGCAATGCCGATGCCGTGCACACCCGGGCCGGGCACGAGAACGCGGTGGGGATAGACGGGCGCAAACCGCTCCTCGAAGAGGTCGGCGAAGGCCGGCGTGATTTCCTGAAGGCATACCAGGTCCGGCGATGCCGCGGCGATGGCGTCGAGCACGTCGCCGGTGGGCCGTCCGCCGAGGAGCACGTTGAACGACATGACGGACAGCGTCCCCGGTTCGGCGACGGTTTCCGCCCAGTCCGAGGCATTCTGGCGAATGTGGCCGCTGCACGCGGCCAGCGCAAGCGCCGCGAACAGCAACATCGTGGCCCGGGTTCGACCGATCTCTCGCATCTTCAAAAATCGCGTCAAAAGGTTTATATTACTCCTGTCGGCTCTGCCGACTATGGCGATAAACGCCTTGTGGAATAAGCGTAGCGGACCCGGGGGCAGTACCCGGCGCCTCCACCAGATTCCGGCCGGCGCCCTGCGAGATACGGCTGCCGGCCCCAATGGGGGCGAAACAGGATCGACGCGCGTGGTAAAGACTTGGCTTTCGCTCGGCATGGTACCACCGTTACCGGGCCATTTTCACAAGTGCCAACGATAATGAGATGGCGCTCGCTGCCTAATATAAACAGGTAAGCGCGGCCCGGGGGGCGCCGGGCAACAGAAGCCCCCCAACCTTGTCGCTTTGCGGGAGCCGCGGTTCCTGTTAACCAGTCAGCTTCCGTTAACCCGGTCTGAAACATAATCGCAACCATGTCCGACGATCCGCTGCCATACGGGCTGTATTACCGCGACGCGCTGCGCGGGATCATGCGACGTGCGATGTCCGTGGTCGCCGAGCAGGGTCTTCCTGACGACCATTATTTCCACATCACGTTCCGGACCAACCATCCCGGGGTCGCGATGCCGCGCGCCCTGCAGGCGCAGTATCCGACGGAAATGGCAATCATCCTGCAGCACGTGTTCCACGATCTCGAAGTGGACGATGCCGGATTTTCCGTCACCCTCTCGTTCAACCGGGTGCAGCGGCGCCTGATGGTCCCCTTCGACGCGGTTACGATGTTCCAGGACCCACCGGCGAACGTTGTGCTGACGTTCCTCGACGCGGAGCAGATGCTTGCCGCGCAAGCCCCGGCCGACACCGATGACAGCGACCGGGATGGCGCCGAAACCGACGCCGATGTGCCTGCGGAGTCGGCCGACCACGCAACTGACGAACGTGGCAACGTCATCGCCATCGATACCTTCCGGAAACCCTGAGTCCGACCGGGCGTTCCTTTCACCCCGGACGAACGGTGCAAGGCGACGGAGATTTCGCCAGTTTTCGTACGCGCGCCCATGCAGATATCTAGAATTAATCGAAAATTCGTGATAGATTTGTCACAAGTGCCGTCGTTTTATAGTGAAATCAAGGCACTCAGCTAGGGGTACGAAGAATGAAGACGTCGTTTGTCGTTGCCGGCGCTGCAGCCGGCGTTTTGTTGTTTGCCGGTTGCTCCGGTCAGCAGCTTGGGAGTGCAGAAAAGGTTAAGCCGACAGGCTCCGAGTTCAACCAGGCCCTGTATCAGGGTTACGTCAGCCTTGCCAAGGACGAGTACAGGGAGGGCGATTACCGCGATTCCGATAAATTCGCCGGTCGCGCCAAACAGGCGGGAACCGGAGGCTCGGTCATGCCCGAGGAGGTCGCGGCCCGCAAGCTGCCTGCCGACAAGGCCGGCGAGTTGACCGATGCGCGTGCCAGCCTGGTGGCAGCGCTTGACGGCGGTACGCGTGAGCGCGATCCCGTACGCGCAGCCTCGGCCCAGGTGATGTTCGACTGCTGGATGCAGGAGCAGGAAGAGAATCGCCAGCCTGCGGACATCGCGCGGTGCCGCGACGGGTTCTATGCGGCGCTCGAGGGCAGCCAGCCGCCTCCGCCGGTGGCGGTGGTCAAGCCGAAGCCCGATGCGGTCCGGTTTGTCGTTTACTTCCCGACCAACAAGGCGGAACTGGACAGCAACGCACAGCAGGTGATTGCCGAGGCCCAGGCCGCGGCGGCGAAGCTCGGCCAGCCGGTCGTGAAGATCTCCGGCAACACCGACACCGTCGGTTCGGCGACGTACAACCAGAAGCTCTCGGAAATGCGCGCCCAGGCCGTCGCGAAAATGCTCGCCGGCGCCAATGTGAAGGTGAAGGCGGTCGTGACGGAAGCGCATGGCGAAACCCGTCCGGCGGTCATGACGGGCGATAACACGGCCGAGCCGCGCAACCGTCGCGTGGAAATCATCCTCGAGCCGTAATCGAAGACTCGCCGGGCAGGTCTGTCCGGTGCGGGCCGCAGACCGGGGATCCGATCTGCGGCCCGATCCGTTTGAACGGCCGACCGTCAGGGTGCGCTTGCGGCAGGTCGTGCCAGGGTGTGGCGTCTAGGACTTTTTCTTCGGCTTGGCCTTTGCCGCCGATTTTCCGCCTGATTTTGCGGATTTCTTGGATTTTGACGTCGTCTTCTTTTTTGCTGTCGTCTTGGTCCTGGTCGTGGTCGGCTTCTTCTCCGGCTTCGCCTTTCCGGTCGCTTTGGCGACTGGCTCCGGGCCGTCCGCTGCCGGCTCGGTCGGGTCCGGTTGCGGATCGTCCGCCGACGCTTCGGGCGTGTCGGACTCTGTGTTTCCACCGGCCTTGCCGCGAAGCTTGTTCCACCAGCCAGAGGTGATGCCGCCGAATTCGCGCTCCGATATCGGCGCCTGTTCCGGACCCGCGGATTCGGTCTTGTCCGATGGTTCCGGGTCGTCGCTCCCCGGTTCGCGCACATCGGCGTCTGCTGCCGGGTCGACTTCGGGCCGCGCTTCCGATTCGGGAACGGGAGCGCCTGCCGGCATTTCCGGCGGCGCATCGGGCGTTGCCGGCGTTCCCGCTTCAGCCGCCGACTCCTCGATCGGCAGGTCCGGGGCGGCATCGAACAGCTCCGGCAAGTCGGTTGCCGGTTCGCGCGGTTCGGCGCCGGCATCCGGCCCGCGGTCCGCCTCCATCGGCGCGGACCGGTGCGCCGGGTCCGCAGGGTCCGCCGGCGCCGGAGGCGGCAGATCGGATGCGGCCTCGACCGGAACGTCGATGTCGACGGGCGGCGCCTCTTCGGCGGGCGGGGCGTCGCGGTGATCCATCACGCGGGCGGCCCACTCGGCGTCTTCCTTCGCCATCTCGTCGCGTGCGATCTCGACGGTTTCCTCGTCGGGCTCGCGCATCCGGTACGTGACATGCCCGGCCTTGCGGGCCTTCTCCTCGAGCACCTCCTGCCAGCGCTCGGCAATGGGCCGGCGCTGACGACTCGCGCGCTTGCGGGCCTTGATGTCGTCCTCGCCGGTGTCCGTCGCGGCACCGAAGACGCCCTCGGTTTCCGACTCGTATGCGTTGAGGTCTGTCATCAGGGCCGACAGCTGGTGCGCCCGGGCATCCCCACCCTCCGACTTGGCGACGGCCGCGCTCTTGCGGCTCCTGCGCTCCTCGACGGTCAGCATCGGGGTGGCTTCAATGATCTCGGTCTTCAGGATACGTCCCACGTCGAGAACGACCAGAAGATTGCCGCGCAGGCGATAGATCCCCGAACAAAGCCGCCGGACATTGTCCTCCATCGTCGACGGCGCCTTGTCGAAATCGTTCTTCGGCAACGTGCGGACGTCGCCGATGGCATCGACGAGCAGCGTGTAGAGGTCGCCCTTGTAGTCGACCGTCACGCCCATCTGGCTCTCCCAGGGCACCTCCTCGTGGTTGCCGAGGAGTTTGCGAAGATCGACGACCGTGACGATGCGGCCGCGCAGATTCAACACGCCGGCGATGGCGGACGGCGCCAGGGGTACCGGCGTGATCTTGGACGCTTCGACGATGTCCTGGACCTGCAAAATCGGAATGCCGAACAGCTGGTTGTCGACGACCATCGTCACCAGCTGGTCTTCGTTGTCGCCCACAATCGTGGTTTCCGCGATGGTCGCCACCGTAGCCATAGGTCGTTACCCCTTTGTTTTCGGCCCGTCATGGCCGGCTCGGCCCCCGTTCGGGGGACGGCCGCCAACGGTGAATTCCGCATCTGATGGCGGCACCATATTTTATTTTCATTAACACTGCGTTTAAATCGGCCAAAATTGGCATGCATTCGCCGAATTTCCAGGGCCCCTGGCGCCCGGAACCGCCGTTCGGAGGTCCCCATGAAACAGCCGCACACGGGTCGCGATAAGACGTCCGAAACGTTTACGCAGACGGACCGCGATGACCAGGCGCTCCGAAAGCGATCGGTGACGGTGGCGGGGCACAGGACCAGCATATCGCTCGAAGAGGCGTTCTGGGCCGAGCTGCACCGCGTTGCGGCGGTGCGAGGGCAGAGCGTAAGCGCGCTCATCACCTGGATCGACCGGCAACGCCGTGGCAATCTTTCCAGCGCCATTCGGGTGTTTGTTCTGAAAGAATCCGCTGCCCGGCGCGAGCCTGCCGGACCAGCCCCCGGACGATCTTCTTGATCCAGAAGGACGAGCGCTGCCTTACGGGCCGGACTCCAGATCTATCGGCGTCGGCGCGACTGGCTCTACGGGCACGACAGGCGCCGCTTCGGGCGGCGGTGCATCGTCGTCACCCTCGTCGACAGCCGGGCCGGACAATTCGACGATCGGATCTTCAAGCGGCCCGCGAAATACGGCGACCAGTTCGGGCGGCTCCGCATTGTCCTGGCCGCGCCGCAACGTCGTCGTCGAATCGATACGCCAGGCGGACAAATCAACTGCGCCAGTGGTCATGGCGCGCACGCTGCCGGCGTCGAGAAGCAGATCACCGGTGCGCAGGATTCCGTTTTCGATCCGGAGGAGCCCGCTCATTTCCGCCGTGGAGCCGGCAAAGGCCTTCAGCAGCAAATCGGCGGCATTACCCACCGCGCCGGCAGGGATCGATTCATCGCCGCGCCGCCGTGCCCGCAGATTTCCCGAGAGCGTGGCGCTCCCGCGCATAGAGGATACCACGTCGTAGGGGTCCTGGCCCCTGGCCGAGAAGGCGAGGGAAAACGAAATTGGTCCGTCCAGTCGATCGAGCGCGACGAGCGCGGCAAGTGCGGGCCGGGCCGCGATGTCTCGCCCTGCGATCGCCACCACGATTTCCGGCGGCGATACGCTTGCATCGATTCGGCCGGAAGCCTCAATTTCTCCTTCGAACAGGCGACCGGTGAGGCGTTCCACCGTCAACACGCCGTTCGACAATTCGCTGCGGAGTTCGAACCCATCGAGGCGCAGGGCGTCGCGCTGAACAGTACCGGAATGAAGCGTGAGATCCAGATCAAGCCCGCGCAGAGCCGACAGGTCGAACGCTTCGCGGGACCATCGTGCACTGCCCCGGCGGGTCGGCAGGGCCGTGTCATCCGCATAGCCCGGCACAGCGGGCAGCAGCCGCACCAGATCGAGGCGCCCTGCGGTCAACGCGACGATCGCAGCCGGACGGTCGCCTCGGTAATCGACGTCAACCCGGCCGGCGACCTTCATGTCGCCGAGAGTCGCGTCCAGATCCCTGATTTTCAGGGTGTCCGCCGTTCCGGACAGGGCGAACGTCATGGCAATCGCGCCGCTCTCGCCCGGCGGCCGGTCCGGCGCGAACAGGGCGATCACCGTGTCGGCATCTGTGTGTTGGGCGGACACCACGAATTCGAAACCGGTTGCGCCGGTCCCGCGCGTCACCGTGCCCTCCGCCCGCGCTCGGCCGCCGGCAATATCCAGTGTCCCGGCGACGGAGACCTTTTCGATCGTGCCCGTAGCGCGTGCCCCGAGGCGGAACCCGCCGACGCGGGACGCGTAAGTGCCTGGCTGCAGCTTCATGAACCGGCCAAACCGTTCTGCATCGCCGACATCCAGGGAAACCTCGAGGTCGCCGCGCGGCTGTTCGTCCACGTCATCGATCGTCCCGGATACCGTTAGCGCGCCGCTGCCGAGATCCGCTATCGACAACTTGCGCAACAGGACATTACCGTCGAACAGACGTGCGTCGAGCACAGCTTGCGAGGCGGACTGACCACCCAGTGTCAACGTGCCGACGGATACCGCGAGATTGGCGTCGAAGCGACCGGCCATAGGGAGCCGCCTGCCGCCCTCCCTGCCTTCCGAGTCGTCGGTGAGTATCCGGCGCGGCAGGTAGGCGTCGAGTTCGAACTGGTCCAAATCGAGCCGCACCCCGAACGATGGGCGCGCCCGCCGCGCGATCGTCGCAGCACCGTTCATCCGTGTTGCGTCAAGCCGTCCCGCAATGTTCGTCAGATGGACGGCGTCCGGAGTCACCGCAATCCTGCTTGTGAGTGAAAAGCTGCGCAAACGATCGGCGGGCAACTCGTCGGCTGCCGTTCCCGCCCAGATCAGCGCGCCGCGGAGGTTATCCGAGATCACGGCGAGATCGCCGTCCCACCGCGGTCCGGACGCGCCGCCGCTGAAAGCCGCCGACAACGTCACATCGGTCCCGCCCGGCAATGTCATCGCCATCCGTTCGATCACCGTGCCATCGGGGCCGAGCTTGACGGATGCCCCGATGTTACGGATCACACCGCCGCGCCAGCGGGCGGCCCTGACCGATAGATCGAGATCGGCCATGAATCCGGAAACCGGACCGGCCCAGCTCCAACCGGTTTGCCTCGCCCCGCCCTTGTCGCCGCGCGGCGGCCTGCCCTGAAGCTCCGTTACCACATCATCGATCTGCATCATCCCGACGACCAAGTGTCCATCCAAGGCCGGGATCTCATCCAGAACGAGTCGGGCTTCGCCTGTTCCCCTGATATCGCCGTAGGTGACCGCGATATCGTGAAGCGACACGGCATCCCGGCCGAAGGTGAACGTGGAATCCGCTGCAGCCTTCCAGGCCGGCAGCATCGGCCCTTCGCCCCCGGCCAACAGCAATCGGAGTCGCTCCGCATCGGTGGCAGTCAGCTGAACTGTTCCACTGGCTGATCGAAGGTCTGCGCTCAACCGGCCGGTCACCGCCAGCGTTCCGACACCGCCGCCGATATCGATTGCGCCCGAGACTGCCGCCATCCGGTCACGTTCGAATCGACCGACGCTGGCCGTCAGATGGTACGGCACCCCCTTGAAGACGGCACTTGCCTGCATGCGGCTGACGCCGGCCGATCGCCCCAGGCTCACGGTCGCGTCGACGGCATCCAGCCGCCGCGGCTCTGCCCCCGCAGCCCGCCACACCAGGCGGCCGTTCGAAACGAAAACCGAATCGACGGACAGACCTGCGGCCAGACGGCCGGGCAGGGTATCCCGCTCGACCCGCACGAAGTTCCAGTTGTCGCGGCCGTCCGCCGTGGTCTCTAGGGTCAGCACCGGGTCGACAAGCGAAAGCGAACGCACCGCGATGCGGCCCGCGATGAGGGGGGCGAGGGCCAGTTCCATGTGCAGCTCGCCGATGCGAAGCATCTCGGGCTCGACGGCGCCGTCGATGCTGGCGACGCCGATTCGCTTCACGGTAAGCCGTGGCAGCGGGAGGATCGACAGATTGAGGTCGCCCGCGATCGTGACCTGTCGACCCGTGGCCCTGGCAATGGCGACGGCCACGTCCTGTCGATAGGAATTCCAGTCGACAAAGGCCGGCGCGACCAGCAACGTGCCGAGAACGATCAGGACGATGACAAGGGCGGCGAGCAGGGCTTTCTTCAAGAACGGCTCCACGCGGCAGACGGTTCCGTTACCGGGCCGGATGCTGTCATTGGCGCTTGCGGAACGAGCGATATCCCGTAAGGTAGGTGATCGCCTGACTGCGATCAAACATGCCCGTATGAGTGGGCAGGAGAATGGCCAAAATGGCGGAGATTGTCAGCCTCAATCAGTACCGCAAGGCGCGTGAACGAGCGAAGGCCGAGCGCGAAGCGTCACGGAACCGGGTGCGCTACGGTCGAACGAAGGTCGAGAAGGACCGCGAGGCGGCCGAACGCGACATGCAGGCGAACAGGCACGACGGCAATTGTCTGGAGCGCTCGGAAGGCCCGCCGGATACCGATTGATCCGGCATACCGGCCCGGCTCGCCGGCGCGGGGCGACGCCGTCACGGGCAGGTTGAGGAGGGGCAGCATCAGGCGATGGGCAACGCAACAAGCGCAAAAATTGAACGCACGCCCGGGATTCGCGTCGTCGAGACCGATCAACCCTGGGCCTGGCTTGCCGCCGGGTGGCGGGATTTCCGCCGCGTGCCGGGGCTCAGCGTTGCGTACGGCGTCGCGTTCAGCGCGGTCGGATATGTCCTGACCTACTGGTTGTACACGGCCGGCGCACCCTATCTGATCCTGCCGGCCACGGCCGGATTCGCGTTGATTGGGCCGGCCGTTGCGGTCGGATTGTACGAAATCAGCCGGCGCCTGGAGAGGGGCGAGCCCGTCGCGCTTCGCAAGATCGGATCGGCGGTGCTGGCCCGCGCCGACACGTTTGCCGCCATGGGGCTGGTCCTGATGCTGTTCTTCCTTGCGTGGATGGAGATCGCATTGCTGATATTCGCGTTCTTCTTCAGCGACCAGCACATCATCGCCGGGAATTTCGTCGAGCAGGTGTTCTTTGCCCCCGAGAGCCTTCCATTCCTGATCACCGGTACCGTTGCGGGCGGAATCCTGGCCGCTGCCGTCTTCACGATCAGTACCGTCTCGCTGCCGCTGTTGCTGGAGCGGAACATCGGGGTTCCTGCGGCCATAGCGACATCGGTGCGCGCGGTATACCGGAACCGCAAGGCTTCTGCCTTGTGGGCCATGATCATTGCGGTCTTTATCACGCTCGGCGTGGCCACCTTCTTCCTCGGGCTGGTCCTGACACTGCCGATCATCGGTTACGCGACATGGCACGCCTACCGTGACCTGGTCGAAGCAGAGGGAGACGCGACCGACGCCTGACTCGGCCGTCGCCATATCGTCGATGATCGAGCTCAGATACGCAGAATCTTGCCCGGGTTCATGATATTGTCCGGGTCCAGCGCCATCTTGATCGCGCGCATGACGCCGACGGCCTCGCCCTGCTCGGCGACCAGGAAATCCATCTTGCCCACGCCGATGCCGTGTTCGCCGGTGCATGTGCCGCCCATGGCGAGCGCCCGATGTACCATGCGTTCGTTGACCCAATGAGCGCGGCCGGCCTCGTCGGGATCGTCCGGATCGATGACGAAGAGGACGTGGAAATTGCCGTCGCCGACATGGCCGACGATCGGCGCGACGAGGCCGCTCTCTTCGATATCGGCGCGACTCTCGAGGATGCATTCGGCAAGTCGCGAGATCGGCACGCAGACATCCGACGAAATCCCGCGTTTGCCGGGGCGCAGTGCGACCGCTGCGAAATACGCATCGTGCCGGGCCTGCCACAGCGCGTTGCGGTCTTCCTGACGGGTCGCCCAGCGGAAGCCGCCGCCGCCGTTGTCCTGGGAAATCTCGCCGACGGTCTCGGCCTGCTCGGCAACCCCGGTTCCGCTGCCGTGGAATTCGAAGAACAGCGTTGGCTTGCGCTCGTATCCTTGCAGTTTCGAATAGGCGATGCAGGCATCGAGCTGGACCTCGTCCAGCAGCTCGATGCGGGCCACCGGCACACCCAGCTGGATCGTCTGGATGACGGTGTTGACCGCTCCTTCCAGCGTGCCGAACTGGCAGACCGCGGCCGAGATCGCCTCGGGAATGCCGAACAGGCGCAGCTGCGCCTCGGTGATCACGCCAAGCGTGCCCTCCGAGCCGATCAGCAACCTGGTCAGATCGTAGCCTGCGGCCGATTTCCGGGCCCGGCCACCGGTGCGAACGATGCGGCCGTCGGGCAGCACCGCGGTCAAACCCAGCACCAGCTCGCGCATCGTTCCGTAGCGCACCGCGTTGGTCCCGGAGGCCCGTGTCGCAGCCATTCCACCCAGCGAAGCGTCGGCACCGGGATCAACCGGAAAGAACAGGCCGGTATCCCTGATGTAATCGTTCAGTTGCTTGCGGGTGACTCCGGCCTGGACCCGACAGTCGAGATCTTCGGTATTGACCTCCAGGATCTCGTTCATGTGGCTCAGGTCGATGCTGACGCCGCCGCGCAGCGCGAGTACATGGCCCTCCAGCGAGGTGCCGGTCCCGAAGGGGATGACCGGCACCTTATGTTCGGCGCAGAGCCGCACGATCCCTGACACCTCATCGTTGCTGTTCGGGTAGCAAACGATGTCTGGCGGCAGCGGCGAAAATCCGCCTTCGCCACGTCCGTGCTGCTCCCGCACCGCAGCCGATGTCGTCGCGCGCCGCCCCAGAAGCACGAATAGCGCCGACGTCAGCACGTCGGGCACCGGCACTTTCCGTGCCGTGAGCGAATGGATCGTCATGACCGCGCTCCTTGAATGCGCCCCGGCCGGAACAGACTGACGGCCGGAATGAAAAGACTACACCTGAAATCCGCCCGGTCAATGGCGGCGCCCCGGGCCGGTACGCGCGAAGGTGCCTCCCTGGCCCGGGAGTGGATGTGCCCGACACGTTCGCCACCTCCGGGCTCTGCGCGCATCGCGTGTCGAGATTTGCCCGTTTTTGTGGTACCGTTCGCATAGGCCGCGAGGCGCCGCGAACCCCGAAACTTGGGAGATTGAGGATGGACGTCAAGGCAATCCTGAAGAAGAAGGGCGACAAGGTGATTACGATTTCGCCCGAGGCGACGGTTGGAGAGGTTGCCCAGGTTCTGAAACGTGAGGGAATCGGTGCCCTGGTCGTCGCTGAGCAAGGCGGCGACATCCTGGGGATCGTCTCCGAGCGCGACATCGTCGGCGCGCTCGGCGATGTGACGCGGCGGGAGCGAATTCTCGAGGCAAAGGTCAGCGCGCTGATGACGCGCGATGTCGTGACCTGCTCGCCGGCGGACGAGGTGCAGAAATGCATGCAGCTGATGACCGAACATCACATCCGGCATCTGCCCGTGATGGACAGCGGCGCGATGGTCGGCCTCGTCAGTATCGGCGATATCGTCAAGAGCCGCCTCGAGGATCTGGAAACCGAGGCGGGGTTCCTGCGCAACATGATTGCCAGCTAGGTGTCCGCCAGCCGGCTGGCTCATTTCTTCTTCGCTTGTCCGGGTGCGGTCCCCGTCGCCGTCGGGGTGGCCTGTCTGCGAACCTGAGCGGGCGGCACGTGCTGTGGCATGGCCGCGCCGGCCATCACGACGGTCCAACGCAGGATTGAACGGCGGCAGGCCGAGTATTTCATCGGCTCTTGCTGCAATGCTGTAATGAGCGCTTGCATCCGACTCGTGTCAGCCGCTCATGAAACAGGACATCGATTGCCAAAGCCTCAAGCACAGGCAATCGAAGCAGCCTGCGGGGGGCCGAGCGC
>CAYFYY010000083.1:12678-16123 GCA_964347475.1 uncultured Flavobacteriales bacterium
GCGGATCACAGACTGGTGGCGGCGCGTGCGGCCTGGTCGTACAGGCCCGACAGTGCGCGCAGAAGGCGCGCCAGCGCGACAATTTCCTTTTCATCGAATTGGCCGAGGGCGCGGACGGTCTCCACGAGGCAGGGCTCGCGCACCGCCCGGTAACGCTCGCAGGCACGGGCGCCCTCCGCGGTGGTGCGGTAGACGGTCTCCTTGCCGCGCCTCTCCGCTTCCACGAGCCGTGCCTTGATGAGCTTTTTCAAGGCGTAGCTCACCAGGTGCGAATCCTCGATGTTGAGAACGAAACAGATGTCGGCGAGGCGCTTGTCGCGCGCCCGGTGATTGACCGAGTGGACGACCAGCACGTCGAGGGCGTTGAGGTCCGGATAGCCGGCCGCCGCCATGCACCGCACGGTCCATCGGCTGAACGCGTTGCCGGCAATGATCAGACCGTATTCGAACTCGCTGAGCGCCGGTGCGGCCCCGTCCGCAAGATGCGCAGACGACACGATCCGTTCGCCTCGTGATTGCGGTCGTGCGGGATTGCTCACGTCCCACCTTCCTTTCGTGCCGGCGCAGCGCCGTAGCCGCCGCCGCCGGGCGTTTCCAGGACCCAGACGTCGCCCGCCCGAATCGGCCGCGTGTCGGTCCCGCCCATCTCATCGATCGTACCGCCGGCGCGCTCGATCCAGTTGCGCCCCGGGGCGCCGGGCTCGCCATCCGCCATGCCATAGGGCGGCACGATGCGCCGGTTGGAAAGTATCGAAATCGTCATGTCCTCAAGGAACCGCAGGCGCCGGATCGTGCCGTCGCCTCCCCGGTGCCGCCCAGCGCCACCGCTGCCGCGGCGGATCGCATAGCTTTCCAGAACGACGGGGAACCGCATCTCGAGGACCTCCGGATCGGTCAGGCGGCTGTTGGTCATATGGGTGTGAACGGCGTCGGTGCCGTCGAAATCCGGGCCGGCGCCGGAGCCGCCGGCGATCGTTTCGTAATACTGGTAGCGGTCGTTGCCGAAGGTGGTGTTGTTCATCGTGCCCTGGGCGGCCGCCATGATGCCGAGCCCGCCATACAGCGCGTCGGTCACGACCTGCGAGGTCTCGACGTTGCCGGCGACGACGGCGGCCGGATAACGCGGCGCCAGCATGGAGCCTTCGGGGATTACGATGTCCAGCGGTTTCAGGCAGCCCTCGTTCATCGGGATGTCGTCGTCGACGAGGGTGCGGAAGACGTACAGCACGGCGGCCCGGCAGACCGCGCTGGGAGCGTTGAAATTGTTGTCAAGCTGGTCGCTGGATCCGGAGAAGTCGATGCGCGCGCTGCGCGCCGCTCGGTCGATCGCGATGGATACACGGACCTGCGCGCTGTTATCCAGCGCATAGGTGAATGCACCGTCCTTGAGAACGTCGATGACGCGCCGGACGGATTCCTCCGCATTGTCCTGTACGTGTCCCATGTAGGCACGTACGACGTCGAGGCCGAAATGCGCGACCATGCGGCGCAACTCCGCGACGCCCTTTTCATTGGCGGCAATCTGCGCCTTGATGTCGGCGACGTTCTGCTGCGGATTGCGGGCCGGCCATTTGCCGGAGCCGAGCAGCTCGAACAGGGCCGATTCGCGGAACTCGCCGCGATCGATCAGCAGGAAGTTGTCGATCAGGACGCCTTCCTCCTCGACGACCCGGCTGTTCGGGGGCATCGAGCCGGGCGTGATGCCTCCGATATCCGCGTGGTGGCCGCGACTGCCGACATAGAACAGGATTTCGGAGCCGGCGGCGTCGAAGACCGGGGTGACCACGGTCACGTCGGGCAAATGGGTCCCGCCGTTGTAAGGCGCATTCAGCATGTAGACGTTTCCCGGTCGGATCGCGCCCCTGTTGTTGCGGATCACCGCGCGGATGCTTTCGGCCATCGAGCCGAGATGGACCGGCATATGGGGTGCATTGGCGATCAGCGAGCCGTCGCCGTCGAAGACCGCGCAGGAAAAATCGACCCGCTCCTTGATGTTCACCGAGTATGCAGTGTTCTGGAGCGTCACCCCCATCTGCTCTGCGATCGACATGAAGAGGTTGTTGAACACCTCGAGCATGACCGGGTCGACGCTGGTGCCGACCGCCTCCCGGCGCGGCAGCGGCACGACCCGGGTCAGCACGAGGTCGCCGTGCGCGCGCATCTCCGCCTGCCAGCCGGGCTCGACGATCGTCGTCGCCGTCGGCTCGCGGATGATCGCGGGGCCATCGACCGTCTGCCCCTGTGCGAGCGCGTCGCGGTCGTAGACGGGGGTGTCCCGCTTCGCGCCGGCCATGTAGGCGGACACGGTGGCAAGGGGTGTCGCCGGCGTGCGGCTCCCGTTCTCGACGAGGCGCTTCGCCGCCGCAACCTCGTCCGTCGCCCCGATCGCCTCGACGGCGGCGGTCTCCACGATCAACGCTTTTTCCGGCATGATGAAGCCGTATCGCTGGCGGTGTGCGTCCTCGAAATCGGCCTGCATTTCGGTCAACGCGCCATACGCAACTTCGAGCGACGTGTCGGTGCCCTCGTATTTCAGATGGAGCCGGCGCAGCACCGTGCGCCGCGCCGCGGGGACGTGCTGGCCGGCGAGCTCGGACTCGGCGTCTGCCGCCAGCCCGTCGAGGACCGCGGAGACCTCCGGCAGCCTCTCGGCGGCCAGGCGCGCCTCGACCGAGACCTCGCGCAGGGCCCGCACATCCGCCAGCCCCATCCCGTAGGCCGACAGCACGCCGGCGAAGGGATGCAGGTAGACGCGCTTCATGCCGAGGGCGTCGGCCACCAGGCAGGCGTGCTGGCCGCCGGCCCCGCCGAAGCAGCACAGCGTGTATTCGGTAACGTCGTAGCCGCGCTGGACCGAGATCTTCTTGATCGCGTTCGCCATGTTCTCGACCGCGATCTTCAGGAATCCGTCGGCGACCTCCACGGGTGTACGCTCGTCCCCTGTCGCCTCGCGGATCCGTTGCGACAACTCTGCGAACTTGACACGTACGGCTTCCACGTCCAGGGGTGCGTCCTGGTTCGGACCGAACACGCGCGGGAAGAAATCCGGCTGCAGCTTGCCGAGCATGACGTTGCAGTCGGTGACCGTGAGCGGGCCGCTCCGGCGGTAACAGGCCGGCCCCGGATTGGCGCCCGCCGATTCCGGTCCGACACGGTAACGCGCGCCGTCGAAGATGCACATCGAACCGCCGCCCGCGGCGACGGTGTGGATCCGCATCATCGGCGCGCGCATGCGCACGCCGGCGACCAGGGTGTCGAAGGCGCGCTCATAAGCCCCGTCGTAGTGGGCGACATCGGTCGACGTGCCGCCCATATCGAAGGTGATGATCTTATCGAAGCCTGCCTCCTGCGCCGTACGTACGCCGCCGACGATGCCGCCGGCCGGGCCGGACAGGATCGAGTCCTTGCCCTGGAACATCCGCGCGTCGGTCAGGCCGCCGCTCGA
>CAYFYY010000083.1:16133-19609 GCA_964347475.1 uncultured Flavobacteriales bacterium
AACATCAGCCGCACGTCCCCGACCTGGGCCGCGACCTGATCGACATAGCGGCGCAGGATCGGCGACAGGTAGGCATCCACGACCGTCGTGTCGCCGCGGCTGACGAGCTTGATCAGGGGGCTTGTCTGGTGACTTGTCGAGATCTGGCGGAATCCGATCTCGCGCGCCAGCGCGGCCACCGCGCATTCGTGCTCGGGATAGCGGTAGCCATGCATGAAGACAATGGCGAGGGTTCGGAAGCCGGTATCGTACGCCTGCTGCAAGGCGGCGCGGGCGGCTTCGCGGTCAAGCGGCGTAAGCACCGTACCGTCATTGGCGACGCGCTCGTCAATTTCCACGGCCTGTTCGTAGAGCAGCTCCGGCAGGACGATGTGGCGCTCGAACAGCCGTGGCCGGGCCTGGTAGCCGATGCGCAGGGCGTCGCGAAACCCCTTGGTGACGGCCAGCAGCGTACGTTCGCCCTTGCGCTCGAGCAATGCGTTGGTGGCCACCGTGGTGCCCATCTTGATGGCCTCGATGTCGACGGCGGGAATCGTCTCGCCTGCGCCCAGCTCCAAGAGGTCGCGTACGCCCTGCACCGCCGCGTCCTCGTAATGCTCCGGGTTTTCTGATAGCAGCTTGTGCGTTGCCAGCGTGCCGTCCGGCCGCTGCGCGACGATATCGGTGAAGGTCCCGCCGCGATCGACCCAGAACTGCCAGCCCGCCGTTGCTTCCGCCATTCCCTGTGCTCCCTGCCCGCGAGTCTCGTCACTGTCCTGTTGATGACAATTTACCGATAAATTGTCAATAATTTGTGTTCTTCAAGCCGGTCACATTCGTGCCGGAATCCGGCTATAATCGTAATGCATGAAACGACCTCGCAAACGCAGACCGATCGGGTGGCGGCTGATCACCTTCGCACTCGTTCTTATTTTGCTCGGCACCGGCCCGGCCTGGAATCTGGCCAGCGGTCGTGCGCCGCTGCACGGCGACTGGAGCACCGCGACCCGCGATCCCGCAGGCATCGCGCCCGACCCGGCGGCGTACCGCGAGGCGATCGTGCAGGTCTACGCGGCGCCGGCATTCGCGTGGCGCGGCGCGCTCGGCGTGCACAGCTGGATTGCCGTCAAGCCGACCGGGGCCCGCACGTGGACGACTTACCAGGTGATCGGCTGGCGGCTCCGCCACGGCGGCAGCGCCGTCGTGGTCCAGAACGAGGCGCCGGACCGGTACTGGTTCGGCCAGCGGCCGGAACTTCTGGCGGAGCTGCGCGGCGACGGGGTCGACGCGGTCATCGCGCGCATCGACCAGGCGGCCCGCGATTACCCGTGGGCCGATACCTACTCGGTGTGGCCCGGACCCAACAGCAACACCTTTACCGCCTGGGTGGCACGCGAGGTGCCGGAACTCCGTCTCGACCTGCCGCCGACGGCAATCGGCAAGGACTGGCTGGGCAAGACGACGTTCGCGGCGGCCGCGCCCAGCGGGACGGGGTATCAGATCTCGGTGCTGGGTGTCGCCGGGGTGCTTGCGGCGGTCGAGGAGGGGCTGGAGGTCAATATCGCCGGGCTGACGCTCGGCGTCGACCCGCTGGATTTTGCCGTCAAGCTGCCGGGGTTCGGTCGCATTGGCGGGTCCAGCGGCGCGGCACGGGCCGGCACCTGACAGGTCGAAGGTGAGCATTTGGGGCAAGATTCTGGGGGGCGCGGCGGGCTTCGCCCTGGGCGGGCCCCTCGGCGCGCTGATCGGCGCCGCGGCGGGGCATGCGGTCGATGCGATGCGCCGACCGCACGGCGAGGAGCAGACCAAGTCGATCGCCTTCACGATCGCCGTCATTGCGCTGGGCGCCAAGCTGGCAAAGGCCGACGGCGTTGTGACGCGCGACGAGATCGACGCCTTCAAGCGGGTCTTTCACATCCCGCCCGGCGAGATCAAGAACGTCGGCCGGGTGTTCAACCAGGCGCGCAGGGACCACCGGGGATTCGAGCCCTACGCGCAGCAGGTGGCGCGGATGTTCCGCGGCAATCCCGCGGTGCTCGAGGAGCTGCTGTACTGCCTTGTCTACGTGGCGCGGGCGGACGGGCACGTGCATCCCAACGAGTTCGAATTCCTGAAGAAGGTGGCGGACATCTTCGGGCTCGACGATCACGCCTTCGAGCGGGTCACCAGCCTGCGCGCGCCGGCCGGGGCGAGCGACCCCTACAGCGTGCTCGGCGTCTCGCGCGAGATGAGCGACGACGAGCTGAAATCCGCCTACCGCAAGCTGGTGCGCGAGAACCATCCGGACGCGCTGACCGCCCAGGGCATGCCCGAGGAGTTCGTGCGGCTCGCCAACGAGCGCCTGGCGGCGATCAACCAAGCCTGGGACGAGATCAGCAAGGAGCGGGCGATCCGCTAGGGAGGGTGTCGCCGCCCGCGGTTGCGCGCGGACGTCGGCATGTCCCTTTCGGCGAATCACGTGTAGTATCGGGGCGCGATGATCGAACGCCCGTCCCCCAACTGCGGTGCGCGGCCGGCGGATGTCCCGGTCGACATGCTGGTGCTGCACTATACCGGCATGAAGACCGCCGAGGCGGCGCTGGACCGCATGTGCGACCCCTCCGCCAAGGTCAGCGCGCATTATTGCATCGACGAGGACGGGACCATCACGCGCCTCGTCCCCGAGGACAAGCTGGCCTGGCACGCTGGCGTGTCCTATTGGCGCGGTGAAACGAACATCAACGCCCGTTCGATCGGTATCGAGCTCGTCAATCCCGGCCACGAATTCGGCTACCGGCCGTTCCCGGAAGTGCAGATCACGGCGCTGACACTGATCGCCTCGGCGATCCTGCGCCGTCATCCGATCCCGCCGCGCAACGTGGTCGGACATTCCGACATCGCGCCATCACGCAAGCGCGATCCAGGCGAGCTGTTCGACTGGCAGCGGCTTGCCCGCGTCGGCATCGGCCTGTGGCCCGAACCGGTGGCGGCCAAGCCCGAGGACGTGCCGATGATGCTCGCGGAATACGGCTACCGCGCCGACGAGGAGGGCGCGGTCATCGCGTTCCAGCGCCATTTCCGCCCGTCCCGGATCGACGGCATCGCCGACGACGAGACGGCGTCGGTGCTCGCCGGGCTGCTGGCGATCGAAGATTGAGGTTTTCCGGCGATTTCCCTATATATAGCGTGCGCCAGACGGCCGGATGGCCGCCTTCCGCGAGGGGGAAACCCTGCGGGGGGAGGAAAGTCCGGGCTCCACGGAAGCACGGTGCCGGGTAACGCCCGGCGGGGGCGACCCCAGGGAAAGTGCCACAGAAAGCAAACCGCCGGTGCGGCTTCGGCCCCGCCGGCAAGGGTGAAAGGGTGCGGTAAGAGCGCACCGCGTCCCCGGCGACGGGGACGGCACGGTAAACCCCACCGGGAGCAAGACCGAATAGGGGCGGCCGGCCGGGATCTTCGGATCGCCGGCAGGCGGGTTTCCGCGCCGCCGCCCGGGTAGGTCGCGCGAGGCGTCCGGC
>CAYFYY010000084.1:0-18304 GCA_964347475.1 uncultured Flavobacteriales bacterium
GAGCGCGCCGCTGACCGCGCTGGTGCCGGTGCTGATGGTGCTGTTCGGCTTCGGCCTCCGGGCGATCGTCATCACGACCGCCCTGTTCGCGATCTGGATCATCGTGCTCAACGCGCGCGCCGGCGTCATGCATATCAACCGCTCGCTGGTCGAGATGGCGCGCGCCTTCGGCGCCACCCCGTTCGACGCCTTCACCAAGATCTATTTCTGGGCGGCGCTGCCGGAAATCCTCGGCGGCGTGCGCATCGGATTCATCCGCGCGGTCAAGGGCGTGATTATCGGCCAGCTGCTGATCTCGATCGTCGGCTTCGGCTCCCTGTTCGAGCTCTACGCCTCCAACTTCCTGATGAAGCATTTCTGGGCCGTGCTGGTCGTCCTGTTCGCCATGTCCTTCCTGATCGCCGAGTTCCTCGCATGGCTCGAGCGCAAGGTCGAATATTACGCGGCATCACGAAACTGATACGTCACCAAGACCAAAAGAGAGTAGGAACAAGATGGACTACGTCATCGATCCGCCGGCCGTCACGTCGCTGCCCGTCATCGGCGAGGATTCGCGATTCCCGGTTCACCGCATCTACTGCGTGGGCCGAAACTATGCCGAGCACGCCCGCGAAATGGGGCATGATCCCGATCGCGAGCCGCCGTTCTTCTTCACAAAGCCGGCCGATACCATCGTGCTGAGCGGCTCGACCATTCCCTATCCCATGGCGACCCATGATCTGCACCACGAAATCGAACTCGTGGTGGCGCTGCGTGAGGGCGGCGTGAACATTCCGAGCGCGCATGCGCTCGATCGGATATTCGGCTACGCGGTGGGCATAGACCTGACCCGTCGGGATCTGCAGGGCGAGGCAAAGAAACTCGCGCGGCCATGGTGCGCCGGCAAGGCCTTCGACCGGTCCGCGCCGTGCACCGCCATTCGCAGCGCCGCGGAGATCGGTCACCCCGACAGGGGCCGCATCTGGCTCGCGGTCAATGGGGACGTTCGTCAAGAGGGCGATCTCAACCAGTTGATCTGGAAGATCCCCGAGATGATCGAATACCTCTCCGGTCTGTTCGAGCTGGCTCCCGGCGATCTGATCTATACGGGCACGCCAGCCGGCGTTGGCGCCGTCGCAAAGGGCGACACCGTCACCGGCGGCGTCGAGGGCGTCAACGACATCGAGATCCACATCGCGTAGAACCGGACCGCGCAGCCCGATCAATCCAGATAGGTCACGTTGCGGTCGATGTGACTGGCAAGGTTGAGCGCGTGCTCGCGCACGAGGCGCTCTGCCAGTTCGGTATCGCGCGCCTCGATGGCCTCGATGATCTGCATGTGGTCGATCACGGAGCGGGCGGCCCGGTCCGCGTCCCCGATCGTCTGGGCGCGGATTCCGCGGACGTGGAGAAACAGCTTGTCGGCGGTCTCGAGCAGGAGAGTGCAGCCGCTCATCCTGAGGATCGCCTGGTGGAATTCGATATTGCGCTCGGAGTATTCGTCGATGCGCGCCTCGACCGCGCCGTTCTCGAATCCGGCGAACATGCTGCGCAGCGAGCCGATATCCTCTTCCGAGGCGTTCTGCGTGGCCAGCCGCGCAGCCATACTCTCGAGAGCCGCCCAGACGACGATGAGCTCGACGATCTCCTTCTTCGTCTTGCGGACGATCAGAACGCCGCGCCGCGGTATGATGTTGACCATGCCCTCCTGCTCGAGGCGCGCGAGCGCCTCGCGCAGCGGTGTCCGGCTGATTCCCAACTGCAGGCTCAGTTGCCGTTCGTCGAGCTTGAGCTGCGCATCCGGCGCATAGATATTCATGCGGCAGATGGCGTCCTTGAGAGCCTGGTAGGTCCGGTCTTTGAGGCTAAGGCTCGCTTCCAGCGGCGGAATTGACAGTTCCGGTGAATCCATACGGCGTGCATCTCCCTTTTCCGCCTAAACTATCCGGTTATCGCCGGTGTGGCAATGTTGCCCGCCAAACGAATCCCGCGCAGCGTGCGGGTCACGGCCCTTTCTTGCCGCGGTCCCGGCCGGTGGGGGCAGTTACGCGAAGGCAACGGCCCTGGACGTGGCCGTCCCGGTCCTCTCGAAACCGGGAAACGTGGGGTACAGGCCCTTGCCGCGGTCGAGCTGTTGCACGAGGCCGAGCACGGGGTCGAGGTATGGCGTTTTCACGTCCACGAGCCGCCCGATCTCCTGCACCGCCGTGACCAGTGCGTCGATTTCCATCATGCGCCCGGCTTCCAGATCCTGCAGCATCGAGGTCCGGTGCGCGCCGACCTTCGCCGCGCCGTTGATCCGCCGCTCCATGTCGACGCGGAAGCCGGCGCCGATCCGCGTGGCAATGGCATGGGCCTCCTGCATCATCGCCGCCGAGAGCGCCCGCGTCGCCGGATCCGTGGTGACGATGTCGAGCGTCGCACGGGTCAGCGCGCTGATCGGATTGAAGCAGAGATTGTCCCATAGCTTGAGCCAGATCTCGTCACGGATATTGGGCAGAACGGGCGCCGTCAAGCCGGCGGCTTCCAGGACATTGCCCAGGCGCCGACAGCGCTCGGTCACCTGTCCCGACGGCTCCCCGATCGAGAACCTGTTGCCGAACTTGTCCGCAATGACGCCCGGTTCGGAGACTTCCGTGGCGAGATAGACGACGCATCCGATCGCCCGCTCCGGTCCGATCGCGTCCCCCTGCCGATCGTCGGGGTCGACGGAGCTGAGCCGGAGGATCTCGAAGGGTCCCGCAAGGCCATACAAATGCCACCATGGCACACCGTTCTGGCATGTCAGCACCGACATATTCGGGCCGAGCAACGGTGTCATCCGGTCCGCAACCTCCCAGGCCTGATACGCCTTGAGCGCATCTGACGGCGTCCTGCTGTCCGAGATCGGCGGGGTTGTCGGTGGCCGCCATCCGGGCCGTTCGCGTGGCACCGTCGATCCGCAGGGCCAGCCCGTTTTTGCGAATCGCCGCGAGGTGCGTACCGCGTGCGATGACGAAAACCTCGATTCCCGGTACCCGCGCCAGCTCAACCGCCATGTATCCGCCGATGGCCCCGGCCCCGTGGACACAGATCTTCATCTCCCGCTCCACTCCGTCGCGGTTTCGCCTGGACGACGGCCCGGCCCAGGCCAGGATCGGAGCGCATCGGTGGCGCTCCGGTCCCGCACCTCGCGGCACAGGTCCGGTGCCAATAATGCCCCGGAATCATATGGATCTAATCACCCCGACGGGCGGAGGGCGCCTACCCGAAAGTGCGGGACACGAGGCGCCTGTGCTGCCGCATCAATGGGCCATGACGAGCGGCAGGTCGGAATGCTCGATGACGTACTGGGTCACGCCGCCGAGAACCAGTTCCCGCCGCCTCTCCGCGCCGAACGCGCCCATGACCACCATGTCGGCACCGGCTTTCCGCGCGGCGTCGAGCAGCGGGCCGCCGATATCGCGACGGCCGATCTTGAACGTGCGGCTTTCCGGCTGGATCCCGTACAAACACAGATAGCGACGCAGGTCGGCGTCAGTCTTGGCCGACGTGCTTTCATCCGGAGCCATCAGGATCGTCACGGCCTGCGCCTGCAGGAACAAGGGAAGCGCAGCCGTGACGGCCCGGGCCGCCTCGCCACTGCCGTTCCAGGCGATCGCGATATGTTCGCCCACCGATTCGCTCTCCCGTGGCGGCGCCACCGCGGTCAGCTTGCGAACGTCGAAGAGAGAACACATCAATGAGTTCATGCCGAGTTCGGAGTCCGCATCGGGGCGAGCGAGGACGATCAGGTCCGCCAACGGCCCGAGATCGCGGATCACCGACACCTGTTTGCCTGCCTCTTCGCGCCACGATATCGTCAAACGGTCGGGGGGACACTCGCTTGCGTCCAGCGGCACGAATTCCGCGCCATGCCGCGCACAGTAATCGTCGAAGATGGCGCGCAGCCGCTCCTCCTCCTGGTGCGCAATGTTTCCGGCAGCGTCCATGATGGTCTGGCGAAACATCTGCGGGACGGGTACGCCAAAAGGAATCATGTCCTCCGGTTTGGCATGGACATGGAGCACGTCGATATGGGCGTCGAATTTCCGACCGATGGCCATGGCCAGGCCCAGGACGCTCTCGCCTTTGCCGTCGCCGCGAACCGGAGCGATGATATATTTGATCGGCATGGTCTCCGCTGTTCTTGTGGTTGCCCCGCGCCCGGCCACCTTCTTCGTCAGAATAGGCCCTCGATCTGCCCCGCCGCGTTCAGATGGATGGCATTTGCCGCCGGAACGCGCGGAAGTCCGGGCATTGTCATGATTTCACCGCAAATCGCAACGATAAAGCCGGCGCCGGCGGACAGCCGGACCTCGCGGATCGGCACGATGTGGCCGGTCGGTGCGCCCTTCAAGTTCGGATCCGTGGAGAAGGAATACTGGGTCTTCGCCATGCAGACCGGGAAATCGCCGTAGGATTTCTGGAGGTCGGCGATTTGATCACGGACCTTCTTGTCGGCCGAGACATCGTCGGCGCCGTAGAGACTGGTTGCGATGGTGCTGATCTTGTCCCAAAGCGACATGTCGTCCGGATACAGCGGCTTGAAGCTTGCCTCGCCGCCGTCGACGACCTCCACCACATGCCGGGCGAGCTCCTCGGTGCCGGCCCCTCCGTTGGACCAGTGGCTGCACAGGATGGCCTTGGCGCCCATCGCTTCCGCGGTTTCGCGCACCGCCTCCAGCTCGCCCTCGGTGTCGGAGACGAACTGGTTGATCGCGACGATCGGCGGCACCCCGAATTTCTTGACGTTGGCGAGATGGCGTTCGAGGTTGGCACAACCGTCGCGAACGGCCGCGACGTTTTCGTCGCCCAGCTTGTCCCGGGCCACGCCGCCATGCATCTTCAGCGCCCGCACCGTGGCGACGATGACCGCGGCCCCCGGCTGCAGGCCCGCCTTGCGGCACTTGATGTCGAAGAACTTCTCGGCCCCGAGATCGGCCCCGAAGCCCGCTTCCGTGACCACATAATCGGCCAGTTTCAGGGCCGTCCGGGTGGCGATCACCGAATTGCAGCCATGGGCAATGTTGGCGAACGGCCCGCCATGGATGAAGGCGGGGTTGTTCTCGAGGGTCTGCACCAGATTGGGCGCAATGGCGTCCTTCAACAACACCGACATCGGGCCGGCGGCCTTGAGCTCTCGCGCATAGACCGGCTTGCGGTCGCGCGTCTGCGCGACGACGATGTTGCCGAGACGCTCGGTGAGATCCTGCAGATCGCTGGCCAGGCAGAACACGGCCATGACTTCCGAGGCGACCGTGATATCGAAACCGTCCTCGCGCGGGAACCCATTGGCGACGCCGCCGAGCGAATTGACGATCGAACGCAGGGCCCGGTCGTTCATGTCGACGACCCGTCGCCAGCCGATCCGGCGCGGATCGATAGCGAGTTCGTTGCCCCAGTAGACGTGATTGTCGACGAGCGCCGACAGCAGGTTGTGCGCGGCGCCGATGGCATGGAAATCACCCGTGAAATGCAGGTTGATATCCTCCATGGGCACGACCTGGGCATAGCCGCCACCGGCGGCACCGCCCTTCATTCCGAAACACGGGCCGAGTGACGGTTCGCGCAGGCAAACCATCGCCTTCTTGCCGATCCGGTTCAGACCGTCGTTGAGGCCGACCGAGGTCGTCGTCTTGCCTTCGCCGGCGGGCGTCGGCGTGATCGCGGTGACCAGGATCAGCTTGCCGTCCGGGCGGTCGTCGAGCGACCGGATATGGTCGAACGACAGCTTGGCCTTGTGGGGGCCGTACTGGAGAAGCGCGTCGGCCGGTATGTCGAGCTTCGCTCCGACCTCGGTTATGGATTGCAGTGTCGCCTCGCGGGCGATTTCGATGTCGCTCTTGCTCATGTCTCCCGCCCTTTCGGAAAGCCTGGGGTCGAGGTTGCGGATGACCGGAGGCGCCGGGCCGTCCGGGGTAACCTTCGCTGTCGTTCAGGTGCCGAGGCGTGTTCCCACCGCAAGCCCCTCGGCCGATGCGAACTCGGCCGCAGCGATCTTCCCGCCATCGCCGAACCGGACGCGCTTTACAAGGATACCGCCGAGACCCGCAACCACCGTGAAGCCGTCATCGGAAATTGCGACCACCTGGCCCGGCCGGCCCGCCGCATCGACCTTCGTACTATCGAAAATCTGCAGGGTCTTGCCCGCGAAGGTCGTCCACGCACCGGGCGCGGGATTGGTGGCGCGGATCTGGTTGTAGACCTCGCCGACCGATCGGTTCCAGTCGATCTCGGCGTGCTCCTTCTTGCACCAGCTCTCGTAAGTCGCTTTCGAATCGTCCTGCTTGATGCGCGGCGGATTGCCGGACCGCACCAGTTCGATCGCCTCGAGCACGCTTTCCACGCCCAGCGGGAAGATCTTCTTGAAATAGACGTCGCCCAGCGTGTCGTCGGGGCCGATTTCGACTTCCTTTTGCAGCAGGATGTCGCCCTCGTCCAGCCCGTCGTCCGGCCAGAAGATCGACAGGCCCGTCTTGGTGGCGCCCCACATGATGGGCCAGTTGATCGAACTCGGTCCACGATGCAGCGGCAGCAATGACGGATGGAAGCAGATCGAGCCGTGGCTCGGGATATTGCGCGCTTCCTCGGGCACGAAGATGATCATGTAGGCCATGACCATCAGGTCCGCGTTCAGCGCCCTCATCTCATCCAGGATGTCCTTGTCCTTGTAGTTCGCCGGCTGGTAGACCGGCACGCCGCGCTCCAGGGCGGCTTCCTTAATCGGGTCGACCGGACGGCCTTCCTTGTCGGGCGCCGTATAGACCGCTACCACCTCGTCCTGGCCCTTGTCGAGGATGGCCTCGAGGCAGGCCTTGCCGAACGCTTGCTGTCCGTTGACGATGATCCGCATGATGCCTTCGTTCCTTCTGTCCTAGACGGCCCCTTCGGCCTTCGCCGCCGCGATGTCCTCGGCCGACATACCGCAGACCTCGCTGAGGATTTCGTCAGTGTGTTCGCCGAGCAACGGCGAGCGCACGACTTCACTTTGCGAATCCGACAGCTTGATGGGGTTCCCGACCGTCAGATACTTGCCCCGCTCGGGGTGGTCAACCTCGACGACGGTACCGGTCGCCCGCAGGCTCGGCTCCTCCGCCAGTTCCTTCATGCTGAGGATCGGCCCACACGGCACGTTCAGCGGATTGAGGATCTCCATGACCTCGAACTTGTTCTTGGTCATGGTCCATTTCTCGATTTCCGCAAACACCTGGTCGAGGTGCGGCAGGCGCCCCTCGGGCGTCGACCATTCATGGTCCTCGTCGAGCCACTCCTCATGGCCGACGGCCCTGGCAAGGCCGGCGAAGGCGGCCGCCTGTGTAATGACATAGATATAGGAGTCCGGGTCCTGCTCCCAGCCCTTGCAGCGGACGATCCAGCCCGGCTGGCCGCCGCCCGAGGCGTTGCCCGCGCGCGGCACCGCCTCGCCGAACGTGCCGTTCGGATATTGCGGGTACTCCTTCAGCGGCCCGTGGGCGAGGCGCTGCTGGTCGCGCAGCTTGACTCGGCACAAATTGAGCACGCCGTCCTGCATGGCGCAAGTGACGCGCTGGCCACGGCCCGTGGTGACCCGCTGAAACAGCGCGGCGACGATTCCCAGCGCCAGGTTGAGGCCGGTGCCCGAGTCACCGATCTGGGCGCCCGTGACCAAGGGAAAGCCGTCCAGCTCGCCAGTCGTCGAGGCCGCGCCGCCGGTACACTGGGCGACATTCTCGTAAACCTTGCAATCCTCGTAGGGCCCGGGACCGAAGCCCTTGACCGAGGCGTAGATCATGCGCGGGTTGATCTCCTGGATGCGCTCCCAGGGGAATCCCATGCGGTCGATCGCGCCGGGGGCAAAGTTCTCGACCATCACGTCGCATTCCTCGATCAGCTTCGTGAAGATGGCCTTTCCCTTTTCGGTTTTGGGGTTCAGCGTCACGCTGCGCTTGTTGTGGTTCAGCATCGTGAAATACAGGCTGTCGACATCCGGAATGTCGCGGAGCTGCCCGCGCGTCGCATCACCGACACCCGGCCGCTCCACCTTGATGACGTCGGCGCCGAACCACGCCAGCAGCTGCGTGCAGGTCGGACCCGACTGCACATGCGTCATGTCGAGGATTCGGACGCCCTGCAATGCCTTGGTCATGAACTCTGTCCCTTTACGTTATTGTTCGTCGCTGCCGCACCGTCAGTCGGCGCCGTTACTTGTACATGGTCTGGGCCTTGGTGCCCGGCGCGTATTCGTTGGGGTCCACCCAGACGTTGATGACCGCCGACTTGCCCGTCGATCGCACCTGCTCGCGGGCGCGCAGCAGAGCCGGCCCGATCTCGTTGGGGTCGCGTACCTCCTCGCCGTAGCCGCCCAGCATTTCGGCGAACATACCGAACGGGACGTCGCCCAGCTTGTTGCCGATATTGCCGCGCTGCTCGCCATACTTGGCGATCTGGCCGTAGCGGATCTGGTTCATGTGCGAATTGTTGCCGACGATGGCGATGTAAGGCGCGCCGAAACGGTTAGCGGTCTCCATATCAAAGGCGGTCATGCCGAAACTGCCGTCGCCGTACAGGCAGACCACCTCCTTCTTCGGATGGGCCAGCTTGGCCGCCATCGCGAAGCCGGTGCCGACGCCGAGCGACCCCAGCGCCCCGGGGTCCATCCAGTGTCCCGGCGTGCGCGGCTGCACGGCCTGCGCCGAAATGGTGACGATATCCCCGCCATCGCCAATATAGATGGTATCCTCGGTCAGGAACTCGTTGATCTCCCAGGCTAGGCGGTACGGGTGAATCGGGTCCTGTTCGGACATGAACAGCGGCATCAGCTTGTCGGTGCGCGCCACTTCTTCGGCCCGCAGCTCCTCCAGCCAGCCCTTGCGGCCCTTGGCACCGTTGTCCGAGCGACCGGTCGCGGCATCGTGCACCGCTTTCAGGATCGAGCCGGGATCGCCGACGAGGCCAAGCGCGATGTCGCGGTTCTTGCCCACCGTGCGGTAGTCCTGGTCGATCTGCACAAGCGTCGCTTCCTTGCTGATGCGCTTGCCGTACCCCATGCGGAAGTCGAACGGCGTGCCGACGATGACGATGACGTCGGCCTTGCCGAAGGCGGCGCTGCGGGTGCGGTTGAAGTAATGCGGATCGCCCGGCGGCAGGATGCCCCGGCTGGCGCCGTTCATGTAGAGCGGGACGTTCAGCGCACGGGCGAGGTCGATCGCCGCCTGGTGGCCGCGCGACATGTAGACCTGAGATCCGACCAGCATCGCCGGCCTCTTCGCTCTGACCAGGAGGTCGGCCAGCTTTTCGATATCGGCGGGATCGCCGATCGACCGGACGGATGCGCGGTAATGGCCGGGCTCCGGTATCACTGCTTTTTCCAAGGGGATTTCGCGATCAAGGATATCGCGCGGGATTTCCAGGTAGCTCGGACCATAGGCGCCGGCAAAGCACTCGCGCGCGGCCATCGAGATCATGTCGGCAACGCGTTCCGTCGACATCACGCCGGCCGCGAACTTGGTGATCGGCGTCATCATCTCGACGTGGGGCAGATCCTGAAGCGAGCCCATCTTGTGCTGGGTGAGGGAACTCTGTCCGCCGATATGCAGGATCGGGCTTTCCGAGCGGAAGGCGGTGGCGACACCGGTGACGGCATTGGTACATCCGGGCCCCGCCGTCGTCACGACACAGCCGAGCTTGCCGGTCTGCCGCGCATAGCCGTCCGCCGCATGCGCCGCCGTCTGCTCATGCCGCACATCGATTATGCGGATCCCCTCATCGAGGCAGCCGTCATAAATATCGATGATGTGTCCGCCGCACAGCGTGAAGATCGTGTCCACGCCTTCATTCTTCAGCGCTTTGGCCGCAAGGTGTCCGCCCGACACCACGTCGCCGGAGCGGTCCTTCTTGACCAAGGTATCGGTTGCCGTATCGGACATCTCATTCCTCCTTCACCAAGTCGATCCGGATCGCACCTTGCCGATCCGTCGCAGTTCGAAATCTCCACGTCCCTGCACGGCAGGCAAACATGCCCTCTGCGGAGATGCAAGGCTATGGACTCGCCAACCTCCTTGGACACGGCTCGCGAGAATATGTTCAAACGAAAGACATATGTCCGGAGACGACCCTCGCAGCACCACAACGGCCGCCTACGGCGCCGCGGACCGGCCTTCTCCTTGGTATCTGGTATACAGTACACCAACGCGACCCTCCACGCAACCGGACAAGCCACGGCACGCGGCTTCCCGCGGTCCGTTTCCGCCGGCACTTTGGCCGGCATTCGCCATCGCTGTCGCGGCAAGCCCCACCCGGTCTGCCGGCCGCGGGAAACCATCCGCTGAAATTCTCTACTCTTCGCCGTCAAGATCAGCTGCGCATTGCCCCGCGTTCCGATCATCCCGCACGCCCGTGGATCCGCTCAATCCGCGACGATCAAGCCGAACGGAGTCTCCGTCTGATCATTCGTATCACCGGAACGAGCATGAGCAGGCCCGCCACAATGAAGATAATGGCCGAGATCGGGCGTTCGAATAACGCCAGGGGATCGCCCTGCGACGCAAGCAGGGACTGCCGCAGTGAACTCTCGGCCAGCGGGCCCAGGACGATCGCCAGCACGGCCGGCGCAACCGGGTAGTTCAGTTTGCGCAGCAGAAAGCCGCAGATCCCGAATAGCAGCATCAACCAGACATCATGCATGTCGCTGCTCGGCGCATAACCGCCGACGAGGCAAAGCACGAAGATAACAGGCGCCAGAATCGTGAATTTGAGCGACAAAACCTTCGCGAAGAGCGGAATGAACGCGATGTTGATGATGACCGTGAACATGTTCGCCATGTACATGCTGCCGGTCAAACCCCAGACGAAATCCGGATGCTCGAGGAACAGGAGCGGTCCGGGCCGCAGTCCCCAGATGATCATGCCGCCGAGCAGGATCGCGGTCGTCGGAGAGCCCGGGATGCCGAGCGTGAGCATCGGCAGCATCGAACCCGTGGATGCCGCGTTGTTGGCCGCCTCCGGCGCGGCGATGCCGGAGATGTTGCCTTTACCGAAGGTCTCGGGGTTTTTCGCGAACGTCTTGGTCAAGCCGTATGCCATCAGAGATCCCGGAGTCGCGCCGGCGGCGGGCAGAATACCGACGACGTAGCCGAGCACCGAGCTCATGACCGCCGTCTTCCAGAACTCCTTGATCCGACGCAGACCCCGGCCGATTGTCCGGAACGTTGTCCGGACCTTTTCGACGATCACGTCGCCCTCGGTCAGTTCCAGCGTCCACAGCATTTCGCCGATGCCGTAAATGCCGATCGCGAGAACCAGGAAATTGATGCCGTGATAGAAGCCGGTGATGTCGAAGAAGATCAGGCGCGGCCGCCCCGAGATAATGTCCAGCCCCACCGAGGCCAAGACGAATCCGATGAGGATCGAGAAGATCGTCTTCGGAATGTCGTCTCCGCCGAGCCCGATGAACGTCGCGAACGCCAGCACCATGAGCGCGAATTCCTCTGTCGGCCCGAAGCTCAACGCGAAATCCGCCAGCGGCTCCGCAACGAGCGTGAACAGGACGACCGATATCGTGCCGCCGATGAAAGATGCCACGGCGGCGGCGATCAACGCCTGGTCCCCCTTGCCGGCCATGGCCATGGGACGTCCGTCGAAGACCGTTGCCACGGCCGTTGAAGCACCGGGTATACCCAGCGTGATCGAACTGATCGCTCCGCCGTACATGGCGCCGTAGTAGATCGATGCGAGAAAGATGATGGCTGCGTTTGGCGGCACCAGGAACGTGACCGGCAACAGGATCGCGACACCATTTACCGAGCCCAGGCCGGGCAGGGCACCGACGAAGATTCCGATGATGCAACCAATCATCATCATCGCGATATTCGTCGGCTGCAAGGCTTCGAGCAGACCGCCCATCAAATGTTCGAAAATCAGTTCCATAACCGATCACATGCTCCCAACCGTCTGCATGCGAATTCTCCCTCGCCAGGGCGCATGCGTCTTCGCCTCTGGGCCCGCCCGGATCGAGCCAGATGTCAATAGATCAGGTCGTAAATTGGGTAGAACAGCGGCTCCGAATACCCCTTTGGAAGGGGTGACCTGAGCGCCCAGTCGAAGAAGACGAACAATAACACCGGGGTCCCTATCGATATGCCGATCGTCGTGACCCACGAATGCCGACCGACCAGCCGCACGTAATAGAGCAAGAACAGCATGACGGCCAGGTACATGCCGATCACGTGACTTCCGAGCAGCAATGCAATCAGCGCCAACACCGTCGGACCGATAATCCTGATGGTGTTCGCGGTCATGTAAGGTTCAGTGGATCGCGACTCGGGAGTCGCTCTCAGGAACCACTTGATGATTGTCCAGATCGACGTGATCAGCATACCCGTCGACAGCCAGAACGGCCAGGCGCCGGCACCCGGACCCAGGCCCTTGACCCAACCGATGTTGAGTTCAGCACTCTTGACCATGAGGGCAATGGAAATCAGCGCGAGCGCGACTGCCATCAGAAGCTCCGCCGTGCGGACCGTCATCCGGTGTCCTCCCTGTTCGGTGCGCCAACCGACAGACCTCTATCGGCTGGACGGAAATGCTGTCGGCCTGGCGGCCGCAAACTCCGTATGGGATTGGGGCAGGGGCATCGCCTCGATGCCCCTGCCCCATCGCGATCGTGGTCTATTCGCCGGTGATGGCTCTGGCACCGACCTTTGCTATCAGAGTCTTGTGCCGTTCGATATTTTCCTTGTGGAACGCCCCAAGCGCGTCGCCCGCGATCCACTGATCGCAAACCAGGCCGTCGCTCTTGCAGAATTCCTGCCACTCGGCGGAGTCAAAGACCTTTTTGAACAGGTCGATGTACCATTCCTGAGCCTCCTTCGACATTCCCGGAGGTCCGTTGAAGGAACGCTGCATAAAGTAGACGATATCGTGGCCCAATTCCTTTGCAGTCGGGACGTCGGGGAACTGCGACATCCGCTCGGGCGTGAACTGCACCAGCGGCCGGCTCCTGCCTGCCTGGTAGAACTGCATCTGCTCCGACGGGTTGTTGACCGTCGACTGGATGTGGTTGCCGATCAGGTTCTTGGCCACAGTGCCACCACCCGGGAACGGGATGTAGGTGATGTTCTTGATGTCGTATTCGGCCCCCAGCATAGCGAACAGGATCGAATCCTCCTGCCCCTTGCCGGTTCCGCCCACCTTCCAGTTCGGCGCCGCCTTCACCGCACCGACCCAGTCGTTCAGGTTCATGATCGAGGTGTCCGAGTTCACCCACAACAGGAACGTGTCGCGCGCCATCAGGCCGAGTGGCGTAAACTTCGACACATCGACGCCCAAATCCTGCTGGATGAGCGGCGTGGTATAGAAGCTGTTGAGCGTGACCATGACGACGTGGTCGTCGCCCGCCTTGTCCTGCAGGTAACGCAACGCCTCAGCGCCCGATCCCCCGGGCTTGTTGATCGGGATGAACGGCCGCGGGGACCATTTCTTCTGTTCGATTATCCCCTGGATCAGGCGTGCAATCTGGTCGGCGCCACCGCCGGTACCAGCCATGATGATCAGTTCGACCGGCTTCTTCGGCTCCCACGCCGCATTTGCATCACTGTTCACCGCAGATGCGGTCATAAACGCAACGCCGACCACCGCCGCCGCGCACAATGCCACCAACTTGCTTGTCAGAGTTCTCACAATTTCCTCCCGTATTACCCAGCGCGCGCCAAATTTCTTTCTTGGTCTTGGCCGCAGGGCACTGGTTGTTTCCAACTCGTCGCCGGCCCACAGGCAGGCCGGTGCTGTCGTGTCAGCCCTTCCCTCCTTACGCCAACCGGGCGTTCGGTAATGCGTGTGGTACCTGGTATGCCAGATAAAATTCCCAGCGTCCAGTCCACCGCGCGGAAGCGTCGGGCCTCGGGCATTCTGCCCTTTCCGTTATGTAGCAGTCAACTAGTCAACCGGACGGTACGCTTAGGTATTCGCGCATGCCGAGTAACCATACTTTCGCTATGGGTTCCATATCGACGGGAAATTGCACATAATTTGGGTCGACCGTTGTCCAATGTGTTATTTTGGTATATGGTATACCACAGACCACACAATGGGATTACTCTTAAGGCTTATACGATACGGCACCGCAAAGCTGGACATCCGTTGCACACCTCGTAATCTTGCCCGCCACGCGCTGTCCCGAAGCGCCGGAGGACTGTGAATTGAACTTGCACGAATATCAGGCAAAGGCGCTGCTGCGCGACTATGGAATTCCCATGCCGCCCGGAGAGGTCGCGGCGACCGCGGACGAAGCGCGCGAGCGCGCCGCCGCGCTCGGCGAAGGACCATGGGTCCTGAAGGCGCAAGTCCATGCGGGCGAGCGCCAGGCGGCTGGCGGCATCCGCATGGTCAAGACGCCTCAGGAGGTTGCCAGCGCGGCGGGCGAATTGCTCGGACGCAAAATCGTCACCGGACAGACCGGCCGCGAGGGGCTCCTCGTCAAGAAAGTCTATGTGGAGAGGGCCTGCGATGTGGCCCGGGAAATCTACGCCGCGCTGCTGGTCAACCGGGCCCAAGCGCGAATCGATCTCGTGGCGGCGCGCGAGGGCGGCGTCGGTGTCGAGTCGGCGCTGGCCAGACCCGAATCCCTGATCGACCTGCCGATCGGCGAGGCCGGCCTCGCGGAGGCCGATCTCGCCGAGCTCGCCAAGGGCCTCGATCTGTCCATCGAGCAGGCAACCGTCATCGCCGACGTGATGACTCGCGCGCGGCGCGCGTTCGTCGAAACCGATGCGGGCCTGATCGAGTTCAACCCGCTGGCTATCAGCAAATCGGGAGACATCGTCGCGCTCGACGTCAAGATGGCGCTCGACGACAATGCGCTGGCCCGCCATCCGGAGCTCGCCGACATGCGCGACGAGGATGAGGTCGACCCGCAGGAGCGCGAGGCCGATCGTTATGAACACAACTACGCGCGCATGGACGGAAACATCGGCCTCATGACGACCGGGGCCGGCCTCGGCCTCGCCGCGATCGATCTGATCAAGGATGAGGGCGGTGAGCCTGCGAATTTCATGGACACGCGGCCGATGGCGTCGCGCGAGCAGATTGCAGAGGGAATCCGTTTGCTGTTGCGGGACAAGCGTGTGCGCGTCGTGCTGGTCATGGCCATCGGCGGCGGCATCCTGCATTGCGATACGATTGCGGAAGGCATCGCGACTGCGTTCCGACAAGTCGGCGCGAAAGTGCCCGTCGTCTATTTCGCTGCGGGAACCGGCAAGGAAATCAGTGAATTGACATTGCGCAACCAAGGCATCCCGGCCATCTTCGCTGACAGCATGGAAGAGGCTGCGCACGAGGCGGTGCGCATTGCAGGTTCGGGAGCCGGTTGATGGCGATCCTCGTCGACAGCAAGACCAAGGTCATGTTTCAGGGACTCACCGGAGCCACCGCAACGCGCTCCGCGGAACGCGCCATCGCTGGCAGCACCGACGTGGTGGCCGGTGTCCGTCCGGGCAAGGGCGGCAGCGAGCATCTGAACATCCCGTTGTTCGACACCGTTGCCGAAGCGGCACGCGCGACCGGAGCCGACGCGACCGCGGTATTCGTACCGCCGCTGCAGGCCGCCGCGGCGATGATCGAGGCGATCGAGGCGGAAATGCCCCTCATCGTCTGCGTCACCGAACGAATCCCAGTGCTCGACATGATCCGGGTGAAGGATGCGCTGCGCGGCTCGAAGTCGCGGCTCATCGGCCCCAATTCGTTCGGCATCATATCGCCCGGCCAGTGCCGCATCGGTGTCATGCCGGACCGTCCGCACAAGCCGGGACGGATTGGCATCGCGTCAAGGACCGCAACGCTCACCTATGCGGCGGTGGAGCAGACCTCGCGCGTCGGCCTCGGGCAGTCCACGTCGGTCGGCGTCGGCGGTGACCCGGTGCACGGTATCGGCTTCGCGGAGTGCCTTGAGCTGTTCCTTGCGGACGATGCAACGCACGGCATCGTGCTGATCGGAGAGATCGGCGGCACCGAGGAAGAGGAGGCCGCGGCCCTGCTGCACCGGGTGAAGCCGAAAAAACCCGTGGTCGCCTGCGTCGTGGGGGTACATGCGCCGCCGGGTCGCCGCATGGGGCATGCGGGCACAGTCGACCCGCTCGGCGGCGGCAGCGCACGCGAAAAGATCGAGGCGTTGCGCGACGCGGGCGCGATCATCGCCGAGAGCCCCAGCCTGATCGGCCATGCCATGCGCGAAGCGCTGCGCCATCCCTGAGCGGCGCAACGAATGGCCGACATTCCAAAGACAATGCAGGTGGTCGAGGCCGGCAGCGCCGGCGGTCCCGACGTTCTAACCCCCGCAAGAAGGTCGGTTCCCGCAGCGGCCGAAGGGGAAGTCTTGGTCAAGGTGGCCTTCGCAGGCGTCAACGGCCCCGACCTCATGCAACGCCGCGGCCTTTACCCGCCGCCCAAGGGCGCATCGGACCTGCTCGGGCTGGAGATCTCCGGCGAGGTTGCAGCGGTCGGCGCGGGCGTCACGCGCTGGCGTCTGGGCGATCGGGTCTGCGCCCTGACAAACGGCGGCGGCTACGCGGAGTATTGTGCCGTTCTTGCCGACCACTGCCTTCCCGTTCCCGACGGCCTCGACCTGCACCAGGCTGCCTCACTGCCGGAGACATTCTTCACCGTCTGGAGCAACATTTTCATGACCGCGGGCCTGTCGGCTGGCGAGACTTTTCTCGTCCACGGCGCCGCCGGCGGGATCGGCGCCAGCGCGATCCAGCTCGGCAAGGCGTTCGGCGCCACCGTGGTGGCCACGGACAGCCCGGCCGAACGCTGCCGGTTCTGCAGCGAACTCGGAGCCGACCGGGTGGTCGACTACAATGACGAGGATTTCGTTGCGGTCGTGCGCGACGAATATGGCGGCGCCGATGTCATCCTCGATATCGTCGGCGGTCCCTATATTGCGCGCAATATCAAGGCGGCGAAACCTGACGGGCGCATCGTGCAGCTGGCCTTTGCGCTGGGGTCCGAGGTCACGGTGAACCTGATGCCGGTCATGCTCAAACGCCTGACCTACACCGGCTCGACCCTGCGGAGCCGCCCGGACGCCTTCAAGGCCAAGGTCGCGCGGGAGCTCGAGGACAAGGTCTGGCCGCTCTTCGCAGACGGTCGCATCCGGGACGTCGTCGATCGCGTACTGCCGCTGGCCGAGGCGGCGGACGCGCATCGCTTGATGGAGAGTGCCACGCACAGGGGCAAGATTCTGCTTTCCTGCGGATAATGCTCAGCGCGGAACGAACACGCCGAGATGTCCGATCTGCGCGTGCAGCCGGTAACGGGTTTCCAGTGCGGCGCGGAAACCTTCCGGAAACCGACGCTGGTATCTGGCCGAGCCGATCGCCGAATACAGGACAACATAGGCGACCTCGCCGCGCCTTACGGCCGCGATCAACGGGCCGGGATTCCAGCGGCCGTCCACGGCCAGCCGGGTCATGATGAAGGGCTGGAAATAAAGCGGCTGGCCGGCCCGATGCAGGAGCACCATTTCCTCGGAAACGACCGGGCCCGTCGCCGCGGAGATCATATCCGCCACCTGTCGCGAATAGGCGACCGCCGGCCAGTCCGGCTCGCGAAATTTCACGTTCCAGCCAACCACAGCCTGCCAACCCAGAATCGCCAAGGCGGCAATGACCATCAGCCGGTGGCGCAAGGCAGCTGGACTCCATTCGTGCGACCGGAGATAGCTGGCGAGGCGCACCGCCAGCGTGCCGAGAAGAAGCGACGCCGCGGCTTCAAATTCCAGAAAATAACTGACCGACGCACCCGTCTTGCCCGATGCGGCCACGTTCACGAGGCTCGCGACCATGAACCCGCCGAACAGCAACAGCGGCGTGTCCGGCGTGCCGGATCCGGTGCCGTCCTGTCTGGTCCGACGGCGCGAAATGAGTCGCGCCGCCGCATAACCGACGAGGCCGAACAGCAGGACGAAATCAACGCCTCGCCAGAACAGGCTCTGCCGCAATCGGGTGAGCAGCAGATCGAAACGGTACTCATTGATGTTGTAGGTCACGACATGGCGCAAGAATTCACCGTCCGTCGTGACTGAAATGAGTCCCAGCCCAGCAAGTCCCACGGCCGCCGCGACAGCCAGCGCCGTCATCGTGCTGCGCCGGTTCAAGAAATATCCGGTCCCGAAGGCCGCAACCGCTGCTGCAATCAGGTTGGGCTTGGTGAACACTGCAAGCACGAATACCAGCCCGTAGACCCAAGCCAAAGCGGGCCGTCGATGCGCCAGCACGAAAATCTGCATGCCGAGAAGGCCGAACGCGAGGGCGAGGGTGTCGACCCGCATGGT
>CAYFYY010000084.1:18331-19290 GCA_964347475.1 uncultured Flavobacteriales bacterium
GAACAACGCGGCGAGCGCGCCGCCGGTCCGGCGCGCGAGGGGGGTGTGGTCGCGGTGCAGTGCCCCCTGAATCAAGGAATAGATCAGACATCCGCTGACCAGAGCGCCGAGAAACGACACCACACGGCCGGCAGTCAACGGATCGGCGATGAGTTGCATGAGGAGCAATGTGGCGAAATGGAACACGGGCGGATAGTTGGACACCGCGTAGGGCGCCTCGGCGATGGGCAGGTAAATGGATTTGCCGGCTGCCAGCGCTGTGACCTGGAACAGGATCGGACCTTCGCCGTAATCGTTGCCGAACGGATACTGGACGAAATCGATCGTCCGCTCGAAAAAGGCCATCATCGCTGCGCCATAGAGGACAAAGGTCGCAATCGCCGCAAACCAGATGGCCAGCCCTGTCATCCGCTCCCACGGCAGGCGCTCTTGTGCGACCCCCATTGTCACGACGGCATCTCCAGCGTGATGGCGCGCCGGTCCAACCCGGTCGGGCATCGGCGCTGCAGCGAACATAGGGCGGGGCAGGTTAACGATTGAATAAGCAGCCGCGCCGGGGACTCCGCAGCGACGTCGCCGGTTCGACAGAAAAAGGCCGGGACGGTTGCCCGTCCCGGCCACAGGACTGATGTGTTGTCGACTCTGTTGATCAGAAGCCCATGTCGCCCATGCCGCCCATGCCAGGCGCGCCGCCCGGCGCCGCCGGCTTCGGCTCCGGCTTCTCGGCGACCATCGCTTCCGTCGTGATCAAGAGGCCGGCGACCGACGCCGCATCCTGCAGCGCGGTCCGCACGACCTTCGTCGGATCGATGATCCCCGCCTTCACGAGGTCCTTGTATTCGCCCTCCTGGGCATCGAAACCGAAGTTCAGGTCCTTCGATTCGATCAGCTTACCGGCGACCACCGAGCCGTCGGCGCCCGCATTCTCGGCGATCTGGCGGACCGGCGACTGCAGCGCC
>CAYFYY010000085.1:0-18519 GCA_964347475.1 uncultured Flavobacteriales bacterium
GCCGCCGGGCCAGCGCACGGCCGAAAGCCAGTGCCGCAGCATGGCGGGCACGTCGGTGCCGCGCGACGCCTTGAGCAGCAGCCGCCTGCGGTGACGGCCGCGCAACATGGCGAGCGGTGCCGGCGCCGGACCGAGCACGCGAACGCCGGGCGCCGCCGGCGCGGCGCGTGCCAGCATCGCCGCTGTCGCATCGACGTCGTCCTCGCTCCGGCCCGAGACGATCAGCGCCGCCAGGCGTCCGAACGGCGGCCAGCCCCCGTCGCGCCGCATCGCCGCCTCCTCGGCGAGGAAGCGGTCGCGCGTCCCGTCCGCCAGCGCCTGCATGACGGGGTGGTCGGGATGCCAGGTCTGCAGCAACACGCGACCCAGCCGCTCCTCGCGCCCGGCACGCCCCGCCACCTGGTGCAGCAGCTGGAAGGTGCGCTCCGCGGCGCGCAGGTCGCCGCCGATCAGCCCGAGATCGGCGTCGACCACGCCGACCAGCGTCAGCATTGGGAAATGGTGCCCCTTGGCCACGATCTGGGTGCCGAGGATGATGTCGATGTCGTGACGGCCGATCGCCTCGATGAAGGCGGCGGCGGCATCCGGTCCGCGCACCGTGTCGCTGGTCATCACCGCCAGCCGTGACTCCGGGAACAGTGCGGCGACCTCCTCCGCGAGGCGTTCCACGCCCGGCCCGCAGGCGGCCATGCGATCGACGGCGCCGCACTCCGGACAATCGCGCGGCAGCTCGGCGACGTAGCCGCAATGATGGCACTGCAGCCGGCCGCTGAGCCGGTGCTCGACCAGCGAGGCTCCACTCGCCCCGGATCTCCCTGGCGATCCCTTGCTCGACCAGCCACGCGGTGCAGTTCGGGCATTGCAGACGATGGCCGCAGGCGCGGCACAGGGTCAGCGGCGCATAGCCCCTGCGGTTTAGAAACAGGAGCGCTTGCTCGCCGCCTTCCAGCGTCTGCTCGAGCGACAGAACGAGCGGCGGGCTGAGCCATCGCTGGCGCGGCGGCGGGTCGCGCCGCATGTCGACCAGCTCGACGGCTGGCATCTCTGCGCCGCCGTGCCGGGCCGGCAGGTGCAGCCGTTCATAGCGCCCCGATTCGGCGTTGACGATGGTCTCCAGCGAGGGCGTTGCCGAACTCAGCACTACCGGAATGGCACCGATCTGGCCGCGCACCACCGCCATGTCGCGAGCATGGTAGATCACCCCGTCCTCCTGCTTGTACGAGGAATCGTGCTCCTCGTCAGCAACGATCAGGCCGAGATCGGGAAACGGCAGGAAAAGCGCGGAGCGTGCGCCGACGACGACGCGCGCCCTGCCTTCCGCCACACGCCGCCAGCAGCGGCGGCGGCGCGCCCGGCCGAGATCGGAATGCCATACCTCCGGCTCGGCCCCGAAGCGCCCGGCAAAACGGGTGAGCCACTGGCCGGTCAGTGCGATCTCGGGCAGCAGGACCAGCACCTGGCGGCCGGCTTCGACCGCCGCCGCCACCGCCTCGAAATAGACCTCGGTCTTGCCGGCGCCGGTGACGCCGTCCAGCAGGGTGACCGAAAACCCGGCCGCGACCGAGTCCCGCAGCACCGCCGCGGCGTGCGTCTGCTCCGGCGACAGCGCCGGGCCGGGCCGCGCCGGATCGGGCGCGGCGCGATCGTCGCCGTCGCCCGGCACGGCGACGCGCCGGAGCGCGCCGGCCGCGGCGAGACCGGCGACCACCCCGGTGCTGACCCCCGCTTCACGGGCGAGCTCCGTTGCACCGCGACAAAGGCCGTCCGCGGCCACCTCGAGCACCCGCCGGCGGGCCGCGGTCATGCGGACGTCCGGCAGCGGATCCGCCGGAACGTAACCCGTCCGCGGCGGCGCCGGCTCGAGCGCCTCGGGAATGCTCATCGCCATGCGCAGCACAGCGCCGCGCGGCGACAGGGTGTAACGTGCGACCCAGTCGACGAGGTCGCGCAGCGCGCCCGGCATCGGCGGGCAGTCGAGCCGCGCCGCGACATCCTTGAGGCGTTCCTCGGCCACGCCGTTCGCATCGCCGTCGCCCCACACCACGCCGGAAACGGTGCGTCGGCCCAGCGGAACCGAGACGAAATCGCCCGGCGTTAACGTCATGTCAGCAGGTAACCGGTAATCATAGGCGGTGCCGAGGGGCAACGGCAGCAGCACGGAAACCCGCCTCGCGGCGGCGGCCCGGGGTTCGCATTCGGTCTTGCTGGCGTGGCGCATCGGCATCGGTTAGACTCGCGACTCCATGTAACACTCAGCGGGTCGCCCGCGCCACGGGGAATGGGCGGGCCGGACATGAGGGGAGAGCACGGATCGTCATGAAGTTCTTCGTCGACACCGCAGACGTCGCTGAAATCAGTGAGCTCGCGGCGACCGGTCTGGTCGATGGCGTCACCACCAACCCGTCGCTGGTCGCCAAGTCGGGCCGCGACTTCTTCGAGGTGCTGCGCGAGATCTGCGAGATCGTCGCCGGCCCGGTCAGCGCCGAGGTCGCGGCGACGGATTTCGATACGATGCTGGCGGAGGGACGGGCACTATCCAGGCTCGCCAATCACATCGCGGTCAAGGTGCCGCTGACACCGGACGGTCTGAAGGCGTGCCGGGCGCTCACCGGCGAGGGCATCATGGTCAACGTGACGCTGTGCTTTTCGGCCGCGCAGGCGATCCTTGCCGCCAAGGCCGGCGCCACCTTCGTGTCGCCATTCGTCGGGCGTCTCGACGACGTCGGCGCCGACGGCATGGCGCTGATCGCCGATATCGTCGAGGTCTTCGCGAGCTACCCGGACTTCAACACACAGATCCTGGTCGCTTCGGTCCGCCACCCGATGCATGTCGTCGATGCCGCCAAGATGGGAGCCGATGTCGCCACCGTGCCGCCGGCCGTGCTGCGCGCCATGTTCAATCATCCGCTGACCGATAAGGGCCTTGCCTCCTTCCTCGCCGACTGGAAGAAGACCGGCCAGTCGATCCTCGACCGGTAGGAGCGCACGCAACGCCATGACCCAGACCCGCAAAACCGAAAGCGAGAAGGGACTGTCGGCCAAGGACGTCGCCAGCTGGCTGCGCGACAACCCCGAATTCCTGAGCCAGAACCCAGACCTGCTGAACGGCGTGCCGGCGCCGGCGCGCGAGCTCGGCGGCGGCGTCTCGGATTTGCAGCAGGCGCTGATCGAAAAGCTGCGGGCAGATCTGGAGCTGGCGCGGCAACGCCAGCGCGAGCTGATCGTGACCAGCCGGGCAAATCTCGCGAGCCAGACCCGCATTCACGAATGCATCCTCACGATGCTCGCGGCGACCTCGTTCGAGCAGCTGATCCAGGCGGTGACCACGGATTTCGCGGTGTTGCTGGATCTCGACGTGGTAACCCTATGCGTCGAGGCGGACGGATCCGAGCTGGCAACGCCGCATCTGCGCGGCCTGCACATCGTGCCCGCCGGCACGGTGCAGCGGCTGCTCGGCGACGGCCGGCCGGTGCTGCTGCGCAGCCACGTCGAGGGCGAACCCGAGATCTATGGCGGCGGCGCGCCGCTGGTCGCGTCGGACGCCCTGGCGCGGCTGTCGATCTCGCCGAACACGCCGCCCGGCCTGATCGCCTTCGGATCGCGCCGGCCCGGCAAGTTCGAAGCGGGACAGGCCGTCGAGCTGCTGGCGTTCCTCACGCGCAGCCTGGAGCGGGCCATCCGGCTATGGCTGAAGCTGCCGTAGGGCACACTGCGGCCGATACGGCGCTGGCCCGTGCCATCGATGACTGGCGGCTCTGGCTCACCCACGAACGCCGCGCCTCCGCCCATACCATTGCCGCCTATTCGCGCGATCTCGGAGGATTTCTCGCCTTCCTGACCGAGCATCTCGGCGGGCCGCCGCGTCTGGCCGACCTGCAGGGCCTAACGGCGGCGGACTTCCGCGCCTGGATGGCGCGCCGGGCTACGGCGGGACTGAACCGCAGCTCGACCGCCCGCGCCATGTCGGTGCTGCGCAATTTCTTCCGCTGGCTGGAACGCAACGGCCACGGCGGCAACCCGGCGATCGCCGCCATGCGGAGCCCGAAGCGGCCGCACGGCGTGCCCCGGCCGCTCACTGTCGCGGACACCGATCTTCTGCTGGATTCAGTCGACCTGCTGCCGGGCGAGCCCTGGGAGACGCTGCGCGACGTCGCCGTCTTCTCCCTTCTTTACGGGTGCGGGTTGCGCATTTCCGAGGCCCTGGACCTCGACGTGCGGGATGCGCCGACCGGCGAGTCGCTGCGGGTCACCGGGAAGGGCGGGAAGGAGCGCATACTGCCGGTGCTGCCCATCGTGCGCGATGCGGTCAGGGCCTATCTTGCGGCGTGCCCGTACCGAGCCGGCGAGAGCGGGCCGTTGTTCATAGGGCGGCGTGGCAAGCGGCTCAATCCCGGGGTCGTGCAACGCCGGCTGCGGGCGCTGCGGGTCCTGCTCGGCCTGCCGCAGACGGCCACGCCGCATGCGCTGCGCCACAGCTTCGCCACGCACCTCTTGGGCGCCGGCGGCGATCTGCGGGCCATCCAGGAGCTGCTCGGGCACGCGTCGCTGTCGACCACGCAGCGCTATACCGAGGTCGATGCCGAGGGCCTTATGGCCGCGTATCGCGCCGCCCATCCGCGCGCCGACTGAAGACCCGGGATCGATGCGCAGCTATTCACCGGTTGTTCAGGCTTAGGGCCTACCCTCCGGGACATTGGGATCACGCCAGGAGGACACACAGGATGCGCAGACCGCCACTTCTCGCCCTCACGTTCGCCGCGCTCGCGGCCGTCGTCTGGGCCGGTGCAGCCGACCCGGTTGGCGCCCAGCGGTTCGAATTCAGCCTCAAGGAAAAGCAGATCATCGTCGAGTTCTACGGCGGCGGCGATGCGGGCAAGGGCAAGGGCAAGAAGAACAAGGGCAAGGGCGTCGGCAACACGGGCATGCCGCCGGGCCTCGCCAAGAAGGGCAAGCTACCGCCCGGCATCGCCAAGCGGCAGCTGCCGTCGGCGCTGATCGCCCAGTTGCCGCCGCCGCCCAGGGGCTACGAGCGTGTTATCGTCGACAACGACATCCTTCTCGTGCATATCGCGACCCAGGTCATCCACGACATCCTTATCGATGTTATGAATTAGGCGATCCGGACCGTCGGGGGAGCGATGCGTGTCGCCAAGCTGGAAGTTCGGGTGATCTGGACCGACATCTCTCTTCGCAGCGCTTCGAGTCATCATGCACCAAGCTCCGCCGCCCCAGCCCCAACGAGTCGACGGCACCAACGGCCGTGGCGATGTGCTCTGTCCGGAGACTGGCTGGGCACTGTTTCTTGATGTCGACGGAACACTGGTGCATCTTGCGGATCGGCCGGACAGCGTCGAGGTCAGCGACCATCTGCGGTCGGTGCTGGTGGCACTGCGGCCAAGGCTGAACGGGGCGATCGCGCTGATCAGCGGGCGCCGTCTGAAGGATCTCGACAGGCTGTTCGCCCCTTTGGTGCTGCCTGCGGCAGGTCTGCACGGGCTCGAACACCGCAATGCCGAAGGAACAGTGGACGTCCTCGGACGGCCGGATATACTCGATCCGTTGCGTGAGCCGCTGTCCGGATTCGCCCGCAAGCATGCGGGCGTGCAGCTGGAGGATAAAGGCCGTGCGCTCGCGCTGCACTTTCGGCGGGCCCCGAAGCTGGCCACCGCGGCACGCCATCTCGTCAGCCAACTGCTGACGCGTCATGGCGAGGGACTGCGCGTCATCGACGGGAAGATGGTCCTCGAAATCAAGCCCGCGCTGGCCGACAAGGGCCGGGCGGTCCGCAGTTTTCTGGCTGAAGCCCCGTTTCGTGGCCGGCGTCCCGTTTTCATCGGCGACGACACGACCGATGAAGATGCTTTCCTTGCGGTCAATGAACTGGGCGGCTATTCCATTCGGGTCGGTGATTTCCCCGAAACGCAGGCGCGGTTTCGGCTGGCCGACGTCGACGCCGTGATCGCGTGGCTGGAATACTTGCCCGCGGCAGTGGACGGGCTTGGATCCGGGGACAACTCCAGATGAGCGATCTGAACTTGGCGGTCATCGGCAACTGTAGCATCGGCGCCCTCATCGACGGCGCGGCGCGCATGGTCTGGTGTTGCATGCCGCGATTCGACGGCGACCCGGTGTTCTGCTCGCTGCTGAACGACAGCGGCGCCGGGGACAAGGGCTTCTGGGACATCGAACTCGACGATTTTGACCGGAGCGAACAACGCTACCGGCGCAACTCCGCCATCGTTCTGACCACCCTTTACGACCGACACGGCGGGGCCGTCGAGATCACCGATTTCGCCCCGCGCTTCAAACAATATGGGCGGTTTTTTCGGCCGATGACGGTGGTTCGGCACGTCAGGCCGCGTGCCGGGAGCCCGCGAATCCGGATTCGCACCCGGCCGACCTACGCCTACGGCAGCCATCGCCCGGAGACAACCCGCGGCTCGAACCATATTCGCTTCGTGATGCCGGATTTCGCGTTGCGGCTGACGACGGATGCGCCCGTTACCTACGTCCTGGAGGAGGTGCCGTTCGTACTGGACAGGCCGCTGACGATGATCCTCGGCCCCGACGAGAGCCTCACGTATCCCGTCGCCGGCACCGGCCGCGCATTCCACGAAAAGACGGACGAGTATTGGCGGGAATGGTGCCGGTACCTGTCACTGCCCTTTGAATGGCAGGAAGCCGTTATCCGCGCGGCAATTACTTTGAAGTTATGCAGTTTCGAGGAGTCCGGAGGGATCGTTGCGGCCATGACGACTTCGATACCGGAAGCGCCGCACTCCCTGCGCAACTGGGACTATCGCTATTGCTGGCTGCGGGATTCCTATTTCGTTGTCAACGCGCTCAACGCCCTGGGTGTGACGTGGACGATGGAAGAATACCTGCATTACATCACCAATATCGTGGCGATGGCTGAGGACGGCTATCTGCAGCCCGTCTTCGGCATTACGCTCGATGCGCGCCTCGACGAATCGCAGGTCGACTCACTGTCAGGATACCGTGGCATGGGTCCCGTGCGGATCGGCAACGAGGCCTTTCGGCAGGTCCAGAATGATGGCTACGGCAGCGTCCTACTGGCGCTCTCGCAAGCGTTCTACGACCAGCGTCTGTCGTCCTTGGGTGACCGGTCCCTATTCGAGATGCTGGAGAAATTGGGCGAGCAGGCGGCGGCGCGATGGGACCAGCCGGATGCGGGCATCTGGGAATACCGAAGCCGCGAGGCTGTGCACACCTATTCGAGCGTCCTGTGCTGGGCCGCCTGCGACCGGCTGGCCAAGATCGCAACGCATCTCGAGCTGGCGGGCCGCGAGACCTACTGGCTTGGCCATGCGGACCGCATTCGCGACGGCATCCTGGCGCGCGCCTGGAACCAAGAACTCAACAGTTTCACCGGCAGTTTCGGCGGCACCTATACCGACGCCAGTCTCCTTCTTCTGCCGACGCTCGGATTCATCCGGGCCGACGACCGTCGTTTCGTGGGAACGCTCGAGCTGGCGGAACGGAAGCTCCGCAATGGCATGCACATGCACCGCTACGAAACCCCCGACGACCTCGGCATGCCGGAAACCAGCTTCAATGTTTGCACCTTCTGGTATATCGAGGCGTTGGCCGCGGTGGGCCGTCACGGCGAGGCACGCGAGTTGTTCGAGAACATGCTGGCGCGGCGTAATCCGCTTGGTCTGCTGTCCGAGGATCTCGATGTCAAGAACGGGGAGCTGTGGGGCAACTTTCCCCAAACCTACTCCATGGTCGGGCTGATTCATGCCGCGATGCGGCTGTCACGCCCTTGGGAGGAGGCTTTATGAGCCGTCTCGTCGTGGTATCGAACAGGGTTGCCCGACCCAATCACGGACGCAGTGGCGGCGGGGGAGGCCTTGCCGTGGCGTTGCAGGCCGCCCTCAAGGAAAGGGGCGGACTCTGGTTCGGATGGAGCGGCAAAACCTCCGACGCCCCCTCGCAGAAGGCGGAGATTGCGGCGACCGGTAAGGTCGTCTATGCCACGGTCGACCTGACCGAAGTTGACCACGGCGAATACTACAACGGCTTCGCGAACAGCGTGTTGTGGCCGTTGTTTCATTACCGGCTGGATCTCGTGAAATTCGATCGCGAAAGTCTCAAGGGATACCAGCGCGTCAATTCGAATTTTGCACGGCTCCTGGGACCACTGCTGCAGCCCGACGATCTGGTCTGGGTCCACGACTATCATCTCATCCCCTTGGCGGATCAGCTGCGCCAAGCCAACAACCAACAGCGCATGGGGTTCTTCCTGCATATCCCGTGGCCGGCGGTCGAGGTGTTGCTGGCGCTGCCCAACCACGCCGATCTCGTGCGTTCGCTGTTCGCATACGACCTTATCGGGTTCCAGACCCACAGGGACCTTCAGGCCTTTGTCGATTATGTGACGATGGAGGGGAAGGGCCGGCTGGGCGACGGCGGCACAATCGAGATGCACGGCCGAACTACGCGCGCCGCGGCCTTTCCGATATCGATCGACACCGAAGCGGTGGCACGCTTCGCACAGCAGGCGGCCGGCTCACCGCCAACCGAACGCCTGCGACGCAGCGTAGGCAATCGGGAGCTCATCATCGGCGTCGATCGCCTCGATTACTCCAAGGGGCTGATCAAACGAATGCACGCGTTTTCCTACTTGCTGGACCGGTATCCCGGCAACCGCGGTGGCGTCGTCTTTCTGCAGATCGCGCCGCCAACCCGCGAGGGTGTGCAGGGTTACGACGAAATCAGACGGCGTCTCGAAGAGTTGTCGGGCTGGGTGAATGGCCGCTACGCGGATTATGACTGGGTGCCCGTTCGCTATCTGAACAAGGGGTTCACGCAGAAAACCCTGGCCGGATTCTTCCGGCTGGCCCGGGTCGGCTTAGTGACGCCGCTCAGGGATGGTATGAACTTGGTCGCCAAAGAATATGTCGCTGCCCAGTCGTCCCGGGATCCGGGGGTCCTGGTCCTCTCACGCTTCGCGGGTGCCGCGCAAGAACTTGACGGGGCCCTCATCTGCAACCCCTACGATTCGGAAGCGACCGCGGATTTGATGGAAATGGCCCTGACCATGTCTTTGAAGGAGCGTAAGGATCGCTGGAAGTCAATGATGGGGAATTTGCGCGAGCATGACATTACGGCTTGGCGGCTGTCTTTTGTGGGAACGTTGGCAGGGCCGCGGCCAGGGGCTTGATGAGCGTCGCGGGAAAGAACGTTCTACTTGCCGATATCGGCGGTACCAATGCGCGCTTTGCGGTGGCGGAGGATGACCGGATTCGACTGGCAAAGAGCTATGCGGTTGAGAATTACGCCCGCCCGGCCGACGTAATCCGCGCCTTCTTCCAGGAAGTCGGACTAAAGACCATACCGGAAAAGGCAATTCTTGCGGTGGCGGGCCCTGTCGAGAGCGGTCGCGCACGGCTGACCAACGGCGCCTGGCAGTTCGATGCGGGCGAGCTCGCGGCAGAACTGGGACTGTCCAGAGTTGATCTGGTCAATGATTTCGCGGCACTGGCCCGCGGCTTGCCGCAATTTACTCCGAAAGATCTCCTCCGCGTGGGGGGTGGCGTCGCCAAGCAAGATGCCCCCAGTGTGGTGATCGGACCAGGGACCGGACTCGGCATGGGGATCTTCGTGCCGGTGGCGGACGGGGTGGCGCTGGCGACCGAGGGAGGTCACGTGACGCTGGCGGCGGAGGACAGAAAAGAAGCCGAGATCCTGTCCCGCTTGCGCGATCGCAATCGTCACGTCTCGGCCGAGCTTGTACTCTCGGGCGGCGGGCTGGAGCGTCTGTACGAGGTGCTGCGGACCATTGATAGCGCGGGTGGTCCGCTTCATCGCAGTGCCGACGAGATTACCGAGATGGCCCTCGCCGGCGACTGTGCGCTATGCGGGGTGACCCTGAGGACCTTTTGCGCCATGCTGGGATCCTTTGCCGGAAATGTCGCATTGACGATCGGTGCACGCGGCGGTGTGTACCTTGCCGGCGGCATCGTGCCCCGCTTTCCCGAGTTCCTTGCGCGATCCGAGTTTCGCAACCGATTCGAGGCCAAGGGCCGATTCCGGGACTGGCTGTCGATGGTTCCCACCCATGTCGTTACCCGTCCAGATCCGGCCTTCGCCGGGCTACTGGCGATGCAGGGCCGTCCGGACTAATGCACCGTGCGTGACGAACGGATTCACCGATCCGCGGCAAGCTGGCAAGAAACTAGGGGGTGTGCTGTTCCGCGCGGCGCGCCATCGTCAGCATGAGCAGCGGGCCAATCAGGATGACGCCGCTCAGCGAGGTGAAGGCGAGGCCCCAGGCAAGGCCGCTCCCGGCCCCGCCGCCGCCGTCGAGCACCATGCCGAAGGCGAGCGGGCCGACGGCCGAGCCGACGAAGCCGATCATCGAGTGCATGGCCATGGTCGCGCCCCGGTAGCGCGGATCGGCGGCGGCGACCATGCCGGCGGTCAGGGTCGCGGAATCGCCGATCACCGTCCAGCCGTAGACGAAGGCGAGCGCCACCACGACGACGAACGGCATCGTCGCGCCGGAAAAACCGAACAGCGCGCCGGCGACGGCCGATGCCGTCATCACGGCGACCAGCACGCGGCGGCGGCCGAACCGGTGCGCGAGCTCGTTGCCGAGGACGCTGGCCGGCAGCCCGACGAGGTTGACCAGGGCTGCGAGGATCGTGGCGCTCCACGCCGCGCCGAGCGCGCCCACCGGCTGCTGCGCCTGGGCGAACACGAGGAAGGCGACGATCCAGGTGCGGTAGCCGAACAGCTCCCAGTTATGAACGCAGTAGCCGAGGGTGAAGGCGAGCGCCCGGCGATTGGCGAGCACGGGCCGGAAGTCGAGCAGCCGGGTCGTCGGCATCGCGTCCTCGGCTGGCGGCGAGGGCCGCAGGATGGCCATGGCCATGGCGAGCGCCACGACCGGGCCGATCGCCGACAGGCCGAAGGCCCAGCGCCAGTCCAGGGCGGCCTCGAACTCGCCGGCGATGAGGAAGGACAGGCTGGAGCCGACCCCGAAGCTTGCGGTGTAGAACGCAACGGCGCGGCTCTGCGAGCGCTCCGGCAGCATGTCGGTCAGTGCCTTCAGCCCCGGCATGTAGGTGCCGGCGAGGCCGATGCCCTGCAGCCCGCGCCACAGGCTGGCGCTGGCGACGCCGTCGGCAGCCAGCGCGAAGCCCAGCGCCGAGACCACGCTGAGCGCCATCGCGGCGAGGTAGATACGGCGCGGGTCGACCCGGTCGGTCAGCGTCACCAGCACCGGCACGGACAAGAGGTAGCCGACGAAATAGACGCCGCCGATCCAGCCGGCGGCGGTGTTGCTGAGCCCCCATTCGGCGGTGAACACCGGCAGCAGCGCCGGGAAGGTCGAGAACGCCGTCATGCCCAGGACCTCGGCCACGCACATGGCGAGGATCACCGCCGCCGGCGAGGCCCGGCGCATCATCCCGGCCGCCCTCGCCGCCGGACCGCCGCGACCGCCATCGTCAGATGTGGAGCGGACGTCCGGCCACCGCCAGCGCCGCCTCCTTGACCGCCTCGGACAGGGTCGGGTGGCCATGGCTGCTGCGCGCGATGTCCTCCGCCGAGCCGCCGAATTCCATGACAGCGACGATCTCGTGGATCATGGTACCGGCGTCCGCACCGATAACATGGGCGCCGAGCACCCGGTCGGTCTTCGCATCGGCGAGGATCTTGACGAAACCGTCGGTTTCCATGGTGGTGCGGGCGCGGCTGTTGGCGGTGAACGGGAACGAGCCGGCGCGATATTCGGTGCCGGCCTCCTCGAGCTGCTGCGCCGTCGCGCCGACCGCGGCGACCTCCGGCCAGGTGTAGACGATCGAGGGGATCGCCTCGTAGTTCACGTGGGCCGTCTGGCCGGCGATCATCTCGACGCAGGCGATGCCCTCGTCCTCGGCCTTGTGCGCCAGCATCGGGCCCGGCACGCAGTCGCCGATGGCGTAGATGCCGTCGGCCGTCGTCCGGTATTGCCTGTCGACGACGATGAAGCCGCGCTTGTCGGTTTCGACGCCGGCCGCCTCCAGCCCCAGCCCGTCGGTGTAGGGGCGGCGGCCGATCGAGACCAGCACCACATCGCAGTCGATGTTTTCCGCCTTGCCGCCCGCCGCCGGCTCGACCTCCAGCTTGATGCCGCCCTTGCCCGCCTTGGCCGCAGTGACCTTGCTTGAAAGCTTTAGCGCCATGCCCTGTTTCTTCATGATCCGGGCGAAGTTCTTCGACACCTCGCCATCCATCTCGGGCAGCACCCGGTCGAGAAACTCGACCACGGTGACTTGCGCGCCGAGGCGGCGCCAGACCGAGCCGAGCTCGAGCCCGATGACGCCGCCGCCGACCACCACCAGATGCTTCGGCACCTTCGCCAGTTCCAGCGCGCCGGTCGACGAGACGATGCGCTTTTCGTCGATGTCGACGCCGGGCAACGGCATCACGTCGGAGCCGGTGGCGATGAGAATGTGCTTGCCCCCGAGCTGCGTGGCCTTGCCGCCGTCGGCCGGCGTGACCGCGACCTTGCCGGAGCCGGCCAGGCTGGCGGCGCCCCTGACATGATCGACCTTGTTTTTCTTGAACAGGAACTCGATACCCTTGGTGAGATCGCCGACAACCTTGTCCTTGCGCGCCATCATGGCTTTGAGATTCAACTTGACGGATCCGGTCTCGACGCCGTGCGCGGCGAGGGCGTGCCGCGCCTCCTCGTATTTCTCCGAGCTGTTGAGCAACGCCTTGGACGGGATGCAGCCGATATTGAGGCAGGTGCCGCCCAACGTCGCGCGCTTCTCGACGCAGGCGACCTTGAGACCGAGCTGGGCCGCGCGGATCGCCGCGACATAGCCGCCGGGACCCGCGCCGATGACGATGAGGTCGTATTGGGACTCGCTCATGGGGGATGTTCTCTTCTGGTCGGAGGGATCGGTCGGTCGGGTGTTGCGCGGGACATTGCCCGATCTTAGGAGTCCGCACAAGAGATCGAGTGTGCGCCGCTTGGTTGCCGGTCCAGGACCTGTGGCACAGCGCCGGGTGGGAACAATCCCACACTCGCGAGCGTTGCCGCGGAGCCGCTTCCCGGTGTAGTGGACTTCGGTCCCGGGCCATTTCTCTGTCTCATTGGGGGTTTCAGCGATGTTCAACACGATCGACGATCTCGACCTGGCCGGCCGGCGCGTGCTGGTTCGCGGCGACCTCAACGTGCCGGTCGCCGATGGCAAGGTCACCGACGCCACGCGAATCGAGCGGCTGGCGCCGACCATTCGTGAACTCTGCGACAAGGGGGCAAGGGTGGTCGTCATGTCGCATTTCGGCCGGCCCAAGGGCAAGGTGGTGCCGGAGATGTCGCTGAAGCCCGTGGTCGCGGCCCTGTCGGCGGCGCTCGGCGATGCGCCCGTCGCCTTCGCGCCGGACTGCATCGGCGCCGCGGCTGAGGACGTGGTCGACGCGTTGCAGCCGGGCGGCGCCGCGCTGCTGGAGAACCTGCGCTTCCATGCCGGCGAGGAGGCCAACGACGCCGGTTTCGCCGCCGCGCTTGCCAAGCTGGGCGATGCCTACGTGAACGACGCGTTCTCCGCCGCCCACCGGGCCCACGCCTCGACCGAGGCGATCGCACGGCTGCTGCCGGCCGCCGCCGGCCGCGCCATGCAGGCGGAGCTGGAGGCGCTGGCGACGGCGCTGGAGAACCCGGCCCACCCGGTGGCGGCGCTGATCGGCGGCGCCAAGGTGTCCAGCAAGCTCGACGTGCTCGGCAACCTCGTGCCCCGGGTCGACGCGCTCATCATCGGCGGCGGCATGGCCAACACCTTCCTGCACGCGCGCGGCATCGATGTCGGCGCCAGCCTGTGCGAGCACGACCTCGCCGACACGGTACGCGAGATCGAGGCCAGGGCGGCGACAGCGCGCTGCGACATCGTGCTGCCCGTCGACGCCGTGGTCGCGCCGCGCTTCGAGGCGGGCGCGCCGGCGCAGACGGTGGCGATCGATGCGGTGCCGGCCGACCAGATGATCCTCGACATCGGCCCGGACAGCATCGCCGACCTCAGACGGCGGCTCGGCGACCTGCGCACGCTGTTGTGGAACGGGCCGCTCGGCGCCTTCGAGGTGGCGCCGTTCGACACCGGCACCGTGGCCGTCGCGCGAGAGGCGGCGCGGCTGACGCGCGACGGCGGCCTGATCTCGGTGGCCGGCGGCGGCGATACCGTGGCGGCGCTCAACCACGCCGGCGCGGCCGGCGATTTTTCCTATGTCTCGACGGCGGGCGGCGCCTTCCTCGAATGGCTCGAGGGCAAGACGCTGCCCGGCGTTAAGGCGCTGGAGAAGGGCTGAGCGCGGCGAGTTACGCCACGAGGCGACAACGATTTCGGCGCGCCGTCGCAGGCCGCGCTTGATGCGGCGCCGCAGTCGCGGCACATTCGACGCCATGAGCGATTCCGAGTATACGGCGCGCGGCCCGGTGGTACGGGCGATCCCCGAGGGCGACGACCGCGAGCGCATGGTCTGCCCCGATTGCGGTTTCGTCGACTACGAGAACCCCAAGGTGGTGGTGGGATCGGTGGTGCGGTGGCAGGACCGGGTGCTGCTGTGCCGCCGCGCGATCCCGCCGCGCCGCGGCTTCTGGACGCTGCCGGCGGGCTACCTCGAGGTCAACGAGACCACCGAAGAGGGCGCTGCGCGCGAGGCGCGCGAGGAGGCCTGTGCCGAGATCGAGGTGGAGACGGTGCTGGCCGTCTACAGCATCCCGCGGATCAGCCAGGTGCAGGTGATCTACCGGGCGCGCCTGCTCTCGCCCGACATCGCCGCAGGACCGGAGAGCGAGGAGGTCGGGCTGTTCGGCTGGGACGAGATCCCGTGGGACGACCTCGCCTTCCCGTCCGTGCGCTGGGCGCTGCGCCATGACCAAGAGGTGCGCGGCGAGACCCACTTCGCGGCGCGCTTCAACCCGCCGGGCGAGACCGGCGACTACTGATCCGGGGTGCCGGTGCGGCACGCGGGCGAGGGGGCCCGTTCCGATGATGAAACTTGCCTCGATCTTCGCCATCGTCTTTCTCGCCGAGCTCGGCGACAAGACGCAGCTGGCGACTCTGCTGTTCGCCAGCGACCGCACCCAGCACCCGGTGCTGGTGTTCCTCGCGGCGGCCGGCGCCCTCGTCGTCGCCACCGCGCTCGCCGTGCTGGTCGGAAACCTGGGTGCGCGCTATCTCGAGACGCTACCGCTGAAGCTGATTGCCGGACTCGGATTCATCGCCCTCGGCGGCTGGTCGATCCTCGAGCATTTCCGGGGCTGAATCGGGCCGCGACCCGTCCTCCATCGAGGCCTCTTCGGGCAGCTGGTGGCGCTGCACCAGGCCGATCTGCAGGGCGGTGAACACGAAAATCAGCCCCATCGTCCCGAACACCTTGTAGTTGACCCAGAAATCCGTGGACTGGGTGCGCCAGACCAGCTCGTTGAGGCCGGCCAGTGCAAGGAAGAACAGGCCGAAGCGGCTGGTCAACGCGTTCCAGCCCCTGTCGGTCAGCCGCCAGGCATGGCCGAGCAGGGGCTTGAGGAGCGGGCGGCCCAGGGCGAGGCCGACCAGCAGCACCGCCGCGAACATCACGTAGATGATGGTCGGCTTCATCTTGATGAAGGTCTCGTCCTGCAGCCACAGGGTCAGGCCGCCGAACACCATCAGCAGCACGCCGGAGACCAGCGGCACCTTGGGCACGCGCCGCTGCGTGACCCAGGCGACCGACAGCGCGACCGCCGTCGCCACCATGATCGCCGCGGTGGCGGGGAAGATCCCGGCGACCCAGTAGGTCACGAGGAACACGCCCAGCGGGCCGTATTCGATCGCGGCGTTGACTCGCGCGTTCATGACGGTCGCCTCTCCTCTCTCGGTTTCGCGGCAGCGTGGTAGCAGGTTCGGACCGCCGCGTGAAGCCCGCAGGCGGCGCCGCTACGCCAGCTGCAGGACGATGATGCCCGCCGAGACCATGGCGGCGGCAGCAATGCGGCGCGCCGGGCCGGCGCCTTTCTCGCCGAGAACGAGGGTGCCGATCAGCGCCGCGAACAGGGTCGAGGTTTCGCGCAGCGCCGAGACGTGGGCCAGGCCGCCGGCCGACATGGCATAGATCACGAAGCCGTAGGCCGCGGTCGCCAGCAGGCCGCCGACCAGGCCATGGCGCCACCACGGCCCGGCCCGCCGGATGAAGCCCTCGGGCCGGCGACCCACGAGCCATGCCACGATCGGCAGCGCCTCCAGCAGGTTGAGCCAGACGATGTAGCTGAGCGGTGCCTGCGACGCCCGCACCCCGAGCCCGTCGATCACGGTATAGGCGGAAATCAGCAGCCCGGTGCCGAGCGCGTAGAACACGGGCTTGCCGGCATGGCCCCGCGGGAAGCCGTTCTCGAAGGCAAGGCTCATCAGCCCCGCCGAGGCGAGCGCGAGGCCCGCGACGGCTGCCGGCGACAGCGCCTCGCCGGCCATCATCCAGGCCCCGGCGGCGACCGCCAGCGGGGCCGAGCCGCGGGCCAGCGGGTAGACGTGGCTGAGGTCGCCGTGCCGGTAGGCGAGCAGCAGGAATCCGTAGTAGCCGTAATGCACGACCGCCGAGGCAAGGAGATACGTCCACGCCGCCGGGGCCGGCAGCGGCAGCAGGACTGCGCCGACCAGCCCGACCGCGCCGCCGGCCAGCAGCATCACCGCGAAGGTCCGGTTGCGCGCGCCGCTCGACTTGACGACGGTGTTCCACCCCGCATGCGCCAGCGCCGCCAGCAGGACCAGGAAGACGAGCTCGGGCTGCAGCGCCAACTCGCGTGGCCCCGCCTCGCCTACCGGAACGCCGGCTCGTCGAAGCTGCGCAGCTTGCGCGAATGGAGCTGTTCGACGCCACCCTCGCGCAGGATCCGCACGGTCTCGAGGCCGATCTTCAGGTGCTGGCCGATGCGCTCGCTGTAGAAGGCGTTGGCCATGCCGGGCAGCTTGATCTCGCCGTGCATCGGCTTGTCGGAAACGCACAGGAGGGTGCCGTAGGGCACCCGGAAGCGGAAACCGTTGGCGGCGATGGTCGCCGATTCCATGTCGACGGCGATGGCGCGCGACTGGCTAAACCGCTCGTACAGCTCATCGAAGCGCAGCTCCCAGTTGCGGTTGTCCGTGGTCGCCACGGTGCCGGTGCGCATGCGCGTCTTCATCTCCGGCCCGCGCAGGCCGGTGACGCGCGCCACCGCCTCCTGCAGCGCCACCTGGATCTCGGCGATCGGCGGCACCGGCGCCCACAGCGGCAGGTCCCGGTCGAGCACGTGGTCCTCGCGGATATAGGCGTGCGCGAGCACGTAGTCGCCGAGCTTCTGGGAGCGCCGCAAGCCGCCGCAATGGCCGATCATCAGCCAGCAATGGGGCCGCAGGACGGCGAGGTGGTCGGTGATCGTGCGCGCGTTCGACGGCCCGATGCCGATATTCACGAGGGTGACGCCCTGGCGGTCCGGCCGCACCAGGTGGTAGGCCGGCATCTGCGGCAAATGGGCGGGCGGCGTGCCCGACGGCCTGCCGTCGCCGCCGTGCGCCGGGCCGACTGTCCTGACCCCGCCGGGCTCGATGAACGCCGTGTAGTCGCCGTCCTGCGCCACCGCCTCGCGGCCGTAGGCGACGAAGCCGTCGACGTAGCGCTGGTAGTTGGTGAACAGCACGAACTGCTGGAAATGCTCCGGCTCGCTGGCGGTATAATGGCGCAGCCGGTGCAGCGCGAGATCCACGCGTTCGGCCCCGAACAGCGCCAGCGGCCAGGGCTCGCCCGGCGTCGTGCGATGGGTGCCGTTGGCGATCGAATCGTCGATGCGCGCAAGATCCGGCAGCGTGAAGATGCCCTCCACCTTCTGCAGCTGGGCGGCGGAGAAATCGGCGGAGGAATGCTCGATGACGAAGGGCAGCGGGATCGGCCGGTCGCTGACCCCGACCTGCATGGGCACGCGATGGTGCCGCAGCAGGAGGTCGAACTGCTCGCGGTAATAGTCGCCGAACAGGTCGGGCCGGGTCAGCGTGGTGCCGTAGGCACCGGGATAGGACAGCGTGCCGTAGGACGGCCGCGCCTCGAATTCCATCTCTGCGAGTCCGGCCTCGACCAGGACGAACGGATAGAACGCGGGTTCCGAGGGGGTCGTGCGGTCACCGGCGACGAACCTCTCGAAGCGTTCGCGCACGCGCTGCGCGCCGGTCTCGTAGATCTCGACCACGCGCGCGAGCGCCGCTTCCGCGTCCTTGAACCGTTTCAGACTGTGCACGCCGGACGGCGTCACCTTCGCCATTCGGGCCTCCCGCGACTCATGCCGCGCCACAATGCCGGAACCTCCGCGCGTGTCAATCGCCACCGCTCAACCGGCGTCCAGCCCCATCAGGCCGCGCGCGAACTCGTCCGCGGTGAACGGCCGCATGTCGCCGACCTTCTCGCCGACGCCGACGGCGTGGACCGGCAGGCCGAAGCGGTCGGCCAGCGCCACCAGCACGCCGCCGCGCGCGGTGCCGTCGAGCTTGGTGACGATCAGCC
>CAYFYY010000086.1:0-215 GCA_964347475.1 uncultured Flavobacteriales bacterium
CATGGACGAGATGGGCCTGACCATGGAGAAGCACCACCACGAGGTGGCGCCCTCGCAGCACGAGCTGGGCCTGAAGTTCGACACGCTGGTGCGCTCGGCCGACAACATGCAGATCTACAAATACGTCACCCAGATGGTCGCGCACCAGTACGGCAAGACGGCGACCTTCATGCCGAAGCCGGTGTGGAACGACAACGGCTCCGGCATGCACACCC
>CAYFYY010000086.1:274-13960 GCA_964347475.1 uncultured Flavobacteriales bacterium
TCCGAGGCCTGCCTGTTCTACATCGGCGGCATCATCAAGCACGCCAAGGCGCTGAACGCCTTCACAAACCCGCTGACCAACAGCTACAAGCGCCTGGTCCCGGGCTTCGAGGCGCCGGTGCTGCTCGCCTATTCGGCGCGCAACCGCTCGGCCGCGTGCCGCATCCCGCATGCCGCGAGCCCGAACGGCAAGCGCGTCGAGGTCCGGTTCCCGGATCCCGGCGCCAACCCCTATTACGCCTTCGCGGCGATGCTGATGGCCGGCCTCGACGGCATCGAGAACCGCATCCATCCGGGCGACGCGATGGACAAGAACCTCTACGACCTGCCACCGGAGGAGCGCTACAACGTGCCGACGGTCTGCGGCTCGCTGCGCGAGGCCCTGGAGTCGCTCAACGCCGACCGCGAGTTCCTCAAGAAGGGCGACGTGTTCAGCGACGATCTGCTGGACGGCTACATGGAGCTCAAATGGGAGGAGGTCGTGCGCTTCGAGACCTTCCCGCACCCGGTCGAGTTCGACATGTACTACAGCGTCTGACGCGGTTCATCGCGGGTAAGAGAACCGGCGGGCCGCTCTTCGGAGCGGCCCGTTTCCTTTGCGTCCGGCGTGCCATGCCGTGCCACACGCCGGGGCTTGCCCGCGCCGGATTTGCGGGTTAGGAACGGGGCCGCACCGTCCACCTCGCCACGGCCCCCTGATGACCACTGTGATCGCACCGATCGGCGCCCTCCTGCTCAGCACGGCGCTGCTGCTCATGGGCAACGGCCTGCAGGGCGTGCTGCTGCCGGTGCGCGGCGGCCTCGAGGCGTTCTCGCCGCTCGACCTCGGCATCCTCGGCGGGTCGTACTTCCTGGGCTTCGCGATCGGCTGCATCCAGGCGCCGCGGCTGGTCCGCCGGGTCGGCCACATCCGCGTGTTCACGGCGATGGTGGCGGTCGTCTCGGCGACCGCGCTGATCCACCCGCTGCTGCTGTCGGTGCCGGTGTGGTGGGCGCTGCGCGCCGTCACCGGCTACTGCTTCGCGGCGATCTACATGGTGATCGAGAGCTGGCTCAACGAGCGCTCGACGATCGAAACCCGCGGCACCGTGTTCTCGATCTACACGATCATCAACCTGACCGTCATCACGCTCGGCCAGATGATGATGGCGCTCGGCGACCCCGGCGATCTCGCGCTGTTCAGCATTGTCTCGATCCTGGTCTCGGTGGCCGCCGTCCCGGTGGCGCTGACCCGGTCCGCCGCACCGGCGCCGATCCACCGGGTGCGGATCCGGCCACTGCGCATCTACCGCGCCTCGCCGGTCGGCTTCATGGGGTGCCTCACCGTCGGCCTCGTCAACGGCGGCTTCTGGACCCTGGGCCCGGTGTTCGCCCAGCAGCTCGGGGCGAGCATCACCGGCGTCGCCGCCTTCATGAGCCTGACCGTGATCCTCGGGGCGGTCGGGCAATGGCCGCTCGGCCGGGCGTCGGACCGCATCGACCGGCGCAAGGTCATCATCGTGTCCTGCGCCGGCGGCGTGCTCGCGGCGCTCGGGCTGATCCTGCTCGACGGGTTCGGGCTGCGCGTGATCTTCGCCTGCGCCGGCGTTTACGGCCTGTTCGTGTTTCCGCTCTACGCGCTGTCGGTGGCCCACACCAACGACCACGTGCGGCCCGAGGACTACGTCGAGACGTCGAGCACCCTGCTGCTGCTGTATGCCGCCGGCGCGGTGGTCGGCCCGATGGTCGCCTCGGCCACGATGATCTTCCTCGACGCGCCCGGCCTGTTCGCCTTCAACGCCGCCTGCCTTGCCGCGATGACCTCCTTCACCGTCTGGCGCATGCGGCGGCGGGAGCGACCGGCGGAAGAGATGCGCGCCCATTTCGCCGATTCGATCCGGCTCGCCCAGACCGTCGGCCCGGTGGAGCCGCTGTCCGCGGAGCTGGGCACGCCCGGCGGCGACGATCCGGCCGGCGACGACAACCTGCCGCGGCCTAGCGCGGCACCGTGACGGTGATCTCGCTTCCGCCGTGGCCGTGCACGCTGTCGTGCGCGCGCAGGCGCACTTGGGTTATGCCGTCGGGAATGCGCACGCCGGACAGCGAGCGGGTGAATGGCTGCTCGGTCTCGTGCGGGTGCAAGAGGGTGCGGGTGCCGAGCACCGCGCCGTCCGGCGCCAGCACCTCCCAGGCGTCGGCATAGTGATCCCAGCCGGCGTCGGCGTGGCGCACGGTGACCGAGAACCGGAAGGTGCCGTCGGCCGAGCGCTCGGCCCGCGCGTCGATCACGTCGGCCTCGCCGGCCGCAGCCGCCGCCGGCAGCAGCGCGGCGATGAATACGACGGTCCGGATATATCGCATATGTCGCCGTCCCTTACCGGTTGCTGTCGGCGGATGATAGCCGCGGTGCGGCGCGCCCCGGCCTCACATTGGCGTGACCCACGGACCGTGATATTGGTGCCCTGCGCGGCGCGCGCCTAGACTTGCAGGCTGAATCCAAGGAGAGTCCGACATGTCCGAGACCCCCGTCACCAACCCCGCCCCCGGTTTCGCCCGGGACCCGGGCCACAGCATCGCGGTCGCCCCGGCCGGCCGGCGCATGCGGGTGATCGTCGCCGGCTGCGTGATCGCCGCCGACAGCGGCGACGTCCTGGTCATGCGCGAGGCGGATTATGCGCCGGTCTACTACTTCCCGCGCGACGACGTGGCCACTGACCTGCTGCGCCGCAGCGACCGCACCACCACCTGCCCGTTCAAGGGCGATGCGACCTACTGGACGGTCACCGCCGGCGATCGCAGCGAAGAGAACGTCGCCTGGTCGTACGATGCGCCCTATGACGAGATGCAAGCGATCGCCGGCAGGATCGCCTTCTACCAGGACCGCGTGAAGCTGGAGGTCCTCTGAGCGGGCCCGCACCCCTACCCCTCCGCCACCGGCCGCGGGCGGCCGTCGGCGCCGATCGCGACATAGGTGAAGATGCCCTCGGTGACCTTGACGCGCTCGCCGCCGGCCTCGCGGATGATCCACGCCTGGATGCGCAGGGTCATCGAGGTGCGCCCGGTCTTCTCCATGTGCGCATAGCAGCACAGGATGTCGCCGACCTTGACCGGCTGGTGAAAGACCATCGAGTCGATCGCCACCGTCGCCACGCGCCCGCGCGCGAACTGGTGGGTGACCATGCCGCCGGCGATGTCCATCTGCGAGAGCACCCAGCCGCCGAAGATGTCGCCGGACGGGTTGGCGTCGGCGGGCATCGCCAGGGTGCGCAGGGCAAGCTCGCCCAGCGGCTGCTCGGACTGTTCCCGGCTCATGGTGCCCCCTCCCCGTTGGCGTGGCGCACCATCATACAGGATGATCGGCAGGCGCCCGGTCCATTTTTCCGGTATCGGGCGCGCCGGTGGCGCGAAGGCGGACCCGCGGCGCGGCCTACGGGTTGTTTCCGGTAAACCGGCGCGTGTTGCGCGTTCGTCGGCCAAGAGCCGGAATCAGCCATCTCGCCCGGGGCATCAATTGGACAAAAGCCACGGGGTTTTGGCAGTGGTATCTTATCGTGCTGGTTGCACTTGGCGCGTATTCGGACCATGATTGGGGCAATCAGTGCACGCCGTTGGGGGAGCTTCGGCCGACGCTGCTGAAGAGGCAGGACCTTGAGCGCCGTAACTCTAGCCGTCGTACTCAAAAGGGAAAAGCGGACGCCGGAGGATTGTGCGCGGGTGGCGGAAATCGCTCGCTCGCTCGGATTCGAGACGACGGCCCGGGGCCTGGCGACGCTCTCGCTGCGCGGCTCCAAGGAAACCTTTGAGGAGATCTTCGGGACCTCGCTCACGCAAGTCCCGTCCCTGCCGCCCACCGAGCAAGACGCAGGCGCGCCGGCGGGACTGGTCGCCGAGGGAGACATTCCCGTCCCCAGCGACCTGCAGGATTTCGTCGATTCCATTTCCGTAGTTCCACCGGCGCGGCGACTCTAAGCCGCCCATCTTGATCGGGAGGATCCTGCAATGGCAACGAAGAAATCGGGCAAAGGTGGCTCGGCGGGCCGATCCGAGAGATCTCGGCAGGCTCCGCAGAAGCGAACCGGCGGCCGAAAGGGCGCCAAAGCCAAACAGACCGAGCCCGGCGAGGAGCTGCGCGTTGCCATCACCTTCCCCGGCCCCGGCGATCAACCTGGTCCGGTTGCGACCGGCGCTCGCATGAGCGCGGGGCTGGTCAGGAACCTTGTCCCGGAGGAACGCAGCGTTGGCCAGGCGATCGAAGGTCTGCAGCGGGCCGGCTTCCGGATCACGACCCGCGGGCGGCTCACCGCGTCGGCCCGCATCAACCGCAAGACCTTCGAAAAGATCTTCGGCACCACGCTCAGCAAGTTCAAGCTGGACGAGAGCGTTGCCATCAACTGCCAGGCCCGCTCCTTCTACTTTCCCGGCGCGGACGCGGCCTGGAACCCTGACCCGGAACTCGAGTCGCTTATCGACGAGGCCTATATCCAGTGGCCACATATCTATCTGAACCAACGCTTTCCCGTGCCGCCCCCCTCGCCGATTCCGCCACGCGTCGACTATCATCATCTGCAGGTCCCGGGTGACTTGAACCTTCTGCTAAACGTCTCGGAGGTCCACCGGGCGGGCACCACGGGTCGAGGCGTCACCGTGGCCATGATCGACAGCGGCTTTGCACATGACCATACCTATTTCGACGAAAGCGGCTACCTGACCACGACCGTCCTCGCCCCTGGGGCCTCCCACGTGGACCGAGACGGCAACGGCCACGGGACCGGCGAATCGGCCAACCTTTTGGCCGTCGCTCCCGATGTGACGTTCGTGGGTGTCAAGCTTGACAACGAGACCGACGCAAGCTTGGGCGCCAGCATTCTGGAAGGCTTTCAGGAAGCTCTCAGCCACAACCCCCAGGTCATCAGCGTCAGCCTGGGTTATGATCTTTGTCCGACGGACCCTATTACGGGAGCGCGAATCAGCAACAATCATTTGCTGCAGCTGCCGAACAGCCTCGTTGCGCTGGAGGCCGAAATCGAGGCTGCGGTTGACGCCGGAGTGGTCGTCGTCTTTTCGGCGGGCAATGGCCACGTGGCCTTTCCCGGCATGATGCCCGAGGTTATCTCGGCCGGCGGCGTGTTCGTCGATGAAGACGGCAGTATGCACGCCTCCGATTACGCCAGCGCCTTCGTCAGCAAAATCTACCCGGGGCGCATCGTGCCAGACCTCTGCGGGCTCGTCGGCGAGGCCGCCAACGGTGCGAGCTACATCATGCTTCCAGTGGATCCGGGCTGCGAGCTCGACCGACTGGACGACGGCACGACGGCCGGCGAGGGATGGGGCGTGTTCAGCGGCACTTCGGCTGCGGCGCCTCAGTTGGCCGGCGTTTGCGCTTTGCTGCTGGAGAAGGATCCGTCCCTCACGCCGGGCGACGTGAAGAGCGCCCTCCGCCGCTCAAGCCGTGACGTGGTCTTGGGGTCGTCTAATCCGGCCAGCAACGAGAACAACGGCCCCGTACCCGCCGGTTTCGGCAATGACGGTGCCACCGGGGCCGGATTGGTCGACGCGTTCGAGGCATGGAAGCAAGTCTGATGCCGTTGCCCCGGGGTCACGATGAAAGATAAGCCGTCACGCAGCGGTGCCAACGCCCGACGTGCAGTCGCCGCGCATTCGCGACTGTCGCATATGGGTGACGCCGTTGCCGCGCACCCGGTCAGCTCTCATCTGCTGTGCAGCCTAACGCAGACATGATCGGCCGCCAGGCGACCGGTCCAGGCATGGCGCCGGCGCGGCGCGAGCCGAGGCTCTACAATATGTAGCTGTAAATCGCCGGAAAGCCACAGTATCGTCCTTGCCAGCGGCCCCGGCGCCCATATAATGCGCGCATGGCGGACCTGTTCGAGAACATGCCCGGCGGCGGCCGCAAGGCGGCGGCGCGCGACGATGCCTATTCGGCCCGGCACATCGAGGTGCTGGAGGGGCTGGAGCCGGTGCGAAGGCGCCCCGGCATGTATATCGGCGGCACCGACGAGCGGGCGCTGCACCACCTCGTCGCCGAGGTGGTCGACAACGCGATGGACGAGGCCGTCGCCGGGCACGCCAGCCGCATCGAGATGGAGCTGGACGAGGCCGGCGCGGTGACGGTGCGCGACAACGGCCGCGGCATCCCGGTCGACCCGCATCCGAAATTCCCCGAGAAGTCGGCGCTCCAGGTGATCCTGACGACGCTGCATTCCGGGGGCAAGTTTTCCGACAAGGTGTATGCGACCTCGGGCGGCCTGCATGGCGTCGGCCTGTCGGTGGTCAACGCGCTGTGCGACCGGCTGACCGTGGAGGTGGCGCGCGACCGTAAACTGTGGCGCCAGGAATACTCGCGCGGCGCGCCCAAGGGCCCGCTGTCCGACGAGGGCGCGGTGAGCAACCGCCGCGGCACCACCGTGCGGTTCCACCCGGACCCCGAGATCTTCGGCGAGAGCGCCGCGTTTTCGGCGGCGCGCGTGTACCGCATGTCACGCTCCAAGGCCTATCTGTACCGCGGCGTCGAGATCCGCTGGAGCTGCCATCCGTCGCGCCTGCCGAAGGACGAGGAGATCCCGCAGAGCGCCACCCTGCACTTTCCCGGCGGCCTCGCCGACTTCCTTCGGGCGACGGTGGCGGCGCGCCACACCGTCACGCCGACGGCGTTCGCCGGCCAGGCCAAGGCGCCGGACGGCGTCGGCCAGGTCGAGTGGGCGATCTGCTGGCCCGAGGACGGCGACGGCTTCGTGTCCACCTACTGCAACACGGTGCCGACCTCGCAGGGCGGGAGCCACGAGACCGGGCTGCGCATGGGCCTGTTGCGCGGCCTGAAGTCCTTCGGCGAGATGGCCGGCGCCCGCAAGGCCGCGCAGATCCTGGCGGACGACGTCATCGGCGGCGCCTGCGCCATGCTCTCGATCTTCATCCGCGATCCGCAGTTCCAGGGCCAGACCAAGGAGAAGCTGTCGTCGCCGGAGGCCGGACGGCTCGTCGAGACGACGATCAAGGACCGCTTCGAGCTTTGGCTCGCGGCCAACCCGGCCGCCTCGCAGGCGCTGCTGGAGCGCGTCATCGAACGGGCGGAGGAGCGCATGCGCCGGCGCACCGCGCGCGAGCTGACGCGCAAGACGGCGACCCGCCGCCTGCGCCTGCCCGGCAAGCTGACCGACTGCAGCAAAACCGGCCAGGAGGGCACGGAGCTGTTCATCGTCGAGGGCGATTCGGCCGGCGGCTCGGCCAAGCAGGCGCGCGACCGCGAAACCCAGGCGGTGCTGCCGCTGCGCGGCAAGATCCTGAACGTCGCCAGCGCGTCGGCCGACAAGCTCGCCGCCAACCAGGAGCTGAGCGACCTGGTCCAGGCGCTCGGCTGCGGCACCCGGGGCGATTACGACGATGCCAAGCTGCGCTACGACAAGGTCATCATCATGACCGACGCGGATGTCGACGGCGCCCATATCTCGGCGCTCCTGATGACCTTCTTCTATCGCGAGATGCCGGGACTGATCGAGAACGGCCACCTGTTCCTCGCCCTGCCGCCGCTGTATCGCCTGACGCAAGGCACGACATCGCTCTACGCCCGCGACGACGCACACAAGGACGAGCTGGTCAAGTCCGGCTTCTCCGGCAAGGGCAAGATCGAAGTCAGCCGCTTCAAGGGGCTGGGCGAGATGCCGGCCCGGCACCTCAAGGAGACCGCGATGCAGCCGGGCACGCGCACGCTGCTGCGCGTCGACATCCCCGACCGCCGCAACCCCGAGGAGGCGGACGACGCCCGCGAGACGGCGCGGCTGGTGGAAAGCCTGATGGGCAAGAAGCCGGAGCTGCGCCTCGCCTTCATCCAGGAGCACGCCCGCTTCGTCGAGGACATCGACGTGTAGGGGGTGGAAAGTCCGCTCGATGCCGGCGCGGCGCGACCTCATGCTTCGAGACGGGTGCTTCGCAGCCTCCTCAGCATGAGGGCACGGACGTTGGAGCCTCATGCTGAGGAGGGCCGCAAGGCCCGTCTCGAAGCATGAGGTCGCGCCGGATGACCGGGACGACTGCGTGCCCTACTCGCCCAGCTTGCGTCCCACATGGGCGACGACGGCGCGGCGGCGTTCGGCGTCGAGGCGGAAATACAGGCGGCCCGCGCCCGGCGTGAAGCGGGCATGCAGGTCGAACACCCTTGTCTTGCCGTCGAGATCCTCGAACCGGCACAGCCGCTTGCGCCGCGTGTGCTCGGACGTCACCCGGCTGCGGTAGTGCGGCTCCGGCGTGTTGGCCGGGTCCCAGTGGTCGAGCACGGCGTTCAGCTCCTCGAGGCGCCGGGCCGCGGCGCCGAACCACGGATTGCTGGCCTGCAGCGCGCGCAGCTGGCCCTCGACGCGGGGCAGGAAGTCGAGACGGGGGAACAGCTCATCGCGCCGCCGCCACAAATCGCCGCCGTCCGATACCGGAAGGCGGCAGGCGTGCGCCAGCCAGTCCCGGAGTTCCGCGACGTGGCCCTGCCGGCTGGCATGAACCGTCTCGACATCGGCGGCGACGATGTCGACCTCGCCGTCGTCCCGCTCCTCCAGCGCCTCGCGGGTCAGCGCCACGGAAAGGTCGCGCCAGCGCGGCTCGTAGTCGAGGCTGACGGCGAGCCCGCCGAACAGATGCGCAAGGCCGAGCCCTTCGGCGCGGTCCTCGCCGAGCCGGTAGTCGGTCTCCATGACGTCGATGCCGAGCTCGGCGAGCCGCACCTGGAACGGCGCACGATCCTGCAGGCTGCGCAGGAAGCGCCACTCCTCGCGGCGATCGCCGTCGTTGCACCAGACGGCGATGGAATAGCTGTCGCCGATGCGCACGTCGCGCAGCGGAACGGCGCTGTGCAGGACGGCATCGCGGCGCAGCCGCTTGACGGCGCGCAAAAGGTCGACCAGGCCGTTGACGACGAGGCCGCCCGGCTCCGGCGCGATCGCGTTGTCCGGTTGCGACAGCTCGTTCAGGAAGACATACAGCGCCATGGTCGTGCTCCCCGCGTCAGTCGAGAAGCTCGTCGAGGCTCTTGTCCCACTGGTCGAAGAAGCCGTCCGGCCAGAAGCTGAGGCGGCCCTGCTCGTTGATCGCCGGGCTGTCGATCGCCGCCGCGCCGCTGGCCGCGTCGCGCCGGAAGAAATGCACCAGCGCATCGGCCGGCGGCAGCACGCCCTGCTTGACCGCGATGCGGATGCCGTTGAGCACGTGGTCGCTGTGGGTCTCGACGACGACCTGCACCCCGGCCGCCGCGGTCAGGGCCATCAGCCGGCCCATCGCCACCTGCCCCTGCGGATGCAGGTGGGCTTCCGGGTTTTCCAGCAGCACGACGCCGCCGGACGCGGTCGACAGGCAGGCGACGACGACCGGCAGCGAATAGGTCAGGCCGAAGCCGACATTGGTCGGCCGGTAGGGGTTGGAGCTGTCGATGCCGGCACCGAAGGTATAGCTGAGGCGGACGAAATCGGTCTTTTCGATCTCGTGCACGTCGATCGTCGCGCCGGGGCTGAACTCCTGCATCCAGGCGTTGACCTGGGCCAGCAGGCCGCTGGTCGCGTTCGAGTCCGGATGCTTGAGCGAGTCGTCGCGGATCGGCTCGTCGCGGTAGAGGCTGAGGAAATGCGCCGCATACTCGCCGCGGCTGCCGAGGAAGCGGCGCTGCGAGACCGCATGGAAGGATTTCGGGTAGCTGACCATCGGGTTGACCCGGTCGGCGCGCAGATACTGGAAGCCGTCGCCGAACAGGGTCCCCTGCGCGTCCGCCGGGCGGCCGCCGCCGTCGTCCTTCGGATAGCGCAGGACGTCGCCCTCGCGGACGTACTCGACCTCCCACTTCGCCGATTGCCCGTTTTCGGCAAGCTCGATGGCGAGAAGCGAGCTGGACGCGTTCTCGTGCAGCACGTCCTCGCCGGCGCCGACCTCGACGAGCTCTCCGTTGAGCAGCCAGCCGTCTTCCTGCAGCAGCCCGGCATCGTGCGACTGGCGCAGCAGCGAGAGCGCCTGCATGGCCGAACTCTTGCCGGCGCCGTTGAGGCCGGAGAGCAGGGTAAGCGATGCGAGCGGAATGGTCTGGTCGGAGAAGATCTTGAAATTGGTCAGCCGGATGGACTCGAGCATGAACGTGCTTTCTCAAACAATTTCTCGATCTCGCCGAACCGTTTGCGGACTTTTGCCGCGTCTCCGGTGTCCTGCGAGATCGCTTTTGCGAAACCACTGTTCTGCATCAAATCTATGAAATCTTTCTTTATCGATTCGGATTGCCCGGCAAGAGTCTTCCGCGCCGCCTCATCGACCCCGGCGAGCGCGACGGCGATCGCCTCGAACAGCGCCCCGTTGACCGGATTGCGCGCCTCACCCTGTGCGTTCGGCCGGCGGAACGCATCGTCGCCGAAGATCGCGGCCGCGGCCGTCATCGCCGCCCTGAACTCGCGGTCCAGGCCGGCCAGCGTGACCGGCTCGGGGGCCGGCTCGGGTTCGGGCTCGGGCGCTGGTTCGGGCCGGGACTCTGCTCCCGGCTCCAGCGGCGGCGCCTGCTCCGCCGGCACGTCTGCGGGAGCCCCCTCCTCCGCCGCTGGCATGTCCGGCGGCGCGGCAACGGCCGCGTCAAGGCTCGGCGCCGGTTCCGGCGCTGCGGGTGGCGTGGCGTCCAGCTCGTTCAGCCGCCGCATCGCGGCGCTGAGAAAGGAGTCGAAATCGGCCGAGTCGTAACCGTTCCAAGAGGTCAGGCGGAACGCGAGGAACCGCAGCACCAGCTCGCGGTCGGCCATGCCTTCGCCGCCGACGCTGTTCGCCGTCGCCTTCCGGAACTCGGCACTCGCGGCGAGATCGCGCAGGATGTCCCGGGCCTGGCCGGGGAAGAGCGCGTGGCGCAGCTCCTGGTTCGACAGTACGGTGCCGCCCGCATTGATGCGGCGGGCGATGTTGAATTTCACGGGCTCGGGCGTGGCATGGCGAATCACGTGGACCGTCAGGTCGGTCTCCCCGAGGCGCCGCTGCATGCGCGGCGGCAGCCCGTCGTAGCCGAGCCCCTCGAAATCGTCGCGAAGATATTCGAGGCCGCGCAGCACCAACGGCGTCCGGCCGATCGCCGCCGCATCGACGAACCGCGCCACCGACGCCAGGCGCCGCATGCCGTCGACGATGGTCCAGCTCTCCGAGGCGTCCTCGACCGCATAGACGGGCGGCAGCGGGATCTTGAGCAGCAGCGACTCGACGAGCCGGCTCTGTCGCACATCGCTCCAGTCGCCGCGCCCCTGCGTGACCTCGGGCAGCAGGTCGAGGGTCCCGGCCGCGATCCGGGACAGCAGCTGCGCGACGTTCATGGCGCGCGTCTGGATCTCGATGCGCTCCGGGTCGAGCAACTCGCCGCCAGCCGCCGCGGCATTGGTCACGGCTTCCCCCTCGATGCCTCCCGCACCGGTCTGGCCCGCTTCCTGCTCGATTCCGGTCCGCTTGTCTCCAGCCATGCGACACCTTCGCCAATGACGGCTTCCTGCAGCCGGGCCTATCACTAGCACCAATCCGGGACGGCGCAAAACAGCCGTTCGTCGGGAATCCCGACGCGAGAGGCGGACGCGATCCTGTTGCGCCGCGCGTCTCACCAATTCTTGCCCCGACTTGATTGGCGCCGCCGCGCATCCAATGTCATCCTTGAGGCCAGTCGTTCCATGCGCCGGATGTTCGAGACGTGCCATGAAGACCAGGATATTCGCCGTTGCCGCCCTGCTCCCGCTCGCCGCCTGCGCGCCGGGGGGCACGAGCCTGACCCAGCAGGAGGTCAGCGTGGCCTACAGTTCCGGCGTGTTCGCTTATGCCGGGGCCGGCCGTGACATGCGCGTCGTCGTCGTCGGCAATCCGTTCGTCGGCGATCCGGTCGCGTTCGGCCCGGCGGTGACCGAGGCCATGCAGGGCCGCCACTGGGGCCAGCGGACCAATTTCACGACGACGCCGGGCGAGACCGCACGCACGAACTACCGCGTCCTGATGCTGTTCGATCCGCCCGCCAACCTGAACGCCATGCGGCTGTGCCGCGAGGAGCCCAGCGCGCTGCCGACGGCACCCGCGGGGGACGAGATCGTGCTGTTCGGCGCCTTCTGCCGCGGCGACAGCTCGCTGACGTCGATCAAGGGCCGGGTGTCCGGGGCCGCCAGCGCCCGCGACCCGGCGTTCCAGGCCCTGGTCGCCGACGTGACGAACGGGCTGTTTCCGCCCGCCCGCGATCGGAACCGGAGTCGCGACAGATGCCGGCCGCCGGCGCTGTGCAATTGAAGCGGCCTTTACATCCTTAGCCGGGCACCCATATCCCTTGTCGATCGTGGGAAGACCCGATCCGGCGGTGTGGCAATCCGCGGCACCGCGGAATGATTGACAGGCCGATACCAGGGCCTATGATCCGGCCGCGATGAAAACGTCCGAGGATTCCGCCGCCGGAGATGCCGGCGAGAAACAGCAGGGCATATGAGCTTTCCCGAACTGGGCCTGAGCGAGGGCGTGCTGCGCGCAGTCGCCGAGGCCGGATACGAGCAGCCCACTCCGATCCAGAAACAGGCGATCCCCCAGATCCTGATGGGGCGCGACGTGCTGGGCTGCGCACAGACCGGCACCGGCAAGACCGCCGGGTTCACGCTGCCGATGATCGATATCCTCAGCCAGGGCCGCGCCAAGGCGCGCATGCCACGGTCGCTGATCCTCGAGCCGACGCGCGAGCTGGCGGCCCAGGTGGAGCAAAGCTTCGAGAGCTACGGCAAGCATTCGCGCCTGACCACCGCGCTGCTGATCGGCGGCGTCTCGTTCGCCGACCAGGAAAAGAAGCTGGACCGCGGTGTCGACGTGCTGATCGCGACGCCAGGCCGTCTGCTCGACCACTTCGAGCGCGGCAAGGTGCTGATGAACGACGTCGGGTTCCTGGTGATCGACGAGGCCGACCGCATGCTCGACATGGGGTTCATCCCGGATGTCGAGCGCATCGTGGGACTCATCACCCGCAAGCACCAGACGCTGTTCTTCTCGGCCACCATGCCCCCGGAAATCCGTCGGCTGGCCGACCGCTTCCTGCGCGAGCCGAAGGAGATTTCGGTGTCGCCTCCGGCTACGGTCGCGGAAACCGTGGAGCAGGCGATGACGGTGGTCGGACCGCGCGACAAGCGCGCCGCCCTGCGTGCCTTCCTGCGCACCCAGGTGGTCAAGAACGCATTGCTGTTCTGCAACCGAAAACGCGACGTCGGCGTCCTGCACCGGTCGCTCCAGCGGCACGGCTACAATGCCGCCGCCTTGCACGGCGACATGGAACAGTGGCAACGCATGGAAACCCTGGACAAGTTCAAGGATGGCGAAATCCGCTTCCTCGTCTGCTCGGACGTCGCGGCGCGTGGGCTCGATATTCCCGCCGTCAGCCATGTCTTCAATTTCGACGTGCCGACCCACGCCGAGGACTACGTCCACCGCATCGGGCGGACCGGCCGCGCCGGGCGTCAGGGCCACGCCTTCACACTGGCGACGCCGGAAGACGGCAAATACATCGCGGCGATCGAAAAGCTGATCGGCACCAGGATTCCGCGGGTCGACATCGAGCACGTCGCCGGTGCCGAACTGCGCGAGGAAACCGGCAAGGGGCGCGGGCGCGGGCGCCGCAAGCCGGACGGTCGGAAGAGCGCGGAACGCGAGGGCCGGGCGACGGAGGGGCGAAAGAAGGGCGGCGACAAGAAGGGCG
>CAYFYY010000086.1:14060-18457 GCA_964347475.1 uncultured Flavobacteriales bacterium
AAGAAGGGCGGCGACAAGAAGGGCGAGTCCCGGCGCAAACGCGGCAAGATCGAAGACGCCCCGGATTACGGCGATACGCCGTTCGGCAAGACCGACCTCGTTCCCGCCTTCCTCAAGCGCTCGGCCGGGTGATGCGCGGCTGGTCGCGCCGGTGCAGGAGACACAGCGATGCAGACGATCTTCGTTCAGGTCAAGTGCGAGTTGGGTACGGCCTACGAGGTGGCCGACGCCGCGGTCCTGAATGTCGAGGAGGTGTCGGAAGTCCATTCGATATCAGGTAATTACGACCTGTTGATGAAGTGCTTTCTGCCAGCGGAGGCCGATATCGGCCATTTCGTCACCGGCAAGATCCAGACCCTGCCCGGGGTCAAGGACACCTACACGATCATCGCCTTCAAGGCCTTCGGCTAGGACGCCGCGTCGCAGGGTCATACCCGGTGGCACGCGCCGTGGTCCGCTGCGGGTGGCCGACGGACCGGCTTGCCACTTTCACCCTTTACCGCGTAAGTAGGCGGCAACGCTCGGAAACCGCTCGATGAAACCGCACGATCCGCGCCTGCACGCCTACCGACGCGACCTGGCCGACGACAAGCTGCGCGGCCGGGTCGAGGCGGCGCGGTTCGTCGCCGGCGAGCCGTACCATGTCGCGGCGGGGGCCCTGCCCCTGCGAACGGACCCGTCGCCGGACTCCCGGCTCGGCAGCGAGCTGCTGTTCGGCGAGCACGTGACCGTCTTCGAGATCGCGGAGGGCTGGGCCTGGCTGCAGAACGACACCGACGGCTATGTCGGCTATGCCGAGGCAACGGGGCTCGCGCCCGGACAGGCGGCGCCGACGCACCGCGTCGCCGTGCTGCGCACCTATCTCTACCCGGAGCCGGACCTCAAGGCACCGGCCCGGGCGCTGCTCAGCATGGACGCGCCGGTCACGGTGACGGCCGAGAGCGGCCCGTTCGCCGGGCTCGACGGCGGCGGCTGGGTCTGGTCCGTGCATCTGCTGCCGGACGGGTCCTACGAAACCGATCATGGCGCGGTGGCGCTGCGCTTCCTCGGCACGCCCTATCTGTGGGGCGGGCGCAGCAGCATCGGGCTGGACTGCTCCGCGCTCGTCCAGCTGGCGCTGGCCCGCTGCGGGACGCGTGCCCCGCGTGACAGCGACATGCAGGCGGACGGACTCGGCGAGCCCGTCGCCTTCACGGGCGACGAGGCCGCACTCGCACGCGGCGACCTCGTGTTCTGGCCGGGTCATGTCGGCATCTGGCTCGATCCCGATCGCTTCGTGCATGCGAATGCAACGCACATGATGACGGTCGCCGAACCCTTTGCGGCGGCCGCCGCGCGGATTCGCGATGCGACCGGCGACGACGTCACCGTCGTGCGGCGCGTGTGAGCCCGGGGACGTTCGGCAGGGTCATGGATAAGCTGCCCGTTTCGGTCTTCATCATCGCGCGAAACGAAGCCGACCGGATTCCCGCGACGATCCGCAGCGTCCGCGACTGGGTCGACGAGGTGATCGTCATCGACTCGGGCAGCGACGACGACACCGTGTCGGTGGCGGAGGCCCTCGGCGCCCGCGTCGTCTTCAACGCGTGGCGCGGATACGGCCCGCAGAAGGTCTTCGGCGAAGGCCTGTGCCGCAACGACTGGGTGCTGAACCTGGATGCGGACGAGGAAATTTCGCCGCAGCTGGCGAACAGCATCCGCGCGGTGTTCCGCGGCACGCCGGGCTGCTCTGCCTACCGCCTCCCGATCCTGCCCCTGCACAATTTCCAGCTGCGGGGCCATCCGTGGACGGCAACGCACCGTCCGGTCCGCCTCTACCGTAAGAGCCACGCCGGCTTCAAGGACAGCCCGGTCCACGATTCGGTGGTGGTCCGCGAAGGGCGGACCGGCACGCTGCGCGGCATGGTGAACCACCGGTCGTTCCGCTCGCTGACGCATCACGTGGAGAAGGTCAACAGCTATTCCAGCGTCCAGGCCGACGATCTGTTCGCCAAAGGGCGCAATCCATCCGCCGTCGAACTGATCCTGGTGCCGCCGCTCGCGTTCCTGAAGCAATATCTGCTGCGGCGCGAGTTCGTGAACGGCATCGACGGGGTCGTCATCAGTTACATGTACGCCTTCCAGCGCTTCGTCCGCCTGGCCAAGGCGCGTGAGCGGTTCCGCACGGAAGCGCGACGGCGCGATGACGGCTAGGACCGTCCTGTGGTGGGGACGCTTCGACCCCGATTATTCGCGCAACCGGATCCTGCGCCGGCTGCTGGTCGAGCTGGGCTGGCGGATTCGGGATTTCGGCCCCCGATTCAGCGCGGCCGGCGATATCGAGGCGGCGCTGCGCGGACTGCCGGCACCGGACCTCGTCTGGGTGCCGTGTTTCCGCCAGCGCGATGCCGGCGCGGCGGCGCGCTGGGCGGCGCGGCATGGGGTTCCGGTCCTGTTCGACCCGCTGATCAGCGCCTGGGACAAGCAGGTCTTCGAACGCGGCAAGTTCGCCGAGGAGGACCGCCGCGCCGGCAAGCTGCGCGAACGGGAACGCAGGCTGTTCGCCGCTGCCGACCTGCTGCTCGCCGACACCGGGGCACATCGCGACTTCTTCGCCGAGACGTTCGCGCTCGACCCCGAGCGCATCGCCGTGGTCCCGGTGGGTGCGGACGAAGACCTGTTCGCACCGCGGCCGCACCGGCGATCAGCGGAGGGCGCGGTCGAACTCCTCTTCTTCGGCAGCTTCATCAACCTTCAGGCACCGCACGTCATCGTCGACGCGGCACGGCGGTATGGCGGTCCGCCCGCAAACTGGCGACTGCTGGGCGAAGGGCCGCTGCTGCGGGCATGCCGGGACCGGGCGCGCGGCATGGCCAACGTCTCGTTCGAGCCATGGCTGGCTTACGAGAGCTTGCCGTCGCGGATTGCCGAGGCGGATATCCTCCTCGGCGTCTTCGGTGGCAGCGCCAAGGCCGGCCGGGTCATACCGAACAAGGTGTTCCAGGCGCTGGCCTGCGGGCGGCCCGTCATCACCCGCGCGGCGCCGGCCTATCCGGACGCGCTGACGGACTCCGACGGCCTCGCCTTCGTGCCGGCGAACGACCCGCAGGCGCTCGCGGCGACGGTGGCGGGCTGGGCGGCCGCGCCGGAGCGTCTTGCGGCACGCGGCGCGGCCGCGGCGGCGGCCTACCGCCGATTCTTCGGCGAGGACGTGGTCCGGGAGGCGCTGCGCACCGCGCTGTCGCGTCTCGCGCCGGTGGACTAATCCGTCGTGCAGCCGGGATCGATCGTCCACACGGCAAGTCGGGCCGAGGCTTCGGCCAGCTGCGGTGCGGTCATGTCGGCGGCGATCCGCGCCTGCCGGTCGGCGGCCCACTGGTTGCCACCGCGCGCCGCCAGCCCGAGCCAGACATGGGCCGCGACGAGGTCGCGGCCGACGCCGACCCCGATGCTGTACAGTTCACCCAGATTGAGCTGCGAGACGGCATGGCCGCAGCGCGCCGCCTGCCGGTACCACCGGGCGCCCGTCGCCTGAAGGCGTTGCCGCTCCGCCGGATCGGTGGGCTCGATCAGCAATTCGGAAAGATAGAGATCGGCGATCGCCGCGCGCGCGTCCCCGTCTCCGGCCTCGGCCAGCGGCAGCCAGGCGCGATACGCGGCACGGTAGTCGCCGGCGTCGTAGGCCGCGAGGCCGGCAGCGAAATCGGCCCGCGCCCCCTCGGCCGCCCCAAGCGCGACGAGCACCGCAACCGGGAGCGCCGCGGTACGGCGCAGGATGGAACGGAAAAAGAAGGGGCGGGCCGGGCAGTGTCCCGCCCCCCAAGGGAGACCGATCACCGCACCCGGTATTCATCGGGCAGCAGCATCATGCTGTCCTGGTCCTCGCCGACGGTGATATGGCACTCGATGCAGAATTGCATGCCGGCGGAGTTCTTGCCCTTGGTCTCGCCGAACACCGAGCCGTTCGGCATGATCATCGTGTATTTCCAGTTGCCGCCGTCCGGATTGAAGCCCGCTTGCATCTTCTCCATGATGAACAGCGGACCCGGCGCGACCTGCCCGCGGCCGTTCACCGTGAAGCTGTCCTTGGCGAGCGTCGCGCCGACCGGCATGCGACCGGCCTTCTCGAAGGCGCCGTAGGCGCGGCCCTTGGCATTGGCGTAGTTCTGCACGTAGCGACCGCCATGGGTGGCCGACTGGTACGCGACCTTGCTGTAGCGCTGCCAGCCCTGATAGTTCGCCGCCACCTTGTGCCCGGACTTGCCGTAGGCGGCGCGCATCTGGCCGATCACGCAGTCGTAGGCCTTGGCAGCCTCGGCATTGGTCAGTTCCGCCGCGGCGCCGGCCGCACAGGGATTGCACGGATTGGCGGCGCAGGGATTACACGGGTTGGCCGCCGCACACGGATTGCACGGGTT
>CAYFYY010000087.1:0-18409 GCA_964347475.1 uncultured Flavobacteriales bacterium
GCTTCGCGCGGCCCGGCTGGCACTGCAACCATCCGCTCCCGGTGCTGGCGGATGAAGACGGTCGTCGCATCAGCGACGTCGCGGTCGGCGACCCGCAGGGCCGGTCCGTCTGGGCCGCCTGCGCCGTCGCGGATCTGGGCGACTTCGATTCGCGCGCAAAACCGTACCACGAGACCGCCTGCTATCGCGCGATGATCAGGATCAAGACGGCCGTCAACCGCGACGGCCGCGACCCCGCCGCAGCGGCGGCGGAGATATTGCCCTAGGCCGTTCGCGTGGCGTAGTGTTTCGCACCGCGCGCGACGTTGCCGGTGGCCTCGGGCCCGCAGGCCGCGCGGGGTTCGGGCGCGCTCGACCGCGGTCACGTTCGGGGGCGTTCACGGGACGGGGCCGGAACGGCATCTTTTGACCCGGAGCCGACTAGAGAGTGACGAGGTGTTGCGAAAGCCAGGTGTCAGACACAGCGCGACTCACCCTTTGATGCACATCAATGACCATCTGGCCAGGGTGTTCTAGCTACAGATTGCGGGGAGGCGCGGGCACGTTATTGGCCTTGGTATCATGTCCAAGAACCTCTCTCAGAAGCATCGGTTTGATCCTTGCCATTGTCCAACTAGCGGACCTCTAGTCTAGACCAGTGATCCGGCTTTGAGTGGGTCACGTGCAAGGTTCAGATATCTTCACTCGACAAACGGGCGGCCGCACCGCCATTCCAGGGAATGCAAATGGGGGAATCCAGAGTTAAAGGGGCAGATGGAGAAAAGCAGCTATGCCACTCGTGAAATGGATTCAGGATGATCAGCGGGTGAAGACTGGGCCAGGAAAGACAAAACCAATGACAAGTTGGAAAAACTGGAGGCAGGCAAAAACGGGCAGGGACAACGAAATTACTATTGTAAAACGCGCCCTCATCGAGATAAAACTATGCCTAGACAATGCCACAGCGAACGATTTAACAGATCTGTACCTCAGAAACAGCAAAACCAGTAATAGAAAAATATTTGGTGATGGAGTAAATAGAATAAAATTACATGTTACGGACTATTTGGATGACACAGCCATTGCTCGGCTCTTTGTCGCCTACGAGAATGTGACAGCCATGGCCAGTTCGCCGCCGACGAAGCAGGACGACCTGAACCTTGGTACTACCAAACAATCCATGAACACGATCATTATTCACAATCCATTCACAACCGCGTTTACAGTGAGTGGGCGGGTCAAGATGCTGTCGGATTGGGGGCGTTATATTACCGTACTCCACGAACTGACACACAGCTTGTTGCGAACCAAGGACGTGTGGATAAGGAACACGGTTTACGGAGTTGATCCACCCGACCCGGATCATGCCGTATCTACGGATGACGAATGTAAAGCTTTGGCTAATGTCTTGTTGTCCAATGCCCTAAATACCAAATATAGCCCTCACATTAGCTGGTATAACGCTGAGAATTGGGCAAGGGCAATTTGGAGCTGCCACCCTACCCAGGCTTCGGCCTCCATGTACGCCTAGTGGGTATAATCTGCCGCTTGGCACCCACTCCAGCACACGAATTGGCGAAGACATCGACGTCAGCTGGGTGCCAGCAGGCGACCTTTGCCCTTGGCGCCTACATATGGAGTCGGCGCCGGTATTCTGATACTGCGAAGGATTTCGGATGCGGGCCTTTGCGGCTAGGTAACAAAGCCCCACGACCATGACCCGCCCTGGCGGATAGTGCCACCCGGTAGTCAAGAGATCTAAGGGGCTGGTGAAAGCGTCGATCTGTCTGGAGCCCATCGAGAGCGCAGCACGAGTCGACGCCGTGATGCCGGATCATTGGCTCATGACGCCTCCTGGCTAAAACCGGCGGTGCTGGCGTCGCACAGCTAAAGTTCGCTGTTGACTCCGGACCTGACCTGCCACCCGTCATCCACTCCGGCCCCGGCCCCGGTTAAGCCCGCCCCGTCCCTCCCCGCCCCCCATCCCCCACAAACCCACTGGCATCCCGCGCCGCGAGGCTGTAGGTACGGCGCGGGAGGTATCGATGGCACTGATCTTCCGCACCGAATTCGCGCGCCTGCCGCTGTGGCGCGCGGCGTTCCGGCGGCAGGCGCCGGAGCTCGAGTTCCGTGCCTGGGACGCGCCGGGCGACGTTGCCGAGATCGAGTTCGCGCTGGTCTGGAATCCGCCGCCCGGCGTGCTGCGCACGTTCCCGAACCTCAAGGTGATCTTCTCGCTCGGCGCCGGGGTCGACCATTTGCTGAGCGACCCGGAGCTGCCGGCGGGCGTGCCGATCGTGCGCATGACCGATGCGGCGCTCACGCGCGGCATGACCGAATACGTCACCCTCCACGTGCTGCGCCACCACCGCCGCCAGCGCGCGTTGGAAGCGAACCAGCGCGCCGGCGCGTGGGAGCACGTCGTCACGCCGACGGCGCCGGCGCGGCGGGTCGGGATCATGGGGCTCGGCATGCTCGGCCGGGCCGCGGCGCGGGCGCTCGCGGCGCTCGAGTTCGACCTCGCCGGCTGGTCGCGCACCGCGCACGACATTGCCGGCGTCGCCTGCTTCCACGGGCCGGACGGGCTCGGCCCGTTCCTTGCCCGCACGGAGATCCTGGTCTGCCTCCTGCCGCTGACGCCCGAGACCGAGGGCATCCTGACCGCCGCCCTGTTCGCGCAGCTGCCGAAAGGCGCGAGCCTCATCAACGCGGCGCGCGGCGGCCACCAGGTCGAGGCCGACATCCTGGCGGCGCTCGAGTCCGGGCAGCTCTCGGAGGCGACGCTCGACGTCTTCGAAACCGAGCCGCTGCCGGCCGGCCATCCGTTCTGGTCCCACCCGCGCGTCACCGTCACCCCGCACAACGCCAGCGTCACCGACCCGGACAGCGGCGCAAGGCAGGTGATCGAGAACATAAGCCGCTTCCGCCGCGGCGAGCCCCTGCCCGACCTCGTGGACGTCAAGGCCGGCTATTGAGCGATCCCGCCGACAGCGCGCTCAAGCGCACCCGCATCGCCCTCGTCGCCGCGCTCTGCCTCGGCTACGTCGCGAGCCAGTTCTACCGCACCGCCAACGCCGCGATCGCGCCGGAGCTGATGCGCGAGCTCTCGCTCTCGCCGCAGGCGATGGGCGCGGTGACCGGCGTGTTCTTCCTCGTCTTCGCGCTGATGCAGATTCCGGCCGGCGTGCTGCTCGACCGCTTCGGGCCGCGCCGGGTGATGTCGGCGCTGCTGCTCTCGGCGGTCGCCGGCGCGCTGGTCTTCGCATTGGCCGGCGGCGCCGCCGGGCTCGGCCTCGGGCGCGCCTTCATGGGCGCCGGCTGCGCCGCCGGGCTGATGGGCTCGATGGTGGTGTTCGCGCGCTGGTTCCCGCAGCGCCATTTCGCCACCCTCGCCGCCGTGATCTTCTCGGTCGGCGGCATCGGGAACCTGCTGGCCACGACGCCGCTCGCCGTGGCCAGCGAAGCGATCGGCTGGCGCTCCGTCTTCGTCTGGGCCGCCGTCGTCACGGTGGGAATGGCGGCGGCCCTGCTCCTCGTGCTGCGCGATGCGCCGCCGGGCCACCCGGTCGCCAGCGGGCCGCCGGAAACGCCGCGCCAGATCCTGTCCGGTCTCGCCCGGGTGCTGCGCGACCGGCGCATCTGGCAGATCAGCGCGATGCAGGCGGTGGCCTACCCGATCGTGGTGACGATCAGCGCGCTGTGGGCCGGGCCGCTGCTCGACGAGGTCTACGGCCTCGATGCGATCATGCGCGGGCATGTGCTGATGGCGCTGAACGTGGCGATGATCCTCGGCGTCCTCGCCTACGGGCCGCTCGACCGGCTGTTCGACACCCGCAAATGGGTGGTCGTTTCGGGGGCGGCGCTGTCGGTGCTGCTGCTCTTCGTGCTGGCGGCGGTGCCGCGCTGGCCGCTGTGGCCGATGATCGCGCTCCTGCTGCTGTTCATGGCGCTCGGCGGCTACCAGATGGTGCTGCATGCCCACACCCGGGCGATCCTGCCGGATCATCTCGTCGGGCGCGGGTTGACGGTGCAGAACACCGCGGCCTTCGTCGGCGTCTTCGCGATGCAGTGGGCCTCGGGCGTCATCATCGGCGCGGCCCGGGACGCGACCGACCCGGCGCTCGCCTACCGGCTGGTCTTCGCCTTCCTGGGCGCCTCGGCGCTGGTCGCGCTGCTGGTCTACCTGCGGATCGAGGACCGGCCGCCGAGCGCGGCCGATGCCGGATGACGCGGCCCGCTCAGCTTCCGGCGCGCGCCGGGGCCTTCGGCGCGGCACCCTTGCGCGCGGTGGCGGCGCGCTTCCTTGCGGCCGTGCGGGCGGCTTCGGCGGCGCGGGCGCGCTCCACCTCCGCCCGGGCGTCGGCGATGATCTCGGCGAATTCGGAGAGGTAGACCGAGCCCTTCACCGTCCGCTGCACGACGACCGAGCGGCCGTCGCGCGGGTCGGTCTTGCGGCGCGCGAGGCCAAGCTCGCTCAGCCGGTCCAGCGCCCGCGTGATGGCGGGCTTGGAGACGCCGAGGGTCGCCGCCAGGCCGCGCACCGTGTGCGGCGGCCCGGTCATGTAGACGGTGAGCAGCGCGGCCATCTGGCGGGCCGACAGGTCCGGGGCGTCGCGGCGCACGCTGTCGACCATGGCGCGCCGCCAGATATCGAGGGGTTCGAGGTCGGTCCGTGCCATCGCCAGGGCCAATTCGTTCCGGATGCGAATCGAAATTACCGCCCGGAGCGCCGCAACGCAAGGAAAATCGGGCCTTGCGACCGGTCGGGACGTGTCCTCCCGCGGGTGCCCTACATAGTCTCCAATCGTTCACGAATGGCGGCGAAGGCGGCGCGCATGGCCATCGCCTCGCCGCCCTCCGGCCGTCCCGGGCGGTTGCCGACGTTCCAGGCCATGATGTCGAAATGCGCCCAGGGAACGCCGTCGCCGACGAACTCCGCCAGGAACAGTGCCGCGGTGATGGCCCCGGCATAGGGCGAATCGCCGGCGTTGTTGATGTCGGCGACCGGGCTGTCGATGAGGCGCCGGTAGGGCCGCCACAGCGGCAGGCGCCAGACCGGGTCGTCCTCGGCGACGCCGTGCCGGCACAGGCTCTCGGCCAGGGTGTCGTCCGGGCTGAACAGCGCCGCGATCTCGGTGCCCACGGCGCTGCGCGCGGCCCCGGTCAGGGTCGCGAAATCGAGCAGCACCGCCGGCTCGTCCTCGACCGCGAGGCTGAGCGCGTCGGCCAGGATCAGGCGGCCTTCCGCATCGGTGTTGCCGACCTCGACGGTGATCCCCTTGCGGGTGTGCAGCACGTCGCGCGGCCGCATCGCGTTGCCGGAGACGCTGTTCTCCACCGCCGGGATCAGCACCCGCAGGCGCACCGGCAGCTTGGCTGCCATGATCATGCGCGCCAGGCCCAGCGCGACCGCGGCGCCGCCCATGTCCTTCTTCATCAGCGCCATGGCCCGGCTCGGCTTCAGGTCGAGCCCGCCGGTATCGAAGCACACGCCCTTGCCGACCAGGGTGACCTTAGGCGCCGATTTTCTGCCCCACGCGAGGTCGATCAGCCGCGGCGCCCGGTCGGCGGCCCGTCCGACCGCATGGATCGCCGGCAGTTTCCGCTCGATCAGCGCGTCGCCGACGATGACGGCGTGCTCTGCCTTGAACTCCTTCGCCAGGGCGACCGCGCCCTCGGCGAGTCCGTCCGGCCCGAGATCGGATGCCGGGGTATTGATCAGGTTCCGGGCAAGAAAGGTGGCCTCGGCGGCCGCGGTGACCGACGGACGGTCCGCGGCCTCGGGCCAGACGAGGTCCGGAGCCGATGCATCGTTCCGCTTGTAGCGGTCGAACCGGTAGCTGCCCAACGCCCAGCCCAGCGCGGCCCGGGTCGCGGCGCGTTCGGGAAGCGCGGCGTCGAGTCGATACCGGCCGGGCGGCAAGGCTGCCGCCGCACCGCCCCACGACCACAGGTCGTCGTCGCCGGTCACGCCGACCAGCGCGCCGCCGACAGCCGTATCGTCGGTTCCGGGCAGCAGGAGGACGGTCCCCGGCTTCGCCTTGTAACCCGTGGCGCGCACCCATCTCGCAACCGATTCCGGAAGGCCGCCGACGGTTTCTTCGAGGGCGTGCTCCTCCACCGCCGTGAGCGGGATGGCCGCATCGCCCTTCTCGTCGACCAGACAGTTCAGGGGCACCCGCATTCTCCTTGCACATTCCAGCGCCGACCGCATAGTGTCGGTAGCGCAGGTTTTAGCGGCGGCAGGGCCGCACGGCAATGGGGGGAGAGCATCACATGGTCCCGATGACCCTGGTGATTGGAAACCGCAACTACTCGTCGTGGTCGCTTCGGGCCTGGCTGGTCATGCGCATGGCCGGCCTGACATTCGATGAGATCGTGATACCGCTCGATCGCCCGGACAGCAGGATCAAAATCCTCGAGCATTCGCCGGCGGGCCGGGTGCCGGTGCTGCACCACGGCAATGTCACGGTATGGGACTCCCTGGCGATCTGCGAATACATCACCGAGACGGTGCCGGGCGCGCGGCTTTGGCCCGAGACCGTGCCGGCGCGCGCCGAAGCCCGCTCGATCAGCGCCGAGATGCATGCCGGGTTCGCCGCGCTGCGCGAAGCCCTGCCGATGAACGTGCGCGCAGACCGGCCCGGTGTGCAAATCTCGCGCGACGTGCAGGCGGACATCGACCGCGTCCTGGCGATCTGGCGCAATTGTCGCCGCAAGTTCGGGACCGTCGGCCCGTTCCTGTTCGGGCGGTTCTCCATTGCCGATGCCATGTATGCGCCGGTGGTGAGCCGGTTCATGACATACCGTGTGACCATGGATGCGATTGGCCGGGAGTATGCCAGCACCATTCACGATCTGCCGGCGATGCGCGAGTGGGCCGAGGCGGCCGCGGCCGAGGCCTGGGTGATCGCGGGCGAGGAAGTCGGCGAAGACGTCGGCTAGCTTCTGCGAGGCGATCACGTTGCCGCGTTCACCGCGGCTCCGGGCCGCCCTCTTCGGTCTCCTCGGCCGCATCGTTCTCAGACTGCAGCAGGCTCGGGATCTCTTCGATCGAGATGCCTTCCTGGGGCATCTCCCTGTTCGGAGCCGGCGGTTTCGGCCCTGTCTTCGCAGGCGTCGGTGCGCAGCCCGACGATTCAATTCGGCTGACCTTCACGAGATTCGCAGCCAGTTTGATGGTGCCGAGATCGATGATCATGTGGCTCGCCACACCGTTGGCATGGACCTGAACGATCGTGTGGGCGCCGATCTCGTTGAGCGACTGCGCCTCGAAGACCGGGGTGACCCGGAGGCGCCACGACTTACCCTCGATCAGCTCCGGGTTCCCCTCGGGAAGCCGCTTGAGGATCGTCGGGGCACCGCCGAGCAGTCTCATTTCGGTATACTTCGCGTAGGGATCGAAGTAGTGCACCGGTGCCGGTGTTTCCCCCACCACCAACTGATCCAGCGTCTTGGTGAACGCTTCGGTTGGCAGGCCCATGCCGATCGCGAGTTTGCGCGAGTCCTTTTTCGGCTTGTCGAACATGACCTCGCCCGGCTCCCCGGACTCCGGGATCGTGGCGCGACCACGGGTATCGATCTTGCCGGACTTGTCGGAATTGTTCCATCCTGCGAACTCAACCCGACGGGCCGAGACGTTTTCGCGCAGACGCAGCATGTTGTGGACGCGGATCTTCTTGCCGCTGTCGAGCTCGATCGTAAAGAGCAGTTCGCTCTGTGATTGCCATGCGTTGCACTGACGTTTGACGCGAACGCCAAGGGCGCCTTGTGACTGCACGATCGCCCCCTTGAAGGTTGTCTGGAGCAGCGTCAGGCGGTACAGCGCTTCGTGCGGAACCAGTTCGACGGCGCTTGCGCCGCTCGGCATCAGGGCCGTGGCGGCCAACAGCAGAATTGGAAGCCGGAATTGCAATCGCATCATGGCACGCGTCCATTCTTAGCCCGTCAATTGCAGGCGGGGATGTCCAGGCCCTTGATCCAGGCGAGGCTGCCGTCAACGGTGAACAGGCCGAAATCGATCGTGGTTTCGCTGACGATCCCGTTCTTGTGCACCTTCGAGGTTTCGACGCGCGCCGGCCGCGGATCGTCGGCTCCGATCAGGATATATTGTGTCGTGTACCGCCACGCGGGCGTATTCAACAATTCCGCGTCGCCGTCCGGTACGGGGCGATCGGTCGCTTCTTCGCGCGGCGCCGGGCGGTAGACCGCACGGAACGCGCCCTCGCTGCTGGAGCCGTCGAACACGGGAAGTTCGGGCGCGAGTTCGCCCTTGGCCAGCCGGTCGAGCTGTTGGCGCAGCGCTACGAACGGGAAGATGACGTTCTGCGGAACCTCGATCTGCTGTTCCTCCGGCCAGTCGTAGCGGACGTTGACACCGAGGAAGCGAACCTCTTTCTGCTTCTTGGCCTTTTCTTCCGCGACGCGGGCGGCTTCTTCGGCGGCCGCCTTTTCCTTGACGGCTTCCTGCGTTTCTTCCGTGCCCACGACCTCCTTGTCCTTCTCGTCGACCTTGGCCATTTCGACGACTTCTTCCTTCACCTCGACCACCGAGCCTTCCTCCGGCCGGTTGGCTTCGCCGGCGATGATCGAGACCGTGCGACCGTTCAGGGTCGTCCGCGAACGAAACCAGAAATGCCGCCCGCCGATGGACTCGCGCAGCCGATCCTCGATGACGAGATGGGTTTCGCGGCCGTCCGTGTAGACAATGTCGAACTCAAGCCGGCGATCATATCCGTAATGGAAGCAGTCGCGCGACACGTTCACTTCCATGATGCCAGTCGAGGTATCCGCCCACCCATCGACGTTGAGATCCTTCAGGCTCAGCCGATAGATGGCTTGATGCGGAATGATCTCTGCCGCGTGAGCCGTCACGACCGACGTTGTCGCCAACACGGTGGCCGCCGCCAGCAATTTCCGAAATCTCATCGCAATTCGCCAAAATCTCTGTTGCAAATTTCGCACCGGGGCGCAGGTTCGGGGCCGGGCAGTCGATCCCGACCCGTGATCGGGCCCAGAGGCGGTGTCCGCCGCATGGCCATCTGGAATGGAGCCACAATTAGGTTAATCTGGCGTAAAGGCCCGGCAATTAATGGTTTTTGTCGATAATACCAGACATTCAGCGCGCACCGATTTCGTGAATCCGCCACCTGCCATGCGATGGCACCGGCAATTGGACACATGATTGGCACGGGACGTGCATGGCAGGTGCGAGACGCAGTGCCGGCATCAATGAGCCGGCGGGCGAGAACAGCGCGGATCGCACCATGCATCGGGAAAATCCGGAGGCGAATAGCTCCGATAACGGACCGGCTTCGGCCGGTATCCTCGTCTTCAGCATCGACGATATCAGCCGTGATCTGATGAGTCGTGTGCTCCACAATGCGGAGTATCGGGTGTCGGTCGCCGCCGATCTTGCGGCGGCACAGCGCCTGCTGGCGGAGCGTTCATTCGACCTCGTGCTTGTCGACCGCTGGGTGCCGTGCGCGGACGCCCGCATACTCGTTGGCGGAATCCGCGAAAACGCCGGTGGGATGGACTCGCCGGCAATTCTCGTGATCAGCGAGGAGGACCAGCTTCTTGCGGCCGGGCCGCTGGTGCCGTCCATCGCGGCGTCGGTCATCAGGCCATGTGGCATCAACACGCTCATTGCGCATGTCGGCGACCAACTGACACGCCGCGGCGCGGCGGCCGGCCGGCCCGCCCGGGCCGCGCGCGACGCCGACCGGCGCAGCGCCGGTTCGGACGGACACGTCGCGGACGTCGAGATCCCGGGCCGGGTCTATGCCGATGCTCTTGCGGCGGTCGACGAGGGATTCGTCGTCTGGGACTCGGAGGATCGCCTTGTGGCCTGCAACGAGAGTTACAGAAGGCGTTTCGGCCCGGTCGCCGAATTCGTGGTGCGCGGCGCGCGGTTCGAGGATTTGATGCGACGGCAGCTGGAGAGCGGCGTTCTCAGAGTCGGCACGAGTCGGCACCACGATTGGCTCGCGCAGCGGCTGGCGGCGCACCGAAGCTGCGATGGCCCCTGGGAGGACGAGTATTCCGATGGGACGTGGGTGAAGGTCACGGAAACGCGCACCGCGACCGGCGCCACCGTGGGACTCTGCACGGACGTCTCGCACATTCGCCGGCGCGAACTTGCCCTGAAGACGTTCGCCGAGAACAACCGGCGTCTCGCGGCCGCGGTCAATGCGACGACCAGCGCGATCCTGATCACCGATCCCAAACGACCGGGCAATCCGACGGTGTTCGCAAACCCAGCCTTCTCGACCATGACGGGCTGGCCCGTTGAAGAGGCCCTCGGTCGCGACCGCTCGTTCCTGAACGGTTCCGAGACCGACCTCGACGCGGTGGCCCGTTTTGAACAGGACATGGCGGACGGCCGTCCGGCAGCAGCGGAACTGCGCCTTCAGGCGCGCGGTGGCAGGCCGATCGAGGTCGCGCTCAACGCTAGCCCGATTCGCAGCGCCGAGGGCGGCGTGGCAAACTGGGTCATCGTTCAGACCGATGTGACGGCACGCAACCGGGCCGACGCGGCTGTGCTCGAACCTCCGGATCGGGAAAGGATCGACCCGTCGACTGGTGGGCACCTGCATGACCTCAACAATCTCTTGACGGTCGCGCGGGGGAATTTGGAGTCGGCGGTCGACGGGGCTGAAGAGAGCGATTCCGAGTCCCGTACGACGCTGGATTCCGCGCTCGAGGCGATCAATCGCGCATCCGATGTCGCACGGCTGATGCTTGGCAGGCCCGCGCGGTCGATGCCGGCACCGGTGCCGGTCGACCTTGGCGATACGTTGCAGGCATTCCGAAGCTTTTTCGGTCGTTCGCTTGACAGTCGCCACAGGGTCCTCGCTGCTACCGGCAAGGAGATCTGGCCCGTGCTGGTCGATCAAAGGCAGATGGAGAATGCGATTCTGAATCTCGCACTGAACGCGCGCGAGGCCATGCCGGACGGCGGCACCGTGACCTTGGAAGCCGTTAACACGACCGTCAAGGGCGGCACCGACGTTTGCGGTCAGCCGGTTGCCGACGGCGATTACGTGTGCATATCGGTCCAAGACGACGGTGCCGGGATGTCACGCGAGGTCATCGCGAGAGCGGTCGAGCCTTTCTTTACGACCAAGAGCCCGCGCAAGGGCTCGGGCCTTGGCCTCAGTACGGTAAGGGACTTTGTGACTCGATCCGGCGGATTCATGGCGATTACCAGTCAGCCCGGCAGTGGCACGACCGTTTGTCTTTTCCTGCCGCGGACTCCGGACCGGGTCCAAAGCGGCGCCACGGTGCGCAAGATCGCATATGCCGGGGGGACGGAGACGCTGCTGGTTGTGGACGACGAGGCCTGCGTCCGCGCCGTCGTCGCCCTGCATCTGGCCCGGCTCGGGTACCAGATTCTCCAGGCCGGTTCGGCGGAAGAAGCACTGAACTTCCTTCACCGCGGCCATCGGGTCGACCTGCTCATCACCGACGTCGGTCTTTCCGGCGGCATGGACGGCTATCAACTCGTCGCCGCTGTCCGCGCACGTCGGCCGGACGCGAGGGCGATCGTCATGTCCGGCTCGTGTGACAGGCCGGTTCCGGATGTTGCGCGAATACTGCCCGGCGTCCGGTATCTTACCAAGCCCTATCACCGTGCCGTACTCGCCGATTTGGTTCGCAGCGTTCTTGACTCGGATCATGCGGCGGCATGGTTCCGGGCCGCACCCGCAACACCCGCGTAACCGTCGCGCGTCGCGACTGCCGGCGATCAGTCGACCGGCCCGTTGGGGGTCAGCACGATCTTTCCTTCCCGGCGAAACCGCCACGACCGTTCAAGCGCTTCGGCGATGTCGTCGAGCCCGAAGGTTCTTTCGACCGGCACATGAAGGGTTCCATCGGCGCACCGTGCCGCCAGGTCCAGGTACATGGCGCGCAGCTCGTCGGGGGCCATTGCGGCGCCCGCTTTGACCATCCAGAAACCCTTGAGCGTGATGTCGCGCAACACAAGCTGGTGCGGCGTGATCATGCAGGGTTCGCCGCTCAGGAATCCGTAGTTCACGACCACGCCGCCGTCCGCAAGGCAGTCTGCCAGGCGTCGGGTCGCGTCGCCACAGACCGCATCGAGTGCCAGCCGTGCCCCGGCGCCACCGGTCTCGGCCCGCATGCGGGCGCCGACATCATCGCCGTCAACCAGAACCACGTCCGCACCGATGTCCTTCAGCGGCGCGACTGCATCGGCCCGGCGCACGATATTGGCGGTTCGGACGCCGCTGGCGGCAGCAAGCCTGATGATGTGGCGACCGACGCCGGAGTTCGCCGCGTTCTGGACGATCCAGTCGCCCGGGCTGAGATCGACGTAGCTGCGCAACATGAGCATCGCCGAGGGTGGATTGGCTTTGAGCTGTGCCAGCTGCAGAAGGTCGACGTCCTGCCCGACCTTGATCGCGCGCGTCGCCGGAATGCGGATCTTCTGCGCCCAGTTCTGCCGCTCCATGCTGATGACATGGTCGCCGACGGCGAGGTCCTCGACGGCCGGCCCGACCATCGCGACGCGGCCGACACCCTCGATGCCCAGCCGCGCCGGAAGGGTGTCCGGTCCAGGATAGCGCCCCTCGGCGATCAGAAGGTCCGCCGGGTTGATGGCCGACGCCAGGATCTCGACGACGATCTCGCCGGCCCGGGGCGGCCCGACGTCGGCGACGTCGACGCAGTGGCACACTTCGTGCGGCACACCGTGGGATGCAAACTCGATAGCCTTCATGGGGCGCTCCATTCGACATTGCCGGCCACCGGCGGGATGCGGTGGACCTGCCGGCAAGCTTGCGTCATCGTTCCGCCGCCGGCAACCCCGGGCGACGGCGCCGATGAATCCCCTGCCACGGCAAAATCACAGCGGTAACGTGGGATAATCTGCACCGCTTGTCAGATGTCACGTGTTGCGCAGGGTTTCCGGAATTTCCCCGCCCGAAGAAGGCTCTTCGAAGACGCAGAAAACCTGGCAAATTCGGATGCCGTATTGCCGTCGCCAGCAGCCGGAGGGAACCTGTAGTCAGTTGGCGACGGCCTTTCGGCAAAGCTCACGATGCCCGCGTACAGAGTAGCAGCCGGGTTTACTTGGTGTTTTCTGTCATGCATTGTTGGTAATCGGACGAGCCGTGTTGAGCATTGGTCCGTGGCCAGATAAACTCTAAGTCGAAAATCCGCGTATCTTGCCCGACGGTTATTCTCGTAGAGCGAGCAAAATGCTCCTTGAGCGCCCGGAATGATTGATTGAAACCGACGGCGCCAGTATAGTATTGCCCGGCGATGCGGTCATTCTTTGTTCGAAGCTAACGCGTTTCGTTCAATCGCACTGAGGGTGTAGGAGGCCGTCATGGACGGGGGTATGAGTTCGGGAGTTCTTCCCGAAAGGCTCTTTCTGGGCATCGATGTTGGGTCGACGACGGTCAAGTGCGTCGTCGTCGATCCGAATACCAAGAACATACTCTGGAGCCGGTACGAGCGGCACGAAACGCGGCAGCCGGAAAAGGTCGAAGAGATGCTGTCGGCCATCGAGGCCGATTTCTCCGGCTTCGACCGGTCGAACTTCCGCGCCTTCATCACCGGCTCGGGCGCCGGACCGCTGGCCCCCAAGATCGGTGCCCGCTTCGTCCAGGAAGTCAACGCCGTCGCGATCGCGGTCGAACAGCGGCACCCGGACGTTTACAGCGTCGTCGAGCTGGGTGGCCAGGACGCCAAGGTCATCCTGTTCGCCGACGTGCCGGAGACCGGCGACCGCCGCATCGTCACGTCGATGAACGACAAATGCGCGTCGGGCACCGGGGCGACCATCGACAAATGCATGATCAAGGTCGGCATGCCGGAGAGCGAGGTCGCGAACCTCGCATATGATGCGGAGCGCCTGCACAACGTCGCCGCGCGCTGCGGCGTGTTCGCCGAAACCGACATCGTCAACCTGATCAAGGCGGGCGTGCCGTCGGACGAGGTGATGAATTCGCTCGCCGACGCCATCGTCATGCAGAACCTGACCGTGCTGACCCGCGGCAACACGTTGCGCGAGCGGGTCCTGCTGCTCGGTGGCCCGAACACGTTCCTGCCCTTCCTGCAGGACTGCTGGCGGCTGCGGGTCAAGGAGATCTGGGACGAGCGCGGCTACAACTCGTCCGGCAAGCCGATGGAAGAACTCGTCTTCGTGCCCGAGAACGCCCAATACTATGCGGCCTCCGGCGCCGCCCTGTTCGGCATGCAGGAGGCCGAGGATTCCGGGGCCTATCTCGGGCTCGAGGGTCTGCGCGAATTCATTGCCAACGGCCGCAAGGCCAAACTCGGCGCACATTCGGGCCCGTCGTTGATCCGCGAGAACGAGGACTTCGAGGCGTTCCGCAAGGCCTATACCATTCCGCCATTCACCCCGGCCGAGTTCGAGCCTGGCACCAAAGTGCGCGGATATGTCGGATTCGACGGCGGATCGACCAGCTCCAAGGCCGTCCTGATCGACGAGGACGGAGAGATCCTGACCAAGGAATACCTGCTTTCCAAGGGCAACCCGGTGCAGGACGCCAAGGACATCATGGCCCAGATCAAGACCTTCGTGACCGACCAGAGGTGCGAGCTGGAGGTGCTGGGTTTCGGTGTCACCGGCTATGCGACCGACGTACTGGACAACGCGCTGAATGCCGACGCCGGCATCGTCGAGACCGTGGCGCATATGCTCAGCGCGCAGAAATACTGCGGCGAGGACATCGACGTCATCTGCGACGTCGGCGGCCAGGACATCAAGGTCCTGTTCATGCAGAACGGGGTGATCAAGAGTTTCCGGCTGTCCAATCAGTGCTCCGCCGGCAACGGCATGCTGCTGCAGTCGATGGCGGGCCAGTTCAACGTCGATGTCAGGGATTTCGCGACCAACGCCTTCAAGGCGGAGATCTCACCCAACTTCAGCTATGGCTGCGCGGTCTTCCTGGACGCCGACCGGGTGAATTTCCAGAAAGAGGGTTACAACAAGGAAGAGCTGTTCGCCGGCCTCGCCCGCGTGCTGCCCAAGAACATCTGGCAGTACGTCGTGCAGATCCCGCGGATGGCCGAATTGGGCAAGAAATACGTATTGCAGGGCGGCACCCAGCACAACCTTGCCGCCGTCAAGACGCAGGTCGACTATATCAAGGACCGGGTGCCGGGCGCCGTAGTCATGATCCATCCGCACACGGGCGAAGCCGGAGCGATCGGCGCCGCGCTCGAGGCGAAGCGGGTGGTGGAAAAGCGCGGTCACTCGGTATTCGTCGGCCTCGATTCGGCGATCCAGCTGAAATACACGACGCGCACCGACGAGGAAACGCGCTGCAACTTCTGCCCGAACAACTGCCCGCGCACGTTCATCGACACCGCGACGCCCGATGGCCGGACGGCCCGCTACATCGCCGGGTTCTCGTGCGAGAAGGGGACGGTCGAGTCGAAGGAGGCGGTGCAGGAATTGAACCGCGCGCGCAAGGCGCTCAAGGAGCAATATCCCAACCTCGTGGATTACGAGGCCGAGCTGGCCTTCCGGCACTTCTACGAGCCGGAGCCGATTCCCGACGAAGGCGCCATCACCGAGCGCGAGGAAACCGTCCACCGCTGGTTCGGCTGGGGCAAGGCGCGCCAGCAAACGGTGGTCCGGCCGATCCGGCGCAGCGATTCGACGGCGCTTGAGGCGCGGGAAAACATCCGCATCGGCATGCCGCGCGTGCTGAACAACTATGTGCTCGCACCGTTCTTCCGGACGTACCTGGAATCGCTGGGCATCTCGCGGCGCAACGTGGTGTTTTCGGATGAGACCTCAGAGGAGCTGTGGGCCGAGGGCGGCAAGTACGGGGCCATCGACCCCTGCTTCCCGTCGAAGGTGGCGCAGGCGCATCTGCACGATCTGATTCTGAAGAAGAACAAGCGCAGGCAAATCGATTACATCTGGTTCCCGAGCATCACCGACATGCCCTCCTTCGTGACCAACACGGTGGCCAACGCGACGTGCCCGATCGTCGCCGGCACGCCGCAGGTCGTGCACGCCGCGTTCATCAAGGAGAAGGATTGGTTCGCCGAGGGCGGCATCAAGTTCATCAGCGACCCGGTGAACTTCGAACTGCCGCACCTGCTGCGACGCCAGCTGTTCCAGACCTGGGCGCCGCTGTTGCGCATCACCGAGGACGAGAACGAATGGGCCTGCGAGCAGGCCTGGTCGGCCCTGCGGCTGTGCGACGACGACCTGCAGCGCCGCGGGCTCGAACTGCTGACCAAGGCGGAGCAGGAAAACGGCGTCGTGCTGTTGATGCTGGCGCGGCCCTACCACAACGATCCCGGCCTGAACCACAAGATCTTCGAGGAATTCCAGGCGCTGGGTTACCCGGTGATGTCGATCCGCTCGATCCCGAAGGATGCGGCCTGGCTGGAGCGCTTCTTCGCAGACGATCTGCGCGCCGGCCTGATCGAGGACGTGTTCGACGTGCGCGACGTGTGGCCAGAGAATTACTCGGTCAACAGCGTCCAGAAGGTATGGGCCGCCAAATTCGCGGCGCGCCATCCCAATGTCGGAGTGGTCGACCTGTCCAGCTTCAAATGCGGCCATGATGCGCCGACCTACGGGCTGATCGACAGCATCATCTCGGCCACGAAGACACCGTATCTGGCGTTGCACGATCTGGATGCCAACAAGCCCGGCGGATCGATCGCGATCCGGGTCAAGACCTTCGCCTATGCGCTCGAGCTCTACAAGGAAGAGGCCGCCGAGCGTCTGGCCAGGCGCAGCGACCTCGAGAAGGCGCTGGCGGCCAAGCGAGCCGAGCTGGTCGAGAAATACCGGGTGGAACTGGAACAGAATATCGCCGACAGCGGCGGGCAGGCGGTCGAGGGCCTCGCCGCCGCGTTCAAGGCGTATGTCAACGGGGATGAGGCGGAACAAGAGGAGTCAGAGGAGGAACGTCATGTCGCGTAATCCTTCGAACGCTGCAGAGCGGCGTGCCCGTATCGATGAGAACACCAAACAGTCGCCGGACAAGCATCGCGAGGCCGCCGTCGGCGGCGGGTGCGGTTGCGCCAGCGTTGGCAGCCAGTCGACCGGGTGCGGCACCGGGCTCGGCCCGGCGACGGCCTCGGCGCTGGAGAGGATCGAATCCGAACTGCGGGCGTTCGAGCTGGCGGAACGCCAGCGACTCGGCCTGGTCCCGGATCCCGCCCACTGGAGCGATGCGAATCCGCAGGACTTCTCGGCGGAGGAGCGCGGCAAGACACAGCTGCTGTTCGGCGGCCTGACGGCGGCGCATGACGCGATCCTCGAGGCCGGTCTGCAGTCACTGGGTTACAATGCCAAGGCATTGCCCTATGCGGACGTCGAAGCCCTGCAGACGGGCAAGGAATTCGGCAATCGCGGACAGTGCAACCCGACCTATTTCACCGTCGGCAATCTCGTCAAGCACCTCGTGAAGATGCGCGACGTCGACAAGATTTCCACTGACGACATCATCCGGAACAATGCGTTCGTGACCTTCGGTGCCTGCGGCCCGTGCCGCTTCGGCACTTACGTGACCGAGTACCGCAAGGCACTGCGGGATTCCGGGTTCCCGGGCTTCCGCGTCATGGCGCTCAGCCAGGAGGGGCCGCAGGACGACATTGGCGGCACCGCAACCGCGATCGACACCAACCTCCAGTTCTACGTGGTGGTGCTCAAGGGCTTGATGGCTGGCGATATCATCAATCTTCTCGGCTACCGGAACCGGCCCTACGAAATCGAGGCCGGGGCCACCGACGCGGCGATCAAGGAGTCCATCGAGGCGGTGCGCAACGCGTTCCTCGAGGGCCGCAGCATCCTGCGGGCCATGTCGCAGGTGCGCCGGGCCTTCGCCAAGGTCAAGGTCAACCGGCTGCAGCCCAAGCCGAAGGTCGCGATCATCGGCGAGTTCTGGGCGATGACCACCGAGGGCGACGGCAACTACCGGCTGCAGCGCTTCCTCGAGGAGGAAGGCGCCGAATGCGACATCCAGATCATCACGGCATGGGCGCTCTACATCATCTGGACCCTGTCCTACGACATAAGGGAGAGCACGATGCTGCGACGCCGCAAGGGCGAGATCGACCGCTTCGAGGGCCTGGCGCCGCGCAGGGGCATCTTGTTCGCCTGGCTCGGCGGCCGCGCCATGAAGCTGGTCTTCGGCACGTTCGCGAAGCTGGGCGGGCTGAAGGGCTACAAGCTGCCGAACATGAAGGAGATTGCCGCGCTGGCCCATGAGTATTATCCCAACCAGCTGCGCGGCGGCGAGGGCCACATGGAGGTCGGCAAGGTCATCCAGACGGCCAAGAAGAAGAAGGACCATATGATCATCAGCGTCAAGCCGTTCGGCTGCATGCCCTCGTCCGGCGTCTCCGACGGGGTCCAGTCGCTGGTGTCGGCGCGCTTCCCGGAGGTCGAGTTCCTGCCCATCGA
>CAYFYY010000088.1:0-18406 GCA_964347475.1 uncultured Flavobacteriales bacterium
GACGCCGGCGGTCGCGGCGATGTCGGCGGGGGCGGCGATCTTCTGGAAGTAGGTCTTGATGGCGATCGCAAGGGCGAAGAACAAATGGTCGATCACGTAGAGCCCGGCGGCGAGCCACGGATGGCTGACGAAGGCGTACATGGTGAACACCAGCGCCAGCCCGGCGTATTCGAAGATCAGCGCCCGGCGCTCGCCGATGCGGCCGATCAGGCGGCCGATACGCGGCGCCGCGACCACGTTGATCACCGAGTTCAGCAGGAACAGCAGGGTGATCTCGCCGACCGCGTAGCCGAACTTCTCGACCATCAGGAAGCCGGCGAAGACGACGAAGATCTGCCGCCGCGCGCCGGACATGAAGATCAGGAGGTAATAGAGCCAGTAGCGCCGGCGCAGCACCATGTGACGGTGTTGGCGCACCCTTTCCGGGAACTTCGGGAAGGCGAGCCAGCAGATCGCGGCGATGCCGGCGGTCGCTCCGCCGCCGAGAAGATAGACCCAGCGGAAGTCGAGCCCGGCGACATCGAAGGCGAGCCAGATCAGCACGAAGGTCGCGATCGCGGCGAACGAGCCGACGGCGATGAGGCGGCCCAGCACCTCTGCCGTGCGCGGCTTGTCGATCCACTGCAGCGACAGCGAGACCTGCACCGTCTCGTAGTAGTGGAAGCCGAGCGACATCAGCACCGTGGTCACGTACAGGCCGACCACGCTCGGGAAATAGCCGGTCAGCGCGGTGCCGATGCCGGTCAGCAGCAGGGCGAGATAGGCCAGCGTCTGCTCGCGCCAGACCAGCAGCAGCAGGACGACGGCGAAGGACAGGAAGCCGGGGACCTCGCGCAGGCTCTGCAGCACGCCCATCTCGGCGCCGGTGAAGGCGGCCCGCTCGACGGCGAAGTTGTTGAGCAGCGTCATCCACACCGACGTGCCCAGGGCCACCGCCGCCGCCATCAGCAGCAGCAGGATCTCCGGCCGGCGCCAGCCGCCGGCCCCCGGGTGGATCGGAGCACGCAGCATGGCGAGGACTATAGAGCGCGGGAAGGCTCGCGTCAGCGGGGATGTGGGCGCCCCTCAGCGCGGCGGCAGCACCGCCTGGTCGATGAAGAACAGGTCGGTCAGGAACGCCCGCACGGCGATCAGCCCGTTGGTGTTGTCGACCATGTCGGAGCTGATCGAGGGCTTGTCCAGCAGCACGGCGATCACCGAGCGAACGACCGCAAGATCCGACAGGAACCGGTCGCGGAACGGCGCCGCGGCCGCGCCGCCGATTTCATGTGTCGTCGCCGCCTCCATGGCGTCGAGGGCGGAGGCGAAGCGGTTCAAATAGTCGCGGATCTTCGAGACCCCCTCGTCCTCTGCCTCGCGCTTGCGGCCCTGCGCGGCGTAGGCGAGCATGAACTCGTACGCTTCCTCCACCGTGTCGATGGCATCGCGCAGGGCTACGGCGTGGCGATGTTCAGCGCTCCCGGTCATGCTCTGCCCCTCTTGTCAGCAGCGGCCCGCGGCCTCCGATCATCGACTTCAGCGTCGCCCGGTTCTCGGGCAGGACGGCAAAATAGACGTGCAGGATCAAAAGGAAAAGGATAGCCAGCGAGGCAAGGCCGTGGGCGACGTAGACGATGCCCCATTGTGCGTCCGAGAGGACCGACGGGTCGCGGCGCCACCACGGCGTGTCGATCTTGGCCATCATCAGCAGCCCCGTCACCGCCAGCACCAGGACGACCAGGCCGGAAATCCAGTGGTAGCCCTTCTGGTAGACATCGTACTTGGCGGGCGCAAGCGCACCGGGCAGCCCGCCCACATCGTGCAGGACCTCGCGCAGATCGTCCGACACCGGCATCATTTCGCGCAGGCCGTGCACCAGTCCGACCCGCAGCCAGTGGAACAGGATGGCCGCAACCAGGACGAAGCCCGCGATCCAGTGTGCCGGAACCCAGTCGAAGCGTACGCCCACGAGCGGCAGGAACGCGGTGGCGCACAGCACGATCACGCTGAGCGCCATGGTCCAGTGGAAGATCCTGTCGGGCCACCGGTGGCGCGTGCCGGTCTCCCCGATCTGCGCGTGCATTCGCAAGCCTCCCTTCGGCCACGACGGCCTGGCGTCGTTCGTTGTTGGGAAGGATCAGCGCGGGCGCCGGCGCACCCGCATGACCTGGTGGACGATGATGACGATGACCGCGAGGGCGACCGGGACCCACAGCAGGTCCCAGGACACCCCCACGAGAAGTTTCCGGCCGTAGATATCCGTCGTGTAGCGCAGGATCTCCATCGCGTCAGGCGGCGAGCGACCGCGCAGCGCGCCTGGCCAGGTTCTCCAGCAGCGGAATCTTGAAGTGGTTGTAGTTGAGCGGCTTCGCGCCGCGCGACGCCACGCGGGCGACCAGCGTTTCCAGCTCCGCGCCCGGAGTCTCGCCCTTGATCAGGTCCTCCACGCTGGTCATGCGTCGCGGCGTGCACTGCACCGCGCCGCTGGCCAACCGAACATCGGCGATCCGTTCGCCGTCCATCCTTGCCGCCATGGCGATGTTGAGCAGCGCGAAATCCCACACGTTGCGGTCGGCGACCTTCTCGAAATACTGGCGCGACCCGGCCCATTTGCCGGGGAACCGCACCCCGAGGAGGATATCGCCGGGCTGCAGCACCGTCATGCGGGTGATGTCGATTTCGGGGCCGATGAAGAAGTCCTCCGCCTTGACGGTCCGCTCTCCCTTCCTGTTGCGGATCACCATTTCGCTCTCCAGCACCACGGTGGCCGGCGCGGTATCGGACACCGTGACGGCGACGCACCGACTGGCCTCGAACAGCGTATGCTCGCGGTTCATGGCCGTCGGGGTGTCGGCGTAGCAGGTGTTGCCCCCCGCGCGATAGCAGGGGAATCCGTCGCGATAATAGAAGCAGCGGGTGTCCTGGGCGAGGTTGCCCCCCAGGGTTCCGGCATTGCGGATCTGCGGGCTGGCGACGTGGCCCGCGGCCTCCGCCAGGACCGGAAACCGCGTGCGCACGGCCGCGCTCTCGTTGACCTCGGTCAACGTCGTCAGGGCGCCGATATAGAGGCCGCCGTCGCTTTCCTCGCGAATGCCGTGCAACTCGGCGATGCCCGAGATATCGATCAACACCGGCGGCTTCTTCACCCGGTCCTTGAACCAGTCCAGGCTGTCCTTGCCGCCGGCGATGATCCACGCATCCTTGCCGTGCTCGCCCAGCAATTCCAGCGCGCCGGCAACCGAGTCGGGCTGATAGAGTTCGAATTCGTGCATGACGTCAGACATGGTTCTGTCCCCCAGATTCCCGGCTCACTGGCAGTTGGTCTGCAGCGGCTTGTGGGACTGTGGCCGACCCGCCGCCGCATTGATGATCATGTCGGTGACGACCGGAGTCCGGTTGAAGAAATGCCCGCCCAGCGCCTCCGATATGGCGCAGATCAGGGCCGCCGAGGCGGCACCTTCCAGCGGTTCGCCGATCCCCTTGGCGCCGACGGGATTCTGCGGATCCGCCTGGTCGACCGCATCCCAGGCCATCTCGGCCGGCACGTCCAGCCAGGTCTTGGGCTTGGCGTCGTGCAGACCCCGGGCACCCGGCCGCCCATAGGCCGGGTCGTAGATATGCCGTTCCGTCGTGGCCAGACCGAAGCCCATCACCGCTCCGCCGCTCACCTGGGCGGCCAGGCCCTTCGGATGCATCACGGTGCCGCAGTCGGCCACGCCGAGATAGTCGAGGATCTCGTACTTGCCGGTCTCCAGATCGAGTTCGATCTCGATGAAGGCGACGGAAAGCGCCGGAACGACGCCCTCCTTGGCGAGATTGTCCTTGGCGACGCCGATCAGCCCGGTGCCGGCGATCGCCGCGACCGCGGCCTGAGTCATCGGGTTGATGTCCCCCGGCACCTCTTGGCCGCTGAAAGCACCGCCGAGCTTGACCGCGCGCTTGGCGCAATCGGCGAACGAGACGCGCCGGGCGGTGTCCGACCGGTGCACGACATGCTCGTCGACCAGGTCGTAATCCTCCGGCGCACCGCCGAGATCCATCGCCGCCAGCTTCAGCAGCTTGTCCCTGGCGTCGCTCGCCGCGACAAAGTTGGTCCGGCTCATGGTGAAGCTGGTATTGGAGCCGAACTGTCCGAGGTTCCACGGCAGGCTGCGCGCCGTCCCGCCCCGCTCGATGACGCAGCGCGACCAGTCGTAGCCCAGCACCTCCGCCGCGACGCGCGACGTCGAGGCGTAGGAGAAGGTACCGAGATTGCCGACGCCGGTATGGATGTGGAGAATCCCGTCCGGCGTGATGCGCACCAGCCCGTCGAATCCGTTCCGCCCGGCGCTGTGATAGGCCTGACCGATGGCGACGGCGCGCACCTTCGAGCCGTTCCGCCGGCGCGAGGTCTTGACCCGTTCCGCCCAGTTGAAGCGGGCGGCGCCCTTCTCCAGGGCCTCGCGCAGATAGGCGCTGGTCACCGGTCCCTGCTCGGCCCCGTATTTCGCATCCTGGCCGCCGCCGCCCGGCGCGTTCACCACGCGGATCGCCAGCCGGTCAATACCGAGCTTCTCGGCCGCCTTGTCGAACAGCGGCTCGAACATGTCGGCGGCCTGGTTCTCACCCGGGCCACGCTGGGCGCCTTTGGGCACCGTGTTGGTCAGCACCGGGACCGCACGGAACCGCATGTTGACAGGCTGATAGACGATGCTCAGGGCGTTGCCGACATTGTTGAAGTCGGGGAACCCGGACGTCGAACCGAGATCCTGCACGACATAGATGTCGGCCGCGATCAGCCGCCCGTCCTGGCGGAAGCCGAATTTCGCCCAGGCCTGGAACCCGGCGCGCGCATAGCCGTTGTAGTACTCCTCGGCGCGGCTCACCCGCACCAGGCACGGACGCCCGCCGAGCTTCTTCGACATCAGCGCCGGCAGCGCCATGAGCGGATAGGACGTCGCCTTGCCGCCGAAGCCGCCGCCGCAGAATTCGGCCACGAATACCAGGTCCGACGGCTCGATGCCGATCAGCCGGGCCAGCGCCGGCTGGGCGAACGCGGTCGACTGGGTCGACCCCCAGACATGGCATTTGCCGTTCTCCCAGTAGGCGGCCGCCGAGCGGGGCTCCATCGCATGGTGCGCGTTGGACGCGTGGACCATGTTTTCCTCGACGACGACGGCGGCCTCCTTGAAGCCCTTTTCGACGTCGCCGAACGCCCACTCGATCACGGGCGCGCCCTTGGGCAACGCCTCCTCACCGGCGAGCGCGAAGTCCTTGCCGGTCCATTTGACCTGCTGCAGCTCGATATTGCGGCCGGCGATATTACCGCCGGTGTGCGCATTCGGGCCACCGGGACGCAGGCTTTCCAACGGGTCCACGCAAAACGGCAGCGGCTCTAGCTCGATCTCGATCGCCGCAACCGCGTCCTCGGCCGCCTGCTCCGTCTCCGCTGCGATCGCGACGATCGGCTGGCCGACATAGGCCGGCTCAGCGTCCAGGATCGGCTGGCCCGGCGGCGCCGGCTGTTTGACCTCGTCAGGCGTCAGCGCGGCGAGAAATCCGGGGACCGCCTGCGCCCGCTTCAGGTCGATCTTCTTGACCTTCGCGTGCGGCATGGGCGACGCGAGGAAGCGGATGAAGGCCATGCCGTCGGCGCGAAAGTCCTCGGCATAGCGCGCCGCACCGGTCACTTTGGCTTCCAGGTCCGGCGGAGTGAAATCCTTGCCAATGAGCTTGTATGCCATGGTCATGCCCTCCCCGCCGCTTTCATGACGCCACGCAGATAGTGATCATACGCCCCGCAGCGACACAGATTGCCCGACATCGCGAGGCGCACCTCGTCGACCGTGGGATTGGGGTTCTTGTTCAGCAGCGCGACCGCCGAGACGACCTGTCCCGGCGTGCAGAAGCCGCATTGCGGGCCGATCTCGTCGATGAAGGCCTGCTGGACGGGATGCAGCGTGCCGTCCGCGGCCGCGACCCCTTCGACGGTGACGATCTCCTTGCCGCGCACGCGATGGGTCAGCGTCGAGCACGAGTAGATCGCCGTGCCGTCGGCCATGACCGTGCAGGCGCCACACTCGGTCCGGTTGCAGCCGATCTTCGTGCCGGTCAGTCCGAAGCGATAGCGCAGCGTGTGGGCGAGCGTCTCGTTCGGCGGCACCTCGACCTGGCGCCGGCGCCCGTTGACGGTGAAGGACACCAGCCGCTCCACCGCGCGGGTGTCCGCCCGTGCTTTGGGCACGCCGGGAAAGATGTACGCCGCGCCGGCGATCACCACGCCGGAACAAACAACGCCGCGAATGAAATCGCGGCGAGTCATATTCAGTGGCTTCCAGAGCGGGATGTTCGAGCCGTCGGGCCCGATCTCCTTGATCGCGGGCTCGCTGCCGTACTCCAAAGTCGGGTCGTACGGACCGTAATCGTCCATCTCTAATCCTCCCTTTGACGCCCGTTCGAACAGGTGTGAGCGGTTGTGCCGAAACGTAAGGCGGCTTTTTGGAATGTCTGGGCGCCCCGTGCGACAAAATGTAGCACCGGGTTTCGTCACGGGCAACAATGCGCTTGTCCCGCACAGGCAGAAGTGATCGAAGCACCCTAGCCGGAAATACAACCATCGCGATGCGGCCCGTGCCGCGGCATTCTGTGCGCCTGCCGTTCGGGCCTACGATGCAAACTCGAGATCGGCCGGCGAGATCAGCACGCCGAACTCGGCGCACCAGATGACGACGCTGGGATAGTCCCGCAGGTTCACGCCCGCCGGAATGACGTATTTCTGGCTGCCCTTGAAGGCCCGCAGTCGACCGAGGTCGACGAACATCGTGCCCTTGACGTCGGCGGACTCGCGTATCTGCGCCTTGGGCACGAGATAGACGTGAAACGCGGGCCCCGGCCCGACCTCGAAATCGGCATCGAGATACACGACCGCATCGTAGACCATGACGGTGCCCGCCCCGTAATGGATCGGATCGGACGGATTCGCATGGATGAATTCGCCGCGGGCAACGAGGCGGGTCGCCTCCTCCGGCGTCAGCGTCTCCATCGCCTCCGGCGGCGGGAAAACGAACGGAAAGGCGAAGAACCCGACGGCCACGCCGAATGCGGTGCCGAGGAGCCCGCCGAACAGAAAGATCGCGACTGCGCGCCACATCTCCAATATCCTCCCTCACCGGCGCCGCCACGCCGATGTCGGCCCCGGGGCATTGTACGAAATGCCGGCGGCGGGCGGAACGCCCGCGCGCGATCTATGCCGCAATCGTGAAGCCGGCCGGATGGCGATCCGTCACCCGCGCTCGTCGCGCCAGCGGTACCAGCGGAACGCCGCCGCCTGGCCGAGCCGGCGGAAGGCGGCGAGGGGCATGCGCGGCAACGCGGTGTCGAGCGCCGGCAGCAGCGCCGCGCCGCCGCCGACGCGCTCGGCAAGGCGCCGTCCCGCCTGAACCGCCGCCGACACGCCGGTGCCGCAATACCCCATGGCGTAGAACAGCGACGGATCGTCCTCGGCGGTCGTGACATGCGGCATGGAGTCGAGCGATACCGCAACCCAGCCGCCCCAGAAGTAGTCGGCCGTGATGTCGCGCAGCGCCGGGAACTTGCGGCGGATCGTGGCGAGCAGCTCCTCGCGGTGCCGCGCCTGGGTCGCCGGGGCGTCGCGCAGCGGCCCGCGGTTGCCGAGCAGGATGCGGTCGTCGGGCAGGCGACGGAAATAGTTGAGCAGCGTGCGGGTGTCGAACATCACGTCGCTGGTCACGAAGTTGGACTCCGCCTTCTCCGCCGCCGTCATCGGCCGCGTCACCACGATGTTGGACAGGACCGGCAGCACGCGGCCCCGCGTCGCGGGATGCAGTTCCGGACCGTAGCCGTTGACGGCGAGGACGATGAGGCGCGCCCGCACGCGCCCGCCCGGCGTGCTCAGCACGTGCCCCATCCCGTCGCGCGCGATCGCGGTCACCGGGCTGCCGTCGTGCAGCGCGGCGCCAACCTCCCGCGCCATGCGGGCGATCCCGTTGGCGAGCTTCAGCGGATGCATCCCGAAGGAGTCGCCGGCACGCAGGGCGCCGAACGCTTCCTCGCCGCGGAAGTGGCCGGCGGCGATCGCGGCCGGGTCGAGCAGCTCGGCCTCGAAGCCGAACAGCTCCGCAAGACTGTTCCGGTCGCGCTCGAGCTCGGCGACGCGGCTGCGCCGGTGCGCGATCTTCAGCCAGCCGTCCGGCTGCACGTCGCAGTCGATGGCGCCGTCGCGGATCAGCCCGCGCACGGTGGCGACGGCGGCCTGCGCCTCGGCGAACAGGGCGCGGGCGCCTTCTGTGCCCCAGCGCTCGACCCACTGATGGTACTTGCGGCGGCCGATGCCGGGGCGCACGAAGCTGCCGTTGCGGCCGCTGCAGCCCCAGCCGGCCCGATTGGCCTCCAGCAGCACCGGACGCGCGCCGAAATTGCGGGCGAGATGATACGCGCAGGACAGCCCGGTATAGCCGCCGCCGACGATGGCGATCTCGGCCTCGCGGTCGCCGGCGACCGGCCCGTCCCCGGGCGGCGCGGGCCCGGCGGTCGCGGCCCAGTACGACTGCGGATGCGCGAGGCCTGCGCCCGGATGAGGCGACGTCAGAGGATCGAAGCTCACCGAACGATTCCCTCGGCCATGCCCGGCATCGCCCCGCCGCTCAGCCCCACCGCCGGAAGGCCATCGCCGTGCGTACCCGTTCGCCCGCCATGGCGATGGCGGCAGCGCGCGGCAGGATACCTGCCGACTTCGCGCGGTCCAGCACCTCGGCGGTGTTGGCGCGGATCTTCTCGTCGATGGTCTCGAAAGCCTGCGCCTGGGTGCCGCCGTGGTATTCGACGGCGGCACAGATCACGCCGCCGGCGTTGGAGATGAAGTCGGGCAGACAGACGATGCCGCGCTCGGCGAGCAGCGCCTCGGCCTCCTCGGTGACGCCGATATTGGCGCCCTGGACGACCAGCTTTGCCTTGACCTCGCCCGCGTTGTCGGCACGGATGACATCCGGCCGCGCCGCCGGAATCCAGACGTCGCAGTCGACGCCGACGATGGCTTCGCCGACCAGCTTTTCGCCCTCGGGAAGGTCGGCGACGTGACCGCCGCTCTCCTTCAGGGTGATCAGCGCATCGACATCCAGCCCGGCGGGGTCGTGCACCGTGCCGCGGGAATCCGAGGCGGCGACGAGCACGGCGCCCTTGTCGGCGAAGAACCGCGCCGCGTGCTTGCCGACCGCGCCGAACCCCTGCACCGCGACCCGCGCCCCGGCCATGTCCAGACCGATATGGTCTGCCGCAACCTCGGCCGAAGCGACGACGCCGAAGCCGGTGGCGCCGATCTCGTCGAGCGGGATGCCTCCGATCTCGCGCGGCAGGCCGACGGCGCGGCCGGTCTCGTCCTTGACCCAGGCCATCGCGACCTCGTCGGTGCCCATGTCGGGCCCGGGGATGTAGTCGGCGATCGGCCCGATCGCGCAGGCGAAGGCACGGATCAGCGTCTCCTTCTTCGAGCGCTCCATGGTCGGGTCGGCGACGATCACCGACTTGCCGCCGCCATGGGCAAGCCCCGCCGCTGCGTTCTTGAACGTCATGGCCCGGGCGAGCCGGAAGCATTCCTCCAGCGTGACATCCGGGGCCATGCGGACGCCGCCGATCGCCGGGCCGGCGGCGACGTTGTCGACCACGACGATCGCCTGCAGGCCGGGCGCCGGTTCATGCACGTGCAGAATCGCCTTGGGGCCCAACTCGTCGCAGAAGCGGAATCCGGGTTCGCTCATCGTCCGGTCCCCGTCACTCGGCTTTCTCGAGATCCTCGATCACGGCGTTGAGGAAGCGCGCGGCCTCGACGCCGGTCACCACCCGATGGTCGAAGCTGAGCGAAAGCGGCAGCAACTTGTGCGCGGCCGGTGCGCCGTCGACCGCGACGATCCGCATCTCGGCCCGGCCGGCGCCAAGGATCGCGACCTGCGGCGGCACCACGACGAGATCGGCGAATCGGCCGCCGAACATGCCGAAATTCGACAGCGTTATGGTCTGGCCGACCAGCTGCTCCGGCGGAATCGAACGGGCGGCGATGTCCTTCTTCATGGCCTCGATACCGCGCCGCAGATCGTCGGCGTCGCGGTTGCCGATGTCGTGCATGACCGGAGCGAACAGCCCGTCCTCGGTCTCCACCGCAATGCCGAGCTCGATCCGCTCGTGCACGCGGCGGGTCATGGTATCGGCGTCGAACCATGCGTTGAGCGCCGGCGACGCCTTGCAGGCCGCGGCGATGGCGCGAATCAGCCGGATCGTCACGTCGGTCTTGTCGGGCCAGGACTCGATGTCCGCCTCGTCGGTGACGGTCGCCGGCACGATGTCGCGGCCGGCCCGCGTCATGTTGTGGAACATCGCCCGGCGGACGCCGCGCAACGGCTCTGCCGCCGCGACCTCGCCAGCCGCCCGTTCCACATCACCCTTGGTCACCGTGCCGCCGGGCCCGGTCGCCGTGACCGTCGCCAGGTCGACGCCCAGCTGTGCCGCCAGCCGGCGCACCGCCGGCGCCGCCTTGGCCTTGTCCTTGTCCTTGGGTGGGGGCTTCTTGTCCTCCTTGGCCGGCGCGACCTTGCCAACGATCGCCCCGGCATCGGCCGCCGCGCCGGCGGCGAACTCGACGAGCGGCGCACCCACGGCAAGCACGTCGCCCGGCTCGCCATGCAGCGCCGCGATGCGGCCGGACTGCGGCGCCGGCACCTCGACCACCGCCTTGTCGGTCTCGACCGAGACCAGCGGCTGGTCGGTCACCACGTGGTCGCCGACGCCGACATGCCAGGCGACGATCTCCGCCTCCTGCAGGCCTTCGCCGAGATCGGGCAGCTTGAAGACTTCAGCCATCGTGGACCTCATGCATATTCCAGGACGCGCCGCACCGCGCCGACGATGCGCTGCGGCGACGGCATGTAGCGGCCTTCGAGGCGCAGCAGGGGCATCACGGTGTCCCAGCCGGCAACGCGCTCGACCGGCGCCACCAGGTGCATCAACCCCTCACCGGCCAGTCGTGCGGCGATCTCGGCCCCGAGGCCGCCGGTCAGCGGCGCCTCGTGGACGATGACGCAGCGCCCGGTCTTGCGCACCGACTCGAGGATCGTCTCCGCGTCCAGGGGCTTGAGCGTCGCGACATCAAGGACCTCGGCCTCGACGCCGTCCCCGGCCAGCATCTCGGCCGCCTCCAGCGTTTCCTTGAGCATCGCCCCCCAGCTGACCAGGGTCACATCCGACCCCTCGCGGGCCGTGAAACAACGGTCGAGCGGCAGGGCGCTGCCGTCGTCGACGACCGCCTCACGGGTCGCGCGGTAGACGCGCTTGGGCTCGAGGAAGATCACCGGGTCCGGATCGCGGATCGCCGCCAGCAGCAGGCCATAGGCCTTCGCCGGGGAGGACGGGATCACGACGCGCAGGCCGGGGATGTGGGCGAACATCGCCTCCATGCTCTCCGAATGGTGCTCCGGCGCATGGATGCCGCCGCCATAGGGCGCGCGCAGCACCATGGGACAGCTCAGCCGACCGCGCGTGCGGTTGCGCAGCCGCGACGCGTGATTCACGATCTGGTCGATCACCGGATAGATGAAGCCCATGAACTGGATCTCGGCCACCGGCCGGAATCCCATGGCGGCGAGCCCGACCGGCAGGCCACCGATCACCGCTTCGGCCAGCGGCGTATCGCGCACGCGGTCGGCACCGAAGCGGGCGACCAGGCCATCTGTGGCGCGGAACACGCCGCCGTCGACGCCGATGTCCTCGCCCAGCAGGATGACCGTCTCGTCCTCCTCCATGGCCCGGGCCAGAGCCCGCTGGACGGCCTCCACCAGGGTGAGTTCGCCGGCCCCGGCCGAGGTCTCGCTTTTCACGCGCCGCCTGGCCAACCGTTCACTCCTGCCCCAGCAGCCGGGCGCGCTGGCGGACGAGTTCCGCCGGCAGCTCCTCGTACATATGGTCGAACATCGCCTCGGGCGGCTCCGGTTCTGTGGCAAGGTAGGTCTCGGCCGCCTCCTCCACCTCTGCGGCGCAGGCCGCGATCAGCGCCTCCTCCTCCACCTTGCCCCAGCCGTGCGCCGCCGCAAGGTGCGTGCGCAGCCGGGCGATCGGCTCTTCCTTCCAGCGCCGGCCGACCTCCTCATCGTCGCGGTAGCGCGAGGCATCGTCGACCGTGGTGTGGTCGCCGAGGCGGTACGTGAGCGCCTCGATCAGGGTCGGCCCGCCCCCGCCGCGCGCCTTGTCCAGCGCCTCGGCCGTCGCCTGGCGAACCGCGATGATGTCGTTGCCGTCGACCTGGCGCCCTTCGAAGCCGGCGGCAATCGCCTTCTGGGCCAACGTTTCTGCCGCGGTCTGCGCCTGGCGTGGAACGGAAATGGCCCACTGGTTGTTGTTCGAGATGAAGACCACCGGCAGCGCCCACACGCCGGCCACGTTCATCGCCTCGTAGACGTCGCCGCGCGAGGTCGCGCCGTCGCCGAAGATGCAGACCGCGACCCGGGCGTCGCCGCGAAGCTTGAATGCCAGCGCCACGCCGACCGCGTGCGGCGCATGGGTGCCGACGGGAATGCACACGGGAAAATCCTCGCGCGGGCCGGCGAAATCGCTGCCGCGCTCGTCGCCGCCCCAGTACATCAGCAGCTCGCGCATCGTCACGCCGCGCACGAGCTGGGCCCCGTGTTCGCGGAAGCTCGGCAGCAGGACGTCCTCGGGCGCCATTGCGTCGGCGACGCCGATGTTCACGGCCTCCTGGCCGATCGACGAAGCGAAGGTGCCGAGTCGCCCGGTGCGCTGCAGGGCCACCGCCTTGGCATCGAAAGCGCGGGTCAGGACCATCCAGCGATAGAGCGCAACCAGCTTGTCCCGGTCACGGGCAAAGGATGGCGCCGCTCCCTCCAGCGTGCCGTCGGGGCCAAGGATGCGGTCGTGACGGATCTCGAACGTCGCAACCGTGCTCATGCCGGTTCCTTCGCCGCGAGCCCGAGTTCCTCGGCCAAGCGCTGCCGCATCACGAACTTCTGCACCTTCCCGGTCACGGTCATCGGAAATTCGTCCACGAACCTGATGTAGCGCGGAATCTTGAAATGGGCGAGCCTGCCCTCGCAGAACTGCCGGATTTCGTCAGCCGTCGCCGTCGTTCCTTCGTGCAGCTTGATCCAGGCGGCGACCTCCTCTCCATATTTCGGATCGGGCACGCCGAACACCTCAACCTGTTCGATCTTCGGGTTGGTGTAAAGGAATTCCTCGACCTCGCGCGGGTAGACGTTTTCGCCGCCGCGGATCACCATGTCCTTCATGCGGCCGACGATGCGGACATAGCCCGCCGCGTCCACCGTGGCGATGTCGCCGCTGCGGATCCAGTGCGCGCCGTCGATCTCCTTGGCCGTGCGCTCCGGATCGCCCCAATAGCCGCGCATCACGCAGTAGCCGCGCGTGCACAGCTCGCCGGGCTCGCCGGGCGGCAGGATTCGGCCGTCCGCATCGACGATCTTGACCTCGGTGTGGGGCAGCACCCGCCCGACCGTGCCGACACGCAGCGCCACGGGATCGTCGACCGCGGTCTGGGTCGACAGCGGGCCGGTCTCGGTCATGCCGTAGCCGATGGTGATCTCGGGCAGGTGCAGGTCCGCCATGACCCGTTGCATGAGCTCCACCGGGCACGGCGCGCCGGCCATGATGCCGGTGCGCAGGCTGGTCACGTCGCGGGCGGCGAAACCGGGCTCGTCGAGCACGGCGATGAACATGGTCGGAACGCCATGCAGCGCGGTGCAACGTTCGCTCTCGATGGCGTCCAAGACCGCGGCAGCGTCGAAGCCGGCAGAGGGGAACACCATGGTCGCGCCATGGGTGGCGCACAGCAACGTGCCGAGAACCATACCGAAGCAGTGGTACATGGGCACCGGAATGCACAGCCGGTCGCGCGCGGTGAACCGCATGATCTCTGCCGACAGGTTGGCATTGTTGACGATGTTGTGATGGGTGAGGGTCGCGGCCTTCGGCGCGCCCGTCGTGCCGCTGGTGAACTGGATGTTGATCGCATCGTCGAAGTCCAGGCCGGCCGCGATCGCATCGAGCCGTTCGTAATGCGCATCCGTCGCCCGGCTGCGGATATCGTCGTAATTGGCGAATCCCGGCGCCGTCTCACCGTCTAGCCGGATGACGTGGCGCAGCTCCGGCAGACGGGCGGCCGCAAGCTGGCCGGGCGCCGCCGCATCGATCTCGGGTGCCAGCGCGCGCAGCATGGCGACGTAGTCGCTGGTCTTGAACCGCGACTCGGTGATCAGGGCTCGGCAGCCGACCTTGTTGAGTGCAAATTCGAGCTCGGGCAGGCGATAGGCGGGATTGATGTTGACGAGGATCAGGCCGGCGTAGGCAGTGCCGAACTGCACCGCGACCCATTCCGCCCGGTTCGGCGCAAGGATGCCCACCCGCTCGCCCGGCTGCAGGCCGAGCGCGACGAGGCCGGCCGCGAGTGCCCTCGCCTCGTGGCGCAACTCGCGCCAGGTCCAGCGAACGTCCTGATGCGGGACGACGAGGGCCTCGCCGTCGGGCCAACGGCGCGCCGCCTCATCGAGAACACCGCTGACGGTCCAGCCCAGCAGGGGGTTGGGGCGCCCGCCGTGCACGTAGCTCAGAGAAAGCCCCGACTGTGTCATGGTGGACCCCGCATACGCCGGTTGCGCGGGCTTGTCGTTGATTCGGGTCAATCGGCCGCAGCAACGTCAGGTTTGCCGGCGATTCTTTGGGATTCCTCCAGGATTAACTATAATGATTTAGAGAGACAGGGAGAGACAGATGAGTGTCGAAAGAATCCTCAAACGAAAGGGCCGCAAGGTCCTCACAATCCCACAGGCGACGGTGGTGCGCGATGCGGTCGAGCGGATGAAGCGCGACCGGGTCGGCGCGCTTGTCGTCAGCGACGACGGACACACCCTCCAGGGCATCATGTCGGAGCGCGATATCCTGCACGCCCTGGCCTCCCACGGGGCCAGGCTGCTGGATATGTCGGTTCGGGACATCATGACCAGGCAGGTCGAGGCGTGCCATCCGGACGACGACCTGAAGCGGATCATGACGACGATGACCCACCGGCGGTTCCGTCACATGCCGGTCGTCGATGACAGCGGTCTGTGCGGCATGGTCAGCATCGGCGATGTGGTGGTACAGCGCCTGGAAGATGCCGAGCTGGAGACCAGCGTGGCCCGCGAGGCGTTGATCCTTTCAAGATAGGAAAGCCGCGGGCGGCCCATCGCCACGGCGTCACCCGGCCCGTTCCGCGGACATCGCCGAATTGTGGCGCTTGCCGCGCCCCCCGCACGCAAAACGCCGTCAATTTTCCATAACCGGACCGATTTTCCGCCCGTTTCCGCCTTGAATCTGCGACTCGGGCCGGTCGGCGCGTCGGCGCCGAGGGACCCGTGTATGGAGGACCCCATGGCAATCGAAACACTTCTGAAGAACAATGGACGGGGGGTCGTTACCATCAAGAGCCGCGCGACCGTCGCGGACGCGATCGGGATTTTGCGGCAGGCCGGAGCCGGCGCCCTGATCGTGACCGACAACGGACGCGACATCCTCGGCCTGGTCAGCGGCCACGAGCTGATCCGTGCGCTCAAGTCGCACGGGGTCGATCCGCTGCTACCGATGACCGTCGCCGACATCATGCGGCCCGATGTCGTCACCTGCCGGCCGGACGAGAGCTTTCGGCGGGTGATGGCGCGGATGACGTCGCGCGGCCTCAGCCACATAGCGGTTGTTGGCGAGAGCGGACCGTGCGGCGTCGTCAGCCTGGCCGAGATCATCAAAGGGCGGCTGCAATGGGCCAGGGCCGAGATCGATGCCATGTGCGGCGGCGTAACCCAGCCGGTATGACCGGTCCGCCCGTTTGCCGGCCTTCACGATTCCGTGCGCCGGCATGAAAATTGCTGTGGTGTTGACTATGTGGTCGCGCGCCGACCGCGATAACGGTTTTGGCAGGTCATTGTAGCGTGGTTATTGAGCAACAAACGATGCAGAGCAAACGACTGGAACAGGCGAAACTGGCCATGGCGCTGGTCGACAGCCTCGGACTGCAGGGCGCGATTTCCGCCTGCCGTGCCAATGGATGGGACGGCGTCCTGGAAATTCTTCTCAGCGCCGAGGTCAAGGCGCTTCCCGACCCCGGCTCGCAGCCCTATCAGGTCTGATCGCAGCGGCGCGGCAACATGCCGGCGCGTCAGGAACGGATCGCGCGTCAATCGCGGTCCGGCATCGACTGCATGAGGTCGCGCCGCACCGCTCGCAGATGGTCGCGCATGCGGCTCGCGGCGAGTTCCGTGTCGCGCTGCTCGATCGCATCGACGACGGCGTCGTGCTCGGCGAAGCTGTGATGGATGCGGCCGGAGCCAAGCTCGTACGACCGCAGCCGCCCCCACGTCACCGCGCGACGGATGCCGTTCAACATATCGAACAGCGCCAGCATGCAGCCGTTGCCGCCGGCCCGCGCGATCGCCCGGTGCAGCCGGTTGTCCCACATTTCGTAAGTCCGCCATTCCTTCGCCGACTTGGTCTTGCCGATGCAGCGGCGCATCTCCTCGACCTCCGCGGCGGTGGCGTTGAGCGCGGCGAGGCGGGCCAGCTCCGGCTCCAGTATCTGGCGCGCCTGCATGACCTCGGCCGGATTGGTCCGGCTGGTGATTGCCGACAGATCGTGCAGCGAATCGACCGGCGGACTGCCCACGAATGTACCTTTGCCGACATGGCGCCAGATCTGGCCCTCGGCTTCGAGGGTCGCCAGCGCCTTGCGCAGTGCCGCCCGGCTGATGCCCATGGTCGCGCACAGCGCCCGCTCCGGCGGCAGACGGCTGTTGAGGGGATAATCCCCGGCCTCGATCATCGTCCGCATCCGCGCGAGGGCACGCTGTTCCTGATGCTCCGCCATGCCGATCAATCGCAAAATTGGTTGTACATGAATCCTTGATAAACAAAGTATCATATGCTGTAAACCTTGACTCACAGGAAACCATTTTCTTAGGCTGGTCACAATTGGTTGATTGCCTGCAGGATCACCCATCACTCAGGGAGGACTACCAACATGAAGAGAATCATCCAGGCCTGCTCCATGACGGCGGCGGCAGCGGCGATAGCGGGCACGCTTTTCGTCGCGGCGACGTCAGCGCAGGCTGAGAAGATCCGGATTGCGCTCGCCGAGCCGCCGTCGGACGAGGTCGCCCACATCTTCGTGGCGCTGGATCGCGCGAAGAAGATGGGTCTCGATTACGACTGGACGGCGTTTGCCGACGAGGAGCTCGCGATCCAGGCGATCCTGAGCGGCCAGATGGATATCGGCTTCGGCACGCCCTATTCGGTGATGCAGCGCGCCAAGGCGCCGGTGCGGATCATTTTCCAGATGTCCAAGCTGAAGTTTTTCCCGGTGACCACGAAGAAATACTCCAAGCTGGAGGACCTCGACGGCGAGCCGATCCTGCTGCACTCGCGCGGCGGCGGCACCGACTCGATCGCCAACGTGATCGAGGAGCGGCTCAACATCACATTCGGCAAGCGGTCCTACGTTCCCGGCTCGGCGAACCGCGTCGCCGCGCTTATGGCGGGCCAGGCCGACGCGACCATCATCGACCTGTCGAACAAGAACAAGCTGATGAAAATAGCGAGCGACAGGTTCAACGTCCTGCCGATGTTCGAGGTCGACGCCAGCGACGAGGCCCTGTTCGCCAACCTCGACTGGATGAAGAAGAACCGCCAGGCGGTGGACACCTTCGTGAAGGCGCTGGTCAGCGTGTATCGCGACATTCACAAGGACCCGACGATGGTCCGGCGCGAGACGGACCCCAACGGCCCGATCGGCCAGCTCCCGAAAGAGGTTCTGGACGGGCTCGACGCCTTCTTCGTCGAGGCGGTCGAGGGCGGCCTCTACGATCCGAACGGCGGCGGCATGAAGGCCGCCAAGGCGGACCTGGATTGGTACTCGAAGGCGGGGCAGCTGCAGGGCGACCCGGCGAGTCTCGACCCTAACGATTTCTGGTACTTCGAGCCGCTGAACAAGGCCACGCAGTAAGACCACTCGGCAGAGCCGGTGGGGCGGTCTCCGCTCCGCCGGCTTTGCGTTCCCACGAGTTTGACATGCGAATACTCACCCGACATCGCGCCGTTCTCCTGAAGCTGTGCTCAGCGCTCCTCGTGTTCGGCTCCTGGGAGATCGCGGGCCGCATTCCGGTCAGCTTCGCCTTTCCGACCTTCATCGAATCGGTGGCCGCCTTCTGGGCGCTGATCGTTGACGGTACGATGTTCACGGCCTATGTCGAGACGCTGAAACCGCTCGTGGTCGGCGTGCTGATCTCGGCCTTCCTCGGCATCGGCATCGGTCTGTGGATCGGCCTCAGCCGCGCGTTCGACTGGCTGGTCTCGCCGATCTTCGTGGTCATGCAGACGGCGCCGCTGGCCG
>CAYFYY010000089.1:0-17908 GCA_964347475.1 uncultured Flavobacteriales bacterium
GCCGCGCGGCGTGCCGCAGATCGAGGTCACCTTCGACATCGACGCCAACGGCATCGTCAACGTCTCGGCCAAGGACAAGGCGACCGGCAAGGAGCAGCAGATCCGCATCCAGGCGTCCGGCGGCCTGTCGGACTCGGACATCGAGAAGATGGTCAAGGACGCCGAGGCGCACGCCGAGGAGGACAAGAAGCGCAAGGCGGTTGTCGAGGCCCGCAACAAGGCCGACAGCCTGGTCCATTCGACCGAGAAGAGCCTTGCCGAGCACGGCGACAAGATCCTGCCGGCCGACAAGGAGGCCATCACGGACGCGATCGCCGCGCTGAAGACGGCGCTCGAGGGCGACGACGCCGGCGAGATCGAGGCCAAGACGCAGGCCCTCGCCGAGGCGTCCATGAAGCTGGGCGAGGCAATGTACAAGGCGGCCCAGGAGGCCGAAAGCAGCGGTGCCGACGGCGGCGAGTCGGCGGATTCGGGCGAGTCGCGCGAAGACGTCGTGGACGCCGATTTCGAGGAGGTCGACGACGCCGACAAGGACCAGAAGTCGGCGTAACGGCCCGGCCGCGCGACGGCGCGGCGCTGATGCAAGTTCCGGCAGGTTCCCGGCGGCCCAGGGTCGCCGGGACCGTGCCGGTTATGGTGCCCGCCGGCGAATCGCACCGGCCCCGTCACGACGAAGAGCGGTCTAGAGGTTTGGGATGGAGAAGTCGGACTACTACGATCTGCTCGGCGTGCCGCGCGACGCCGATTCGGCGGCCCTGAAAAAGGCCTATCGCAAGCTTGCGATGCAGTACCACCCGGATCGCAACCCCGACGACAAGGCCGCAGAGGCGCGTTTCAAGGAACTCAACGAGGCTTACGAAGTCCTTAAGGACGATCAGAAACGCGCCGCCTACGACCGCTACGGCCATGCCGCCTTCGAGAACGGCGGCGCCGGACCCGGTGCCCGCGGCTTCCGCGGCGGCTTCGACTTCGCCTCCGGCTTCGCCGACATCTTCGACGAGATGTTCGGCGACTTCACCGGCGCCCGGCGCGGCACCACCGCGACCCGCGGCGCCGATCTGCGCTACAACATGGAAATTTCACTGGAGGACGCGTTCCACGGCGGCGAGCCGGAGATCCGCCTGCCGACATCGGTGACCTGCAGCTCCTGCGACGGCTCCGGTGCCGAAGGCGGCGCCCAGCCGGTCTCGTGCCCGAGTTGCCATGGCGCGGGTCGCGTCAGGGCGCAGCAGGGCTTCTTCACCATCGAGCGCACCTGCCCGAACTGCCAGGGCCAGGGCCGCGTGATCGACCACCCGTGCGGGACCTGCCGCGGCACCGGGCGCGAGCGCAAGGAAAAGACCCTGGCCATCAAGATCCCGCCCGGCGTCGAGGACGGCAACCGGATCCGCGTCCCCGGCGAAGGCGAGGCCGGCCTGCGCGGCGGCCCGCCGGGCGACCTCTATATCTTCCTTTCGGTCACGCCGCACCCGCTGTTCCGGCGCGAAGGCGCCGATTTGTACTGCCGGGTGCCGCTGCCGATGACCGTGGCGGCGCTCGGCGGTGCCATCGAGGTGCCGACCATCGAGGGCGGCCGCGCCAAGGTCAACATCCCGGCCGGCGCGCAGACGGGGCACCGCCTGCGCCTGCGCAACAAGGGCATGAGCGTGCTGCGCTCGAAGAACCGCGGCGACATGTATATCGAAACCCAGGTCGAAACGCCGGTGAACCTGACCAAGCGCCAGAAGGAACTGCTCGAGGAGTTCGACAAGGCCGGCGGCGGCGGCGCCGAGCACCAGCCCGAACACCACGGTTTCTTCGCCAAGGTCAAGGAATTCTGGGACGACCTGACGGACTAGCGGCAGCGCGCCGCCCCGACCGGTAACCGCATGGTAAGACCCGACGCGCTATAAGCGTCGGGCCATGACGCCGCCTGATTCCTGCCACGTCGCCGTGCTTCTGATCGCGGCAATGCTGCTGCCACTCGCGGCGGCGCGGGCCGAGACCGGACCGCTTCCCGAGGGCTGGCGCCTGCCGGCGGACGCCGAGATGGCGGCACCGTGGCGGACCGACGATCCGCACGGGTTTCTGCGCGCGGCCGCAGACTTCAACGGCGACGGGGAGGTCGACGCCGCCCTCGTGCTCGTCGCCGAGTCGCGTGGGCCGGGCGGCCGCCCCGCGGCGATCGGCGCCTTTGCCTGGCTGTCGCAGCCGGGCGGCGGCTGGCGATTGCAGCCGGTTCGCATCCTGGAGCATCCCCTGCCCGTCGATTTCAAGCAGTTCGGCATCCTTGCGCGGCCGCCCGGGCGGTACGTGACCGCCTGCGGCGCCGGCTACGGCGACGGCTGCGCCCCCGGCGAGCCGGAGGCGGTCGAACTCGAGCATGCCGGCATCGAATGCTGCCTGTTCGAGAGCGTGACCGGCCTGTTCGGGTGGAACGCCGGGACCGGCCGCTTCGACGGGGTTCCGGTCAGCGACTAGAGCCGATCGGCTCTGTCGCGCGGTGCCGGTTCATAGACGGGCCACCCCCTCCCCCTCGCATCCCCCTCCCGAATGTGCTTTAACGCCCCACGAACACCGACGGAGGGGCAGCTTGCCATGGCGAGTGACATGAAGATTGGCGTCGTCGGCGCGGCCGGGCGCATGGGACGGATGCTGGTGCGGCAGGTCTGCGAACACCCGTCCTGCGCGCTCGCCGGGGCGACGGAACGGCCGGACAGCGGGGCGCTCGGCGAGGATGCCGGGTCGCTGGCCGGCATTGGCGAGATCGGCATCGCCATCGGCGGCGACGCCGCGGAGATGATCGCCGGCGTCGATACGGTGATCGACTTCACGGCGCCCGACGCAACGGTGGCGCATGCCGAGCTCGCCGCCCAGGCCGGCGCCGCCATCGTGATCGGCACCACGGGCCTTACCGACGCCCATATGGAGACGCTGCGCCGCGCCGCGCGCCACGTGCCGATCATCGTCGCCCCGAACATGAGCGCCGGCGTCACCCTGCTGCTGGCGCTCGTCGAACAGGTCGCCCGCATCCTCGACGACTCCTTCGACATCGAGGTCGTCGAGATGCACCACCGCCACAAGGTCGATGCGCCCTCGGGCACCGCGCTCGGGCTCGGGCGGGCGGCGGCGGCGGGGCGCAACGTCGATCTCGATGCAGTCGCGCGGATGGCGCGCGAGGGCCACACCGGCGCCCGGCCGCGTGGCGAGATCGGCTTTGCGACGCTGCGCGGCGGCGACGTGGTCGGCGACCACACCGTGGTCTTCGCCGGCGAGGGTGAGCGCATCGAGCTCACCCACAAGGCCGCGAGCCGCCAGGTGTTCGCCGCCGGCGCGGTGCGCGCCGCCCTCTGGACGAAGGGGCGGAAGCCGGGCCTCTATTCGATGCGCGACGTGCTCGGCCTGGCGGTGTGAGGCGCATGCCGAATTTCATGACCGAACTTGCCGAGAAGATCCATCGAATCGAGTTCAGGGATGGCGAGGCGGACCTTGCGGCCATGTACGAACTGGTCGAGCGGATAAGCACTACGAAAGGCGGGCGCGCACTCATCCCGAACCTCTTCCAGTTCTTCGAGGCAAACGCGGACAAGGAGGTCGGAAATCCGGGCCCGTTCGTCCACTTCATCGAGGAAGAGTCCGACTACCACGCGGTGCTCGTGGAGTCTCTCGACAGGAAACCGACCTGCATTACGCTGTGGATGGTGAACCGGCTTCTCAATGGAATTTCGGAGCTCCGGGAGCGCGAGACCTGGATGGATCGGCTGCGGGCCGCACAGACCCACCCGGCCGCGGACGAGCGCGCACGCAAGGCAGCCAGGGACTTCCTTCGGTATCAGAAAAAACGAGCAACCTGACGCGCGGACCCACGAGGCGCCGCGGACCAGGGGGCGAACGCCGGGGCTGGCGGCGATCGACAACGTGCGCGGGCTGGTCGGCCAGCACAGTGCCCCTTCATTTGGACTCGAATCAGGCCATCCGCGCGACCTCATGCTTCGAGACGGGCCGCTGTTTCGCGGCTCGCACACGCCGCCTCGCGGCGGCTGCTCGGCGCGGCGGCCCTCCTCAGCATGGAGACCTTCGCACGAAACAGGATTTCGTCATCGCGAGGCTGCAATGCAGTCGCGGCGATCCAGGAAAAGCTCTCGTTTCCGCGGCATCCTGGATTGCCGCGTCGGCCTTCGGCCGCCTCGCAATGACGATTTGGCGTTCCCTGCAAAGGTCTCCAGCATGAGGCTCCGACATTCGTGTCCTCATGCTGGAGACAGTTGCACAGGCCGTTTTCCGCGCTTGCCGGGCGGCTCGCCCCTCCCCCCACGGCAAGGCGCCCCCGCACTTCTCGGAGCCAGGGAGAGGGGCTCGTCGTCCCGCATGCTCAGCTAAAGCCTCTCTCCCTCGCGGCGGCGCATAACGGAATGCTCGGTCCGTCCACGCGGGGAGGGGTTGGGGAGGGGGATGGCGCCGTCATCCGTTTCGCGCAAAGATCTCCATGCTGAGGAGTCCCGGAGGGGCGCCCCGAACCATGAGGTCGCGCCGATCCCGCCGCGACCGGCATACCGGATAACGCTCTAGGACGCTGAACCTCTCGGCAAAGGCGATATCGTACCACAGAGACACAGAGGCACAGAGAGGACCGTGAGTCCGGGAATATCGCTGCGTCTCTGTGTCTCTGTGGTTCAAATGATCACCCCCTCGGCGCGCCCTGGCGCATGCCGATTCGCGTCACCGCGATGCCGGCGAGGATGATGGCGAGCGCCAGGATTGCGCGTCCCGACAGCGCCTCGCCGAGGAACAGGATGCCCCAGATCACGCCGAGGCTGGGGATCAGGTAGTTGTTCAGTGCGATGAAGGTGGCGCCGGTGCGCTGCAGCAGGGCGAAGTACATCAGGATGGCGAGCGCCGTCGGGAACAGGCCGAGCACGGCGACGGCGCCCAGCGACTCGGCCGACGGCGCCAGCGTCCACGGCCGGTCGACGAGCAGTGCCAACGGCAGCGACAGCACCACCGAGGCGCTCAGCGCACCGGCGCTGCTGGCGAGCAGCGGCATGCGCGGCAGCCGCCGGGCGGTGACCGTGGCGATGGCGTAGCACACCGCGCCGGCGGCCACCGCGCTCTGCCGCAACGCCTCGTCGCCGAGCCCGGCCAGCGCGGCCGGGCCGATCAGCACCACCACGCCGCCGAAACCCAAGACTACGCCCAAGATCCGTGCCGGGTTCATGCGCTCGTCGCTGGTGTAAAAGTGCGCCAGCACCAGGGTCGCCAGCGGCATCACCGCCATCAGGATCGCCGCGAGGCCGCTGTCGATGGTCACCTCGCCCCAGCTGATCAGGGTGAACGGCAGCGCGTTGCCGAACAGGCCGATGGCGAAGAACTTCGGCCACAGACCGCTCTCGGCCGGGAAGCGCACGCGGCGCAGCCGGGCGACCGCGACGATCAGCACCGCGGCCAGCGTCAGCCGCCCCGCTGCCACCGACAGCGGCGGCACCGTTTCCACCGCCACCTTGATGAAGGCGAAGGACGAGCTCCACAGCGTCGCAAGCGAAATGAGGAGGGCGATCTCGACGGCGCCCGGACGGGACAGCGGGGGCGCCACCGCGGGTCAGGCGGCGGCGCAGGGGTTCGGCTTGCAGCGCCAGCGGTCGAGCGCCGCGCGCAGCGCCCGGGCGAGCTCCGCGCGTTCCTCCGCCGTCAGGAACCGGCCGATGACGAGGGCGCGGCCGTGGCTCGACAGGATGAGCGGGCTGTCGTGCCGCGGCGGCTCGTCCAGCGTCACGCGCAGCCAGTTGGGCGGAAACCGCCAGGTCTTCGTCACCGCGCCGTCGGGCGAAAGCCGGCTGATCTCCAGCCCGGCGTCGCTCAGCCGGATGCGTTCCGCCGCCCGTGCATCGCGGAAGCTGACGCGGAACGCAGCATACAGAAGCAGCAGTTCGAGCCCGCAGAAACCGATCACCGGCCACGCCCCCATCACCGTGAACAAAAGCCCCACCGCGAACAGCCCGGCCGCGGCGGCGGCAACGACCCTCGCGGCCCCGCCCCGCGTCAGGCTGCGGTGCGGATGCAGCACCGCGTCGAAGAACACGCGACCGTCGCCCTGCCGGGGCGCGCCGCCCCGATCCTCTCTCTCCGCCATGGGTTGAGGCTATTCCGCCGCACCGGTGCTGTCCAGAGGGGTGTGCAGCGGGACGCCGCCATGCTTGCCGGCCGGAGGGGCGCCGAAACCCGCGGAAAACCCTAACGCATGGGCTCGTTCCACGCGTCCGGGCGCGGCGCTTGGCGGCGGCGCGGCCGGCCGCTAAGCTCCCCGCCATGAAAAAGGCGGATATCGAGGAATTCTTCCGGCGGTTCGAGGAACGCAACCCGGACCCGCGCGGCGAGCTCGAGTACATCAACCCGTTCACCCTGCTGGTCGCCGTGGTGCTGTCGGCGCAGGCGACCGACGTCAGCGTCAACAAGGCGACGGGCCCGCTGTTCGCGGTCGCCGACACGCCGCAGAAGATGGTGGCGCTGGGCGAGGCGAAGCTGCGCGACTACATCCGCACCATCGGCCTGTTCAACACCAAGGCGAAGAACATCATCGCCCTCAGCCAGGCGCTGATCGACGAGCACGGCGGCCGGGTGCCGCAGGACCGCGCGGCGCTCGAGAAGCTGCCCGGCGTCGGCCGCAAGACGGCCAACGTGGTCCTCAACGTCGCCTTCGCCGAGCCGACCATTGCCGTCGACACCCACATCTTCCGGGTCGGCAACCGCACCGGGCTCGCCCCGGGCAAGACGCCGCGCGCCGTCGAGGACAGGCTCGAGAGAGTGGTGCCCGAGCGCTACAAGCTTCACGCCCATCACTGGCTGATCCTGCACGGGCGCTACGTCTGCAAGGCGCGCAAGCCGGAATGCCCGGCCTGCGTCGTCAACGATCTGTGTGGCTACAAGGCGAAGACGCTGTAAGCGCGCCGCCGTTCAGGTCGCATCGAGGACCTCGTCCAGCATCCGCTGGAAGCACGCCTGCACCGCCGCCTCGCTGGCATCGCCGCGGTCTCGCAGGTCGACATGCTCGACCTGCTTGCGCCCGCCATAAAGGAACAGGTCGAGCACGCAATTGACCCGTCGGTACTGCCAGACCTCGGCATCGCCGTCGCGGCGGACCAGCGTGGGCTTGCCGAGCTTGGCGGTGATTTCGTCGCCGCTCAGGCCCAGCAGTTCTTCGGGATCGGCAGTGGACGGCGGGACCACCGCCATCCCGCTGTACGGCGCCAGGGGCTCCGCCGCGTCGTCGGGGCGGTTGGCCGCTTCGCATGCGGTAAGGCCGACCAGGGCCGCCAACAGAACCGCGCGGCCGTATCGCCCGATCATGGTCCGGCTAGCGCTGCAGGGGATGCTTGGCGGTGACGCCGGCATCCGCCGATTCGCGCCCCGAAATCAGCTCGGCCGTACCCTCGAGGCGGCCACCCCGTTCGATCTCCATCTCGTTGTAGCGAATTGTGCCGACGATCCGGCCCGTGCCGCGCAGCACCAGCCGTTCGGTGACCATCAGGGTGCCGTCGAACAGGCCGGCGATATCCGCCACAGCCACGTGGGCGGTGCCGTCGAACCTGCCGTGCCGGGCGACCTCGAGCGTCTTGCAGCCGTCGAGTGTCGCCTTCACGGCCCCCTCCACGACCAGGTTCTCGCACGAGCTGATCTCGCCCGACAGGCTGATCTCGCGACCGACCGTCAGGCGCTTCGCGTCGCCCTGGATCGACAGCGGTCCCGTCTTGCGCTGCAGACCGGTTCCAGGCCGGGCCGAGGTGGCCGGGCGTGGCTGGTCGGGTTTGGTGATCTCCTTGACCGTGCCCATTGCTGTGTCTCCTTTGCGGCCCGAGTATCCGGCGGCCATGGCACACAGTTGCGCGAAGCCCATGCCGGATCGGTTTGTCGTTGAAACGATGCGCGAAGCGTCATCAATTTGTTGGATATTCACCACAAATCTTGACCGAATCAAGGCAGAGCGTCGATTTTATGCCGCGGCGGGCCCGCCCGTCGCAGGCAACATCGCCCGCCGGCGCATGAGGTCGTGCGCCACGTGGACCATGAACGCAGCCCCGAGAACCGGCGCCAGGAGATTGACGATGGGGATCGTCATCAGGAAGGTCAGAATGATCCCGGCGACCAGCACGCGCGACCGGAATGCCCGGCGCAGCCGCGTCGCCTCGGCCGGCGCAAGGCGGCGGAAGGCGGCCAGCTCGAAGAATTCGCGACCCACCAGGTAGCCGTTCAGGAGGTAATACAGCACGAGGTTGGCCGGCGGCAGGAAGAGCAGCGCGAGGTAGAGCGGCAGGATCAGGATGTTGAGCAGGATGACGACGATCGCGAATTTGATCGTCGACAGCAGGGTTTCCGTCAGCGGCTGCGGGCGCGGCGCGCCCAGATCCGGGTAGTGCCGGGCCTCGACCGCATCGGCGACCCGGTCGAGAAACAGGCCGACGACGATGGTGACGACCGCCGGGAACAACAGGAAGGTGGCGACCAGCATGGCGCCGACGAAGGCGGCGCCGGCGACCCAGGCGAAGTAGTCGCCGGACCATTCGATCAGCGTCGACAGGCCCCAGATCGCCGACGGGTCGAACATCATGAGCAGCGACCACACGGCGGCCCATAGCGCGACGAAGATGGCGAGCGCGCCGAGTACGCCCAGCCACAACACCCCGCGCATCCGCGGATCGGTGAGCTGCCCCAGGGCCATGGCGAAGTAGCGAATCATGGTCGAGGGGTGTATCGCATGCGGGCGCGCGGGGGCAAGTCTTTACCGTTTGCTAGTGCCTTGCGGCGAATTATAGTCTCGCGCGCGCAACGAGAGGGCAATGCATGACCGAATATGACGTGGTGGGAATCGGGAACGCGCTTGTCGACGTCGTTAGCCATGTCGATGACGGGTTCCTTGCCGAGCAGGAACTGGTCAAAGGCACGATGACGCTGGTCGACTCGCAGCGCGCCGACTTCCTGTACGGCAAGCTGCCGCCCGGCGTCGAGGTGTCGGGCGGGTCATGCGGCAACACGATGGCCGGGTTCGCGATGCTCGGCGGCCGCGGCGCCTATATCGGCCGCGTCAGGGACGACTATTTCGGCCGCGTGTTCCGTCATGATCTCGACGCCATCGGCGTGCAGTTCTCGAACGCGCCAGCCACCGACGGCCCGCCGACCGGGCGCTGCCTCGTACTGGTGACGCGCGATGCCCACCGTACCATGTGCACCGACCTCGGCGCGGCCAGTATGCTCGGCGTCTCCGACCTCAATGGCGGCGTCATCCAGTCGAGCAAGGTGACGTACATGGAAGGCTATCTGTTCGACCGGCCGGAAGCCCAGCGCGCCTTCGTGCGGGCCGCCGAGTTCGCGCACGACTCCGGCCACAAGGTGGCGATCACCCTGTCCGATCCGTTCTGTGTCGACCGGCACCGCGACGCCTTCCGCGAACTGGTTGCCGACCACATCGACATTCTGTTCGCCAACGAGGACGAGATCCTCTCGCTGTACCAGGTCGAGCGCTTCGACGACGCGCTCCAGGCGCTGAAGAAGCTCGGGCATGTCGACATTGCCTGCCTGACGCGCAGCGAGAAGGGCTCGGTGATCGTCCATGATGGCGAGGTGCACGTGATCGACGCCGAGCCGGTCCGCGCGGTCGTCGACACCACTGGCGCCGGCGACCTCTATGCCGCCGGCTTTCTGTTTGGCTACACGCGCGGACTCGATCTCGGCCTGTGCGGCCGGATCGCCGCGATCTGCGCGGCCGAGGTCATCTCCCATAACGGCGCCCGGCCGGAACAGGACCTGGCGAAGCTTGTCGCGGCGAACATCGGCGAGCTGCCGAAGCCGGCCGAGGATTAGTCGGGCGCGGCCGACGAGATTCGGCTGGCCGGATGCCCTGCGACTCCCTATATACGCGGCGCGGCCCGTCCCGACCGGACGGGCCGGATCCTTGCTGACAGAGCGAACCCGATGAACCTTCGCAATATCGCCATCATTGCCCATGTCGACCACGGCAAGACGACGCTGGTCGACCAGATGCTGCGCCAGTCCGGCGCGGTGCGCGCCAACCAGGCGATGGCCGAGCGGGCGATGGATTCCGGCGATCTCGAGCGCGAGCGCGGCATCACCATCCTGGCCAAATGCACCTCGGTGGACTGGCGCGACGTGCGCCTCAACATCGTCGATACGCCGGGCCATGCCGATTTCGGCGGCGAGGTCGAGCGGATCCTCTCGATGGTCGACGGCGCGCTACTGCTGGTGGATGCCGCCGAAGGCCCGATGGCGCAGACCAAGTTCGTGCTGGGCAAGGCGCTCGTGCAGGGGCTGCGGCCGATCGTCGTGGTCAACAAGACCGACAAGCCCGACGCGCGGCCTGACGCGGTTGTCGACGCGGTCTTCGACCTGTTCGCGGCGCTCGACGCCAGCGAGGAGCAGCTCGACTTTCCGGTACTCTACGCCTCGGCCAAGGAAGGCTGGGCCGTCCGGGACCTCGGCGATCGGCGCGAGTCGCTGGAGCCGCTGTTCGACCTGATCGCGCGGCACGTCGCGGCGCCGACGGGCAATCCAGAGGCGCCGTTCCGGATGCTGGCGACGACGCTCGAGTCCGATCCCTATCTCGGCCGCGTGCTGACCGGGCGAATCGAGTCGGGCTGCGCACGGGTGAACACGACCGTACGGGCGCTGTCGCGCAGCGGCGAAGTGCTGGAATCGGCGCGGCTGACCAAGCTGCTGGCGTTTCGCGGCCTGAAGCGCGAGCCGATCGACATGGCCTGCGCGGGGGACATCGTCGCCGTTGCCGGCCTCGCGCGCGCCACCGTGGCCGACACGCTGGCGGCGCCGGAGGTGGACGAGCCGCTGCCCGCCCGCGAGGTCAGCCCGCCGACCATGGCGGTGACCGTCGCGGTCAACGATTCGCCCCTGGCCGGCCGCGACGGCGACAAGGTCACCGGCCGCGTGATCGGTGACCGGCTGTTCCGCGAGGCCGAGGGAAACGTGGCGATTCGGGTCGCCGCGACCGCCGAGAAGGACGCGTACGAGGTAGCCGGCCGTGGCGAGCTGCAGATCGGCGTACTGATCGAGACCATGCGCCGCGAGGGCTTCGAGCTCTCCGTCAGCCGGCCGCGCGTGATCTACCGGTCCGACCCGGACACCGGCCAGCGGCTGGAGCCGATCGAGGAGGTCGTGGTCGACGTCGACGATGACTACGCCGGCGCCGTGGTCGAGAAGATCGGCGTGCGGCGCGGCGAGATGAGCGGCATGCGCCCGTCGAGCGGCGGCAAGACGCGGATCACCTTCCTGGTGCCGTCGCGCGGGTTGATCGGTTATCACGGCGAGTTCCTGACCGACACCCGCGGCACCGGCGTGATGACCCGGCTGTTCCACGGCTATGCGCCCTACAAGGGCCCGATCCCGGGCCGCCGCGCCGGCTCGATGACCGCCAACTGCCAGGGCAGCGCGGTGGCCTATGCCCTGTGGAACCTCGAGGAGCGCGGCCGCCTGTTCGTCGAGCCCGGCGACGCGGTCTACGAGGGCATGATCATCGGCGAGCACGCCAAGGGCAGCGACCTCGAGGTCAATCCCCTCAAGGCCAAGCAGCTCACCAACATCCGGGCCGCCGGCAAGGACGAGGCGGTGCGGCTGACGCCGGTCACGCGCATGGGGCTGGAAGACGCCATCGCCTATATCGCCGACGACGAGCGGGTCGAGGTGACGCCGCGCCACGTCCGCCTGCGTAAGGCGATCCTCGATCCGCATGAACGCAAGCGCGACCAGCGCCGGCGTGACGCCGAGGCGGGGTGACCCAGGCCGTCCGCATTTAACGCTCCCCGCGCCGCCAAGCGCTGCTATGCTCCGGCGATGAGTCGCAGCGCGGCCGACGCGGCAAGGAGCATTTTGGGGCCATGAGAAGCTGGTCGGAATCCTTCCGGGCGTTCCTGTCGCCGCGGGTGATCTCGATGCTGTTCCTCGGCTTCTCCGCGGGTCTGCCGCTACTGCTGGTGTTCAGCACGCTCTCGATCTGGCTGCGCGAGGCGGGGGTCGAGCGTGCGACCATCGGCTTTTTCAGCTGGGCGGCGCTGGCCTACGGATTCAAGGTCGTCTGGGCGCCGGTTGTCGACCGGCTGCCGCTACCTGTATTGGACGGCCTGCTGGGGCGTCGCCGGGCCTGGATCCTCACCGCACAACTTGCGATCGTCGCCGCGCTGCTGCTGAAGGCCTTCAACGACCCCGCCGACAACCTGCCGGCGGCTGCCTTGTTTGCGGTCATGCTGGCCTTCGCCTCGGCGACACAGGACATCGTCATCGATGCCTATCGCATCGAATCTGCGCCACTCGACCTGCAGGGGCTGATGTCGGCCACCTATATCGCAGGATACCGGCTGGGCATGATCGTCGCCGGTGCGGGCGCGCTGGAGATCGCAGCTGCCTTCGATCCCGACCCCGACAGCTATCAGTTCGCGCCGTGGACGGCCACCTGGCTGGCCATGGCGGGCGTGATGTCGGTCGGCATTGCCACCACCCTTCTCATACGCGAGCCGGCACGCGACGCGGCGACCGGCGGTTCGGTCTGGGCGGTCGGGGACTACGTCCGGTTCCTCGCCACCTTTGCCACCGCCGCCGGCGCCTTCTTTGCGATTTTCGCCTTCAGCCACGATCTGTCGGTTTCGGCCAAGGCGGCGCTCGCGGGAGGGGTTGAACCAGCCGGCCCGCTGAGCGGTCTGATCGTGGAGGCGACACGGTTGCTGGCAGCGGTGGCCGGCGCCGTCCTTACCGGACTGGCGCTGGTTCGCGCCGGGGTGGTGCCGCGTGCCATGGCGCATGAGACCTATGTTGCGCCGTTTGCCGACTTCTTCGGCCGCTTCGGCAGCGCCGCGCTGCTGGTCCTGGCGCTGGTTGCGACCTACCGCATCGCCGACGTCGTGATGGGAGTGATGGCCAACGTGTTTTACGTCGATCTCGGCTTCGAGAAGCAGGAAATCGGGCGGATTTCTGGCGGATTCGGGTTGGTCATGACGATCTTCGGCGGATTCGTCGGCGGACTTCTGATCACGCATTACGGTGTCATGCGCATGCTGTTTGCCGGCGCGGTACTGGCTGCGGGCACGAATATCCTGTTCGCGCTGCTCGCCACGATCGGCCCTTCCATCCCCATGCTCATGGCCGTTATCGCGGCCGACAACCTGAGCGGCGGTATGGCCTCGGCGGCCTTCGTGGCCTATCTTTCCGGCCTGACCAGCACGCGGTTTACGGCGACGCAATACGCACTGTTCACGTCCCTGATGCTGCTTCTACCGAAGCTCATCGCCGGCTATTCGGGCATGGTTGTGGATTCCGTGGGGTATGCTAGGTTTTTCATTGGCACCGCGGTGCTGGGCGCGCCGGTTCTGCTGCTGGTACTGTTCGCCGGGGGCCTGTCAACGGCCCGGGACGGCACCCGAGACTGAGCGCATGCAGCATGCCCGAATTGATGCATGCGGCTATTCGCCGCTGATTATTGTGCGGTGCAGCAAAGTCCATTATATACTTGTCGCCAAGAACAAGAACGGAGAGAGCGGATGGACATCTCCAAGATCCCCGTCGGCGCGAACCCGCCCTGGAACGTCAACGTCATCATCGAGGTCGCCCTCGGCAGCGACCCGGTGAAGTACGAGTTCGACAAGGAATCGGGCGCCATCTATGTCGACCGGTTCCTGCACACGGCGATGTTCTACCCGGCCAATTACGGGTTCATCCCGCACACCCTGTCGGGCGACGGCGATCCGTGCGACGTGCTGGTGGTCGGGCGGGTGCCCGTGGTGCCCGGCGCGGTCGTGCGCTCGCGCCCCGTCGGCGTGCTGCTGATGGAGGACGAGAGCGGTCAGGACGAGAAGATCCTCGCCGTGCCGATCGACGCGCTGCACCCCTATTACACCGACGTCGTGTCCTACCGCGACCTGCCGGAGATCCTGCGCGAGCAGATCGCCCATTTCTTTTCCCATTACAAGGACCTGGAAAAGGACAAGTGGGCCCGAGTGACGCGCTGGGGCGAGGCCGAGGAGGCGACCCGCCTGATCGAGGAGGCGATCGCCCGCGCGAAGTCCGGAACGGCGGTCGTGGCGACCCGCTGAGCGGCCGCCGCGGACGCGGCCGGACAGACCCATCAGAGGACCCCAGAATGCGGACCCAATTCGAAGTCGTCGAGGGCGACATCACCAAGATGGAGGTCGACGCCATTGTCAATGCCGCCAACGAGTCCCTGTTGGGCGGCGGTGGCGTCGACGGCGCGATCCATCGCGCCGCAGGGCCGGACCTGCTGGCTGAATGCCGCACGATCGGCGGCTGCCCGACCGGTGAGGCCCGCATCACCAAGGGTTACAACCTTCCCGCAAAACACGTCATCCACACCGTGGGTCCGGTCTGGCACGGCGGCGGCCGCGGCGAGGACGCGCTGCTCGAGTCCTGCTACCGCAGCAGCCTTGCCCTCGCCCGCGAGGCCGGCGTGCGCAGCATCGCCTTCCCCGCGATTTCAACGGGCGTCTACCGCTTCCCGCTGGAGCGCGCGGCGGGTATTGCCGTTTCGACCGTGCGGGCCGAGCTGGAGCGTGACCCCGGCCGCCTCGAGCGCGTCGTCTTCGCCACCTTCGGGCGCGAGGCCACCGCGGCCTTCCGCGACGCACTGGAGGGCGGCGACCGATGACCGTCCGCAGCCTCGAATGCATGTTCCACCCCTCGGCCATCGCCCTGGTCGGCGCGAGCAAGACGCCCGGCTCGATCGGATGGGTGCTGGCGCGCAACCTGATGAGCGGCGGCTTCGACGGGCCGATCATGCCCGTAAATCCCAAGCACCGCGCCATCGGCGGCGCCCTCGCCTGGCCCAACGTCGCGGCGCTGCCGGTGGTTCCCGACCTGGGGGTGATCTGTACCCCGCCCGACGTCGTTCCCGGCGTGATCGCCGAATTGCGAGACAAGGGCTGCAAGGCGGCTGTGGTCATCACCGCCGGGTTCGGCGAGGGCGGCGACCGCGTCGGCGTCGAGCGGGCCGAAGCGCTGCGCCGGGCGGCCGGCGACATGCGCATCCTCGGGCCCAATGTCCTCGGGCTGATGGTGCCCGGTGTGGGCCTCAATGCGGGCTTTGCCCACAAGGCGCCGCTGCGTGGCGACCTTGCCTTCGTGGCGCAGTCCGGCGCGGTCCTGGCCTCGGTCCTCGACTGGGCCTCGGCGCGCGGGATCGGCTTTTCCCACATGGTCGCGCTTGGCGACATGCTCGATGTCGATTTCGGCGATACGCTCGACTATCTCGCCCGGGCGCCGGAGGTGCGGGCGATCCTGCTGTATATCGAGGCGATCAAGGAGGCGCGCGAGTTCATGTCGGCGGCGCGCGCGGCTGCGCGCATGAAGCCGGTCGTCGTGGTCAAGGGCGGGCGGCGCGCCGAAGGGGCCAAGGCGGCAAGCTCGCATACCGGCGCCCTGGCCGGCTCCGACGCCGTGTACGATGCTGCCTTCCGGCGCGCCGGCATGCTGCGCGTGATCGACATGTCGGAGCTGTTCGACGCGGTCGAAACCTTGTCCCGCGCCCCCCGGTTCCGAGGCTCGCGCATGGCGATCCTGACCAACGGCGGCGGTATGGGGGTGATGGCGACAGACGCCCTGATCGATGAGGGCGGTCAGCTTGCGGAGCTGGCGCCCGACACAATCGCCCAGCTCGATACCCTGTTGCCGAAGACCTGGAGTCGGGGCAACCCGGTGGACATCATTGGCGATGCGCCGCCGGAACGCTATGCCGCATCGCTGCAGCTGCTGCTCAAGGACCCGGGAGTCGACGCGGTGCTGGTGCTGAACACCCCGACCGCCGTGGCCGACAGCACGGCGGCGGCACAGGTGGTGGCCGAGCAGCTGGGCGGCAAGCACCCGCCGGTGCTGACCTGCTGGCTCGGCACCAACGCCTCGGCGCCGGCCCGCAAGATCTTCGTCGCGCGCGGCATCCCCAGCTACGATACCCCCGGCGAGGCGGTGCGCGCCGTCATGCACATGGTGCGCTACGATGTGAACCAGAAGCTGCTGATGCAGGTGCCGCCGTCGGTGCCGCAAGAGTTCGAGCCGGACGCCGCGGCCGTCCGCGCCCTGCTCGACGAGGCGCTCGCATCCGGCCGCAGCTGGCTCACCGAGCCTGCCGCCAAGGCGGTGCTGCGGGCCTACGGTGTCCCCGTCGGCGAATTCGCGACCGCCGAGACCGCCGAGGTGGCGGCCGAGGCCGCGGCGGCGCTGACCGGTCCGTACGTCGTCAAGATCGTCTCGCCCGACATCATCCACAAGAGCGACGTCGGCGGCGTTACCCTCGACCTCGCGACGCCAGAGGCGGTGGCCATCGCGGCCCAGGCGATCCTCGACCGGGCGCGCGACGCGGCGCCGCAGGCCGACATCGACGGCGTGATCGTCGAGCAGATGGTGCGCCGGCCCGGTTCGCACGAGCTGATCGTCGGCATCAGCGAGGATCCGCAGTTCGGGCCCGTCGTGCTGTTCGGCCAGGGCGGCCTCGCGGTCGAGGAGATCGGCGATACGGCGATGGCGCTGCCGCCGCTCAACCCGCTCTTGGCCCGCTCGCTGATGGAGCGCACGCGCATCTTCCGCCTGCTGCGCGGCTACCGCGACCAGCCGCCGGCCGCTCTCGACGCGGTGGCGCTGACGCTGATCCAGGTGGCCCAGCTCGCCACCGATTTCGCCGAGATCATCGAGCTCGACATCAACCCGCTGCTGGCCGACGCGCGCGGCGTGCTCGCGCTCGATGCGCGCATCCGGATCGGCCGAGCCGGGGGCCCGGCGCAGGCGCGGCTCGCGATCCGGCCCTATCCGAAGGAGCTCGAAGGGCCCGTTTTCCTGCGCGATGGCAGCCAGGTGTTCGTCCGGCCGATCCGTCCGGAGGACGCGCCGGCGCTGCACGACATGGTGTCGCGGGCCTCGCCGGAGGATGTGCGCCTGCGCTTCTTCCAGCCGATCCGCCGGTTGCCGGAACAGCTCGCGGCGCGGCTCACCCAGATCGACTACCACCGCGAGATGGCGTTCATCTCGTTCGACCCGGAGGAGCCGGAGGCGATCACGGCGGTTGCCCGGCTGATGGCGGACCCCGACGTGCGCACCGCCGAGTACGCGATCATCGTGCGCACCGACTGGAAGCGCCGCGGCCTCGGCTACGCGCTGATGAACCGTCTGCTCAACTACGCCGCCGAGCGCGGCATCGGAACGATCTTTGGCGAGGTGCTGCGGGAGAATGAGAACATGTTGAACATGGCCCGCGATCTCGGTTTCTCGTCGATACCCGATCCCGACGATCCCGGCATCATCGAGGTCCGCCGCCAGGTGTGAGCGCTGGGCGGCGTCGCGCGCCGCCGTGACGGGTAAGTGCCGTCAGGCCGCTTTCTGCTTCAGGTATCGGTCGGCCAGCACCTCGGCGATCTGCACCGTGTTGAGCGCCGCCCCCTTGCGCAGGTTGTCGGCGACCACCCACATGTTGAGGCCGTTCTCGACGGTGGTGTCCTCGCGGATGCGGCTGACGTAGACCGGGTCCTCGCCTGCGCATTCGTGCGGTGTCACGTAGCCTTCGTCCTGGCGGTAGTCGATCACCGTGACGCCCGGTGCCTCCTTGAGCACAGCGCGCGCCTGCTCGGCCGTGATCGGCATGGCGAATTCGAGGTTCACCGCCTCGGCATGGCCGATGAACACGGGCACGCGCACGCAGGCTGCCGAGACCTTGATCTTCGGATCGAGGATCTTCTTGGTCTCGGCGACCATCTTCCATTCCTCCTTGGTCGAGCCGTCGTCCATGAAGACGTCGATATGGGGAATGACGTTGAACGCGATCTGCTTGGTGAACTCCTCCGGGGTGGGCAGCTCGTTCATGTAGATGCCGCGGGTCTGGTTGAACAGCTCGTCCATCGCCGACTTGCCCGCCCCGGACACCGACTGG
>CAYFYY010000090.1:0-17394 GCA_964347475.1 uncultured Flavobacteriales bacterium
AACGCGCCCTTGTAGCCGTGGCGCATGACGCCGGCGATCCATTTCGGGTTGACGACACGGGCCCGCACGACGCGCGCGATCTCGTTCTCCAGCGCGCGGATGCGCGGCGATTCGGGGCGCGAATGGTCGTTGTGCCAGACCGCGGGCTGCTGTCCGGACAGTACGCGAACGGCGGCGGTCATGCCGCCCTCGAACTGGTAGTAGTCGTCGGAATCGAGCAGGTCGTGCTCGCGGTTGTCCTGGTTGTGGACCACGCCCTCGACGGCGGCCACCCGTCTTTCGAACAAGCCGTGCTCGGGCCTGCCGGCGCCGTAGGCGTAGCCGCCCCAGGCGACATACGCGCGGGCAAGGTCGGCATCCGTCTCCCAGCCGCGCTCGTCGATCAGCGCCTGCAGCCCCGCCCCGTAGGCGCCGGGCTTAGAGCCGAACACCCGGGTCGCCGCACGCTGCTGCGCCGCCGCTTCGTCGAGCCCGCTGGCGGCGAGCCGCGCCGCCTCCTCGCGCACGCGGGAGGCCAGCGGATTCTGCGCCGCGGGCTCGTCCAGCGCGGCAACGGCCCGGGCGGCCGAGTCGACGAGGTCGACGAGTGACGGGAAGGCGTCGCGGAAGAAGCCGGAGATGCGCAGCGTTATGTCGACGCGCGGCCGGTCCAGCACCTCCAGAGGCAGGATCTCGAAACCTGTGACCCGGCGCGACGCCGCATCCCAGGTCGGCCGCACGCCCATCAGCGCCAGCGCCTGGGCGATGTCGTCGCCGCCGGTGCGCATGTTCGACGTGCCCCAGGCCGACAGCGCCATGGCCGCGGGCCAGGATCCGTGCTCCTGGGCGTGCCGCTCGACCAGCATCTGCGCCGATTTCCACCCCAGGAGCCAGGCCGCCGGCGTCGGCACCGTGCGGGTATCGACCGAGTAGAAGTTGCGACCGGTCGGCAGCACGTCGGGCCGGCCGCGCGTCGGCGCGCCGGACGGGCCCGGTTCGACGAAGCGCCCGTCGAGCCCGGCCAGCAGGCCCGCGATCTCGGTGGCGCCGCAGGCGGCGACGGCGGGCCGCAGCTCTGTGTCGATCCAGTCGAGCACGGCACGGCTGGCGTCGCCCGGCGCTGCCACCTCGCCGGACACCAGGCGGCGCGCGAACAGCTCCAGCCGTTCGACGGTATCGCCGGTGCTGCGCCACGGGTCGGCGGTTTCCAGCGCCGCTGGCCGCCCGCCGCTCCAGGCCGCGCCCAAGGCGCACTCCAGCGGATCGAGGGCGCCGAGGCCGAAATCGCGGGCAAGCGCGCGGATCAACGAGGCGTCCGCCCCCTCGCCCCTGCCGCGCGGCACCCGCGCCAGCGCCACCAGAAGGTCGGTCAGGAGATCGCCGTGCGGCGACTCGCCAAAGACATGCAGCCCGTCGCGGATCTGCATCTCCTTGAGCTCGCAGAGATAGTTGTCGAGCGCCGCGAGCGTCTCTGCCTCGCCGGCCCGCGGCGCGACGCCCGCGTCCCGGTCGAGGCCGAGCGACTGCGCCAGCTCGACGATCTGCCGGCCCAGCAGCTTGAGGCGCCGCGGGTCGACCCCGGCGGCCTCGTAATACTCGTCGACCAGCTGCTCGAGGTCCTTGAGCGGGCCGTAGCTCTCGGCGCGCGTCAGCGGCGGCGTCAGGTGGTCGACGATGACGGCCGAGGTGCGGCGCTTGGCCTGCGTGCCCTCGCCCGGATCGTTGACGATGAACGGATAGAGGTTGGGCAGCGGGCCCAGCGCCGCCTCGGGGAAGCACTCCCGGGACAGCGCCAGCGCCTTGCCCGGCAGCCATTCCAGATTCCCGTGCTTGCCCATGTGGACGACCGCGTCAACGCGGAAGCTCTCGCGCAGCCAGGCATGGAAGGCGAGGTAGTTGTGCGGCGGCACCAGCGCCGGGTCGTGGTACGAGGCCACCGGGTCGATGTTGTAGCCGCGCGCCGGCTGCAGGCAGACCGCGGCGTTGCCGCAGCGCAAGGCCGGGATCGCGAAGCCGCCGCAGTCGGTCTCGCCGGGGCGGAAGAACGGGTCGGATTCGGGCGCGCCCCAGCGTGCCGTCACGGCGTTGCGCACCGCGTCCGGCAACGACGCGAAGAAGAGCTGGTATTCGTTGAATGGCAGGGTCTCGCGGATGTCGCGCGCCCGGACCGCGGCGTTGGTCGGTCCCGCCGCCAGCCGTCGCACCAGCGCATCGCCGTCCGCCGGCACGTCGTCGATGCGGTAGCCGGCGGCGGCGAGCGCGCACAGGACCTTGACCGTGCCGGCCGGCGTGTCGAGCCCGACGCCGTTGCCGATGCGCCCGTCGCGGTTGGGATAGTTGGCCAGCACCAGGGCGACGCGCCGCTCGGCGGGGGATGTGCGCCGCAGCCGCGCCCAGCCCGCCGCCAGCGTCGCGGTGAATTCGGCTCGGTCCGGCACCGGCACGTATTCGACGATGTCCGCCTCGGTCACATCGTCGCGTCGTGCCCGGCCCTTGAACGAGACGGCGCGGCCGAGGATGCGGCCGTCGACCTCGGGCAGCGCCACGTTCATGGCGATGTCGCGGGCCGACAGGCCGCGCGTGCCGTCGCGCCAGACCTCTTCATTGCCGCCGGAGAACACGACCTGCAGCACCGGGCAGCCGGGGCCGTCGAACGGCGTCTCGGTCCGCGACGCGCCGGGCTGCGCCAGCGCGAATCCCGTGGTGTTGAGGATCACGTCGGGCGGCGCGGCGGCCAGCAGTTCGCGGATTGTCGCATCGCAGACCGGGTCCTTCAGGCTGGTGGCGTAGATCGGCAGGGCGTCAAGTCCGGCCTGCCCGAGCGCCGCGATCAGGGCGTCGACGGCCTTCAGGTTGCCGGCCTGCAAAAGCGCCCGGTAGAACACGATCGCGGCGACCGGGCGGGGGCGGTTGGGCGAACCCTTCGAGACGGCGCTTCGCGCCTCCTCAGGGTGAGGATCCTCAAGATCTTCCTCGTGCTGAGGAGCAGCCGACAGGCTGCGTCTCGAAGCGCGAGGGAAATCGTGCTGCTGCCACGGCAGATCCCCGAGCGACGGGCGCGCGAAGCCGGGCCAGTACAGGCCGGCACGCAGCAGCGGCGCGGGCTCGGCCCAGTCGGCATCGCGGCCGATCAGCGTCGCCGCGTAGCGCAGCAATCCGACCGCGTTGTCGACCCCGCCGTGGACGCAGTACTGCCACAGCCGGTGCTGCGCCTCTTCCGGCAGGGTCGACAGGGCGGAAAGCTCGGCATCCGGCTGGTCGTCACCCGGCAGCAGGGCCAGGGCGATGCCGCCGGCCCGGCATGCCGCGGCCAGCTGCTCGACGCCATAAGGCCAGTAGCCGCGCCCGCCGAGCAGCCGCGCGATCACCAGCCTTGCCCGCGACGCCACCGTCTCGACGTAGAGGTCGACCGACAGATTGTGGCCCAGATGCAGCAGGCTGGCGAGGCGCAGCGACGGTGCCGCCGCGTCTTCCGCCAGGCGCCGCGCCTGGGCCGCGGCGAGGCAGGCGATCTCGGTGTCGGCGGCGGACAGGAAGACGATGTCGCCCGGCGTCTGGCCGAGATCGACGGCCTCCGATCCGTCCTCGATGGTCCCCGGCTGTGCGGCGAGCAGATGCATGGCGTCACGAAAGGACAAAGCCGTCTTCAGCGCAACAGCTAAAAGCCGTTACCGCAGAGACACAGGGACACAGAGATGCGGAGATGGCGGTGTTCTCGATGCTGCCTCGGTGTCTCTGTGGCCGATATGTTTTGGCCGCTTTACTCCGCCGCTTCGGCCGGTGATACCGCATCGCGGATCTCCGCCTCGATGGCGGTGCGGTCGAGGCCCTTGAGGCCGATCACAACGAGCTCGCTGCGGCGCGTCTCGCCGTCGCGCCAGTCGCGATCGTAATAGCGCTGGAAGCGGGGCCCGACGCCCTGCACCACGGCGCGGCGCGGCCGGCCGGGTCGGTCGAGGAAGCCCTTGATGCGCAGGATATCGTGGTCCTGCACCACCTCCTTGAGCCGTGCCTCGAGCGCGTCGGCGTCGGCCACCGGGCCCAGGGTGACGGTGAAGCTCTCGAAGTCGTCGTGGTCGTGCGCGCCGTCCTCGGCGTCGTGGTGCGACGGGCGCGACGTGAGGTCGTCCTCCGCCGCCGCGGCGATGCCGAGCAGCGCTGCGGCATCGATCCTCGCATGGGCGCTGCGCACCGGATGCACGCCGTCCCGCAGGTCGGGCTCGAGCACCGCCTCGACGCGGGTCAGCGCCGCGTCGTCCACGAGGTCGGCCTTGTTCAGCACCACCATGTCGGCGCACATGATCTGGTCGGCGAACACCTCCTCCAGCGGGTTGTCGTGGTCGAGCGACGGGTCCGCCGCGCGCTGCGCCTCGACCGCCGCCGGGTCGTCGGCGAACCGGCCGGCCGCGACGGCGGCGGCGTCGACCACGGCGATCACGCCGTCGACGGTGACGCGGGCCCGCACCTCCGGCCAGTTGAAGGCGCGCACCAGCGGCTTCGGCAGGGCAAGGCCGGAGGTTTCTATCAGGATATGGTCCGGCGGCTCTGGGCGGTCGAGGATCGCCTCGATGGCCGGCAGGAAGTCGTCGGCCACGGTGCAGCACAGGCAGCCGTTGGCGAGCTCGACCACGTCGTCCTCGCCGCAGCCCTCGATGCCGCAACCGAGCAGCAGCTCGCGGTCGATCCCGAGGTCGCCGAACTCGTTGATCAGGAAGGCGAGCCGGCGGCCCCGGTTGTGCTCGATCAGGTGCCGGATCAGGCTGGTCTTGCCGGCGCCGAGAAAGCCGGTGATGACGGTCGCGGGAATCCGTGCGGCCATGTGCGTTCAGTCCTCGTCCCTGTCCTTGAGTGTGAGCGGCAGCCCGGCGGCGACGAATAGCACGCGGCCGGCCACCTGCGCCACCGTCTGGTTGAGGCGCCCGGCCCTATCGCGGAAGTCGCGCGCCAGCGCGTTGTCCGGCACGATGCCGAGGCCGACCTCGTTGGCGACCAGGACCACCGGTCCCGCGAGGGTCCCGAGCGTTACCGCCAGTGCCGCCGCCTCGGCCTCCGTATCGCGGCCGGCGGCCATGAGGTTGGAGAGCCAAAGCGTCAGGCAGTCGACGAGCACCGGACGGCCGGGCGCGGCATGCGCCGCAAGCGCGGAAACCAGGTCGAGCGGTACCTCTACGGTGCGCCAGCCCCCGCCGCGGCGGCGCCGGTGCTCCTCGATGCGTGCCGCCATCTCGGCGTCGCGCGGCTCGGCGGTGGCGAGGTAGGTCGCGCCGTCACAGGCGCCGGCGGCGAGCGCCGCTTCGATCAGCGATTCGGCATGGCGGCTCTTGCCGGAGCGGGCGCCGCCGAGCACCAGCGTGACGCGGGGAAGGGAAGCCGGTTCCGCCACAAGCGCCGCCTACGGAAGCAACGGCCCGTTCAACTTCGGCCGCTGGTTGACCGTGACCACCCGCCAGTGGACGGCGCCGTTGGGCCCGTCGAGATGGTCGATGCGGGTCAGCGACAGGTTCTCGACCGTAAAGGTGAGCGCCGCCTCCGGGTGCATGCCGAGGGCGATGGAGAGCGCCGCCCGCACCGTGCCGCCATGGCCGACCGAGACGATGTCGCGGCCGGCGTGCTCGCGGGTCAGGCGGTGCACCGTCGGCGCAAGGCGCGCCAGCAGGTCGGCGAAGCTTTCGCCCGCCGGCGGCCGTTCGTAGGCCGGAGCCAGCCAGTACGGATGGTGACCGCCGCGCGACTGCCAGATCTCCTCGTAGCGCATACCCTGCCAGTCGCCGAAGGACTGTTCGCGCAGGGTCGGCTCGGCGATCGGTTCCGGCAGCTCGAGGCCGGCAGCGACGAGCGCCGCCGCAGTCTTGCGCGTGCGGATGAGGTCGCTGGTCACGAGCACCGCGCCGCGGGGCAGCATGCGGCTCAGCCCCTCGAACGACTCGCGATCCGAGACATCGCAATCCTTGTCGCCCTGTCCGTAGCAGCGGCCTTCCGGATTGGGCACGGGAGCGTGTCGGATCCACCACCAGCGGGTCACGGTCATGACGTTTCGGTCCTCACATCACGGCGGCCAGCGCCAACAGACCGGCGATATCCGCCGCCTGCTGCACGGCGCCCAGCGAGTCGCCGGTGTAGCCGCCCAGCCGCCGCCGCGCAAGCGTCGCGACAGCCGTTGCCGCAACTGCCGCGGCCGCGGCCAGCGCCAGCGCCGCGACCGGGCCCAGACTGAGAATTGCCAGCGCGGCGGCGATCGCGATTGCGAGTGCAGTGTCCAGAGCCGTCGGCGTCCCCGCGGCGGCGGCGAGGCCGCTTGCGCTGGCCGGCGGCAGCAGCCGCATGACGGCCGGCAGCGCGGCGCGCGATGCCGCGCCGGCACCGGCGAGCGCCAGGACGACGGTCACGGGTTCGGCAAGCGCCGCCAGCGCGGTCACGCGCAGGCCGACGCTGAACACCAGCGCCAGGACGCCATAGCTGCCGGTGCGGCTGTCCCGCATGATGCGGATTGCCTCTTCCGGCGTGGCGCCGGCGAGCCCGTCGGCCATGTCGGCAAGGCCGTCCTCATGCAGCGCGCCGGTCAAGATGACGATGGTGCCGATCGCAAGGAAGCCGCAGACGAGTCCCGGCAGGCCGGCCAGGGCCGCCAGCCAGTAGGCGGCGCCGCCCAGTGCCCCGACAGCGGCGCCGACGATGGGGAAGGCGACGACGGCACCGGCGACGGCGCCGTTCGTCGCGCCGACCGGCAAGCGCGTCAGGAACATCGCGGCCACGGGCAGCGCATTCCGCCAGCGGTGCCGGGCGGAGTCGCGCGGCGGCGCGTCGCCGCGACCGGTCATCGTCGCGGTCGGCTCCCCGTCTCGAATTTCCCTGCCCTCCTGCATCCCGATCGGTTATAGAGCATCGCACCGCGTTGCGGGAACCGCGGCGCTTTACGAACAGACAAGAGGTACGCCATGGGCAGTCCAACGGCCGCATCGCTGGATGAGATCCGCGAGCTCCTCGGGCTGTTGCCGGGGCCCGACGACGCGGCGGCGGCGCAGGCCGCCGCGCGTGAGGCCGAGCTGACGAAGCCGCAGGGCGCGCTTGCCCGCCTCGAGGAGCTGAGCGCATGGCTGGCGCGCTGGCAGGGCCGATACCCGCCGCGTCTGGAGCGGCCGCGGGCGGCCGTGTTCGCGGGCAATCACGGTGTCGCCGTGCGCGGGGTTTCGGCCTACCCGGCCGCGGTGACGGCGCAGATGGTGGAGAATTTCCGGGCTGGCGGCGCCGCCGTGAACCAGCTGTGCCGGACCTTCGATGCGGAGCTGCGGGTCTACGAGATGGCGCTGCAGCAGCCGACCGCCGATTTCACCGAAGGTCCTGCGATGGGTGACGCGGAATGCGCCACCGCCATGGCCTTCGGGATGATGGCGGTCGAGGACGGGGTCGACGTGATCTGCCTCGGCGAGATGGGCATTGCGAATACGACCAGCGCGGCGGCGCTGTGCCATGCCCTGTTCGGCGGCGCCGCTGCCGACTGGACCGGCCCGGGCACCGGCGTCGCGGGCGACGCCCTGCAGGCCAAGACGCGCGTCGTCGCCGATGCGGTGGAACTGCACCGCGAAGCCCTGGACGACCCGCTGGAGATCCTGCGCCGCCTCGGCGGGCGCGAACTGGCGGCCATCGCCGGCGCCGTCATCGCCGCGCGGATGGGCCGCGTGCCGGTGCTGCTGGACGGCTACGCCTGCACCGCCGCCGCCGCCGTGCTGCACCGCATCGCCCCGTCGCTGCTCGACCATTGCACCGTCGCGCACTGCTCGGCGGAGCCCGGCCATGCGCGGCTGCTCGCGGCGATCGGCCAAAGACCGCTGCTCGATCTCGGCATGCGGCTGGGCGAGGCGTCCGGCGCGGTGCTGGCGCTCGGCCTGCTCCGTGCCGCCCTCGCCTGCCACACCGGCATGGCGAGCTTCGCCGAGGCCGGGGTCAGCGGCAGGGCGTAGGACGGGGCCGCGGCGGCGCCGGCCGGGCCCCGTTCCCTTCGTCGGGTCCGCTACCGGCCGTTGCCGTCACCGGCATCGCCGCTCGGCAGGTTTCTCGGCAACTGAACGACCCACAACCGCGTCGGCATGGCGAAGTCCGCGTCCTCGCACATCACCAGGGTCGAACGGGTGACCGCGCGCAGACCCTCCATCTTGGCCACGGCGCCGATCTCCGGCACGTCGCGCAGGTCGAAGCGCAGCTCCTTGCCCGCGCTGCGCAGGCCGAGCTCCTGGATCCGGGACTCGATCAGCGGCGAGGTAAGCAGCGATTCCGGGGTGCCCAGGACGTTCGTTGCACGCCGGAAATCGGCGAGGAAGACCAGCAGCCCGTCGACGTTCGCGCGCTCAGCGACCAGCAACCGGTCGGGTGCCACCCACTCGACGGCGCTGACCTTGAGGTCGTTGTTGGCGTCCACCGTCGGATCAATGACCTGCCAGACGCCAAGCGACTCGAATCTGTACAGGAACTCCCCGACGACGACGATGTTGAGCGGATCGGAGATGTCCATCTTGTAGGCGCGCAGAACGTCCGAGCCGGTGCCGCTGCGCTGGAGCGACGATTGCAGGATCGTCCAGGCGAATTTCTCGTCGGCGGACACGGCCAGCGATTCGAAGCCTCGGCCACGCCGGGCCCGGGTCAACACGTCCGGGAAGATGGCCACGGTATCGAAGGACGTGTCCAGCGTGTCCGCGTCGGCGGGGTGCGTGAAGCTCTTCATGACTCGGCCGGCCTCGTCGGTGACGAACACGCTGGGGCCGAACTCCTCGGCCATAAGGTAGGTCGCGCGTCCGGGTTTGGGCGCCCGGAACCGGTACAGATCCTCCGAATCCAGGGCGTCCTCGGGCTTCACGCCGAGCGACAGCGACGGTGTCGGCACCGGGTTCGAACACGTTCCGGTGCTGAAATCGAAGCCAGTGTAGATCTGCCCGGTAAAGCGGGGATCGCGGGAGATCGTGTGCACGCCGGGCGAGCTCAGCAGCGGCAGGACGTGCTCGATGACGATATCGCCGGTCATGTCGTCGAGGGTGAACTTGGCCATGGTCGCCGCGTATTCCGGGAAGGCCAGGAACCTGCCGTCCGCATTGTTGGCGCAGTCCTCGGAGACGCCGATGTCGATCAGACCGAAAAAGACGTGGCGATAGCGCGACTCGTTGCCGACCACATAGGTGTCGTCGCCGGGCGCGACCTTTTCCACGCCGCCATAGTGCAGCCCAGAGCAGATCGCGGGGTTGACCCGGTAGTTGATGGTGCCGCCGGCGCCGTCCGGCACCGCGTCCGGTACCGCCTCGAGGTCGAGCCACGGGTTCAGCCGGTTGATCGGCGTGTCCGGCAGGACGAACGTGCCGACCAGGCGCGGCAACTCGCCCATGCTCTTCGTGTTCGGGAATTCCGGGTGAAAGGTCGCCCACGATTCGTCCTGCGCCGCCGCACCCGTTGACGCGGCCAGTACGGCCGCAAGGATAATCGTTGCCGAGAGAGCTCCGTGGCGCGCCCCCTGCAGCGCGGTCCCTCTCAATCGAAGTGCCAACATGAAGCCGCCCTCCCTCTCTCTCTATGCTTGTACGGTTCCGGTTCGACATATACGACGGGATGTACTAGCCGAATAGGATTACTACGATAGTATAAGTACCTGTTTCGGCCAAAAGAGAATCTTGCGGTTGTGGCGCCCGGCGGCGCAGCTATCCGGGCAGCCGTCGCCCGGCGTCCGGGCCCCGCCCCGCGGCTTCCCGCGCGGTTAATTCGCTTGCGCGCCGGGTCCGGACATGCTGCCTTACGGGCCGATGGCACAAGCTGGAAATCTCGGTGTGGTAGCCGCGCTCGCGGAGCGTCGACGGTCGGCCATAGTGCGGATCGGCCGGCTCCGCGTCGGCACGCTGATCCTGATCCGCTGGATCGCCACCGGCGGCCAGGCAACCGCCGTGCTGACGGTCGACCTGGGCATCGGCTTCGACCTCCCGCTCGGCGCTTGCTTCCTGGCGATCGCCGCTACCGCTGCCTCGAACATCTGGCTCGCGCGGCGGCGCGCGCCGCGGGCCCGTCTCGGCAACCGGGAAGCGGCGTTGTTTCTGGGCTTCGACCTGATCCAGCTGACCGTCCTGCTGTACCTGACCGGCGGCGTGCACAACCCGTTCGTGATCTTGATCCTGGCCCCGGTCACGGTCTCCGCAACCATCCTGTCGCGGACCGCAACGGTGATCCTGGTCGGCCTCGCCATCGCCTGCATCACGGTTTTGGCGTTCTGGCATCTGCCCCTGCCGTGGTCGCCGGGGGTGTTTTACCTGCCGGCGACCTATGTTCTCGGCACCTGGACCGCCCTGTCGGTCTCGACCGTGTTCATCTCGACCTATGTCTGGTCGGTCGCGGAGGAGGCGCGGCGCATGTCCGAGGCGCTGGCCGAGGCGCGGCAGGCCCTGCTGCGCGAGCAGCGATTTACCGCGCTTGGCGGGCTCGCGGCGGCAGCGGCGCACGAACTCGGATCCCCGCTGGCGACGATCGCCGTCGTCGCCAAGGAGCTTTCCCGGTCGGTGCCGACGGACAGCCCGATGGCCGAGGATATCGAGCTCCTGCTCAGCCAGTCGGATCGCTGCCGGGAGATTCTGGCGGAGCTCGGGCGCCGGCCCGAGGAAATCGGCGGCATGCCGTTCGAGCGCATGCCGTTGAGCGCCCTGATCGAGGAGGCGGTCGAACACGCGAAGACCGAGCAGGTGGCGCTTTCGGTGGTGCGCGACCCGCACTCGCATTCGCTGGAGCCACAGGTGGTGCGCAGTCCCGACGTCCTGCTCGCGCTCGGCACGCTGGTCCAGAACGCCACGCAGTTTGCCCGGAAGGCGGTCGAGGTCCGCATGTTCTGGACCGATCGCGACGTCGAGCTCGTGGTCGCCGACGACGGGCCGGGATTTGCAGCCGACGTGCTGGCAGCGCTGGGCGAGCCCTACGTTTCCAGCCGCGCCGGGGAAGAGGGGCATATGGGCCTGGGAATCTTCATCGCACAGACCTTGCTGGAGCGAACCGGCGCGACCCTGATTTTCCGTAACAACGATGGCGCTGAGGTTGTCATCCGCTGGCCGCGCGCTATGCTTGAGGCCATCGAGGAATCTGATTCGGAGGACCGGTGAGAGTGTGGCCGGGAGTACAGAGATGGGTGAGGACGGTGGCGAAAGGAACCTGCTGATCGTCGATGACGATGCGCCGCTGCGAAACCGCCTGGCGCGGGCGATGGAGGATCGCGGGTTCAAAGTCTTGACAGCGGCCAGCGTGGCCGAGGGCATTGCGATGGCACGATCGGACCCGCCGTCCTATGCGGTCGTCGACCTCAAGCTGGTCGACGGCAACGGACTCGAGGTCGTCGAGGCCTTGCGCGAGGCGCGCGAGGACATGCGGATCGTGATGCTGACCGGCTACGGCAATATCGCGACCGCGGTCGCCGCGGTGAAGGCCGGAGCGGTGGATTACCTGGCCAAACCGGCCGACGCCGATGCGATCACGGCGGCGCTGGTCGAGACCGACCGCCCGCTGCCGCCGCCGCCCGAGGATCCGATGTCGGCCGACCGGGTCCGCTGGGAACATATCCAGCGGGTCTACGAACAGTGCGGCCGCAACGTATCGGAGACCGCGCGCCGCCTGAAGATGCATCGGCGTACCCTGCAGCGCATTCTTGCGAAGTACGCGCCGCGCAGCTGACGGCTCGCGTGCATGACCAGGGCAGGCGCATCCGGCGGTGCCGCCCCGTCGGTGCCGGCGGGCAGCGTGGTCTATGCGATCGGCGACATCCACGGCGAGACCGCGAAACTGGATCTGCTTCACGAGCTGATCCGCGCGGATGCCGAGCGACGAGCCGCGAGCCGCAGAATTGCCGTATACCTCGGAGACTACGTCGATCGCGGCCCCGATTCCGCCGGTGTCGTCGACCGGCTGATCGCCGACACGCTGCCCGGCTTCGAGCGCGTCTTCCTGATGGGCAACCACGAGGATTTCCTGCTGCATTTCCTCGACGTCGCCGGGTCCATGTCGGCGTGGTTCCTCAACGGCGGACTCCAGACCCTGGAGAGCTATGACGTCGACGTTGCGGGGCACGATTCATGGATGGCCGACCCGCGCGAGGTGCAGAGCGCGTTTCGTTCGTGCCTGCCGGACACGCATGTTCGGTTCTTCCAGTCCCTCGAGCTGTACCGCATCGAGGGCGACTACCTGTTCGTCCATGCCGGAATTCGGCCAGGACGACCACTGGACGCGCAGTCGCGTGCCGACCTGCTGTGGATCCGCGAGGACTTCCTGTATTCCGAGGCCGACCACGGCCACGTCGTCGTGCACGGTCACACGCCGCGCGACGCCGTCGAGATAAGGCCCAACCGCATCGGCATCGACACCGGCGCCGTCTATGGCGGCAAGCTGACGGCGCTGGCGCTGGACGGTGCCGACCGGCAGTTCCTGCAGGTGTAGGCGATTGTATTCGGGCGCGGTGTCACTGCGGCACGTTCTCGTCCTGCCAATGTTACACGTAATCGGGCCGGTCGAGGCGCATCAGGCGTCGCCCGGCGGTGCGGGCGAAGCGCAGCGTCACTGCCCTGCGCCGCGCCGGAGCGAGCCGGAATTCGGGCGAGGCGGCGAGGATCGCGGCGCCCCAGCCGTCGGCGACGATGATGCCCACGCCGTCGGGCAGCAGCGCGCGGTCGAAGGCCTCCGGCACCGCGAAATAGAACGCGTCGCAATAGGCAAGGTAGTCGCGCCACTTGCGGTCGGCGCGGAAGTCGGCCGCGGTGGTCTTGACCTCGACGATGCTCAGCAGTCCGCCACGGTCGAGCGCTATTACATCCACGCGGCGGCCGTTGCCCAGGGGCAGTTCGGCCAGGCAGGAATGCCCGAGATCCGCAAACAGGCGCATGACGCCGCGCGCGAGTTCGCCGGCAAGGCCGTCGGGCACGGTACCTGTCGATTCGATCCCCCGCATGGGTCGGAGGGTAACACGAACAAAACGGGTACGGAAGCGCATCACCGCCGATTCATCTTCTGGAAACCTTCTGTTTGCAAATTGGTGACACAATGGTGCGGTTCATCGGGGATACACCGTCATGCAGAATGTTCTGTTCCTGTGCACTGACAACTCGGCCCGCAGCATCATGGCCGAGGCGCTATTGCGGCACTGGGGTGAAGGCCAGTTCACCGCATTCAGTGCCGGCAGCCAGCCGGCCGGCGAACCGAATCCGATCGCGCTGGCCCTGCTCGAGGCACGCGGCGTCGTCACGCATGCGCTGCGCTGCAAGAGCTGGGACGAGTTCGCCAACCCCCATGCACCGGTCATGGATCTTGTGGTCACGGTCTGTGACGCCGTCGCCGACGAGGCCTGCCCGACGCTGCCCGGCGAGCCGCTCCGCGCGCATTGGAGCCTGCCCGATCCGGAAGCGGCGATCGGCGACGAAGCGGCGGTCGAGGCCGCCTTCGCGGCGGTGTTCGATCAGCTCGAGCAGCTCATCGCGCAACTCGTGACCATCCCGTTCGCCGACCGCGATTCCAGAAGCATTCAATCCGATCTGGCGGCCATCGCCGCGACCGCCTGATCGCGCCGATGTGGTCCATGAGCACGGCCGGGATTCCGTGGCCGCGCCGCCAGCCGCGTGCTCTTGACCGGCAATAGCGCCTGCAACCCAGGCGGCGTGTCGGCACTGCGTGCACGAATTACCGCGGCGAACCTTCCGCAGCACCCCTCAAACCATGCCGTTAACCTTTTCCGTGATCGCAGCCATTCCGATAAGCGACTGCACCGGAATGGGAAATATAATTATTTTTCGGTAAACGAAATCCGGGCCGTAAAGGATTCGTGATGGGGTGTTTTTTTACTTTGTTAAGGGTTTTGGCAAATAATATAGGAACCGGGCGCGTGATGATTGCGCCGCAGGTGGCAAAGAAGCAGGGCGTCGCTTCTATCTCAGGTTGTCGAATCTGATGGCGTGGCGCGACCAGAATCCATGCTTCAGTTTCGGTGACAGGGGCTGCCGGTGGTAACCGCACACCGCCGGTCCGGCCGGGTGCGGACGCAGCCGCGTCGCAGTTGGCCGCTTGTCAAGGTGCGAGACTGGAGAGTTCTGATGGATAACGGCGATCACACCAGGCGAAACTTCGCGCCCGACGGAGCGGGCGGGGGCTACGCGGGTGTCCTGCCGATCGACGGGGGACGAGACGACGCTGGCGTAGCGTTGCGCGAGACGCTCGCCGCCGCCCGTAGCCACCTGCTTGCCCTTCGCTTCGCGCTGTTCAATGTCGCCACCTTCGCCATGCTCGGCGCCGCCTGGGCGCAGGGCTGGATCGACGCCGTCCTGGCGGCCGACGATACCGGCCTGTCGCTGGGGATTTTCCTCGTGTTCCTGGCCGGACTCGGGATCTGCGGACACCGCGTCTGGCAGGTCAGTTTGGAGCTGGAGCAGGCGCAGGCCCGTCGCCCCGGTCCGGGATCGCGCGCGACCCGTTACTTCGACGAGATCGCCGACCGCGACTCCGGGAGCCGGGCCATCGCCGCCTCGCGGCTGAAGATGGTCCTGTCCGGCCGCATCACGACGGTCCTGCATATCGCCAACAGCCTGGTGCTGCTCGGCCTGGTGGGAACGGTCGTCGGCTTCATCATCGCGTTGTCCGGTGTCGATCCACAGTCGACCGGCAACGTGGACGCGATCACGCCGATGGTGGCCGAACTGATCCACGGCATGTCCGTTGCGCTGTACACGACCCTGGTCGGCGCGGTCCTCCATCTGTGGCTCAAGATCAATTACCTGATCCTGTCCGGGGGCGCGGTGCGGCTCGTCGACCGAATCGTCGCACGGGGCGAGGCAAATGCGCGGATTTGACTTGTTCGACGACGGTGATGACGGCACGGTCTTCCGTGACGTCATCATGCTGGCACTGCTCGGCTTCGTGACCATCGTGGTGCTGCTGCTGCCGCACCTCAACCCGCCGACCAAGCCGACCGATCAGCAGCAGCCCGGCAACATCGTCGTCGAACTGCACTGGCCGGACGACATGAACACCGACGTCGACCTCTGGGTCCAGGCCCCCAACGACAAGCCGGTCGGCTACTCGAACCGCGGCGGGCGCATCTTCAACCTGCTGCGCGACGATATGGGCCACATCAACGATTCCGGCAATCTGAACTACGAGATCGCGTTCAGCCGCGGCGCGCCGGAGGGCGAGTACACCGTGAACCTGCATCTTTACAGCAACACCGATTCGCGCAAGCTGGTGCCGACCCAGGTCGTCGTCGGCATCAAGAAGAGCGAAACCGACCCGATGCGGGTCATTCAGAAAAAGAACGTCGAGCTGGTCCGCACCGGGCAGGAGGTCACCGTCGTCCGCTTCACGCTCGACCGGGACTCCGAGGTGATCCCCGACAGCATCCACGACCTGCCGCGCCGGCTGCGCTCGGCGCACAACTACCCGCTGGGCGGGGCCGGCGGTCAGAATGGATAGCCTGATCTATCTCTACGGCGCGATGGTTCTCGTCGCGGCTGCCCTCGCCGCCATCGCCATCCGCTCGCAGCATCCGCTGGTCCTGCGCAGCACCGCGGTCGTGCTGGCCGGCGCGTTGATGGCCACGAGCTACGCCGGTTTCGTCGAGTTGCTGGGTCGGCCCAAGCCGGCCGATCTCGAATGGGTCGCGCGCAATACGTCGGAGGCGACGGTGTTGGCTTCCGACATGCGCGAGGGCGAGGCCATCTACCTGTGGCTCCAGCTCGACGACATCGACGAGCCCCGCGCCTACGTCCTGCCCTGGTCGCTGGCCGCCGCACGGCAACTGCACGGCGCACAGGGCCGCGCCGAAGAGAACGGCACCGCAGTGCGCATGCGCACGCCGTTCCGCGACGTGGACGACGGCGGGGAACGCATGTTCTATGCCGCGCCACAACCACCGTTACCGCCGAAGCTGGCCCACAACTGATAGCCGTCGGTCCCGCCCGCGGCGTTCCGGCGACCGGCATAACCGTTCTTCGTCTCGCCCGGAAATTGGGCCCGGGATCGCCCGCGGACCGGCCGAATTGCTGATGAATTAGGGTTGCGTACGGAAGGATCGAGCCATGCCAAGAGTCCTGCGGGCCGTCCTGGGGCTGTTCGCGTTTGTGGCTATCGCGCCAGACGTGTCCGCCGACCAGGGCCCGTACCCCGAAAGCGAAGAGGCCCTGGACGCCGAATTCGCCAAGCTGCAATGGGTCGAGCAGGCGGGTACCCACGGACTGCCACGCTCCGGCAGCGCCGTGACGTTCCCGGCAGGCCGCTCGCTGATGGTCGGCGCCGACGCCGAGCGTCTGCTGTTCCTGATGAACGGCCGTGAGTTCCCGCAGACCGAAGCCGTTCTGTATGACGACGAAAGCGGCGTGTTCGTCACCTTCGAGTTCTTCGAAGACGGCTACGTCAAGGACGAGGACTGGACGGACGTCGATGCCGCCGCGTTCCTCGAGAGCATCCGCGAGGGCACAGAGGCCGCCAACGCGGAGCGCGAGACATACGGGATCCCCGTGATGCACGTGCGGGGCTGGCTCAGCGAGCCGGCCTACGACGCCGCCGCCAACACGGTGATCTGGGCCATCGAATTCGAGGACGGCGACGATATCACGGTCAACGCGACCGCCCTGAAGCTCGGCCGCTATGGCTACGAGCAGCTCACCTGGGTCGGCTCCGGCGAGCAGTATGTCGAGCTCGGCGGCCTCCTGCAGACGGCGCTGTCCGATCACGCGTTCAAGGACGGACACCGGTACGCCGACTACCAGGACGGCGACAAGGTCGCAACCTACGGCCTCGCTGCCCTGGTCGCGGCGGCCGTCGGCGCCAAGCTCGGCAAGGGCCTGATCGCCACGATCATCGCCTTCGCCGCCGTGCTCCTGAAGAAGGGCTGGATCCTCATCGTGGTCGCGTTCGTCGCGCTTGCCGCGGCGGTCAAGCGGTTCCTCGGCCGCGGCCGGGCGCCGACGCAGGACGGCTGACGCGACGCTCCGGGGTCAGTCGCCGCTCTTCCCGACGGCCGCCGCGATCGCCGCGAACCAGGATGCGGCCCGCGCCGCATTGGCGCCGAAATCGGAATGGCCGATCCTGGAGCGGCTGTACAGGGCAAGCGATGACCGTCCGTCGCCAAGATCGACGAAGCGTACGGTCACGGTATCCGGGAAACGCATCAGCTTCGTGCGCTGCACGAAAGCATACTGCCGGCGCGCCGGGTCGGACGCGACCTCGGTGATCCGCGGCTGGCCGCGTATCGCGCGCAGCGCCCGCGCCTCCAGCACCGCGACCGGCACGTCGAACACCGGGCTCTCACCATGCGGCCGTGCCACGCTGTCGTATCCCGGCGGCAGGGCCAGATACTGGTTCGGTCTGTCGTGCAGCGCGAGCGTCGCGAAATCCGGCATCGGCACGGCCACCGCGCCGTCGCCGCGTCCCCAG
>CAYFYY010000091.1:0-13341 GCA_964347475.1 uncultured Flavobacteriales bacterium
CATTCCTCCTTGGTCGGGCCGTCGTCCATGAAGACGTCGATATGGGGAATGACGTTGAAGGCGATCTGCTTGGTGAAGCGCTCCTTGATCACCGGGTCGTTGACGTAGATCGCCCGGGTCTGGTTGAACAGTTCGTCCATGGCATCCTTGCCGGCCCCCGACACCGACTGGTAGGTGGCGACGACGACGCGCCGGATCGTGGCAAGATCGTGCAGCGGCTTCAACGCCACGACCATCTGGATGGTCGAGCAGTTCGGGTTGGCGATGATGCCCTTCTTGGTGAACCCGGCAATGGCTTTCGGGTTGACCTCCGGCACCACCAGCGGCACGTCCGGATCCATTCGGAAATGCGAGGTGTTGTCGACCACCACCGCGCCGGCCTTCGCGGCGCGCGGGCTGTGCTCGGCCGAGACCTTGGCGCCGGGCGACGACAGCACGATATCTATGCCCTTGAAGTCATAGGTGGCGAGGTCGCGCACCTTGAGCACGTTGTCCTCGCCGAACGACACCTCGACGCCCACCGACCGTGAACTTGCGAGTGCCACCACCTCATCGGCCGGGAATTTCCGCTCGGCGAGGATCTGGAGCATTTCGCGTCCGACATTCCCCGTCGCGCCGACGACCGCAACCTTGAATCCCATCTGATCAATCCCCGTGTGCCGGTTTGGCGCCGATGTACCGCCGAATCACCAAAACTGCAAGCATGACAGCCGCAGCAGTCGAAAAAAACGGGCCGCTCGATCGAGCGGCCCGTCTTTGCGATCAACCTATCAGTCGGTACTCAGCCGCCACTCTGATCGGGAACGATCGGCGTGGTCGTCGTTTCGCTCGCAATGGTCGTGCTGCTGGTATCCGCAACGTCCGGATGACCCGCACACGCCGCAAAGCCAGTCGTCGCGAAGCCGACAATCCCGGCGATGGCGATAAGAACCGCAAGAACCTTGCGCATGTCTCTACTCCCTCTCGGGTTACGAATCCAAAGCGTAATGCCTAATGGTTAGACCGTCAAGCGCGTGCATACCTTCGCGCGTGCGCCGGCCGGCGCGTGCATACCGGTCGTCGGCAACAAAATTCCGCGATTTGACTGCGTTTCTTCGCACAACCCGGCACGCCATGTGTTGGACTGAAATATCATAAAGTGCTACCTTTCTGAAATAACCGGGCCAAAAGACCCGCGTGAACGAATAATAATTACCGGGGCTGGTCCGTGCGGACGACGCCGACCGGCAAGGGAGGACGCAATGCAACACGCGCTCGGCCTGATGGGCGACCAGGCGCTGATGGTCGGAATTACCATGGCCCTCGGCGTCGCCGGCGTGGCCGCGCTTTTCGCCGCGTTGTTCTGGCCGCGCCGCTGGCAGCTGAAATCCCGGATAGAGGTCGGTTTTGTCGTGTTGCTGGCGGGCCTTGCGATCTTTGCCGACCACCGCAGCGCGGCCACCTATCAGGCCTACGAGGCGGGCCTGCCGGAGCCCGCGGCGCTGTCCGGCAGGATCGGGACGAGCAGTGGGGACGTGGAATTCGACAGGAAGGTCAACGTCTTCGCCTATCAGTGGGGATTTGTCTTCCTCGACGAACACGGCGCTGCGAGTCGCAACGCCGTCCGGGTCGCCCCGGGAGAGGCGGTGTTGTTCCGGCTTGCCGCCAACGACGTGATCCATGGCTTCAATGTGCCGGTTTCGCGAATGACGACGGAATTCGAGCCGGGCGAAACGCGCAGCATCTGGATCCGCGCACCGGAGCAGCCGGGCAAATACCTCATCCAGTGCCTGAACTACTGCGGTCTGGGGCACGCGCAGATGAAGGCATGGCTGGTCGTCGGCGATGCGGCCGGCGTGCCGGGCCAAGCGGAGGCACATCATGGCGAGTGAAGCTCTGGCAAAGGGCCAGCCGCCGACCTGGCAGCCGGAGGATCTGCTGGGCCGGATGACGGTTCGCGAGTTTCTGTTCGGCAACGATTACCGGATCATCGCCATCAAGGGGATTCTCACGTCGGTGATGATGCTGGCGCTGGGCGGCCTGTTCGCCCTGACGTTCCGGGCCGAGTTGACGCAGCCGGGAATCCAGTTTTTCGGCGCCCGGCCGTATATGGGTCTTATGACCGTGCACGGGATGATCATGGTGTTCGGTTTCGTCATCCCGGTGGTGATCTCGCTGTGCTACTACCTGCTGCCCAGAATCATGGGCCACCACCGGCTGCTGTGGGCCGGCGCTGCACAAGCAAGCTACTGGGCACTGGTCGCTGCCGCGATATTCCTGATCATCGGGCGCCCGGATTTCACCTGGACATTTTACGCGCCGATGAGTCTGCGGGTCGGTGGCGACCAGATCTGGATGGGCTACCTTGCCATCTTGCTGGTCGCGGTATCGGAATTCCTCGCCGGCGCAGTGTTGCTGCGCAACGCCGTGGCTTGGCGTGGACCCTTGTCGCAGGCGCCGATGATGGTCTGGGGCATGCTGTCCGAAGGGCTGTTGCTGTTGTTCTCGACCCCGGCGCTTGCCCTGGTCGGGCTGCTCCTGCTCACCGACTGGAGCGGCCTGACGGCAGTTTTCGATCCGGCCCGCGGCGGTAGCGTCAAGACATTCCTCTGGATGTTCTGGTTCTACGGCCACCCGGCGGTCTATTTGCCGCTGGTTCCGGCGATCGCCATCGTCTACACCTTGCTGCCGCGCTATCTCGGGCGTCCGCTGTGGAGTTACTGGTCCGGGGTCGTGGCCTTCATGCTGCTGGTCGCCTTGTCTTTCGTCGTGTTCCACCATCACTTTCAGCCGGACGTGACCGTTCACACGCCGCTGCAGCGGGCGTTCCAGATTCTCACCCTGTTCATCTTCATTCCCAGCACGCTGCACGTCTTCAACTGGATCGCCACCCTGTGGCAGGGGCCGATTCCGCGAGCGGCGCGCGATGCCGTGCCGTTCCGGTTCCTGATCGGCGCCATCTTCATGCTGATCGTTGGCGGCGTCACGGGGTTCCTGAACGCTCAGATTGCGGTGGACACCGACTTCATCCACAACACGTACTGGATACCCGCGCATTTCCACGCGATGTTCCTCGGATTCTGCGGTCAGATGGCGATCGCCGGCATCTACTATCTGTATCCGTATTTCACCGGGCGAATGTACAACCTGCGGCTCGCGAACCTGCACTTCTGGCTCTGGCAGTTCGGCATCTTCGCCAAGGTCATGCTGATGTATGCCCTGGGTTACGCCTATTTCCCGCGCTGGGTCGTCGACTACCTGCCGCTGCCGGAGTGGGTTTCGGCGCAGCTCTGGTTGACGGTAGCCGCTTTTATGATCGGGATCGGGTTCCTGGTGTTCGCGGTCAATTTCGTGATGAGCGCGCAGCGTGGCGGCGTTGTTTCCGGTGATCCGTGGCCGGCGGGCCCGGCGGCGCTGCCGGCGGAGTAGGAGGAAGGGAGATGATCGTACGACTCGTGACAGTCGCCGGAATCCTGATCGTTGTGGCAGCGTGGCTGCTGATGGTGCCGCTGTCGCCGGCGCCGTTCCAGCGATCGTCGGACAGCTCGATCGCGCAGTACCGTGACGCCGGTCTGGTTCCGAAGCGGAACGCCATGACCCTCTCGGAGACCATCGGCCACGAAATCTTCGAGATTCCGCCGTCCGATGCCGAGCACCTTGCCAGATCGCTTGCCGCTCAGGGCGACGCAACGGGGATGGCAGGGATGCACGGCATGGAAATGGCAACGAACGAAAGCACCGCCGCCGACTCGGTGTCGGCGAAGGAGATGGCCGAGGGCGGGCATGCGCCGGAGGCGATACCGGGCATGACGATGGGGACGCAGGACGATCCGCACGGGGCGGCGCCGATGGAAGGCATGATGGAGGCCATGGAGGGCGCCAGACCGACCGAAGAGCACGGCTCTGCGGCGAAGGAGATGGCCGAGGGCGGGCACGCGCCGGAGGCGAAACCGGACAGGACGATGGCGTCGCAGGGCGATTCGCACGGGGCGGCGCCGATGGAAGGCATGGCGGAGGCCGCAAAGGGTAGACCGGCGGTCGAAGGACACGGCGACCCGTCGGTGCACGCGGCGACGGAGGCGGGCCATGCCGACGCTCCGGCCGGCAAGATGGACATGCCGATGACCATGGGTCATGGCGAGGAGCCTGGTGGACACGGTGGCGGCGACGGCCTCATCGTCCTCACCGGCGGCATGGCGAAGATGGCGCGCCGCACGGTCGAGATCGAGATCGGCGAATGGGGTTTCTCCCCGGCCAGCGTGACGGTGACGCCCGGCGAGGCGGTTCACTTCGTGTTGAAGAACGAAGGCAACATCCCGCACGAGTTCATGTTCATGTCAGGAGCGGCAATGAAAGCCGTCAACTACCGGCTGGAACGGGCGGACTGGAACCTGTTGGAACACGCGGCGCCGTTCGAACGTCCGATCATCCTGCCGGGCGACAGCTTCGAGGTCGTGCTGCGTGTCGAGCGGCCGGGCACGTGGATGTACATGTGCATGTTTCCCTATCACATGCAGTTTGGCATGATGGGCATGCTGATGACCGAGGGCGCCACGACGGACGGCGGGCACATGGGCGGCATGAAGATGTAGTGCCGTTCCTGCCGTCAACGAAAAGCCGGCGCCCCCCGGCGCCGGCCATCAAACAATCGATCGAACTCAATCCTGTCCTACATCATCGGGATTCCATCCACCAGGTAGCGGAATAGCAGGTACGGCCACACAGCGCCCGAACCCACGCCTTCCACGAACTTGGCGGCGAAGTAGTCCATGTCATCCCCCCAGTAAGCGGCGGAGTAGATGATCACATAGACACCAAACCCCAACAGATACCCTGCGACCCCTGTCATCATGATGATCTTGTTCATGATGCACCTCCATATTGAGGGGACCCTTTCCGGTCGGGTTGTCACCGGATAATTGTGCTGAAAATTCCTTAACGAAACGCTAACCGGCCGCGCAGGCCGCCGCACGCCGGCAATCAGGCCGCGAGGCGATCCAGTTCGGCGAGGACTGCATCGCCCATCTGCGTGGTCGAGACCGGTTCCATGCCGGGACCGACGATGTCCCGGGTCCGGCAGCCGGCGGCGAGCGCATTCTGCACCGCCTGCTCGACGAGGTCGGCATCCTCACCCAGCCCGAAGGAATAGCGCAGCATCATCGCGAGACTGAGGATCGTTGCCAGCGGGTTCGCCATGTCCTTGCCGGCGATGTCGGGGGCGCTGCCGTGTACCGGCTCGTACATGGCGCGGCGGCGGCCGGTCTCATCCTCGGTGCCCAGAGAGGCCGAAGGCAGCATGCCGAGCGAGCCGGTCAGCATCGCGGCGCAGTCGGACAGGATGTCGCCGAACAGATTGTCGGTGACGATGACGTCGAACTGCTTGGGCCGGCGCACCAGCTGCATGGCGCAGTTGTCCGCATACATGTGATGCAACTCGACGTCATGGAACCGCTCGGCGTGCAGGGCGGTCACGACCTCGCGCCAGAACACGCCGCTCTCCATGACGTTCGCCTTCTCAACGGAATGCAGCCGGTTGCCGCGCTTTCGCGCCAGCTCGAAGCCGACTTCGGCGACCCGGCGGATCTCTTCTTCGCTGTAGCTCTGGGTGTCGATCGCGCGGCGGGTGCCGTCCGCCAGGGTCTCGATGCCGCGCGGCTCGCCGAAATAGACCCCGGCCGTCAGCTCGCGCAGGATCAGGATATCGAGCCCCTCGACGACCTCGCGTTTCAGGGTCGAGGCGTCGACCAGCGCGTCGAACACGAGCGCCGGGCGCAGGTTGGCGAACAGGTCCATTTCCTTGCGCAGGCGCAGCAGTCCGGCCTCCGGGCGCTTGTCGCGCGGCACCGTGTCGTATTGCGGCCCGCCGACGGCGCCGAGCAGCACGGCATCCGCCTCCATCGCCTCGGACAGCGCCTCGTCGGTCAGCGGCGTGCCGTGTCGATCGTAGGCCGCGCCTCCCACCGGATACTCGAGGATGTCGAAGCCCACGGTGCGGCGCTTATCGAACCAGTCGACGATGCGCCGCACCTGCACCATGACCTCGGGGCCGATGCCGTCGCCCGGCAGAATCAGGAGTTTCTTGTTGGCGGCCATACCCTGTCCTTTCCGGCCCGTTGTTCTCGATGCGTCTACAGCCAGGGCTGCGTCGTCTTGCGGCCGGCCTCGAAACCGTCGATCTTCCCCGCTTTCTTGAGTGTCAGGCCGATATCGTCCAACCCGTTCAACAAGCAGTGCTTGCGATGCGGGTCGATCTCGAAGGCGACCTTCCCGCCGTCCGGGCGGGTGATTTCCTGCGCCGCAAGGTCGACGGTCATGGTCGCATTGGCGCCCTTGGCCGCGTCCTCCATCAGCCGGTCGACCTGCTCCTGCGGCAGTTTGATCGGCAGGATGCCGTTCTTGAAACAGTTGTTGTAGAAGATGTCAGCGAAGCTCGGCGCGATGACGCAGCGGATGCCGAAATCGAGCAGCGCCCACGGCGCGTGCTCGCGCGACGAGCCGCAGCCGAAATTGTCGCCCGCCACAAGGATCTTCGCCTCCCGGTACGGCGCCTGGTCGAGGACAAAATCCTTGGATGTGCCGTCCGGCTCCCAGCGCAGCTCCGAGAACAGCCCTTCCTTGAGGCCGGTGCGCTTGATCGTCTTCAGGAACTGCTTGGGGATGATCATGTCGGTGTCGACATTGACCATGTTGAGCGGCGCGGCAACGCCGGTCAGGGTGGTGAACTTGTCCATTGTCTTACCCCTCGTCCAGGTTGCGCACGTCGGTCAGATGTCCGGCGATCGCGGCGGCGGCAGCCATGGCAGGGCTCATCAGATGGGTGCGCCCGCCGCGGCCCTGGCGCCCCTCGAAATTGCGGTTCGAGGTGGACGCGCAGCGCTCGCCCGGGTCGAGCCGGTCGGCGTTCATGGCCAGGCACATCGAGCAGCCCGGATTGCGCCACTGGAAGCCGGCCTCGAGGAAAATTTTGTCGAGGCCCTCCTCCTCCGCCTGCTGTTTGACGAGGCCGGAGCCGGGAACGACGAGTGCGGTCACGCCGTCGGCCACCCGACGCCCCTTTGCGACCGCGGCGGCGGCCCGCAAATCCTCGATCCGGCCGTTGGTGCAGGAGCCGAGGAACGCCTTGTCGATGCGGATGTCGGTCACCCTCATGCCCGGCGTCAACCCCATATAGGCAAGCTTGCGCTCGATCGCGACGCGCTTGTCCGGGTCCGTGACGTGCGCCGGGTCCGGCACCGAGCCGTCGATGCGCACCACGTCCTCCGGGCTGGTGCCCCAGGTTACCTTTGGAATCAGTTCGGCGGCGTCGATCGTCACCTCGGTATCGTAGGTCGCGCCATCATCGGACGGCAGGGTGCTCCACCAGGCAACGGCCTGCTCCCACTGCGCGCCCTTGGGCACCATCGGCCGCCCCTTCAGGTACTCGAAGGTCGTCGCGTCGGGCGCCACAAGGCCGGCGCGGGCACCGGCTTCGATGGTCATGTTGCAGATCGTCATCCGCTGTTCCATCGACATCGCCCGTATCGCCCCGCCGGCGTATTCGATGACATGGCCGGTGCCCCCGGCGGTGCCGATCTTGCCGATGATCGCCAGGATCAGGTCCTTGGCGGTCACCCCGGCCGGCAGCGTGCCCTCCACCGTAATGCGCATGTTCTTCGCCGGCGCCTGGATCAGCGTCTGAGTCGCCAACACGTGCTCGACCTCGGAGGTGCCGATGCCGAAGGCGAGTGCGCCGAAGGCGCCGTGGGTCGCCGTGTGGCTGTCGCCACAGACGATAGTCATGCCCGGCTGGGTGAACCCTTCCTCCGGCCCGACGACGTGGACGATGCCGTTGCGCATGTCCGGCACGTCGAACAGGGGAACGTCGAAGTCGCGACAATTCTTCTGCAGGGCCTCGATCTGGATGCGCGAATCCTCCGACACGTCGCCGCCGGTCGGATCGGTCGAGATGTTGTGGTCGATCACCGCCAGCGTCGCGTCCGGCCGCCGCACCGTGCGTCCGGCCATGCGCAGCCCTTCGAAGGCCTGCGGACTGGTGACCTCATGGACCAGGTGCCGGTCGATGTAGATCAAGCAGGTCCCGTCGTCCTGCCGGTCGACGACATGGCCGTCCCAGATCTTGTCGAATAGCGTACGTGGCTTCGCCATCGGATTCCCGTCTCCTGTCCCTTGCCCTGCGGCCAGGCCCGCGATCAGCTCTCGCCATTTTCCTCTGGCGACGCGGTTGCCTCGACCGCGGCGTCGGAATCGCGGCGCATCGCCCGCTCGGCGATCCGGGCGGCCTTGCCGCGGCGGCCGCGCAGGTAGTACAGCTTGGCACGGCGCACGTCGCCGCGCCGCACCACCTCGATGCCGTCGATACGCGGGCTGTACAGCGGGAACACACGCTCCACGCCCTCGCCATACGAGATCTTGCGCACGGTAAAGGCGCTGTTGATGCCGGCGTTCTTGCGCCCGATGCACACCCCCTCGAAGGCCTGGATGCGCTCGCGCGTTCCCTCGATCACCTTCACGCGGACGCGAAGCGTATCGCCCGGCTGGAAGTCGGGAACGGGCCGTTCGGCTGTCAGCTTCTCGATCTGCTCGGCTTCCAACTGTTCGATCGTGTTCATGGTCTTATCCTCGATACTGGTCGTTAGTCGTTGAAACTAATCGGCTTCTTTCCGGTTCGTCGCCTCGCGGGCAGCCGCGTAGCGCGCCCATAGGTCGGGTCGGCGCTCACGGGTGATCCGTTCCGCCTCGGCGCGCCGCCAGGCGCGAATTCTCTCGTGGTGGCCGGACAGCAGGACCTCCGGGACCACACGGCCGCACCATTCGGCTGGTCGCGTGTAATGCGGGTACTCCAGCAACCCGGCCTCGAAACTCTCCTCGTGCAGCGACGATTCGGCCCCCATAACGCCCGGGAGCAGCCGCACGCATGCGTCGATCAGCGCGACCGCCGCGGGCTCGCCGCCGGACAGCACGAAATCGCCCAGGCTGATCTCCTCGACATCGCGCGCCTCCAGCACGCGCTGGTCGACGCCCTCGTACCGCCCGCACAGCAGGATGACGCCCGGCCCACCGGCGAGGTCGCGGATCCGTGCCTGGTCCAGCACGCGGCCGCGCGGCGAAAGATAGATCAACGGAGACATCGTACCGTCGGCGCGGGCCGCCGCGACGGCATGGTCCAGCGCGCGATCGACCACGTCGGCCCGCATCACCATGCCGGCGCCGCCGCCGAAGGGCGCGTCGTCGACGGTGCCGTGCCGGTCCTCCGCGGAGTCGCGGATGTCGACGGTGTGCAGCGACCAGAGGCCGCGTTCCAGCGCCTTGCCGGCGATCGACAGGCCGAGCATTCCCGGAAACATCTCCGGGAAGATGGTCAGCACCCGCACCGTCCAGCTCCGTGTCGCGCCACTCATGATCCGTCTCCGTCCTGGGTGCCGCGCGCGACAAGCTCTTCCGGCGGTTCGACCACGACTCGCCCGGCCTCGACCTCGACCACCGGCACCGTCGCCCGGGTGAACGGCAGGACGACCGTCCCGCCCGCGGCCAGCGCGATCTCGATCATGTCGCCGGCGCCGAAGTCGTGCAGCGCCTGCACCGTGCCGTACAGCGACCCGTCCGCCCGTTCCGCACGCAGGCCGATCAGGTCGGTATGGTAGAACTCGTCCCGCGCCGGCGCGGGAAGCCGGCTCCGCGCGACATAGAGCTCGACTCCGGCCAGCGCCTCGGCGGCATCGCGGTCCTCGATGCCGTCCATGTGGACACGCAGCACGCCGCGCCCGCTGCCGAGGAGCCGCAGCGCGAACTCCCGCGTCCCGCTTGCGTCGGTCAACGGCCCGTAGGACACGAGATCCGCCGGCCTGTCGGTGAAGCTCTTGACGCGCAGGTCGCCGCGAACGCCGTGGGCGCCCACGATGACACCGACGCAAAGCCGCGCTTCCGACATGATGTCCGCCGCCGCCGACACGCCGTCCTCCCTACTTCTTCTCTTCCGCAGGTTCGGCCGGCTCTTCCTCGGCGGGGACGTCTTCGGCAGCCGCCTCGTCCGCCGGGGCTTCGTCCGCAGCCGCTTTCTTTGCCGCCGCTTCCTCGGCCGGTGTCGCCTCTTCCGGTGCCGCCTCTTCCGCCGGCGCCTCCTCGGCAGGAGCCTCCTTTGCCGCAGCTTCCTCGGCCGGTGCCGCCTCTGCAGCAGCCTCGTCAGCCGCCGCCAGTTCCTCGGGAGCCGCCTCAGCCGGCGCTTCCTCGGCTGACGCTTCGGCCGGGGTCTCCTCCGCCGGTGCCGCTTCGGCCGGCGCTTCCTCCGTCACCTCAGCCGCAACCTCGGCCGGCGACTCTTCAGCCGCCGCCTCCTCGGCCGGCGCTTCCGCAGCGGCGTCCACGGCAGCGGCGGCCGCCGCCTCCTCCGCCGGGGCCGGTGGCGCTTCCTTGGCCGCCTTGGCCTTTTCCTCGGCCTCGCGCATGCGCTCCAGCGCCTTCGCCTTCGGCAGGCTCTTCTTGGTCTGCTCCCGGATCGCCGGCACCGGCGCAAGCGCCGCCGCGCCGAGGAACCGGGCGACCCGGTCCGACGGCCGGGCACCGACCGACAGCCAATGCTTGATCCGGTCCTCCTGCAGGACCACACGGTCCGTGTGGTCCTTTGGCAGCATCGGGTTGTACGACCCGACCCGCTCGATGAAGCGGCCGTCGCGGGGCATCCGCGAATCGGCGATGACGATTCGATAATAGGGGCGTTTCTTGGCACCCCCCCGGGCGAGACGAATTCTGAGCGACATGTCCGATCTGTCCTTCAGTCCTTAGGTTAGATTGGTTCCGTAACTATCTGACGCAAGTAATTAAACGTATAAACTCAACAGCCGGCTAGCGACCGCCCGGCAGGCCGGGCATGCCCGGCATCCCGTGGCGCATCAGGCCTTTCTTGCCCATCTTGCCGACCTTCTTCATCACCTTGATCATCATCAGGTGCTGCTTGAGCAGCTTGTTGACCTCGGAGACCGATGTCCCCGACCCGGCGGCGATGCGGCGCTTGCGCGACGCCTGGATAATCTTCGGGCTCTTGCGCTCCTTCGGCGTCATCGACGAGATGATCGCCTCCTGGCGGCGGATCTCCCTATCGTCGATGCGCGCCTCGGCCATCTGCTTCTGCACCTTGCCGACGCCGGGCAGCATGGCCATGACGCCGGACAACCCGCCCATCTTGCGCATCTGGCGCAGCTGCAGCGCCAGGTCGTCGAGGTCCATCGTGCCCTTCTGCATCTTGCGGGCGAGCTTTTCGGCCTCTTCCTGCTCGATCGTCTCGGCCGCCTTCTCGACGAGCCCGACGACGTCGCCCATGCCGAGGATACGGTTGGCGATCCGCTCCGGGTGGAAGTCCTCGAGCGCGTCCAGGCCCTCGCCGACGCCGATCAATTTGATCGGCTGGCCGGTGACCGCGCGCATCGACAGCGCCGCGCCGCCCCGCGCGTCGCCGTCGACACGGGTGAGCACGATGCCGGTCAGCCCGACCCCGGCGTGGAATCCCTCGGCCACGTTGACCGCATCCTGTCCGGTCATCGCGTCGGCGACGAGCAGCGTTTCCACCGGTTCGGTTGCCGCGCGGACGCCGGCAACCTCGTCCATCAACTGGGCGTCGATGTGCAGGCGACCGGCGGTGTCGAGCAGCACGATGTCGCAACCACTGAGGCGCGCGGCCTGCATGGCGCGGCGGGCGATATCCGCCGGCTGCTGGCCGGCGACGATCGGCAGGGTGGCAACGCCGGCCTGCTCGCCGAGCGTCCGCAGCTGCTCCTGCGCGGCCGGACGGGCGACGTCCAGCGACGCCATCAACACCTTCTTCTTCTCGCGCTCCTGCAGCCGCTTGCCGACCTTGGCCGTGGTCGTCGTCTTGCCCGAGCCCTGCAGGCCGACCAGCATGATGGCGGCCGGCGGCGGCGCCGCGAGGTCGAGGCCGACGGCCTCGCCGCCCAGCATCTCGACGAGCTGGTCGTGCACCAGCTTGACGACCATCTGGCCGGGCGTGACCGAGCGCAGGATCTCGGTGCCCACCGCCTGCCGCATCACCGCGTCGACCAGCGTCTTGACCACCGGCAGCGCGACGTCGGCCTCGAGCAGCGCGATCCGCACTTCGCGCAGCGCGGCGGTGACGTCGGATTCGCTCAGCGCGCCGCGGCGGCGCAGCCGGTCGAAAATGTCACCCAGTCGTTCGCTCAGCGCATCGAACATGATTACGCGCACACTCCAACGTCAAACGCGCCAGTGCGCGAAACTCGCGGACCGGCGGGGCCCCTCGGGACCGGAGAACTGGTACTCCCTGTGGAACAGGCTGCGGGCTTGTACCCCGAGCACCGCCGCAAGTCAAGCGACAGGGCGCGCGACCCGCACGCCTGCGCCCGCGGCGGGCGACGGCCAGAAAATAGGGTTTTGGGCAATTCAAGTGCGCGGTCTCAATCCCGCTTGAACGGCGTTATGGCGTGTCAATGCACTCTGCCTTGGCAGCACAATCGATTAACGCGCTTCAACGAATCCGGAAACACCATCGGCGACAAAGATTTAATGACTTGTCTTGCGCGTCGGACCGCAAGATGCACGGCTTGCGTAACGCACCTATTAATTGATCGCGTGAATTCGCAAGAGCTGCAATAATGGTTGAGTGTCGTTACGAGCTGCCCTCCTTGAAGGCGGCGGAAAGAAAGCTGATGCGCAGTCAGAACGGCAAATTGGAGGCACGCAAACATGAAGATTATCTCGGTTGCATTCATTGCCATCCTCACTGTTGTTGGTGGCGTCGTTTCCGCCTCCGCGCAGAGTTATTATGCCGGAGCTCATCTGGGGATGAATTACACACATGACGGAAATGTGGAGGAGGCCGGGTTTCCGTTCGACGGGTCCTATGATCTGGGCTATGCCATCGGCGGCTTCGTCGGCCGCGAGTTCGGCACCAACACTCGGGTCGAAGGCGAATTCACTTACCGCTCCAATGGCATAGACTCGATCGAATTCGGCGGCGTCGAAATTCCAGCCAGCGGAGACATCAGCTCACTAGCACTGATGGCAAATGTGTTTCGTGACTTCCCCGGCGCGACGTTGACTCCGTATGTCGGAGGCGGCTTGGGTGCGGCTTTCGCCTGGATAAATGATTTCAGTATTGCTGGTACCCCGGTGGCAGACGACAGCGACTTTGTTTTCGCTTATCAGCTGATTGCCGGAATCGGCTATCCGGTGTCGCCCACGGTTACGGTGAGTTTGGATTACCGGCTGTTCGGGACCTCCGATATCGGGATCAAAGAGCTACCGCCGTTCACGAACGTCCCGTTGGACTTCGAATACCTTAACAGTTCGATCATGGTTGGCCTGCGGACGACCTTCTGATCAGGCTTGGGCGTT
>CAYFYY010000091.1:13351-17186 GCA_964347475.1 uncultured Flavobacteriales bacterium
GGCGTTTTTACGGCACCGCGCGAGCCCACATTACGCCGGGCTCGGCGACAGAAGCCGACTCCGGGTCCGGCGTCGTAACTGGCTTCGATGCAACTCGGCGACAAATGCCGAGCGCATGTGCTTGGGAGTCCGCCTGTTCTTGCGCAATAAGAGTGGCCTGAGGCCCGACGCAGCCCCAGTGCGAAAGCAGCCGCCGCTCAATGGAATCACAATGTCCTGGCAATCTGTACTCCGGGAAACTGAGCCGCATCTCGGCCCAGCTTCACGGTTTGGCGAAATCGAACTCCAACGCCAACTGGAGACCGGTCTGACAACGCAACTCTGACCACCGGCGGCAAAAAAATACTTCCAAAGGAGTAACTTTTTTTCGGGCCTTGTGTACTCTTGTAGCAAAAACGCTTGGATTGGATTTCTCATGAAGGGTATTAGTAGGGCAATATTCCCAGGTTTGGTTAATTGCAGGACGACGAAGTGCCGGATCCCGTAGACAGACATGTCGGTATGCGCATCGGCCAGCGCCGCCGCGAAGTCGGATTGAGCCGACGCGCCCTTGGCGAACTTGTCGGCATCGGCCTCAAACAGGTCAACAAGTACGAAACCGCAGTGAACCGGGTCAGCGCCGGCCGGTTGTTCGACATCGCAGCCGCGCTCGGCGTGCCGCCGACCTACTTCTTCGAAGGTCTGGAGGAGCACGGCACGGTGGCTTCGAATCCGCGCCCCCACGGTGCGGCCCCGGAATTCCCGGGCGGCCGGCGCGAGATCCGGGTCCTGGTGGATTCCTACCACCGGCTGACGCCACAGATCCGCAGCCGCTTCCTGCGCCTCGTACGGGTCATCGCCGACACCAGCTGACCGACCGCCCGAAACGGTTGGACTTGTCGGCCCCGCTCGCCATATAACGCGAAAACGCCGAAGGAACAGCCGGATGACGCCGTTCACGAAAATGCACGGGCTCGGCAACGATTTCGTTGTCCTCGATCTGCGCGGCGGCGCTGCGGCGCCGGACGCGGAGGCGGCGCGCGCGATCGCCGACCGGCGCCGCGGCATCGGCTGCGACCAGCTGGTGCTCATCGAGCCGGCCGCGACGGATGGGGCCGACGCGCGCCTGCGCTTCCTCAACCCCGACGGCAGCGAGTCCGCTGCCTGCGGCAACGGCACGCGCTGCGTCGCGGCGTGGCTGATGCGGGAGTGCGGACGCGACCGGCTCGTGCTCGAGACGCGCGGCGGCCGGCTCGAGGCGACGGCGGCTGCCGCCGGGCTGTTCACCGTCGACATGGGGCCGGCGCGGCTCGACTGGCGCGACATCCCGCTGGCCCGGCAGGTCGATACCCTGCATCTCGACGTTGCGCTCGGGCCGCTCGCCGATCCGGTGGCCGTGGGCATGGGCAATCCGCACTGCGTCTTCTTCGTCGACGATGCCGAGGACATCGAACTGGCGACCTTCGGCCCGCAGCTCGAGCATCACCCGCTGTTTCCCGAGCGCACGAATGTGGAGGTCGCCACCGTCGTCGACGAAGACCGGATCCGGCTCCGCGTGTGGGAGCGCGGAACCGGGATCACCCTGGCTTGCGGCTCCGGCGCCTGCGCGACCCTGGTCGCCGCGCACCGGCGCGGCCTGGCGGCCCGAACGGCCGAGCTGATAATGGATGGCGGCGCGCTTGTCGTCGAGTGGCGCGAAGACGGCCATGTCCTGCTGACCGGCCCGGTGGCCGTCAGCTTCACCGGCGCCCTGGATGACCATCTCGCAGCATGAGCGACGACGCCCGGATCATCACCTTCGGTTGCCGCCTCAACGCCTTCGAGTCCGAGGTGATGCGAGGCCATGCCCGGGCCGCCGGATTGACCGATGCGGTCATCGTGAACACCTGCGCCGTTACCGCCGAGGCCGAGCGCCAGGCGCGCCAGGCCATCCGCCGTGCGCGCCGTGAGCATCCGGCGGAACGCATCATCGTCACCGGCTGTGCGGCACAGGTCGATCCGGCGCGCTATGCCGCCATGCCGGAGGTCGACCGCGTGCTCGGCAACGCGGAAAAGCTGCGGGCCGAGAGCTATCTGGCCGGCCGGAATGCGGCGATCGCCGTCGACGACATCATGACGGTGCGCGAGACCGCGGCTCACCTGGTCGCGGGGTTCGAGGGTCGTGCCCGGGCCTTTCTCCAGGTCCAGCAGGGCTGCGACCACCGCTGTACCTTCTGCATCATCCCCTTCGGGCGGGGCAACAACCGCTCGGCCCCGCTCGGCACGATCGTCGACCAGGCGCGGCGCCTGGTCGAGGCCGGTTATCATGAGATCGTGCTGACCGGCGTCGACATCACCGGCTACGGCGCTGATCTGCCGGGCCGGCCGTCGCTCGGTCAGATGGCGCGCCGCCTCCTGGCCCAGGTGCCCGAGCTCAAGCGGCTGCGGCTCACATCCGTCGACTGCGTGGAGGTCGCCGCCGACGAGGCGCTGCTGCGGCTGATCGCCGAGGAGGAGCGGCTGATGCCGCACCTGCACCTGTCGCTGCAGTCCGGCGACGATCTCGTGCTCAAGCGGATGAAGCGGCGGCATTCGCGGCGCGACGCGGTCGATTTCTGCCGGCGGGCGCGCGAGCTGCGGCCGGGGATCGCCTTCGGCGCGGACCTGATCGCCGGCTTCCCCACCGAAACGGAAGAGAGGTTCGAGAACACCCTGTCGCTGGTCGACGATTGCGACCTTGCCTGGCTGCATGTGTTCCCCTATTCGGCGCGCACCGGCACTCCGGCTTCGCGCATGCCGCAGGTTCCCGGCGCCGTGCGCAAGGCGCGCGCGGCCCGGCTCCGCGCCGCAGGCGATGCCGCCGCGGCGCGCTTCATGGACAGCCGGGTCGGTGCGGTCGCAACGGTGCTGGTGGAGCGCGACGCCAGCGGCTACAGCGAGCACTACGCGCCGGTGCGCCTGACCGAGCCGGTGCCGGACGGCACCCTGGTCCGGGCCCGCCTCAGCGGCCGCGACGGCACGACGCTGATCGGCGCGCCGGAAAGGTGGGCGGCGTGAGCGAGGCCGCTGCGCGAAAGACGGGTTGGTTCGGCCGGCTCAAGGCCGGCCTTGCGAAGTCCTCCGGCAAGATCGCCGCCGGCCTGTCGGCGCTGACCGGGCGCAAGCTGGACGACGCGCTGATCGAGGAGATCGAGGAGCTGCTGATCACCGCCGACCTCGGGCCCGGCCCGGCGGCGAAGCTGGCCGCGGGCCTGGCCAGGGGACGGTTCGACAAGACCGTCACTGCCGAGGAGCTGCGTGTCGCCCTGGCCGGCGACGTGGCGGCGCTGCTGGCGCCGGTCGCCCGGCCGCTGACGATAGACCCCGCGCACAAGCCGCATGTCGTACTCGTGGTCGGCGTCAACGGCAGCGGCAAGACGACGACCATCGGCAAGCTTGCCAAGCAGTTCCGCGACGAGGGCCGCTCGGTGATGCTGGCGGCCGGCGACACCTTCCGCGCCGCGGCGGTCGAGCAGCTGCAGATCTGGGGCGCGCGCACCGGCTGTCCGGTCGTGTCCGGAAAACCGCGGGCCGACGCCGCGGGACTTGCCTTCGCGGCGCTGGAACAGGCCCGCGCCCAGCATATGGACGTGCTGCTGGTCGACACCGCCGGGCGGCTGCACAACAGGGCGGAGCTGATGGCCGAGCTGGAGAAGATCCACCGCGTCCTCAAGAAACAGGACGAGACCGCGCCGCACGACGTGGTGCTGGTGCTCGATGCGACGACCGGCCAGAATGCGCTGAGCCAGGTCCAGACCTTCAAGGACATGGTCAGCGTCACCGGGCTGATCGTCACCAAGCTCGACGGCACCGCGCGCGGCGGCGTGCTGGTGGCGCT
>CAYFYY010000092.1:0-6168 GCA_964347475.1 uncultured Flavobacteriales bacterium
CGAAACGCCGAACCGTCATTGCGAGGAGGCCGAAGGCCGACGCGGCAATCCAGGATGCCGCGGAACCGCGCACTTTTTCCGGATCGCCGCGGCTGCCCTCATCCTGAGTCTGTCGAAGGACGCGGCCTCGCGATGACGAACGAAAATCGTCGCGCGCGAGTCCCCGGAGGGTCAGCCGGCCGGGCCCCAGCCCAGCGCCTCGCCGAACAGTTGCTGGTGGCGCGCGTAGGCGTCGTCACCGTAGACCTTGGTGCTGAGAATATGCGCGAGGCGGATGACGTACAACTTGGCCTTGTCCGCCTCCTCGTTGAACCTGCAGAGCGCCGAAAAGTCCCCCTGGCCGATGCCGGGGCTGGTCTCCTCGTAGACCGCGTCGAGCCCCTTGCGGATATCGCCGAGCAGCCGGTTGGCGCCCTCTTCCAGGCCGTCCGGCACGTAGCCGAGATGTTTCGGCAGGCCCAGTTCCCGGGCGCCGGCGTCGCTGTCGGGCAGCAGCATCGTGTTCCACACGCCGCACGGAAAGAGATCGCAAATGAGCATCACGAATTCGGCATGCGGCCCCTTCCAGATGCTGTAAGGGATCATCGCCCAGGGGACGAGCGTAACGCCCTGCGGCATCCCTTCGTTGATCCCGGCAATCAGCGCTTTCTGATGTGCGAGACAGTCGTCCATCTTTGCCTGGACGTTTGCCGGCGTCGGCATCTGGTTGCCCGGATCGTCCGGCGACATGCCGATCTTTCGCAGCAGGTCGCCCTGCGGCCCGTCCCAGACCGCCTTGGGGATGACGCGGGCCACCCCGTCGTCGTCCGGCCCCGGATGCCGCAGCCCCTGCGATGCCTCGCGTTTCGCGGGACCGCTCTTTCGACGCCCGAATATGGCCATGACCGTCTCCTTTGCGCAAACCGGCACACAGCCTGCGGGAGCGGCGATTGATATTTGGTTAAGCGGGGGGAGAGGGAATATCCCGGAGTCGCGAAGCCGGCCGGACCTGACCGGCCCCTGATGGCACCCACTCATGCGACGGGCGCCGGGATGGCCCCGGGAGAGGGGGCGCATCCGCGATGCGCGGCGGCTTGGGGTGGGTTGGGTCCGGCCAAGCCAACCATCCGAACCGGCGCCGGCCGGTCAGCGGGAGATGCCGTCGAACTCCGCCCGTTCGAACCCTTCCGCTTCGATCAGCGCTTTCGTCTGCGTGCCGACGATCAGGAGGGGTGCCTTCTCGCGCCCTGTCGCGAACTCGAGGTCGGTTCGGTAAAAGCCGTGCAGCAGCGGCGCCTCGATCCCCTTGAGATACGCGGGATAGGCGCCAACCACCGACTCGTACTGCCCGCACCGGTCGCACGGCCTGTCGAACCGGGTTTCCCTGCGTTCCCAATCGAACGCGACCGTCCGGTTCGATCGCAGCAGATACAGCGAGCCCCGATCGTTGACGGGATCGAACTGCGCACCGGCGAAACCGTGGTGCCGGCAGAACGCCCGAAACCGGGCCGACACGATCATGCGGCCGTCATAGGTGCTGCAGACGTCGTAAGGCGTACGTTTCAGTTCGAGGTTCGTGGGCAGGAAGGTGGGATCGGTGCAACTGCCGCAATTGTCGCAGAAGACCGAGTCCGGCGCCCCCTCGAAGAAGTATGCATCGCCGTCGGCCGCGGACATGGTGTAGGCGATAACGCTCATGCGGCTCCCGCCGGTTCTTCGCAACTCGGATGCGCCCCCACTATGTCGATTGCCGGCCGGTCTGGCAACGATCGATATGTCGCCTGGCGGCGCCGGGCGTGCCGACGTGGCCGATACGGCCCGGACCGCGGCCCGGATTTCCGGATGCGCGCGGCACGGGCCATAAACCCTCGTTCCCGCCGAAGCGGCCGGCTTCATTGCGGATATCGAACGGCTCGACGCCTCGGTCCGGTCAGGTCTTGTTGCGCCGGCCACGCCCTCGCCAAAGAGCGCTGATCCCGACCCCGATGCCCAGCAGCAGGATCAGGCCCCAGAAGGGAAACCCGAGGGGCATCAGGGCGGCCAGCATCTCGACGATGGCCGTCCCTGCGGACTCGATAATTTCCATGGCTCCAGCCTCCACGTGCAATTGCCGCGTGGCGAAGCTGCGATGCGCCGCCTTGCGCGGCAAGATCGGTCCTGGAGTACGGCAACCCGATCATGGCCCGGCCAGCTGCCTCCGCAGCGGCCCCGGACCCCGCGCCCGTCTGTAAGGGCGCTACCCTCGCATATTACCGGAAACGTCGCTCAAATGCAGTACAAATAGGAAATCCGGGGACATGGACGTAATCGCGGCTGGTGGTCACGCTCCGGGTCTATGGTACGCAGGATTTGGGGACACAGATTTGGGGGACACGATCCTCAACTTGGTACTCTGACATCGGGAATTACGTACTGTGTCCCAGGTCCCTGCAGCCGTCTTAAGGCAGTAGTTAGGTGTTGTGTTCCCCGCGTTTCGGCGCGTATTTCGATAGCGCCTCCCCTTTACCATCCGCATGACGCCATAGGGCGCGGTTTGGCAATCCGCGCCCTTATCCCATAGCCATCCCGCCATGCGGGGCGCCCGGCAGGGGCCTTGCGCCGCCATGGGGCGCGCATCGGAGATGCGCACCCCTCTCCCGTGGCCATCCTTCGAGACGGGCCTTCGGCCCTCCTCAGGATGAGGCCGGCGCTCGGCGGCGCGTTTCGGAGGAGGCTCCTCTCTACCATCCGCATGGCGCCACCGGCCGCGCATTGTAATACGCGGCCCCTACCCTGCCGCCATCCCGCCATGCGGGGCGCCGCCAGGCGCCGCCGCAGCTACTCCCCGTAGATATCGAAGTCGAAATGGGCGGCGCGGATCCTCTCGTAGGTGCCGTCGGCGCGGATCGCGGTGATCGCCCGGTCGAACGCCTCGCGCAGCTCCGGGTCCTCCTTGCGCACGGCGACGCCGGCGCCGAAGCCGAACCACTTGCTGCCGCTGAAGGACGGGCCGGTGAACTCGAAATCCTGCCCCTCCGGCGATTTGAGGAAGCTGATGCCCATCGCCACCACGTCGGCCATCACCGCATCGACGCGGCCCGAGATGAGGTCGAGGTTGGCCTCGTCCTGCGTCGCATACACTTTCAGCTCGAGCGACGGGTAGGTATCGCGCAGGAAGCGCTCGAACGCGGTGGCCCGCTGCACGCCGACCACCTTGCCCTTCAGCCCGTCCTCCGAGATCTCGAGCTTCGTGCCCTTGCGGACGACGAAGCGTCCCGGCGTCTGATAGTATTTCTGGGTGAAGTCGAACTTCTCCCTGCGCTCGTCGGTGATGTAGAGCGAGGCGATGATGACGTCGTACTTCTTGGCCAGGAGGCCCGGGATGATGCCGTCCCAGTCCTGGACGACGAACTCGCATCGGGCGCCGATCTTCTCGCACAGCGCCTTGGCGAGGTCGATCTCGAAGCCCTTCAGCGCGCCGTCCTTGTCGATGTAGTTGAACGGCGGATAGGCGCCCTCGGTGCCGATGCGCACTGTCTTCCATTCCTTGGCCTGGGCGGCGCCGGCGGAAGCGGCCAGCGCGGCGGCGACGATTGCGGCGATCAGTTTCTTCATCCGTGAGCCCTCCTCTGCGGGGTTCGTGCCGAGCCTGTCGCGCCAGGACTCCCGTCTCGCCTGTCGCGGTCGCCGGGCGTTTCCCGGGCGGCTCGCACCGGGGGTGAAGGTTAGACCCGCCGCCGCCGCGGCACAATCCGCTTCGCGACGGCGGGGCGTGGGAGCCGCGCATAAGACGTCGCGTCTCGAAGCAAGGGTTGCGCGATGCCGGTGCGCCACCCCCTCCCCAACCCCTCCCCCCATGAGAAAATTGTGCATGCAGCCCGGCGCCGGCGCGAGGGAGAGGGGCTCGTTCAGTCCGCCTGCGACCACATGGCCCCTCTCCCTCGCGCCATGGGCTGCGGGAACCTGCGGACCTGCCATGGGGGGAGGGGTTGGGGAGGGGGCGGCACGCCCGACGGATCCGGGGGTTTGATGTCCGTGCAAAGGTCTCCGACGCGAAACCCTGCCGATGCCTGTACCGACCCCGTCCGACCGGGCAACGCGCCGGCCACCGATCCGTCACGGCCTTCGGCCGCGCTCACCCCCCCGGCACCCGCCCCCGCGGCGTGAGGCGCGGCAGCTCTTCGCCCCGCTCCACGGCGCGGAACACCGCCTCGTCGTCCGCGTCCGGGCGCGCGCTGAGCCTCGGGGCGATGCGCCGTATCTCCGCGATCGCGGCCAGCGTCTCGTCGCGCCTTCCCAGGAGGTGCGCAGTTGCGGCCGTGGCCCGCCAGAAGCCGAAGGTCTTGCGCGCAGCCTCTTCCGGCACCGCGTCCAGGATTTCCGCGGCGCGCGTCCCGTCGCGGTCGACCATGGCGATGACGAAGGCATACGTGCAGCGGTAATGGACGGACCGGTCGGGATTCGCCCCGACATAGCGCTCCAGCACCCGCCGCGCCCCTTCGAGGTCGGCCACGGCCAGCGCATAGTCGAGCAGCAGCGGGTCGACGTCGTCCGGGTCGGCCGACGGGTCCTCGGCGAGGTCGCGCAACGCCGACTCGTCCCACCGTTCGGCCGGCACGCCGTCGTGAATCATGCCGGCCAGCCGCGCGTGTCGCTGGAGGCGCAGCGGCGGCTCCCCGTGTTTGAGGGCGTCGATCAGCAGGCCGCCGTCGTTCCTGCCGCCGTGCGCCAGCCGCACCGGCACCAGGCTCGCGACGGCGAAGATCATGGAGGTGCCGGCAAGGCCGATGAGCCCGGCGAAGGCGCGCCCGTCCGCCTCGCGGAGCGCCAGGGCGGCGACGGAAGCGGCGACGGCCAGCGCGACATTGCCGCCCGCGCCGCCCAGGATGAACGGGATGACGCCGTGCGTCCACGCCATGCCGGGCGGCGGCGTCGCGTTGACCCAGCCGCCGACATCCGGCCCCCTTCCGCGCCGCGCGACCCGCAGGAACCGCCCGCGCCGCGGCGCATAGGCGAAGCGCCAGACGGCGATCAGGTGGACCCGCCAGCCCATCGCGCGCGCCGCCGCCGCGTGGCCGAGCTCGTGCACGACCAGGCAAATCGCGTAGAACACCAGGAAGAGCATCCATGTGGCGGTGACCACGAACCTTGCGCTGCCGATCATGAAAACGGCGGTGTACAGGGCCACCAGCGCGATCAGCACGACCTTGACGGTGCCGACGAGCCAGCGCCACAGCGTCGCCAGCCGGTTCCTCGACAGGAGGTGTCTCGGCAGCGCCAACGGCCCCCGGGCGACGCGCCGCCCGGACGGCCGGCCGGCGGCCCGTTGCTCGGTCTCGCCCATGGCTCCGTCCCCCGCAGTGAGCGGCCACCATAGCCCGGAGCCGGTTAACAAGACGCAACCGGGGCGGCGGGGGGTGGGTGGCCTGTGCGAGCCGCGCATAGGACCCCCCGTCCCGACGGGCGAGGCCGCCAAAACATCGTGTCTTGCTGTACACCCGTTCCGCGCGCTCCTCATCCTGAGCTTGTCGAAGGATGTGTCGGCAAGACGGGCGAAGTCGGCGAGAGAGGTGTTCTTCCGGGGGCTCGCCGGCGGCGGCTCCCCTCGCACGCATCCTTCGACAAGCTCGGGATGAGGCATGCGTGGGCGGGGACCGGAAGACACCGCAGCGCCTGCGTTGCAGCAACGCGTCCGCCCCCTCCCCAACCCCTCCCCCCGGTGGAACGCCGATGCGTCCTCGCAAGCGCCCGCGCGAGGGAGAGGGGCTCGCTCTCGCCGCATCCACCGCCAGAGCCCCTCTCCCTCGCTGGATAACCGACGGCAGGACCGGTCCGTCCCCCCGGTGAAACGCCGATGCGTCCTCGCAAGCATCGACGCGAGGGAGAGGGCTTTGTCGGCGAATGCGCAACGATCGAGCCCCTCTCCCTCGCGCCATGGGCCGAGCGGCGGCGCGAACCCGCCATGGGGGGAGGGGTTGGGGAGGGGGTGAAATGACTGTTGTCCAGATCTTCTCCTCCTCCTTGATGGGGCGCTCAGCGAAATTCGGTGCGCCCTCATCCTTCGAGACGGCTGCTGCCGCAGCCTCCTCAGCATGAGGCTCCAAGAACTTCGATGACACGGGCCTCACCCTGAGGAGGGCCGTCGCGCCGAGCAGCCGCCGCAAGGCGGCGTGTGCGAGCCGCGCGTAAGACGGCCCGTCTCGAAGGGCG
>CAYFYY010000092.1:6227-17142 GCA_964347475.1 uncultured Flavobacteriales bacterium
ACGCCGGCCCTTGCGGCGCCGGGCCGATGCCGGCGGCCGGGGCGCCGCCCCGGCCCGCTTCGCGCGGTTCGGCTCGCCGTCCCGGCGCCGCGCCGGCATCGGCAGGCCGAGATCCTTGCGGACTGCGTCGAGGGCGATTTCGAGGAGCGCCGCGCCCTCCGGGTCGGTCTCCGGGTCCGGCAGGGTGCAGCCGTCCGCCGCGGGGTCGTGCGCGGCGGTCGCCGCATTCCTATAAAACTGCCGGCCCAGTCGCCGGGCGCGGCGGTCGAGCGCCTCGGACTGGCGCGTGAACAGGTGCAGCAGGCGCGCGGCCTGGCGGAGATACAGGGCCTCGATCTGCGGGTGGTCCGTGCATGCGGCGGCGCGGGCGAGGCAGCGCAGGGCGGCGGCGTGGACGGCCGCCATCTGCGCAACCAGCATGCCCTCCAGCGGGTCGCGCGGGGCCAGCGCCATGGCGGCCTCGAGCGCCGCGACGACGCGCGCCGCGCCGGCCTCTTCGTCCCCGTCCGCGGCGCCGCCGCCGGGGCCGCTGGGGCCGGTGGCGTCGGCGAGCTCGGCCACCAGCCGCAGCGCCTGGGCCGGCGCCGCGCCGCCGCTGGCGAGTCGCAAATTCTCCTCCACGGTCGCGCGCGCCGATTCGCTCAGCCCCGCCCAGGCGGCGTCGCTTGCCAGTGTGTCCATGATGCGTTCCTTTCGCTCGATGTTGGTGCGATGTCCGGTGTCAGCGGTCCGCCGGCGTTGCCTGCCCCCTCCCCATCCTTCGGCAGACAAGGATGAGGCCCTCCCCCCGTGGTACGTCCCTGCGTCCTCGCAGCCATTCGCGCAAGGGAGAGAGGCCAGGGCGTGGTCCGTTACGTTGGGCTCGGCCCTATCGGCGCGACCTCATACTTCGAGACGGGCCTTGCGGCCCTCCTCAGCATGAGGCTCCAACGTCTGTGTCCTCATGCGGAGGAGCGGCGAAGCCGCGTCTCGAAGGGCGAGATCGCGCTGCCGTCCGGAACCGAATCCATCTGAACGGACAATGCCCCGGGTCGTCGCGGCACAGCGGTCAGAAAACCCCTCTCCCTCGCGCCGATGGCTGCGAGGCTACATGGCGGTGCCATGGGCGGAGGGGTTGGGGAGGGGGCGAAATCCCGGCCAGGCCGGGCCGATCATGCCGCAACCGTCATTACGAAGCGCGGCCGAGCTGCCGGACGGTACCCATCCTACGGATTGCAGGGTCTACCTTCAATGAGCGATGTTCGGACCACGCACCCCGCATGGCGGGATGGCGACAGGGACCGGGCTTCGGATTTCACATCCGAAGTCCGTGGCGCCATGCGGATGGTGGGGGCGGCCACAGGCGCCCGGCCGGCCGCCGGGAGCGGCGCTGCGGCAGTCGGCGCTCCCCCCCGTCAATAAGAGCGCTCGTTCAGCATCAACGCCTCGACCTGTCCGGCCACCGCACGCAGGCGCGCCGGTTCCATGTGCCGCGCGATATTGACATAGGCGTCGAAGATCTGCAGCGCCACGAACTTGTTCGCCACACGCGCGCCGAGGTCCGGCGAGGTGATCCGGACATCCGCCGGCCGTTCGCCGTACGGCCGACCGTCGGCCCCCGCGATTACGGGCTTTGCCGCTTCCGCGCGCTCGGCCGCGGACAGCGCCTGGCGCAGCTTTTGCCGTCCCGTCTCGGCCGCCGTCGCGTAGTCGGCCAACACGTCCGCGATGCGCCGTTCGGCCCTCGCCTGGCCGTTGAGTACGGCCGAGCACGCGCCCACCAGGGCATCGATCATGCCATCGGCTTCGCAGCGTCGATCGACATAGTTCGTGAGGCGGTGAACGGCGGTGGTTCGGCCGAATACGTTGCGACGCACCCACGTGGCGTTGAAAGGATTGGCGAAGAGGTCGTAGAGGCGCCGGTTCTGCGGTCCGAACAGAAGGTCGCAGGGGATGACGTGCGCCGCCTGGATTTCGCCCTGCATCGCTTCGGACAGCATGCTCGCTTGCTTGTCCTGCTGCGCGGCCCCGGTCGCGACGATGGTCATGCCGGGTGTGAGTCGACCGCGCCTGGCCAGGGCCTCGACCAGACACAGGACGCAATACGATGCGTCGATCCGGCTTTCGAGATGCCGCGTCAGGTTGCCGAGCGGCAGACCGCGCTGTCCGCGATCGCTGCCGGCGAAGATTTCATCCAGCTGAGCGACCGGATCGGTTTCGCTGAAGATATTCCGCGAGGAGCTGGCCATTGCGATGTCTCCCATGCCGGCGTGCGCCCGGCAGTGCGTCGTCTGGGCGGCAGGCCCGGGACGGGCGGGGATCGAACCGGGCAAGGCGCCAGACCAGATGAATTGTCAAGATTACCACAATTCCCGTCGATTCCTGGCCAAGATCGGCGGTTCATGTCGTTGCATGCCGACGGCGCGGCGGCCGTTCGCAAAACCGCGGAAAACGCCTTTGCATGGGGTCGTTCCGCGGCCGGCGCGCCCCCTCCCCGGCGTTGCCAGACGGTCCGTCCCGTGCCACCTTGCCTGTCATGAAGCGCCCCAACATCTACGCCGCCGGCGGCATCGACCGGGCGGGCCATCTGCGCGCCGACGCCGCCTGGGTTCAGGCGCGGCTCGCCGACCCGGCGACGCGGCTGGTGCCGGTGTGGCGGGCGCGCAACCTGGTGGACCTCAACGGCGCGCCGACGCCGCTTCTGCTGCCGCCGGAGCCCGGGCTCGTCGCCGAGGCGCAGGCGACGGCGCTGCTCGGCCTTATCGACGGGATCGCCCATTTCGCGATCGACCTGTCGCACCGCGACGAGGACGCGGCCGCGGCGCTCGGCCGCTTCGAGGATTTGCGCAGCGTCGGCCCGCTGCTCGGCCACGGCGACGGCGCGCTGCTCGCCTACGCGCGCGGCATGATGCACTGGCACGGGGCGCACCGTTTCTGCGGCCGCTGCGGCCACGAGACCGTGGCGCAGGACGCGGGCCACGTGCGCCACTGCGGCAACGCGGACTGCGCCGCGCCGGCCTTCCCGCGCACCGACCCCGCCGTCATCATGCTGATCCACCATGGCGATCGCGCGCTGCTCGGCCGCCAGAAGGTGTGGCCCGCTGGCATGCACTCGGTGCTCGCCGGCTTCGTCGAGCCGGGCGAGAGCCTGGAAGACGCGGTGGCGCGGGAGGTGTTCGAGGAGGTCGGGATCGCGATCGACGAGATCCGCTACCACTCCTCGCAGCCCTGGCCGTTCCCGGCCTCGATCATGCTCGGCTTCTACGGGCGGGCGCGGACGGCGGAGCTGTCGGTCAACACCGACGAGCTGGAATCGGCGCGCTGGTACCACCGCGACGAGCTCCTGGCCTCGCCCGAGGACCGGGTGTTCCGCCTGCCGCGGCGCGACTCGATCTCGTACCGGCTGATCCGCGACTGGCTCGACGCGGCGGGCTGAGGGCGGTTCGCGGCGCCCGGCCGTGCTACCTGTAGCGCGCCGGGTCGGCCGGGTAGACGCCGAGGATCTTGACCCGGCGCGAGAAGAAGCTGAGCTCCTCGAGCGCGAGGCGCACGGCGGTGTGGTCCGGATGGCCCTCGACGTCGGCGTAGAACTGGGTCGCGTTGAAGTCGCCGCCGAGCATGTAGGATTCCAGCTTGGTCATGTTGACCCCGTTGGTGGCGAAGCCGCCCATCGCCTTGTACAGCGCCGCCGGCACGTTGCGCACCTGGAACACGAAGGAGGTGATGACCGGCCCGTCGTCCGCCGGCGGGTCGATCGGCTCGCTCTGCATGACCACGAAGCGGGTGGTGTTGTGGACGGCATCCTCGATGTCGTCGGCGAGGATCTCGAGGCCGTAGATCTCCCCGGCGAGGCTCGAGGCGATCGCCGCCTGGGTCGCGTCGCCCTGCGCGGCGACGAACTGGGCGGCGCCGGCGGTATCCGCATAGACCTCCGGCGCGAGGCCGTGCTGGCGCAGGAAATTGCGGCACTGCGAGAGCGCCTGCTCGTGGCTCAGCACCCGCTTCAGCACGTCGATCCGGGCGCCCTGCGGTGCCAGCAGCTTGTGGTTCACGCGCTGGAAGTGCTCGCCGACGATGTGCAGGCCGGATTCCGGCAGCAGGTGGTGGATGTCGGCGACCCGCCCGGCCACCGAGTTCTCGATCGGGATCATCGCCTGGCTCGCCGCGCCGTCCCGCACCGCCGCGAAGACGTCCTCGAACGACGCGCAGGGCATCGTTTTGAGCTCGGGAAACACGGCCCGGCAGGCCATGTCGGAATAGGCGCCGGGGTGGCCCTGGAACGCGATGATCCTGTCCTGCTCGGCGGATTCGCCGCCGGTCCGTGGTTTCGTGGTCATACCGGAATCTTCCGTCAGCGCGGCGCCAGCAGTTCGCGGGCGCGGTCGAGATCGGCGGGAGTATCGACACCGAGCGGGATGGTGTCAACGAGCGCAACGTCGATGCGCATGCCGGCCTCCAGCGCCCGCAGCTGTTCCAGGCGTTCGCGTTTCTCGAGGATGCCGGGCGGCAGCGCGACGAAGCGCGCCAGAGCCGCGCGCCGGAAGGCGTAGAGGCCGATATGGTGGTACAGCGGCCCGTCGCCCCACGGTGCCGTCGCCCGCGTGAAATAGAGCGCGCGGCCGACCGTCTGGCCGAGGGCGAGGCCGGCGACGGCCTTGACCACGTTCGGGTTGTCGCGCTCCTCGGCGCGGCTGATCTCGGCGACCAGCGTTCCGATGTCGACCGCTTCGTCGGCGAGCGGCGCGAGGGCCGCCCGCACCGCATCGGGCGCGATCGTTGGGAGGTCGCCCTGCAGGTTGACGACGGCATCGTGCATGCCCCCCGGGTCGAACGCCTCGATCGCGCGATACACCCGGTCCGAGCCGGACGGCAGGGCCGGATCGGTCAGCACGGCGGTGCCGCCGGCGCCACGCACCGCCTCGGCCACAACCTCCTCGGCGGCGGCCACCAGGACCGGGCCGATCGCCGCCTCCACCGCGCGCCGCCAGACGTGCACGATCATCGGCTCGCCGTGGATGTCGGCCAACGGCTTGTCGCGCAGCCGCGTGGCGGCGAGCCGCGCGGGGATGACGACGACGGGATTCAAGGGACGGCTCATGATTCGACGGCGGCTCGGCGGATTCGTGTGGACGGCGGTTGATTTCCGGCGGCCCAGAGAATATACCGCCAGCGCCACCGCGAGAAGGCCGAAGGGGAAAACGGGCATGACCAAGGATCCACTCTTTTTGACGAAGCTGGCGGGGGCGGCGCTTGTCGCCGCCTGGATCTTCGTTGGCGCGACGCTGGCATCGTGGCTGCTGTACCAGCCCCAGCAGGAGCTTGAGGAGCCGGCATACCCGCTGCTGCTCGATACCGCCGTCGTCGACCAGCGTCCCGTTGCTCCGGAAACGCCGCCGGCCGGGAGCGAAGCTCCGGCCGAGGCGGACGGCGACGATCTAGCAGCGCTGCTGGCCGCGGCGGATCCGGCGGCCGGCCAGAAGCAGGCGCGCAAATGCGTCGCCTGCCACAGCTTCGATGCCGGCGGCGGGCACAAGATCGGCCCCAATCTGTGGGATGTCGTCGGCCGCGCGATCGGGGCCGCCGACGGGTACCGCTACTCGGCCGCGCTGGCCGAGCACGGCGGCGTGTGGGGCTATGAGGAACTCGATGCCTTCTTCGCCTCGCCCAAGAGCTTTGCCGAGGGCACCAAGATGACCTTCGCCGGCATCAAGGACGCGGCCGACCGGGCCAATCTGATCGCCTACCTTCGCGGTCTCAGCGACAACCCCCAGCCGCTGCCCTGACCGCACGGGGCAGACGAGCCGCGAACGCGATGGCCGATACCTGCCCGCCCGAATACGTGGCGCTGGCCGGGCAACTGGCCGACGCAGCCGGCGACGTGCTGCGGCACTACTTCCGCAAGCCGCTCAACATCGCCGACAAAGCGGACGAGAGCCCGGTGACCGCCGCCGACCGTGAAGCCGAGGCGCGTATGCGGGAGATCATCGCGACGGCGTTCCCGGCACACGGAGTCGTCGGCGAGGAGCACGGCCCGGCCCGGGCCGACGCCGAGTTTGTCTGGATTCTGGACCCAGTCGACGGCACCAAGGCGTTCATCAGCGGCGTGCCCGTGTTCGGCACGCTGATCGCGCTGCTGCACGAGGGACGGCCGGTGCTGGGCGTGATCGATCAGCCGGTGTCCGGCGAGCGCTGGGTCGGCGCAGCGGGGCAGCCGACCACGCTGAACGGCGCTGCGCTACGCGTCGCACCGCGCGGCAAGCTGGCGGATGCGGTCCTGTGGTCGACGTCACCCCACATGTTTGACGGCGATCCCGCAGAGGCCGCGGCCTACGCCCGGCTGCGCGCGGCGGTGAAGTTCGTGCATTACGGCGGCGAATGCTATCAGTACGGCCTGCTCGCCTGCGGGTTCATCGATCTCGTCGTCGAAGCCGACATGCGCCCGTATGACTATTGTGCGCTTGTCCCGGTGGTCGAGGGTGCGGGCGGTTGCATATCCGACTGGCAGGGCGGTGCGCTGGGCATGGATTCGGACGGCCGCGTGCTGGCCGCGGCCAGCGCGCAGCTGCACGAAGAGGCGCGGCGAATTCTAGGGTTTTGAGAACAGGCGGCAGCGATTGCCCGAAGCCCGGGCATGGTGGCATGATGTCAACCGCCGCATCGCGGCACGGGCCAGGAGTTTGCTGAATGGCGGCTGACCAGAGCAAGGCGGCGCAGAAACAGGACGGTGGACGCGTATTCCTTGTCGTCGTGGATCAGAGCGAGGAAATGCGAGTCGCTCTGCACTTCGCGGCGCGCCGGGCGATGCGCACCGGCGGCCGGGTCGCCCTGCTGTACGTCCAGGAGCCGGCCGAATTTCAACACTGGATGGCGGTCGGCGACCTTATGCGTGAGGAAGCGCGTGAGGAAGCCGAAGCCCTCATGCAGCGACTTTCGGCCGAAGTCAGGGAATGGTCGGGGACCTATCCCGTGGTCCACATGCGCGAAGGCGATGTGCGCGAGGAATTGCTGAAGCTGCTCGAGGAAGAACCCTCGATCTCGATCCTGGTGCTGGCCGCAAGCACGGAATCCGGCGCTCCGGGGCCGCTGATCAGCTATATCGTCGGCAAGGGCTCTGGATCGCTGCGCGTCCCGGTGACGATCGTGCCCGGCTCGCTGACCGACGAGGAGATCATCGCCATCACCTGAGCGGGGCGGGTAAATTCCGCGATGAGGTAAGGGTTGATTTTCGCGGGCCGGCGGACAATCTTCTCCTCCACGTAACACGCCGAAACGGCAGGAGACACTCGCATGTTCATCCAGACCGAACAGACGCCGAACCCGGCCACCCTGAAGTTCATTCCCGGCAAGACCGTGCTGTCTGACGGAACCGTCGATTTCCGCAGCCCCGACGAGGCGGCGGGCAAGTCCCCGCTGGCCGAACGTCTGTTCGGTATCGATGACGTCGAGGGCGTCTTTCTGGGACCCGACTTCATCACGGTCACCAAGGGCGATTCAGCCGAGTGGTACCTGCTGAAGCCGGCGATTCTCGGCGTGATCATGGAGCACTTCACCGCTGGCCATCCGGTCCTGACCGACAGCGCCGCCCTCGAGGTGGACGAAAAGATTGACGACGACAACGCCGAGATCGTCTCGCAGATCAAGGAGCTTCTCGACACGCGGGTGCGCCCCGCAGTCGCCCAGGACGGCGGCGACATCGTCTTCCATGCGTTCCAGGAAGGCGTCGTCTACCTGCATATGCGCGGCGCCTGTTCCGGATGTCCCAGCTCCACCGCGACCCTGAAGATGGGCATCGAAAACATGCTCCGGCACTACATCCCGGAAGTCACGGAAGTCCGCGCGCTCTAGCACGGGCGGCATTGGTGCTGCGGCCGACGCTACGGGCGCGACGGTGATCGACGGGAACGAAGCGGCAGGCGTGCGCGATGGCGCGCCGTTGCGCCGCCGTATCCGCGACTGGCTGGGCTTAGGCGCCGGCGTCGCCGGCGTGCTGCTGCTGGTGGTGGTCGAGCTGACCGCGGAGCTTGCCGGGCGGCCGCCCGCCATTCGCTACACCCCGCCGATCCGCCCGGGCGACGGCGCCGTCGCCGTCAATCCGCCGGTCACCTTCATCGTACACCCGACGGTCGCCGGCCTGCAGGAAGCATTCGACAGGGCGGAATACGACCTCGAGGCAACCCGTAGCGGTGAGGCGCCGGTACCGCGCCTCCGTCTGGTCATGCTGCCGCGGGATCTGCCTGAGATGTCGGATATCGACCGACGCAAGACCGTCTTCCTGTCGCTATTGCTGCCGCTGGTGCTCGAGGCCAATGCCCATGTCGCGATCGAGCGCCGGCGACTGCGAGCGGCGATCGAAAAGCGGACCGCGGGGCAGAAGCTTCCGCAGGACCTCAAGGAATGGCTCACCAAGCTGGCCAAACGGTACAAGGGGTCGCCAGACCGGCTGGAGGATTTGCTGCTGCGCGTCGATACGGTGCCGCCGTCGCTGGTCCTCGCCCAGGCGGCCGCCGAGAGCGGCTGGGGCACGTCGCGCTTTGCCGTCGAGGGCAATGCCATCTTCGGCCAATGGACGACGGCCGGGGGCCGCGGGCTGGTGCCGTTGCAGCGGCCCGAAGGCAAGACCTACAAAGTTCGGTCCTTCGATCGACTGATCGATTCGGTCAACGCGTATCTGCTGAATCTGAACACGCACCGGTCCTACCGCGGGTTTCGCAGGACCCGGGCGGAGATGCGCCGGGGCGGCAATCCGCTGGATGGCGTGAAGCTGGCCGAAGAGCTCAGCCGCTATTCCGAGACAGGGGACGACTACGTAGAATTGTTGCAGGGGATCATCCGCAAGAACCGGCTTTCGCCGCTGGACCGGGCGACCCTGAGCGACACGCTGATCGAGCTTGCTCGGGGCGTCTGAAGTTTCCTATTCGCCTGCCGAATAATACTGCATTCCGAACCAGCGGAACCGTTTGCCCCCGGTGGGCATCGTGCAGTTGATCCGCCACGCCCCGGCGGGCGGCGGCTGTTGCAGCTTCGCTTCGAAGCGGCGTTCCGCAGTCTCCGTCACTTCAAGCTGTCCGAACCTGGAATGGAAGCACGTGATACCCCGAATGCGGCCGAGCGCAGGGTCCACGGTAAAGCCGAACCTGCCTGTATCTGTTACGGTGACCAGCGGATCGGGGGGCACGACGTCGACCACCGGCAAGGCCAGGGTGTTGACCCGCAATTTGAACGATTTCTCGTCGGCGTAGTTCTCGACGATCGGAAAGCGTGGCAGATGCATGACATCGTTGCGTGGGTTGATCGGCCCGGAATGATACCCGAAGGCGGCGCGAATTCCGGCATCGGCCAGCGCTCGTCCAATGGCCAAGCTCATTTCGCCGTTCGGATAGGAAAACAGCCGTGGGCGTTCGCCGATCTCCGCCTCGAAGCTGGCAAACGCCCGTTGCAGGTCGTCCCGGAACGCATCCGCATCGTCCCGCGATGCCCGCACGTAACCGGCGGTATGGACCCCGAGCGACACGCCGGCCCGGTGTAGCTCGCGGATCTGGTCCCAAGTCATATAGGCGGGTAACCCCTGGTCCACCGGATCCGTGGTGACGAACAGCGTAAACGGCAAGCCTGCGGCCTTCAGCCGCGGCCACGCTTCTTCGTAGACCGACCGGAAGGCGCCGTCGATGGTGATGCCGATCGTGCGGTTCGGCAGCTTTGCCCCGGTCTGGATGGCCGAGAGTATGTCCGGCAGCGGCATGACGGTGTAGCGGCCGTTGGTCAGTTCTTTTATGTGGGCCTCGAATTGCCGGATCTGTACGCGGTTGTCCGGATTGGTGCCCTGGCCGAAGCGCTGGTAGGCGAGCAGCACCGCCGATTCGCCGGCGCCGGACTGGGCCCGCGCGGAACCGGCCGGTATCCCGGAAGCAAGCGTCATGGCGATCGTCAGGGCCGCAGCGGCCGCGGCCACGCGATTTGGTCGAAGAACAGCCATCGGAAAAGTCCCGGACTGGTTATGTCGCGGCCATCATACGAGCCGGAAGGTTGACAGTTGGTTTCCGGGCGGCGCCCGTGTCGCCCTCAGTCCGCCGGAACGTAGAACTGCGTTCCATACCAGTACCAGCGCCCGTCCGCCGCTCGTTTCGTGCAGTTCAAACGCGTGCGCCCGCGTTCCAGCGGCGACGGGAATCGGATTTCGACACGATGGGCTCCGAGCAGTTCGACGTCGACGGCCCCGAACTGCGAATGGTAGCAGGCGAGCCCCTGAAGGGAGCCAACAGAGTCGCCCACCGTGAACCCGACAAGCGGCGGGTTGCGTCCGCGCAGGTCCGGGTCGGCGGGGGTCACGTCGGTGACCGGCAGCGCGTGGGTGTCGATCCGCAGCTGGAAGTCCGCAAAGTCGCTGTAGGTCTCGTTCAGCGCGAAGCGCGGCAGATAGAACGGCTGGCTGGTCGCGTGCGCGGCGCCGGAATGCTGGCCAAAGGCGGTGGTGAAACCGAATTCCCGGACCACGTCCCACACGGCGAGGCTGGCCTCGCCGTAGGGATAGGCGAAGAGCGACGGAACCCGACCGAGCTCTTCCTTCAGTCGCCGCAGCGAGCGCGTCATTTCGGCGCGGTTGGTTTCCGCGCTCGCCTCGGTCATGTGGAGGTGGCTCGCGGTGTGGGCGCCGACGTCGTTTCCCGCATCGCGCATCTCGCGAATCTGGTCCCAGGTCAGAAAGCCGGCAAGTCCCTCATCTACGGCATCGGTCGCAACGAACAGGGTGAACGGTAGCCCCGCTGCTTTCAGGCGTGGATACGCCTCGGTGTAGACCGACCGGTAGGCGTCATCGATGGTGATGCCGACGGTCCGGTCGGGCAGCGGCTGACCAGCCCGCAGCGCGGCAACGATCTCGGCCACCGGCAGCACATTGTAGCGGCCGTCGGTCAGCGTACGGATATGGTCCTCGAACTGC
>CAYFYY010000093.1:0-17037 GCA_964347475.1 uncultured Flavobacteriales bacterium
CCCGTTCTCGATGCCACAGGGCGGGCTCGAGGCGCTGGAGACGACGGATCCGCTGGAGGTCAAGGCCTACCAGTACGACATCGTGTGCAACGGCGTGGAGCTGTCGTCCGGCGCCATCCGCAACCATTTGCCCGAGATCATGTACAAGGCCTTCGGCATTGCCGGATACGGGCCCGAAGAGGTCGAGTCGCGGTTCGGCGGCATGCTCAGCGCGCTGAAATACGGGGCGCCGCCGCATGGTGGATCGGCGCCGGGGATCGACCGCATCGTCATGCTGCTGGCCGACGAGCCGAACATCCGCGAGGTCGTCGCCTTCCCGATGACCCAGACCGCGGAGGACCTGATGATGCAGGCGCCCGCCCCCGTGGACGCCGAACGGCTGCGCGAGCTCCACATCCGCGTCCACCTGCCGCCGAAGAAGACGGACGAAAAGCCGCAGTAGTGGCCGCGACGGCGGGTGCCTGCGCCATCCCGCCACACCATCATTCCGAGGCCCGGCCGCAGACTGCCGCGCCGCCGTCGCGGCCCAGGGTGGGCGCGGTGTTCGGGGCGCGTTAACCAGTTCCCTTTACGGCGGATTCACACATCTTTGCTAGGTTCGTTGCCGTGCCGGTTTGCGCTGCGATTGCGGGCAATGTCGGTTAACGAGAAGTAAAGAACGAAGCGATGTTTTCTGCTTTGACGGCCGTTTCACGATGTTTCGTTAATATTTCGTTCGTGAATGCCGCAGCGCGACCCGGCACGAGAATAATGGCTAAAATGAGCGCGAATTTGGAGGCGATATACCTTGCTGGAACACGTTTGTGAGTGTTCTATTTGTTGCCAAGCAAGTCGATATTTCGATGCGAAGCAATTTGATTAAGAGACTTTCGATCCTTGCCGTATTGATCGGCGTTTTGGGTGGTTGCTCGGTGTCCCCGACCGTCGATGCCGCGTCGTTGACCGTCGGCAGCGTGAGCTTCCTTCTGACCGGAAAGAACACGGTGGACCACGCCGTCTCGGCCATGTCCGGGCAGGACTGCGCGATGATCCGCCTCGCCAAGAACGAGACCGTGTGCGTGCCGCGCGACGAGGATGTCGTCGGCGACCGGCTGGTCTTCAGATTCGAGAAGGCCGCCTGGACCGGTGGAACCGCCGATGAGATCGTCGGCGATCCGCTGACCGTAAGCCCTTCAATCGCCGACGTGGTGCGGCCTCTGGGCACCACGGTGTTGGTCGAGTCGCGCGCCACCGCCGTTGCCGCGGTCGCAGCTGACCCGGTGCCGGTTCGCGCGCTGATGAATGATCATGAGCCGGAGTCCTGGATGTCGGTCTTTTCCGGGCTCGTCAAGGACAAGGCGACGATGACGACGACAGAGCCGGACCTTGCGACGCGGCTCTGGTTGCCCGTCGAGTAATCGCCAGTCGGCCAGCGGCTTGACGCCTTAAATGTCGTTGACGGCGGGACCCTGGTCCCGCCGTTTGGCATAGTCTTGCCGGCGATGCTTGCGGCCGGGCGTTGATCCTATGGCCGGCATGCGCTATCCGCTTGGTTAGCCGCCCACGGGGCCTGTGCAACGAACCGGCGGCAGGGCGGGAGAAGGACGGAACAGGCGTCGGCGGCGGGCAGGCGAATGAAGATGATTTTGGTCATAGCCGCGGGCGGCGCGCTTGGCGCGGTCGCCCGCCACCTGGTCAACAACCGGGTGACCGCGTGGTTCGGCGACGGGTTTCCGTGGGGTATCCTGACAATCAACGTGACGGGCTCGTTCGCGATGGGAATCCTCGTCGGCGCTCTGGAATTTTCCTGGTCCCCGCCGCAGGAGGTCCGCGCCTTCATCGTCGTCGGATTCCTCGGGGCTTTCACGACCTTCTCGAGCTTCTCCCTGCAGGTCGCGCTGCTTTACGAGCGTGGGCAAATGGTGCTGGCAGGTCTTTACATTGCGGCCTCGGTGGTACTGGCGGTCGGCGGCCTGTTTGCGGGCCTCGCTCTCGTCAAGAGCATCGCTTTATGAGCCAGGTCGAAACCGTGGAGGTAACCGCCGAAGAGCGCGACTTGCGCCTCGACCGCTGGTTCCGGCGCCATTATCCCGGCCTCAAGCACGGGCGGTTGGAAAAGCTACTGCGAACGGGGCAAATCCGCGTCGACGGCAAGCGCGCCCAGGCAGCGCTTCGGCTCGTCCCGGGACAGCGCATCCGGGTACCGCCACTGCCCGACGGGCTGGAGCGGGTGTCGCCCCATCGGACGCCACCCCTGCGTGAGGCGGATAGCGATTTCGTCCGCTCGCTGGTCATTCACCGGGACGACGACGTGATCGCTTTGAACAAGCCAGCGGGTCTGGCGGTCCAGGGCGGAACGGGTACCTTGCGGCATCTCGATGCGATGCTGGATGCGCTGCGTTTCGGCAGGAAGGAACGGCCCCGGCTGGTGCACAGGCTGGACCGCGACACCAGCGGCGTATTGCTGCTGGCGCGCAGCGCGGCTGTCGCGGCGCGGCTCGGGCGGCTGTTCCAGGGGCGCGAGGTCCGCAAGATATATTGGGCCCTTGTGGTCGGACATCCGGAGCCGGTGCGCGGCAGGATCGACATGTCGCTGGACAAACGTCCGGGCCCGCGCGGCGAGCGCATGGCCGGCGGCGGTTCCGGCGCCAAACATGCGGTCACCCTGTATCGCGTTCTCGAAAAGGCCGGGTCGACGGTCAGCTGGGTTGCCCTGTGGCCACTGACGGGACGGACGCACCAACTGCGCGCCCACTGTGCCGCGATCGGGCATCCGATCGTCGGCGACGGCAAATACGGCGGCTCCGCCGCATACCTGCCGGCCGCGGAGGTGGCCCGGCGCCTGCACCTTCACGCGCGGGAGCTTTCGCTGCCCCATCCGTCGGGGCAAGGAATCGTGCATCTTCGGGCAGATCTGCCGCCGCATATGGCCGCGAGCTGGCGATTTTTCGGATTCGACACCGAACTGGTGGGCGATCCGTTCGCTGAACTCGATCAAGGTGAACGGTGACGCCGTCAAATCCGCCCGCCTCGGTCCCAACGCACTGGTAATTGCATCGCGGCCCCACTATCTCTCTCTGACGAGCCCGCTGACCGAACGCACGGATGACCGATCGCCAACCGTCCCCACCCCGCCTCGCCGTCTTCGACTGTGACGGGACGCTGGTGGATAGCCAGCACACCATCGTTGCCGCGATGACCGAGGCGTGGCGGGAATTTGGCTTGGCACCGCTCGCCGGCGCTGCCGTCCGGCGGGTCGTCGGCCTGCCGCTTGTCGAAGCCATTGCGTCCCTTTTCCCCGAAGGCGAGCGTCGCGACCACATCGCGCTGAGCGATCTCTACAAGGACGCATTCCGCAGTCTACGGCAACAATCGGACCACCATGAGCCGTTATATCCCGGGGCGGTCGAAACCCTCGACAACCTCGAAGCAGCCGGCGTGGTGCTCGCGGTCGCAACCGGCAAGTCACGACGGGGCCTGGTCGCAACGCTGGACAAGCATGGCCTCGCAACGCGGTTCACCGTGCTCAAGACAGCGGACGACGCCCCGGGTAAGCCGAACCCGCATATGCTGCTCGATGCGATGAGCGAGACGGGCGCCACGCCGCAGACGACGGTGATGATCGGGGATACCGTGTTCGATATCGAAATGGCGGTCAATGCGCGGACCCCCTCGATCGGGGTCAGTTGGGGGTATCACGATCCAGCGGAGCTGATCTCCGCGGGAGCCAACGAAATCGTCCAGCAATTTGGCGACGTCCTGAAAGCCGTTGCCGGAATTTGGGGAGACGCGGATGCGACTCGGTAAGATTCTTAAATACATACTCATCGGCATTCCGTTGCTTGCCATCATCGTTGTCGGCGCGGCGATCGCGATCCTGATGACGATCGATTTCAACCGGTACAAGCCGCTGATTGCGGAGGAGACGAAGAAGGCGACAGGCCGGGACCTCGTCATCGCGGGCGATTTGAAGCTCGACATATCGTTGACTCCGTCGGTCTATGTCGCCGGCGTCACACTGTCCAACGCAACTTGGGGCGCGCGGCCCGAGATGGCCGAGGTCGAGCGATTCGAGGCACAGATCGCCCTGATTCCGGTCCTGTTCGGCGTAATCGACGTCAAACGCGTCGTGCTGATCGGTGCCGATATCCTGCTCGAGGTGGACAAGCGTGGGCGCACCAATTTCGAATTCGCGCCGCCCCAGCCTTCTGCGGTACCGAAAACTCGGGACACCGGGCCCGCTGCGAAAAAGGAAATTGCCATTCCCATCGTCCGCGAGGTCGTCGTCGAAAATTCGCGGATCTCATACAGAGACGCCAGATCAGGTGCCGCCTATGACGTCGGCATCGGCAAGTTGACGGTTTCCGGCGATGGCCCGGATGCGCCGATCGAGATGCTGTACGAGGGCACTTACAACACGGCGGCAGTCACTCTGACGGGCACGCTTGGCGCTCCAAACGATTTGATGGCGGGCAATCCGCTGCCTCTCGACCTGGGTCTGCGTGCCGGCGGCGCAGTGGTTGCCGTCAAGGGTATGATCAAGGAGCCAATGGCTGCCAAGGGGCTCGATCTTGAGATCGCGGTCAACGGCAAGCAGCTCGGCGATCTGTCGGCGCTGGCCGGCACCGTCGTGCCGCCTTTGGGCGCCTATTCGCTGTCGACCCGGGTGACCGGCGATCCGGCCGCGGCACTCAATCTCGTTGGCCTTAAAGGTGGGCTGGCCGGCAATGACATTGCCGGCGACGTCACGGTGAATCTGTCCGGTAAACGTCCCTTCATCGACGCGAAGCTTTCATCCAACAAGATCGACCTTACGGCACTCGCCGGTCCCGCAGGTGGTGACGCCGCGACCGGGACCGGACAGGCGACGACGAAAGCGGAGCGTGTGTTTCCCGACGACCCGCTGCCGTTCGACGGCTTGCAGGCGGTCGATGCCAGGCTCGCATTCGCCGCCAAAACCATCATCGCGGCGGGCGCTACACTGCAAGACGCCAACATCGGGCTGTCGCTAAAAGACGGTCTGCTCAACATCGTGCCACTCCGGGCCGGTATCGCCGACGGGACGATCGACGTTGCGTTGAACCTGGATGGACGGGCAAAGGCGGCCAAGCTCGCGCTGAAGGCCAATCTGCTTAAGGTCGATCTGGACAAGCTGCTGACTGAACTCAAGCTGACCGAGGACGTCGAGGGACGAGCCAATATCGACGTTGATGTGCGCGGCGCTGGTGGTTCGGTGCGCGCGGTCATGGCTTCGCTCGATGGCAGGGCGGGAGTCCTCATGGGCAAAGGCCGGATGAAGGACAGCTTCTTGCACACCATGCTCGGTGGCTCGGGCCACTTGCTGAATCAGGTTCTCGACAAGGGACAGAAGGGATACACGGTCGTCGAATGCGCGGTCGTTGAATTCGACATCAACGACGGTCTTGCCCGTGCCAGCGCAATCTATTTGGACCTCGAATCCCGCGGCATTATCGGTGAGGGTACAGTGGATTTCGGCGCGGAGGCGCTCAACCTGACCATCGATCCACGCAAGAAGCGGAGCATGGACAAGGCGGTGCTGCCGGTGCGCATTACCGGCACGTTCCTTGCCCCGAAATACGCAGTCGACAAGGCCGTGGCGACGCAGAAGCTGACCAAGGCGCTCGGCATCGAATTGCCGCCAGGGCTGGTCGGCGGCACGGAACAGGCGAAGGCGCCGTTGATCGAGGGCCCCTGCGCGCCGCCGGTCCCGACGGCTGCGCCGGAGCAACCGGCCGAAGCACAGCCAGCACCCGCAGTGCCGACCCAACCGCAGGACGTCCTGAAGGACGCGGAGCAGCAGCTCAAGAAGGGACTTAAGGGCCTGCTCGGCCAGTGACACGGCGGTTCTACAAGGAATCGGCCGTCATCGCGCTGGCGCACGGCATGTCCGGGGTTGCGCTGGACGGCCGGCCGATCCGAACCCCGGGTGGTGCCGAGCTGGCGCTGCCCGGGCGGGCGCTGGCCGGTGCCATCGCGGCGGAGTGGGCGGCGCAGGAGGGCTCGGTGAAGCCGTTGTCCATGCCCCTGATGCGTCTTGCCGCCACGGCGCTCGACCGCATCGGCCGCGAGCGCGATGCCGTGGTCTCGGCCATCGCCGCATACGCCGCGCACGACCTACTCTGCTACCGGGCCGCCGCTCCGGAAGCGCTTGTCCGCCGGCAGGCCGAAATCTGGCAGCCCCTCGTCGACTGGTGCGCAGATACCTATGATGCGCACCTCGCCGTGACCGAAGGGATTGTCCATATCGACCAGCCGCCGGAGGCGTTGGCTGCCCTACGCGCGGCAGTCGACGGGAGGGACGATTTCAGGCTGGCCGCGCTCTCGCAACTGACGGCGGCGTGCGGCTCGCTTGTACTTGCCCTCGCGGTCTGCAGCGGACAGATCGATGCGGCCGCGGCGATCGCCGCCAGCCAGCTGGACGAAGACTGGCAAGCCGAAAGGTGGGGCGAGGACGATGACGCCGCCGCGCGGCGCGAGGATCTCGCGCGCGACATCACCGATGCCGAGCGATTTCTCGCGCTGCTTGAAGACTGATGAAGTTGGAATCGATCCGATCGCTAGCCGCCCGGCATGCCCGGAAACTGCGGCAAGCTGGGATCAACATAGTCCCAGGGCTGTCCGCTTGCCGTGAAGATCGTCATGGAGGGCTTGAACCAGCTCGGATCATCGAGGCTGCCGACCTTGATCGCCATGATGCCCGGCATGCCTGACGATTTGCCGAGCACGTTCGCACCGCAGTTTGGGCAGAACCCGTTGCTCGCAGTATTCCCACTCTCGGCAGTGTAGTCGTAATACCTGACCTCGCCGGTCACGGTGAGCGCTTCCGCCGGCACGCCGATCACCGAGGTGTGGCCGGTGCCGCTGGATTTCTGGCAGTTCCGGCATTGGCAGTGTCCGGCGACAACCGGCTTCGCCATCGATTCATAGCGAACAGCGCCGCAACTGCAACCGCCGGAGAAAGTCTTGGGCATCGAAGTGTCTCCTCTGTCCAACCATGTCGCTCTGGTCATGAGCTCGAATACCGTGACATAGGTGCTAGCGCCCGAGTGCGCGGTCGAGATATTGCTCGAGGCTGGTGAAGCAGCCGATCCAGCCGCCCTCGTGTTTGTCGCGCGCGATGTCCGTAGGCAGGCCCTCGTGCACGAGTGTCAGCTCGGTACCACCCTCCATTTCGCGAAGTTCGATCGTGACGACGGTTTCCAATCCGGCGAGCTCACCGTGACCCCACACCCAGGACAAGACGATCCGTTCGGGAGGGGAAATCTCTCGATAGACTCCGGATACGGGATAAACACCATCCTCTTCATACATCTCCAAGCTGAAGCGCCCGCCGGGGCACGCCTCGATGGCGAAATTGCGTGTCTGCACGCCGTCCGGGCCGAACCAGGCGGCCAATGCTTCCGGATTGGTCCAAGCCTCAAACACCGCCTCGCGCCGCGCCTTAAAACGCCGGGTTAGTCGCAGGGTTGGCTGCGTTGCCGTATCATCACGCAGGTTCATCTCGTTCACCGTTGGTCTCCTTGCTTTCGCCTGTCTGCGTGTGCATCTCGTCGAGGTAGCGCGCCAGGGAATCGAAACGGGCTTCCCAGAACCGGCGGTGGATCTCGATCCAGTCCACCGCCTGCTTCATCGGTGCCGGATCGAGGCGGCAGCGGTGCACGCGGCCGTCGCGCTGGCGGATCAGCAGCCCAGCGCCCTCCAACACCTTCAGATGCTTGGAGACCGCCGGCAACGATATCCGGAATGGCGCCGCCAGCTCGCCGGCCGTTGCTTCGCCCGCCGCCAGCCGCTCCAGAATCGCCCGCCGCGTTGGATCGGCCATCGCCTGGAAGGCGGCGCTGAGAGCATCGGATTGGCTTGCAACCATCAGAGGGAAAATTGTTGCTGTTAAAACTTAACCAGTTGGTTAAGTGTAGTCGAGACAGCCCCCGATGTAAACAGGCCGGATGGGCCGGCCGGTTTCGATTTGACGCGGGGAGCCGGAACAGCTAGGAGCACCGGGCCGGTCGCCGCAGCGGGCGATGCGGCTTCAACCGATCGATCAGCCATGAACGACATTCGGCGGAATTCGGCCTCTCGGCAGGGAGGGCCCACTGCGGGGCGCGGCGAATTCGTCGCGCGGACGGCGCTGATGATTTCGCTGGTCGCCTTGTCGATCGATGCAATGTTGCCGGCGTTGCAGGAGATCGGTCGCGACCTCGCCGTGCAGCGGAGCAACGATGCGCAGCTGGTCGTCTCCGCGCTGTTCCTGGGCCTTGCGGTCGGCACGATGGTGTACGGCCCGATATCCGACAGTACCGGCCGCAAGCCTGCGATCTACGCCGGGTTCGCCCTGTTCATCCTGGGCTGTCTGTTGTCCGTGGCGGCGACCAGCTTCCCGGTCATGCTGGCGGGACGGTTCCTGCAGGGACTTGGCGCGGCCGGGCCGCGCATCGTGGCGATCGCCCTCGTCCGCGATCACTATGCCGGACGCGGCATGGCCAGCATCATGTCGATGGTGATGGGGGTCTTCATTCTCGTGCCGGTGCTGGCGCCGGCGATGGGCCAGGGTATCCTGATGGTAGCCGACTGGCGGGCGATCTTCGGCATGCTGCTGGCATTGGCGTTGATTGCACTGCTCTGGTTCGCGCTCCGCCAACCGGAGACCCTGAAGGCGGAACGCCGCACACCGTTTTCGGTACTGCGGATCGGCCGGGCCATCCGCGAGACGTGTGCGAACCGCACCGCGCTCGGCTACACCATCGCGGCAGGGCTGGCCTTCGGCGCTCTCGTCGGCTACCTCACTTCAGCCCCGCAAGTCCTTCAGATTCAGTATGGGTTGGGCGCCAGATTCCCGTTGTATTTCGCGGTCCTGGCCTTGGCGATCGGCGGCGCGTCTTGGGCCAATTCCCGCCTCGTCATGCGCTTCGGCATGCGGCGCCTTTCAGGCCTCGCCGTGACGACGCTCAGCGCGTTATCCCTCGCCTTTTTCGCCATCGCCTGGATGGCGGCGGGCCATCCGCCACTCATGGCGATGATGGCCTATTTGATGGCAGCGTTCTTCTGCATGGGCATTCTGTTCGGCAATTTCAATGCGCTCGCAATGGAGCCGTTGGGCCATATCGCCGGCGTCGCGGCATCGGTCATCGGGTCGCTGACAACCTTCATTTCCCTGTCGCTGGGCACCGTGATAGGCCAAGCGTATGACGGCACCGTCCTGCCGCTTGTCGGCGGCTTCGCGGCGCTGGCCATCGCATCCGTCGCGGTCATGCGCTGGGCCGAAGGTGGCCGGTAGGCACCGGGCCTAACGACTGGCCTCGAAGCGTGCCGGATGCTATGCCGTAGGGCGTAACTGTCGGACGGGGACGGCCATGCAGCACATCATCCGTGAACTCGAGGAAAAGCGCGAACGGGCGCGTCTGGGCGGCGGCCAGCATCGCATCGACGCGCAGCACGGCAAGGGCAAGCTGACGGCGCGCGAGCGCATCGAACTGCTGCTCGACGAAGGCTCGTACGAAGAATGGGACATGTTCGTCGAGCACGACAGTGCCGATTTCGGCATGGCGGACAACAAGGTTCCCGGCGACGGCGTGGTGACCGGCTACGGCACCGTCAACGGCCGGCTGGTGTTCGTATTCAGCCAGGATTTCACGGTGTTCGGCGGCTCGCTCTCGGCGGCACACGCCCGCAAGATCTGCAAAATCATGGACCAGGCAATGAATGTCGGAGCGCCGGTCATCGGGCTCAACGATTCCGGCGGCGCCCGCATTCAGGAGGGCGTCGCGTCCCTGGCCGGCTATGCCGACGTGTTCCAGCGCAACGTGATGGCCTCCGGCGTCGTGCCACAGGTGTCGCTGATCATGGGGCCGTGTGCCGGCGGCGCGGTCTATTCGCCGGCGATGACGGACTTCATCTTCATGGTCAAGGATACGTCCTACATGTTCGTGACCGGGCCCGACGTTGTGAAGACCGTCACCCATGAGGAGGTGACCCACGAAGAGCTCGGCGGCGCCGACACCCATTCCCGCGTGTCCGGCGTCTCCGACCGCGCCTTCGAGAACGACATCGAGGCGCTCGTCGAGCTTCGCCGTTTGATCGACTTCCTGCCGGCCAGCAATCGCGAGCAGCCGCCGGTGCGGCCCACCGAGGATTCCGTGGACCGGGCCGAAGTCTCGCTCGATACCCTGATTCCCGCCAATCCGAATCAGCCTTACGATATGAAGGAACTGATCGCCAAGGTCGTCGACGAGGGCGACTTCTTCGAAATCGCGCCCGATTTCGCGGGCAACATCGTCACCGGCTTTGCCCGGATGGAGGGCAGCACGATCGGCATCGTCGCCAACCAGCCGATGGTGCTGGCGGGCTGTCTCGACATCGACTCGTCGCGAAAGGCCGCCCGGTTCGTCCGTTTCTGCGACTGCTTCAACATCCCGATCCTGACCTTCGTCGACGTGCCGGGCTTCCTGCCCGGCACGCAGCAGGAATACGGCGGCATCATCAAGCACGGCGCCAAGCTGCTATATGCCTATGCCGAGGCGACCGTGCCCAAGGTGACGGTGATCACGCGCAAAGCCTATGGCGGTGCTTACGACGTCATGGCCTCCAAGCACCTGCGCGGCGACGTCAACTATGCCTGGCCGACCGCCGAGATTGCGGTGATGGGCCCGAAGGGTGCTGTGGAGATCATCTTCCGCGGCGACATCGGCGACGAGAAGAAGATCGAGGAACGCACCGAGGAATACCGCAAGAAGTTCGCCAACCCGTTCGTCGCCGGCGCGCTTGGCTTCATCGACGACGTGATCATGCCGCGCAACACGCGCAAGCGCGTCAGCCGGTCTTTTGCCATGCTGCGCGGCAAGGAGCTGGAGAACCCCTGGAAAAAGCACGGGAACATCCCGCTTTAGGGGAGGGGACCGACCCGACGGTCGTGCTGCTCCCGGGCCTCGATGGCACGGGCATCCTGTTCCGCCCGCTTCTCACGGCGCTGTCGCCGAAAATACGCACGCTGACCTGCGCCTATCCCCGCGACGTCTTCCTGTCGGTGGGACGACTCGCAGAACTGGTCGCGGACCGTATTTGCGAAATGGGCAGGGTCGTTATCGTCGCGGAGTCCTGGTCCGGGCTGGTTTGCCTGGAACTGCTGCGGCGCCGGCCGGCCAATATTGTGGGCGTGATCTTTATCGCCTGCTTCACGACGCCGCCGCGGCGATCGCTGCTGGCGTTGTCGCGTCTCCTTCCGCTGTCTGTGCTCATGCAGCTGCCGCCGCCGGCTTTGCTGGTGCGCCGGTACTGCCTCGGCGCGGAGGCGGGGCCGGAAGAGCTCGCGCTGTTCCGCGAGGCGTTGTCGGTGGTCCGGCCCCGGGTGCTCGCCGAACGGCTGGGAAGCCTGCGAAGAATCGACACCTACGGCGATGCGATAACCCTGCCCGCCAGCTATATCCAGTCGACGGGAGACCGGCTCGTCCCGGACTCCGCCGTCGATCCGTTCAGGGCCATGTCCGCGACGCTCAAGGTTCACCGCGTCGAGGGTCCGCATTTCCTCCTCCAGGCGAGGCCCGGCGACTGCGCCAGGATCATTGGCGAAATCGTCCAGCCGCTCGGGGCCAGATTGGACCCTACTCGAACAGGCTGACACCGCGGAAGTTATCAATCCTATCGGTCCAGCCGACGGTGCCGTCCGGCAGGCGGATCCTGACCCACCATTCGGACTCGCGTTCCCGCCGGTCCAAGGGGATGGACCACCAGCACGCCTCCGAAGGCGTGTCGCAGCTCTTGAACCGGTGGATGGAGAGGTCATGCATCGGCACGATCGAGACCGACAGCCGCTTGCCGTCCAGCCAGGCGATGTTGAACCCCTCGCCCTCATAGGTGAGCAGATAGAAGCGCTCGCCCGCCCGCAGGTCGCGCAGATAGGTCTTGCGGTCGTTGTAGCTGTAGGCGTCGAGCCGTGTCGCCGCGACCACTATAACCGGGATCGGCCGCGTGCAGACATGCCCGGTCTCGGCCCGGACCGTATCACCTGCCGTCGCGGTGCCCACCCGGCGCCCGCCGCGCGGTTGGTCATAGAGCGCGGTGGCCTCGTGGACGGTCCATTCCCGATATGCTCAGCCTTCGAACGGGCAGGCGCCTTCGTCGACATACCACCCGTCGGACAGCGGCGGGTTGTCGGCTCTGGCGTCGGCCCCGACCGCTATCACTAGGCCGGCGAGGAACGCAAAAATCGTTACGCGCAGTTTGCTCGCCTCCGCACTGCGGCGCCCTAAATTGAGCGGGAGAGTCTTACCACGCCAATAACTAACGGAGGCATAATGGACCAGCGGCTCAGCCTCGTGACCCTTGGCGTCGCGGACATCGCGCGGGCACGACGGTTCTATTGCGACGGGCTTGGCTGGCGCGAGTCCTCGGCCGGAAACGAGTCGGTCTGTTTCATCGACGCCGGCGGCGTCGTGCTCGGCCTGTACGGGCGTGCGGCTCTGGCCGAGGATGCGGGCGTGCCCCCGGACGGAGGCGGATTTTCCGGCTTTGCCCTTGCCCATAACGTGCCGAGCGAGGCCGACGTCGATCGCGTCCTCGCCGAGGCGGTGGACGCCGGGGGAATCCTCGTCAAGCCGGGGCAGAAGGTGTTCTGGGGCGGCTATTCCGGCTATTTCGCCGACCCCGACGGCCATCTGTGGGAGGTCGCGCACAACCCCTTCTTCCCGCTCGACGTGGCCGGGCGGATCCAGCTGCCGCCACCGGCGGAGTGATGCCATGGGCGGACAGGACCCGGCGACCGAACGGGCCCGGCGGCGCCTGCGCGGGTTCCTCTGGCATTTGATCGGCTACTTCGCGGCGATGCTGTTGATCTTGCCCGCAAACCTGATCCTGTCATCGGATGTCGCCTGGTTCGTGTTGCCGCTGGTCGGCTGGGGCGGCGTGCTGGCGATCCACGTCGCCTATGCGATGGGACTGTTTGACGTATTCTTTGATCGCGACTGACCCCTTTACGCGGGCTTAACCCGCGCTGGCGTTAGCTGGGGCGCGCCGCGTGCCGGCGGCGCGCGCCATTCGGGGTCCGTCGATGACGCGTGACAGGATGATCCGGCTCGGTTGGGCTGCCCTCTCGCTGGTCGTGCTCGCTATCGCGGTCGGCCCGGGGGTGGGAAATTTCGTCGCCGCGATGCAGGGCGATGCGATCACCGTCGACTATCCCTGGCTGCTGGAGGCCGGGCGGCATCTGCTGGCGACGCGCGAGTTGCCGCAGACCGACATCTTCTCTTGGACCCATGACGACAAGCCCTGGGTGCTGTACCAGTGGCTGTTCGAGGTTTTGCTGGCCACGGCCGAGAGCGTGCTCGGGGTCGACTGGCTGGTGCGGCTGTTCATGCTGACGGTGATCGCGATCTATCTGTTGGTGCCGCTGTTCGGCGGCGTGCCGCGCCGCGTCCCCTTCGTCCTGACGGGTGCGATCGGCGCCCTTGCGCTGCTGATGGTCACGCTCAACATGTCGATCCGGCCGGGATTGCTGACCACGCTGTTCCTCCTTGTCCAGTATCTGACGCTCGACGCCATGCGACGCGACCGCCTGGGCCGGTACGGCGGCATCGCTATCATCGCCGGCGTCTACCTCATGTGGGGCAACATTCATCTCGGGGTCATCCTCGGCCCCATTTCCCTGACGCTGATGCTTGCCGGTGACGCGGTCGACAGGGCCGGGTTGCGACGATTCGAGCCCGCCGACCCGCAGGTCGCGGGCATACCGCTGTCGCCGCGGCTGATGGGGGCGATTCTCGCAACGGCAATCGGGGCGAGTCTGGTCAACCCTTACGGCCCGCATGTCTACGCACGGATCATCGACGTTGCCGGCCAGGCCGACCACACGGCCATCGTCGACGAGTTGCAGCCGCTTGATCTTACGCTGGTGCAGGGACAGCTCCTGCTGCTCTGCACCGGACTCTTCCTGCTGACGCTGCTCCGGTTCCGGCGCGCCGCTTCGACCCAGGAAATTCTTCACATCGTCGTGTTCACCGCAATGGCGGTCATCGCCGGCCGGCTGATTCTTTGGGCAGCGCTTTTCCATGTGCTGATCCTGCCCCGTGCCCTGTACCAGCTGTGGTGCGACCTGAAGGCCACGCGACCGGGACTGGAGCCGATTCTGGGCGCTGCCGAGGAGTTCCGGCCGATGATAATGGCCATGCTGGTGCTGTATGGCGTCGGAATGAGTGTTGCCGTGCCCGACCGCATTGCACCGCTGCGCATGGGCCTGTGCGAGCCGTTGCTACCGGGTCTGCACGAAATTGCCGCACTGCGCCGGCCGGGGGACCGGATGTTCAACGATGACAAGTCCGGCAGCTGCATGTTGCTAATCGACCCCAAGGCCAAGCTCTTCATCGACACCCGCTTCGATTTCTATGGCGAGGCGTTCCTTGCCGAAGCGGCGTATACGATGAGCCTGCAGGCCGATTGGCGTGAAACCTTTGCGCGCTGGGATATTGACAGCGCCGTGGTCACCCGAGACTGGCCGCTGGCCCGTGCCCTCGAACAGGCGGCGGATTTCGAGAAACTCTTCGATGATGGCACCCTCGCGTACTATCGGCGCGGGACGACCGACTGATCCGCAGCGGTTGCGTCCGCCATGTCCCGGGCAGGCCAAAGGACGCATTAATCCATAAAATTCGTATGGATATGTGGAGCGTCACTGCACTTAATACGATACAGTGCGCCCGAATTGGCAGAAAGCATGGGGGCTTGCCTTAATCGTCCAGAGCGCGCACAGGACTGCGCGTGTGGTCATTTACGATGCGGGACCGGCTTCGTGTCATGCCTTGAAACCCTGCAGGAGCTGTTCCGGCAAGCGCGCAAGCGCCGGAGGTGGGCAAGGATGTTCAGGTTGCTGCATTACTTCGCGGTCACAAGCGCGGTCGTTCTGATCGCCGTGGCGATCCTGCTTTCCATCCTCTACCGGCATACTGCCATGGAGGATCTGGTCCGCACCGCGGAACACCGGAACACGGTGCTCGCCCGGTCCCTCGCCAACGCGATCTGGCTGTATTACGCCGACCGGATCGGCGGGACCACCAGCGACGATATCAACCGATTGGCCAAGCGCCCGGAGACCTATTATCTGAACGACGCGGTCGAGAGGCTGACCGACGATCTGCCTGTGCTCAAGATCAAGATCTTCAACGACACCGGCGTCGTGGTCTTTTCCACTGACACGGCAGAAATCGGCACATTGCAGGATCACGAACCTGAACTCTTCGAGGCCGCACAGCGGGGCGACACGTCGAGCCAGATCCTGTACCGCAATGACGCACATCTTTCGATCAGCGGATTTGAGGATCGTGACGTCGTCGAAACCTACCTGCCACTGCGCGACCCCGGCGGCCATGTGCGCGGGGTGTTCGAATTGTATTCCGACGTGACGTCGAACTTCCGCGATATCAGGCAGATGTCCGCCGCTCTCCTGGCTGGCCTGCTGGCCGGGTTTGCCGTTCTGTACGCCGGCCTGTTGCTGGTCGTCCGCCGGGCCGAGCAGATCATGCGCAGCCAGTACGTCAGCCTGCGTGAGAGCCGCGGACGGCTGGTCGAGAAGAACCGGGAGCTGACGGACGAGATCGCCCGGCGCAGCCAGATCGAGGCGGAGCTGCGCAAGGCGCGCGACGGGGCGGAAGCGGCAAGCCGCGCAAAGTCGCAATTCCTGGCCAATATGAGCCACGAACTGCGCACGCCCCTCAACGCCGTGATCGGTTTCTCTCAGGTGATGGCCGATGAATTGCTCGGCCGCGTCTCACCGCCACGTTACCGCGAGTATGCCCGCGATATTCGGGACGCCGGCCGCCATCTTCTGGCGCTCGTCAATAACGTCCTCGACCTCGCCAAGATCGAATCGGGAGGCATCCAGCTCGACCTGTCCCGTTTCGACATCCGCGAGATCGTCCAGGACAGCGCCCGGGGGGTTACTGCGGAACTTGCCGCAAACTGCAACGCGCTTGGCCTCGATTGCCCGCCGGAACTGGGCACGATGGTGTCCGACGAGATCAAGGTGCGCGGCGTGCTCACCAACCTGATAAGCAACGCCGCGAAGTTTACCGAGAACGGTGTTGTTGAGGTAAAGGCACGTTGGGACGGCGATACGGGCAAAGAGTGCGACTGCGTCGTGTTCCGGATATCGGATACCGGTATCGGTATGGACAAGCTGCGAATCGAAGAGATGTTCGGCGAGTTCACGCAATACGACAACTCGATCACGCGGAAGTTCGGTGGTACAGGCCTTGGTCTTGCTATCTGCCGCAGGATGTGTGAAGCCATGGGTGGCAGCATCACGATCGAAAGCGCTCTCGGCGAAGGGACGGTGGTGACCGTCCGCTTGCCCGACATGCGGCACCTCCAGGACAGTCAGTTTCATCACGTGCCACGGCGAACCGCGAACCCCTCGGCCGCCTGACATCTCGTGTTGGCCGGCGGAACCGACCGCTGCCGTGCGCCCGCAATATTGCCACGGGCGCGGCCCGGCGTATTATAGAGGCGGCGGGGCGTGTTGCAGTGCAGCGCGGGCCCGCGAGAGGATCAATTCCGGGACCAGGGACCGTGTTTTCGAAGATTTTGATCGCCAATCGCGGCGAGATCGCCTGCCGCGTGATCCGCACCGCAAGGCGCATGGGAATCGCAACCGTTGCCGTGTATTCAGAGGCGGACGCGGCCGCGCTCCACGTGGAGATGGCGGACGAGGCGTATTGTGTCGGCCCGCCGCCTTCGGCTCAGAGCTATCTCGTCGTCGAGAACATCATCAAGGCTGCCCGTGACAGCGGCGCCGAAGCCGTCCATCCCGGCTACGGATTCCTCTCCGAAAACGCCACGTTCGCCGCAGCGTTGGACAAGGAGGAGATTGCGTTCATCGGCCCGGGCATCAAGGCGATCGCCGCCATGGGCGACAAGATCGAGTCGAAGAAGCTGGCCCACGAGGCCGGCGTCAACACCATTCCCGGCTATCTCGGCATCATCGGCGACGAAAAAGAGGCCGTGAAGATCGCAAGGGACATCGGCTATCCGGTCATGATCAAGGCATCGGCCGGCGGT
>CAYFYY010000094.1:0-16955 GCA_964347475.1 uncultured Flavobacteriales bacterium
GGCTGGTCGCGGCGCTGGCCCGGGGCCTTCCGGGCGGCTGGCTGATCGAGGCGCTCCTGGTCGCGATCCTGCTCGCACAGCGCAGCCTCTACGAACACGTGGCGGCGGTGGCGCGGGCGTTGCGGCAGGATGGTCTCGCCGGCGGGCGCGCGGCGATCCGCCATCTCGTCAGCCGCGACCCCGCCAGCCTCGATGAGCCCGGCATCGCCCGCGCGGCGCTGGAATCACTGGCCGAGAACTTCGCCGACGCGGTCGTCGCGCCGCTGTTCTGGTACGCCGCCGCCGGGCTGCCGGGGATCTGCGCCTACAAGGCGATCAACACCGCGGACAGCATGATCGGGTACCGCAGCAACAGATACGCCGCCTTCGGCAAGGCCGCGGCGAGGGCCGACGATATCGCCAACTGGATCCCGGCGCGCCTCGCGGCGCTGGTGACCGTAATTGCCGCGGCGCTGACCGGCAACGATGCAGCCCGCGCCGCCCGCGTCATACGGCGCGACGCCCGGACCCACGCCTCGCCCAATGCCGGCTGGCCCGAGGCCGCCTTCGCCGGGGCGCTGGGCCTCGCCCTCGGCGGCCCGCGCGTCTATCCGGGCCAAGGCACGCGGGAGCACTGGATCGGCGGCGACGGCAAGCGCAGATATGGCCCCGCGGGGATCGACCGGGGGCTCAGGCTGTATCTCGGGGCCTGTGTGGTGAACGGGCTGATGGCCATGGGTTTCGTATTGCTGCGGGGGAATATGAGCTAATCGGCGAGTTCGGTATCACGGTCCGCATCCGTCATCACCGCCCATTCAGCCATTGCAGCCCACTGCCCGAATGCCCAACCGACAACCATCACGTACATCGAAAACAGCGGCGTGCTTTCAACGCCATCCAGAATCGGCTCCACAAGAAATCGTCTTACAGCGATAAGCTCCAACACTACGATAGCCGTCGCCACAATGACGACGACCGTAAATAGCTGTGGCCAATAAGCCATGGGGTAACGACGGTGTAGGTTACCGCGCATGAAAATGAACCAGGCGGCAGCGACGAAGATCGTCACGAGCACAAAACCCAGCAACAACGGATAAAGATCGTCGGGTGAACCATCGGCCATTCGGGGGAAATAGACAGCCGACGCGATATGCACGCCCGCGATCCCAAGCGTCATCAGTGCCGTCGATGCAATCTGCCACACCCAGAAGCGCCAGGACTTGAGGAATTCGAGGCCCTTGATCATAAACCCGTCTCTTCCGTGCCACCCTCCGTACGGTTCCGCAGCGTCTGCTCGCCATATTGCACGGTCCCGATGAATGCGAAGGTGGAGGCCAGGACGACCAGGAGGATCATGAACCCGCCGTTCTCGAAACCCACGCTGATCGTGTCGGGCATCGCGCTGGCCATCCCGATGACGATCACAAAACCGGCGAAGATGCCCAGCGAACTCGCCAATAATTCGATTAACCCGATATCCGCTTTGCGTGTCGACCAGCCGCGGGTGAAGAAATTCATCCGATAGATATTTCCAAGTACGAGAAACTCGACCACAACAAGGAGGCCTAGAAAACCAAACGCCTCCAGCATGCTCGCGAAGGGCCCGGCATCCTCCAGTGTCGGCCAGGGCAGGCCGAAACCAAGATATAGGCCCGTGAATACCGCATAGGCGAAGATAACCTGCAGCGGCGGCCCGAGCAGGATCAGCGCCCAGTACCGCTTCGTCCTGAGGTGTCTGAGACCCTTGCTCATTCCGCGTGCTCATTCGCGGTATTGTCGGCGCCGCCCTGACGAAGCCGTTCGCCGTCTATTACGGTCGACGCATAGAAGATGCTCGTTACGACCAGGTACCCGGCGAGACCCGCACCTGAGCCGTCGTTCGTCAGGATCACCTTCAGGGATTCAATCCCTGCGAACATAATGGCGACGCATCCTACGAGCGTCATCAGTATCGCCACGACTGTGCCGGTGACGTCGACCGTCAGCTTGCCCGTCCACCACCCGCGCTGGAAAACGTTCACCCCGGAAATCCAGCCCAGACCGAGGCGGTCCATGACCAACTGCAAAACCATCAGGCCGAGGAATTCCAGCAGGCTGATTGCCGGCCCCAGACCCTCAATCGTCGGCCATGGCAGGCCGAGACCAAGATGCAACGCCGCGAATATGGCGTAGGCGAAGACCACCCGCAGCGGCGGGCCGAGCAGGATCAGTACCCAGTACCGCTTCGTCCTGAGGTGTTCGATGTCCCTGATCATGTGCTGGTCCTACCAGCGCGGTCGCGTTCTTCGGCCGCCAGCGTTCGCTCGCCGTAATGGATAGCCGGCCATGTAAGCAGGACAACGCCGATCATAATGATCATCGTTGCCGTCAATCCGGTCTTGTCTTCGAAAATCGGATTTCCGGGCATCACCGCTTCGGCCAACTTCATGGCCGCGAACCAAGCGGCGAACGCGACGAGGCTCGATACCGCCGGATTCACGCGGGAATTCCGGTGCATGACGCGGCCCCAGTAGCCAGTCAGGAAATTCGTGCGAAAGACGAGCCCCAGAAGGACGAAATTCAGCAACAGCAGCGACAACATCAGCCCGCAGTATTCCAGGGTGGACCATACGAAGCTTCCCGTTTTCAGGGGTTCGGGTAATTCCAGATAGGCGTGCAGCAAAACGTATAGCCCCACGGGCGCAACGCCGCCGAACACGGAAAAGCCCAGAAGAATCGCCCAGAACCGCGCGGTACGCGGCAGCTTCGGAATATCGCCCATACGGCATCCTGATTCACTGCTCAGGCAGTATCTCCGGCGCGGGTTCAGGAAGGATTAACGGGTGGAGCTGGTGGGTGACGGGCCGCCGCGTCACGGAAAGGCCGCCGCTTATCCCACTCCCTCCCAACCCTCCCCCGCCCCGCGGGAGAGGGCTGTCTTCTTCGCGATCGCGCCTATACCCCCTCTCCCGCCTGCGGGGGAGAGGGGTTGGGTAGGGTCTTGCGCTCACACGCCCCGCTCTGCGTTGGCGAGAAGGGCGTCGAGGTCGCAGTTCGCTTCGAGGGTGGATTCGATCTTGGCCTCGTACGGCCTCGGCTTGCGGGTGGCTGTCGCGCAGGCGCGACAGGAACGCATGGCGGCGGCGGGGATCGTGCTGCTCAGGGCGAGCCCGGGTTGGTGATTTCGCTCAGTTGTCCCTCGAATCGCGCGCGGCTTGCGCGACCGCATGCCAGCGCGCCCATCTGCACTCCCGTATCCATTGATAGGTTGCGGGTCCGATCAGGATCATGAACATGAATCCGACACCGTAGGACCAGTCGCCGAACCGGATCCCGAAGACCAGGCTCTCCAGGGTCCAGTCCATTAGCCACCAGACCGGGAAACAGGCCAACCCCGCCAGAATCGACGCCGACGCCGATTCGCCCAGCTTCCCTGGCCTGGCGCGGGTCGCGGCCGTCCAGCCGTAGAGCAGCGCCAGGACACCCAGGACGAGTAGCCATGCAGACAAGAGGCCCGCCATTATCACGCCGATGAATGCCCAGGAGATACGCGGGAGAGCCAGCCAGGTCAGTGCCAGCCCGCCCGCCGACAGAACTGAGGCCATCCAGAAGGTGATGATGACAAGGTAGAGCGGCCAGACCGGGATGTCCGGTGGCGGACCTACCGGGGCACCTGCCGGTTTCGGACTCTTCGCGGTCATGGCACATCTGGCCCGTTCTGGTCGTTCGCGGCGCGCAGTCTTGTCTCGCCCAGATCCGCCAGGCTCGCGAACAACATGCCCTGAAGTAAGGCGAGCAGGACAAACACATCCGATACGGCGTCCCTGAACAAGTCGTTCGCGACAAGAGCACGGCCCAGCGTCAGCGCCAGAATGAATCCGGCAATGCTGGCGATCATGGTGGGAATTCCACCGAGCGAGTAGGTAGCGAAAGTCGCCTGGGCGCGGAATGCGCTGCGTATGTCCAGGGCATAAACCCGAAAGAGGATCACATACTGGGGCGCCAGGGTCACCGCAATCCAGATCAGGGCTTCGATCGCCGCAACCCCTAAGTCGCCCAAGCTGTTTATGGCCTGGACCTCGGCGACGCCAAGATATCCGTGGACCACCGCAAAGGCCGACATCGCCAGAAAGATCGCCGCGAACGGCATCAGCAGCATGATGGACCAGAATCTCCTGGATACGAGACATTCGTATTCGTCTGTCATGCGTCGGCCTTCTTCTGTGCCGCTGGCCGCGCCGGTCCCGCGGCGGCGGCGGGGATTCTGCTGCTCACGGTAATTCTGGGGTAGTGGCACGTTGCGGGTCGTTGTTCGCGCCTGTTATCGCTTCCCATTCGACCATCGCGATGTAAGGCCCGGAACCGAGCGCGAATGCCCACACAGGAAATGCGGAAAAGCCGCCGTTATCGGCTGCGTCCGGAGCCATCCAGCTCATGAGAAGAAAATGTATGGCAGACCATTCCGCGACTGCGACAAGCATGGCGACAACCATAATAATCAGGAAGAGCAGTCCCTGGCGTTCTTTGGGATAGCGCGGCGCCCCTTTCTTTCGCACGTAGGCGAACCAAAAGACAGCGACGGACACAGAGAGGACCGCGAACCCGCCGAGCAACGAAAAGAACGGGTCGGGCTCGATGTCCAACGCCAGCAGATAGGATACGACTGCGATATGCATGCCCGCCGAGGCGAGCATGACCAGCGAGGTGGATCCGAGGAAAAAGATCCAGAACCGCCGGGACCTGAAGAATTCGAGACCCGTGGTCATGCGCCGGCCCCCTCGGCATCGCCGTTGGCCCTGTCCGCCGCCGCCAGTTCGCAGAGCGCGAGCACGGGAACGACTGTCAGGGCATATAAGAAGGCGGTTACGAAGACGATGGCGGTTGAACCGAGTCCCCCACCTTCCGGGATCCAAGCCGAAAGCAGGCGCAGGGTCAGTACGACGGCCATTGCGCCAGCGACGGTCAGGAGGAATGGCCCTGCGACCGGCAACGAGTTGCCTTCTTCATCCTGCTTGAGGCGCAATCTGCGAAGCGCGAACGGCACGACATTGCGGCGATAGATCACGCCGAGTGCGAAGATCTCCAGGGAGCAGATTACGAGGCCGGGGACAACGAGTGCCGCTGCAAAATACACGAAGTCGGTCAATATCCCTGTCGCGCCGGCGGAGAGACCGGTATCCAGCAGAGGACCGCCCGTGATACGGCGCAAGGCATAGTGGCCGGACACGATCACGGCGCCGTTGAACAGCGGCAGCAGGAAGTACAGCGCCTTGTAGCGCCTGCTATCGAAGGATCGGGAGTCGATCTTCACGCCCTTTTTGCCCCTTGCGCTGGCCCGCCGCCACTATGCCCGGCGCGGGTTCAGGAAGGATTAACGGGAGAGGTAGGCGAAAGGGGCGCCTCACACCCCGCGTTCGGCGATCGCCAGCATTGCGTCGAGGTCGCAGTGTTCCTCCAGGTGCTTGGCGAGGGCGTCGAGCGTCGCCTCGACCTTGACTTCGTACGCCTCCGCGTGCGGGCGGCCGTCGCGCAGGCGGGCGAGGAAGGCGTGGCGGAAATCGTCGGAGACGAACAGGCCGTGCAGGTAGCAGCCCGCAACGAGGCCGTCGGCGGAGACGGCGCCGTCGGGCCGCGCGCGCCCGGAGTCCGCGATCTCGACCATCGGCCGGGCGAGTGCCGGGCCCGTCGTCCTGCCGATATGCATCTCGTAGCCGCGCACCGGCCGGCCCGTGGACAGTTCCGTGCCCGCCGCCTCGACCAGCCGCTTGTCGCCGGTCAGGACCGTTTCAATTTCGAGCAGGCCGAGCCCGTCGACGGCGCCGGCCGGCCCTTCCGCGCCCTCCGGGTCTTCGAGCCGCGCGCCCAGCATCTGGAAGCCGGCGCACAGGCCGACGACGGGCCGGCCGCGGCGCAGGTGGGCGCGGATGTCGATGTCCCAGCCTTCGCGGCGCAGCACCGCGAGGTCGGCGATGGTGGATTTCGAGCCGGGCAGCAGCACGAGGTCCGCCTCGGCCGGCAGCGGCCGGCCCGGCTCGACGATGTCGATGGCAACGTCCGGCTCGCCGGCAAGCGGGTCGAGGTCGTCGAAATTGGCGATGCGCGAGAGTCGCGGCACGGCGATGCGGATCGCGCGGTCCGTTTCGCGCGCCCGCCGGTCCAGCGCCACCGCGTCCTCGGCCGGCAGCGCCCGCGCGCGCTCGAACCACGGAATGACGCCGTGGCAGACCATGCCGGTGCGTTTCGCGACGATGTCGACCGCCGGCGCGAACAGCGCCTTGTCGCCGCGGAACTTGTTGACGAGGTAGCCGCGCAACAGGTTGCGCTCCGCCGGCTCGATCAGCGCGTGGGTGCCCACGAGGGCCGCCAGCACGCCGCCGCGGTCGATGTCGGCGACCAGGATCACCGGGATCCTGGCTTCCAGCGCGAAGCCCATATTGGCGATGTCGCCGGCGCGGATGTTGACCTCGGCCGGGCTGCCGGCGCCTTCCACCAGGACGAGATCGGCCTCGGCCTTCAGGCGCGCGAAACTGTCCAGCACGCGCGGCATAAGCTGCGGCTTCAGCGCATGGTATTCGGCCGCCTTCGCAACGCCCTCGACCCGGCCCTGCACCACGACCTGGGCGCCGGTCTCCGACTGCGGCTTGAGCAGCACCGGGTTCATGTGCACGCTGGGCGCGACCCCACAGGCCCGCGCCTGCAGCGCCTGGGCCCGGCCGATCTCGCCGCCCTCGGCGGTGACCGCGGCGTTGTTCGACATGTTCTGCGGCTTGAAGGGTCGGACGGTAAGGCCCCGGCGGGCAAACGCCCGGCCGAGGCCGGCGGCGATCAGCGACTTGCCGACATCCGAGCCCGTCCCCTGCAGCATCAGGGCGGCGGCCATGTCGCCCGTCCGCCGGTCGGGCCTGCTAGCGGGCCGTGGCGAGCGCGCCGCGCAGCGCGTCGGCGTGGGCGTTGGAATACTTGCGCTCGAGGACGATCGGCTTGGATTCGACCTCGGCGCCGTAATATTCCTTGTTGAGGCTCTGGCGCGGCTCGATCACCGAGCCCTCGAGGCTGATGCCGACATAGGCGCCCTTGGAGCGCGAGTACACCAGTACGTCGGCGCTGCCCAGTGTCACCGCCGCCTCGGCGCCGCCGCCGACGGGCCCGGCCGCGACGCCGAGATCGGCGCCGAGCTTGATCCGGTTGCCTTCGATCATCGCGTTGACGCCGCGGTCGGTCATCAAGAGCAGCATCACCTCGGAGGCGGAACCGCCGATCTGCAGGCCGAAGCTGACGCCGCCGAGGGTATAGAAGGCGGGATAACTCCAGTTGCCCTTCGCATTTCTGACCAGCAGCACGCCGCTGCCGCCCTCGGCGCCGAAACCGAGCGCGCCCTTGAGCATCTGAGGGACGACCATCACGCCCTTGGCGTTCTTCAGATGGCGGCGGACGAACTCGCCGATCCCATCGTCCTTTGTCATGCCCTGGACGGTGAGCTGCGCCTTGGTGACGATCTCCTCGGCCTTTGTTGCGGCCTGGGCCGGACCGGCGATCGTGGCCGCGACGGCGAGCACGGCAAGTACAGCGGTCAAGCGATTCAACATGGTCTTGGTTCTCCCGTTCCGGATGCGCCGCGATGGGCCCTGAAATCCCGATCGCCGCAGGATATATCCCCGATGCGCAGAAATGTCATGCAAGTTGGGCTTTTTTGCGGCCGCCACGCTGGGCCTGCGGCTCAAAACTCGATGCCGGTCTGCGCCTTGACCCCGGCCCGGAAGTGGTGGCGGACCTCCGTCATCTCGGTGACCAGATCGGCGATCTCCAAGATGGGCTCCTTGGCGTTGCGGCCGGTGACCACGACGTGCAGGCCCGGGCGCCGGTCGCGCAGCGCCGCCACGACCGCCGCGACGTCGAGATAGTCGTAGCGCAGCACGATGTTGAGCTCGTCGAGGACGACCATGTGGAAACTCTCGTCCGCCATCATCGCCTGCGCCGCCGCCCAGGCCGCCTGTGCGGCCGCGATGTCGCGCTGCCGGTCCTGGGTGTCCCAGGTGAAGCCCTCGCCCATCGCCTTCATCACGCAGAGCTCCGGGAATCGCTTCAGCACCTCGCGCTCGCCGGTGTTCCAGACGCCCTTGACGAACTGGACGATGCCGACCTTCATGCCGTTGCCGATGGCCCGCATGGCGAGGCCCATGGCCGCCGTCGTCTTGCCCTTGCCCTTGCCGGTGTGGACGACGAGGAGGCCCTTCTCCTTCGTCTTGGTGGCCAGGATCTTGTCGCGCGCCGCCTTCTTCTTGGCCATCTTCTCGGCGTGCCGTGCGTCGATCTCCTCCGGCGTCATGCCCTCGGTCTTCATTCCGCCCTCTCCTGCCGCGGTGCCCGCCGTCGCAGCATAGCCGCCGCCGGCCGTTGCCTCAATCCCCGCACGAAGCGCGGCAGCCCGATCTCGCGCGCGGCCCAGGCGAGGATCGCGATCTCGAGGAGGAAGGTCCAGTGCAGGATGAAGTTCCACACCCACCCGTCGAAGCGCGCCGGCACCTCGACCAGCACGAACCGGGCGGTGTCGTATGGATAGAGCCAGGCGATGCCGCCGGTTACCGTATCGAGGGCGAGGTGCAAGAACAGCCCGGCCATCAGACCGGCCACGGCGGGCCACGGCACCGGCACCCGGGCGAGACGGAACAGCGCGACCGCGCTGCCCGCGGCGACCAGCCAAAAGGCCGGGACGTGGGTCCAGTAGTCGTGATGGAGGGTCTGGCGCGCGTCGACGAGGTAGAAATACAGAAGGTCGATGTCGGGCAGCACCGAGGCGACGAGGCAGACCGCCATCAGCCGGCGCGCCCGCGGCCGGTCCGGCGCCAGGCGCGGGGCGAGGCGGCGGGCCATCAGGTAGCCGGCGGGCAGGTGGGCGAGGAACATAGCGGAGACCTCCGGTCAGACTATGTGGAACAACCCCATGCAAAGGCGATTTCTGCGGGTCTCAAGGCCGACAGGGTCCGGCCCTCCCCGGATGCGGAGGGAGGGCCGGAGGATGGAGGCCGGCGCCGCGGGCTGGAGACTCCCGCGGCGCCAGGCCTCACTGGGCGGCGGCGAGACGGGCTAGGCCCGCCGCCGTCCGAACGAGCCGGGTAAACTCCGCACGATAGCCGAGAGAGTCCTCCCCCCTCGCGTCGGCGGCAATCCCCAGCACGTCGTTCCAGGTGAAATCGCCCATCATGTCGCTGCTGCGCAGCAGCTGGCCGAACCCGGCCACGGCGGCGGCGAAGCGGGCGTCCGCCGGGGCTTCGGCGAAGCCGGTGCGGTCCGCCGCGTGCACCGGCTGCTCGATCAGCCGGCTCTGCGTCTCGCCGGGCAGCTTGTAGCGGATGCGCAGCCAGGCCAGCTCGCCGTTGGCGGCGCCGGCCGCCTCCTTCTTCTCCCCATCGCCGTAGCGCAGCGGGTCGATGAGGCGCGACTCGCTGCCCGGAGCGACGATCTCGTACAGAGCCGTTACCGTGTGGCCGCTGCCGACGTCGCCTGCGTCGACGCGGTCGTTGTTGAAATCCTCGCGCCGGAGCATGCGCGTCTCATAGCCGATCAGCCGGTACTCGGCGACGTAGGCCGGGTTGAACTCGATCTGCACCTTGACGTCGTCGGCGATCGGGAACAGGGTGCCGCCGATCTCGTCGACCAGCACCTTGCGCGCCTCCTGGAAGCTGTCGATATAGGCGGCGTTGCCGTTGCCGGCCTGGGCCAGCCGCTGCATGATCGTATCCTGCAGATTGCCCTCGCCGAAGCCGAGCACCGAGAGATACACGCCGGTCTTGCGCTTCGCGGCGATCAACGCCTCGAGCCGCTCCGGATCGGCGATGCCGACGTTGAAATCGCCGTCGGTCGCCAGGATCACGCGGTTGACGGCACCGTCGCGGTAGTTCTCGCGGGCCAGCCGGTAGGCGAGCTCGATGCCGGCCCCGCCGGCGGTGCTGCCGCCGGCGCGCAGGCCGTCGATGGCGCCCAGGATCTTGTGCTTGTCGATGCCCCGCGTCGGCTCCAGCACCACCCCGGCCGTGCCGGCATAGGCGACCAGCGCGATGCGGTCCTCGGCGCCCATCGTGTTGGCAAGCATGCGCAGCGAACGCTGCACCAGCGGCAGCTTGTCGGGGCTGTTCATCGAGCCCGATGTGTCGACCAGGAAGACGAGATTGGCCGGGGGGCGCTTGTTCGACGGGACGTCGAAGCCCTTGAGGCCGATGCGCAGCAGCTGCCGGCCGTCGTCCCACGGTGCGTCGAACAGCGCGATATCGGCGCGGAACGGCCGTTCGCGGCTGTCCGGGTGGACATAGTCGTAGGCGAAGTAGTTGACCAGCTCCTCGGTGCGCACGGCCTCGGCCGGAGGCAGCACGCCGTCGTTGAGGAACCGGCGCACCCGGGCGTAGGACGCGGTGTCGACGTCGATCGAGAAGGTCGACACCGGAGCCTCCGCCGTCTGCCGGACGGGGTTGTCGTCGAACTGCGGGTAGCTTTCGCGCCCTTCGTCCCAGTAGGGTGGCGGCGCCGGCGGCCAGCAGCAATAGGAACTGATTTCCGCGGCCCGATCCACCTCCAGGGCCGGGGCGGCGGCTGCTGGCGGTGGCGGCGCCTGTCTGGCCCGCTCGGCCGGCGCCGGCGCGGTTTCGACGGCGGTGACGTCGCGCGTGTCGTCGGCCAGATCGGTGCACGCCACCAGGACGGTGGCGATGCCGATGGCCGTGGCTTGCAGAAGAGTCCGGACGTTCATGGCGATCCCCCTTGCGGGCCCTTTGCGGGCCCTGCCGATCTCGATTGAGAGACTTCTGATTGACTGAAACATGTCAGCGTTCTTTGACGGTTTTCGGGACCGGGCCGTGGCGTGTATGCCGAAACCGTGACGATTCTCGGGCGGCGGTGCGGCCTGGCCGCTGTGGCGCCCTCCCGCTCTCGCCGCGCGGTTGCCGCCGCCGCGCGCAAAGCGGCCGTCACATTGCTGCCCGCATTCGGCGCGCGACCCGCGCCGGCAGCGTCAATCGGCGGGCAGGGCCAGGAAGTCGTATTCGAATGCGGCCGGGCCGAGCAGCTGAATGAGCGGCCCCGGTGCCGGCATCTGCTGGGTCATCGCGACCTCCAGCGGCACCTGGGCGAAGTCCTGCCGCCCCGCCGGGCCGGCGATCCGGTACAGGGCGATGACCGGGCGGCTGCCGGCGAGGCGCCGGGCTTCCTCGATGCGCGCCGCGAGGTCCGGCTGCGGCAGTGCCTGCGCCTGGACGGCGAGCGGCACCTGCGAGGGATCGACGATCACCATCGCGGCGATGGCGGCCGCCGCCCGGCCGGACTTCGCAACGCCGGAGTCCGGCTTGGCCAAGTATCCCTCGGTCGCCGCCGGCGCGTCGGCCCGCTCGGACCGGGCGCGCCGCAGATCGTCGGTATCGCGGTCGGCGAGGGCGATGTCCTCGCTCTCGTTGCCGAGCAGGCCCATGGACGGCGCCTCCGGCGCCTGGGCCTCGGTCCGCTCGCGTTCCTGTTGGGCGAACCGGTCGATGGCGGCAACGCTGTCTGTCTCACTCTGCTTCCGCTTTTCCGCTTCCGGCGCCATGTTTCTGGCGATCGGGGCCGGTGCCTCCTCCAAAATCCCTTCGGCCGGCGCGTCAGACGAACCGGAGATGTTCGACACCATCTGTCGATCCGATTCCATGAGCTGGACGCCCACCACGGCGACGACCAGCAGGCTGGCGGCGATTCCGGCGGCCGGGCCGCCCCAGCGCAGGATGCGGCTGCGGGCGCGCGGCTTCATGGCAACGATGTTGCTGTCCTCACCGGCCTGGCGGCGGGCCTCGGCCGCGACGGCGGCGGCGCTGGCGCCGGGGATCCGCGCGCGGACCGCCTCGATGTCTGCGGATTCGAGCCGGGCGATCTCGTCCTCCTCGTCCTCCGCGAGGTCGATCGCGCCGAGCAGGCGGCCGCCGGGCGACTCGGTGCCGCCGGCCAGCGCCCGGGCGAAGGCGACGCAGCGGGCCGGGTCGACGCCGACGGCATCGAGCCCGGCGCGCACGTCGTCGGCCGGCAGGGTCTCCAGCGCCGGCTCGTCCTCGAGCAGCGCCAGCAGCCGTTCGGCCGGGGTCGGGTGCCGGGCGCCGGTCATGACGCGGCCTCCGCCATGTAGGCGCGCACGGCCCGCTTTAGCCGCTTGCGCCGGTTGGCGATCTCCGACGCCGGGACGCCGAGCTCGCGGCCCAGCGACTCCGTGTCCTGCATATCGCGGGTCAGCATCAGCTCGGCCATGCGGGCGAGGTCCGGGTCGGCCGCTTTCAGCCAGCCGACCAGCCGCTCGCGCTCCAGGCGCCACTCGGCGGCGCGCTCCGGGTCCGGCGCATCGTCGGCCGCATCGGGCGGCCAGCGGTCGTCGCCCGGGTTGTGCGGCGGCGCCACGGTGGTGCGGTTCTCCATCGACTCGGCGGCGTGGCTGATGTCGCTGACCACGACCCCGGCGAGGTGCTGGAACAGGGTGCAGTTGCTGGGGTCCCACACGCGCACCCCGGCGATCGTCTTGGAGATTGCGTCGTTCACGTAGTCCTCGGCCTCGGCGGCGCCGGGCGGGGCCTCGCCGCGCCGCCCGCGCCAGGTCATGCGGTACAGCCGCGAGATCGCGAGCAGCAGCAACCGCGGGACGAGGTCGTCCCAATCCTGCGCCGCCCAGTCTGTCTCAGGCCCGCTCATGATGCCCGAGACTTTAGCGCGGCAGCTGGTTCGATCAAAGCGGCACGCCTTGGCGTGGAGACCTTTGCACGGATCGAAAGACCACGCGTCACCCCCCTCCCCAACCCCTCCCCCTCTCAAGGGAGAGGCGCTTTTCTGCATTCCGGCGCGACACTTTAGCCCCTCTCCCGCCTGGGCGGGGGAGGGGTTGGGGAGGGGGTGGGGCGACCGGCGGAGCCGGGAAAGATAACGATAATCAACGCAGCCGCCCCCGTCCGCTATTGCGAATCGGGGGCGGCATTCGTACCGGTCTGGGCTGATACCCGGCACGGGGGTCGACCTCAGTTGGCCAGCGTCTCGAGCGCGCTGGCGTTCTTGGCCAGGCGCACGAGCTGCAGGAATTCGCTGCGGTAGCCGAACGGGTCGTCGCCCTTTGCGGCCCGGGCCACGGCGATCACGTTGTCGAAAGTGAAGTCCTCGACGTTGACCGCGCCGCGCAGGATCTGCCCGAAGCCGGCGACGGCGGTGGCGAAGCGCGCCTCCCGCGGCGCCTCGGCGAAGGAGGTGCGGGCCTCGGCCAGGATCGGCCGCTCCCACAGGGTGCTCTTCGCTTCGCCCGGCAGCTTGTAGCGCAGCCGCAGGTTGGCGATCTCGCCGTTGTCGACGCCGGCGGCCGCCTTCGGCGCGGGTTCGCCGTAGCGCAGCGGATCGACCAGCCGCGAGTCGCTCTCCGGCGGCGTGATCTCGTACAGCGCCGTCACCTCATGGCCGCTGCCGACCTCGCCCGCGTCGACCTTGTCATTGTTGAAGTCCTCGCGCGCGAGCAGCCGGGTCTCGTAGCCGACCAGCCGGTATTCCGCGACATAGGCCGGGTTGAACTCGACCTGGATCTTGACGTCGTTGGCGATGGCGAACAGGGTCCCGCCCATCTCGTCGACCAGCACCTTGCGCGCCTCGTTGAGGGTGTCGATGTAGGCCGCGTTGCCGTTGCCGGCCTGGGCCAGCACCTGCATGCGGTCGTCCTTGTAGTTGCCGCGCCCGAAGCCGAGGATCGACAGATAGACCCCGGTCTCGCGCTTGCGAGAGATGTAGTCCTCGAGCGTGCTGTTCTCGGTATGGCCGACGTTGAAGTCGCCGTCGGTCGCAAGGATCACGCGGTTGACCGCATCCTCCTGGAAGTTCGCCTCGGCCAGCGCGTAGGCCTGGCGGATGCCCTCGGCCCCGGCGGTGCTGCCGGCGGCGCGGAAGGCGTTCAGCGCCGCCATGATCTTGCGCTTCTCCGAGCCCCTGGTCGGCTCGAGCACGACGCCGGCGGAGCCCGCATAGGCGACGATGGCGATGCTGTCCTCGGGGCCCATCTGGTCGACCAGCATCTTCAGCGACTTCTTCAAGAGCGGCAGCTTGTCGGGCGCGTTCATCGAGCCGGAGGTATCGACCAGGAACACGAGGTTCGCCGCCGGCCGCGTGTCGGCCGGGATGTCGTAGCCCTGGAGGCCGATGCGGATCAGCTGCGTGCCGGCATCCCACGGCGTGTCGTACACCGCGACGTCGGCGCGGAACGGCTCGTCCGGGCCGTCCGGCAGCGCGTAGTCGTAGTTGAAGTAGTTGACCAGCTCCTCGGTGCGCACCGCGTCCTTCGGTGGCAGCACGCCGTCGTTGAGGTACCGCCGCACGACCGAGTAGGACGCCGTGTCGACGTCGATCGAGAAGGTCGAGACCGGCTCTTCTGCGACCAGCTTGACCGGGTTGTCCTCGAACTCGCCGTAGCGCTCGTTCTCGGTTCCGGGGCGCTGCTGCGGCGCGACCGCGTCGGCGGCGACGTGGCCCGAGGACTTGTGCGCCGCGTAGCCTTCGCGCTCCATCGCCACCACGGACCCGTCCGTGAGGCCCATGAGGCTGTCGCGCTTGCGCCTGTCGTCCTGGCGGACCTGCTGCTGCGACTGCGGTCGGGTCTCGTTGCCGGACGGCAGCTGCATATGGCTCTGCGGCGATTGGTCCAGGATCCGGCCTGCCTCGACGGGCTGGGTCGTCACCTGCGCCTGAAAGTAGGCCGTGCGGGGCTTGAAATACTGGTAGCCCAGCAGGGCCGTCGCCGACACGCCGGCGAGCAGGGCGCCGGTGACGCCGGCGATGACGATGGTCTTGCGTTTCATGGCATTACTCCCTTGATCACGAGAATCCGAAATTCCGTTTCGTAAGGGGTATGCCGGCGAGGACGGCGGCCGATGCCACAAGGCATTTATTTTCGCGTTCACAGGTTTGATGGATAGCCCTGGTTGTCATTGCGAGGAGGCAGGGCCGACGACGCAATCCAGAGCCACACATTAGCGGTTCCTGGATTGCCGCGGCGCTTCGCGCCTCGCAATGACGGCCGTTGATTTGGCGCCCGCCCTATTCCCGGGGCAAATGCTTCGTCGGGTCCCAGCCGTGCCGGGTGAGGCGGGCGCGGCCATGCGCGAGCGGCGAGGATTCGAGCTCGGTCGCAAGGGTGTCGTTCCAGCGGTTGAGGAACGCGTACATGCTCATCACCGCGATGAGCTCGACGATCTGGGCCTCGTCGAAATGTGCTTTCAAATCATCGAAATCGGCGTCGGTCACGGCGTTCGGGACCTGCCCCGCGCCCAGCGCGACGCGCAGCGCTGCGCGCTCGGCGTCGTCGAACAGCGGGCTGGTCTCGAACTCCCACAGCGCGTTCTCCTTCTCCGCCGGAAGCTCGAGGCGCGCGCCGGCATGGCCGGTGTGCGCCATGCAGTAGTTGCAGCCGGCGGCGCGGCTGACGACCTGGGCGACCATGTTCTTCAGCTCCTTGCCGACCGCGCCCGGCTTCATGATGGCGGCGGACAGGCCGGCCCAGGCGGCGACGATGTCGGGCCGGCGCGCCATGATGCGCAGGCTGTTGGGCAGGAAGCCGAGGCGCTCGCGCGTGTTGCGCAGCGCATCGGCCAATTCGTCGAGCGCCGATTCCGGCAGCGGCTCCAGTCGCGGCATGGCACGCTCCTCTCTGTTCCCGTGTTGTCGTCGCGGTTTGGCCCATCCATAACACAAATTCGCGGGCAAGCGACCGCACCCTTCGAGACGCGGCTTCGCCGCCTCAGGATGAGGCTCCAGCGCCTGTGTCCTCATCCTGAGGAGGGCCGGAGGCCCGTCTCGAAGGATGAGGTCGCGCCGCTTCGACCAACGACGACAAAGCGTCGTAGCTGCGGTTCGACCGCGGTCGCCACAGCCCCCGGTCCTGGGCTTCCTTGAGGCGTTCGGCGATCTCCTGCAGCGCCGCCGGGTTGTGCGCGTCGATGAAGCCGCGCACCGCCTCGTCGCCGAGATAGGCGTCGTAGACCGCATCGAAATGGTGGTCGGCAACGCAGCGCGCGGTGGCGGCGAAGGCGAACAGGTAGTCGACGGTCGCCGCCATCTCGAACGCGCCCTTGTAGCCGTGGCGCATCACGCCGGCGATCCATTTCGGGTTGACCACGCGGGCGCGGACGATGCGACCTATCTCTTCGTCGAGGGCGCGGATGCGCGGCGATTCGGGGCGAGAGTGGTCGTTGTGCCATACCGCCGGTTGCCGTCCCGACAGCACGCGAACCGCCGCGGTCATGCCGCCCTCGAACTGATAGTAGTCGTCCGAGTCAAGCAGATCGTGCTCTCGGTTGTCCTGGTTCTGGACCACCGCTTCGACCGATTTGAGCCTGGCCTCGAAGAGGCCATGCGCCGCCTCGCCCTCGCTGCCGCCTCCGTAGGCGTAGCCGCCCCAGGCAACATAGGCGCGCGCGAGGTCCTCGTCCGACTCCCAGCCGCGCTCGTCGATCAGCGCCTGCAGTCCGGCACCATACGCCCCGGGGCGGGAGCCGAAGACGCGGATTGCGGCGCGGCGTAGAGCGGCGTCGCCGTCGGTGCCGGCAACCGACAACTGCCGGGCGTCGCGACGGACCTGCGCCGCCAGCGGGTTGACTGCCTCGGGTTCATCGAGAGCGGCGACCGCCCGTGCCGCCGAGTCGACGAGATCGATGAGCGCGGGAAAGGCATCGCGGAAGAACCCGGAAATGCGCAGTGTCACGTCGACGCGGGGCCGGTCGAGAACGTCGACGGGCACGATCTCGAACCCGGTGACTCGGCGCGAGGCTGCGTCCCATGTCGGCCGCACGCCCATCAGCGCGAGTGCCTGCGCAATATCGTCTCCGCCGGTCCGCATGTTCGACGTCCCCCAGGCCGAGATCGCCATCGAGCGGGGCCACGAGCCGTGCTCCTGTGCGTGCCGCTCGACCAGCATCTGCGCCGATTTCCAGCCCAGAAGCCAGGCCGCCGGGGTCGGTACGGTGCGCGTGTCG
>CAYFYY010000095.1:0-14212 GCA_964347475.1 uncultured Flavobacteriales bacterium
GTCAAGACCACCCAGAGCAGCGAGAACGGCAGGAACACCTTCCAGCCGAGCCGCATCAGCTGGTCGTAGCGATAGCGCGGGAAGGTGGCGCGAACCCAAAGGAAGAAAAACAAAACGAAGGCGATCTTGAGGGCGAACCAAATGATGCCGGGCACGACGTCGAGCGCCGGAATCGGCGCGTACCAGCCACCCAGGAACAGGATGGTCGTCATGCCCGCCATCAGGATCATGTTGGCGTACTCGCCGAGGAAGAACATGGCGAACGGGAACGACGAGTACTCGACGAAATAGCCGGCCACCAGCTCCGACTCCGCCTCGGGCAGGTCGAACGGCGCGCGGTTGGTTTCGGCCAGCGTCGAGACGAAGAAGATCACGCACATCGGGGCGAGGATACCGAACAGGTGCCAGTTCAGGATTCCGCCCGACTGCGCGCGCACGATGTCCGAAAGGTTGAGCGAGCCGACGAGGAACAGCACCGTAACGATGACGAAACCCATCGAGACCTCGTAGGAGACCATCTGCGCGGCCGAGCGCAACGCCCCGAGGAAGGCGTATTTCGAGTTCGACGCCCAGCCGGCCATGACGATGCCGTAGACGCCGAGCGACGAAATCGCGAACAGGTAGAGGATACCGACATTGATGTCGGCGAGGACCCAACCCTCGTCGAACGGGATCACCGCCCACGCGACCAGCGCCAGCACGAAAGTGATCATCGGTGAGATCAGGAAGACGATCGGGTTCGCGCCGGACGGGATCACCGTCTCCTTAAGGAACAGCTTGATCCCGTCGGCGAAGGGCTGCAACAGGCCGAGCGGTCCGACCACGTTGGGGCCCTTGCGCAGCTGCATCCAGCCGATGATCTTGCGCTCCCAGTAGGTCAGGTACGCGACCGACAGCAGCACCGGCACGATGATGACGATGATCAGGGCCGGGATCTCGACCCATGGCCAGATCGTATTGATGAAGACTTCAGCCATCGGTTCCCGTCGCCTCCCCCGCGCCGGCGAACGCCGCTGCGCATTCCGCCATCGTCGCGGAGGCGCGGCTGATCGGACACGTCATGTAGAAATTCGCAACCGCAGGCTCGAACGGCCCGTCGCCCAGCTTGCCGGGCTTGCCGCCGAAGTCGCCCCAGGCCGCAGGAAGCCGCTCGTCGAGCGTCGCAAAGCTCGGATGCGCCGCTTCCATCCGGGCCCGCAGCGCGCCCAGCGAATCGAACGGCAGGGTTTTGTCCAGCACGGCGGAGAGCGCCCGCACGATAGCCCAGTCCTCCTTGGCATCACCGGGCGGGAAGGCGGCGCGTAGGCCGCGCTGCACGCGCCCCTCGCTGTTCACGAAGGTGCCGCTCTTCTCGGTATAGGCGGCGCCCGGCAGAATCACGTCGGCACGATGTGCGCCCGCGTCGCCATGATGTCCCTGGTAGATCACGAACGCCTTGCCGAGCCGGGCCATGTCGATCTCGTCCGCAGCCAGCAGGTAGACCGCTTCGATGTCGCCGCTTGCGGCGTCGTCCAGGATTGCCGAGACGTCGCGACCCCCCGATCCGGGCACGAACCCGAGATCGAGCCCACCGACCCGCGATGCGGCGGTGTGCAGGACGTTGAAGCCGTTCCATTCGTCGTCGACCATGCTCGCGGTCTCGGCGATCTCGCGCGCCGCCGCCAGCACCGCCGCACCGTCGCTGCGGGCCAGCGCACCAGTGCCGACGATCAGCATCGGCCGCTTCGCCGTGGCCAACACCTTGGCGAAAGGATGCTTGCCGTCGGCGATCTCGGCCAGGGTCTGCGGACCCGCGCCGAGATAGGCGTAGTCATATGTCAGATCCGCCTGCGGTCCGACCACGCCGATCGGGAATCCGCCCTCCAGCCAGCGCTTGCGGATGCGGGCATTGACGACCGGCGCTTCGATGCGCGGGTTCGCGCCGATGATCAGCAATGCGTCCGCGTCCTCGATTCCCGCAAAACCGCTGTTGAACAGCCAGCCAGCCCGGGCGCCTCCGCCGTCAAGCGCCGCCCCATCCTGCCGGCAGTCGATATTGGGTGAGCCCAGCGCCCCCATCAGCGATTTCAGGGCAAACATAGATTCGGCGTCGCACTGGTCGCCGGCGATGGCGGCGATCTTCGATCCGTCGAGACCCTTCAGGCGCTCCGCGATGGCGGCGAAGGCCTGGTCCCAGTCCGCCGCCGCCAACTTGCCGTCGGCGCCGCGCACATACGGCCGGTCGAGACGCTGCCGGCGCAGACCGTCGCAGGCAAACCGGGTCTTGTCCGAGATCCACTCCTCGTTCACGTCCTCATTGAGCCGCGGCAGGATGCGCATGACCTCGTTACCGCGTGTATCGACGCGGATGTTGCTGCCCACCGCATCCATGACGTCGATCGATTCGGTCTTGGTGAGTTCCCAAGGCCGCGCATGGAATGCATATGGCTTGGAGGTCAACGCGCCGACCGGGCACAGATCGATGACGTTGCCGGACAACTCGGAGGCGAGCGTCTTTTCCAGATAAGTCGTGATCTCGGCGCTTTCGCCGCGCCCGAGCAACCCAAGATCCTCAACGCCCGCGACTTCGGTGGCGAAGCGGACGCAGCGCGTGCAGTGGATGCAGCGGGTCATGATCGTCTTGATCAGCGGGCCCATGTACTTGTCGCGCACCGCGCGCTTGTTCTCATGGTAGCGGCTGCTGTCCGAGCCGTAGGCCATCGCCTGGTCCTGCAGGTCGCACTCGCCGCCCTGATCGCAAATCGGGCAGTCGAGGGGATGGTTGATCAGCAGGAACTCCATCACGCCCTGGCGGGCGCGCCGCACGGTCTCCGTATTGGTGTGGATCACCATACCTTCGGCAACCGGCATGGCACAGGACGCGATCGGTTTCGGCGACCGCTCCATTTCCACGAGGCACATGCGGCAGTTGCCGGCCACCGAGAGCCGCTCGTGATAGCAGAACCGCGGGATCTCGATGCCGATCGACTCGCAGGCCTGGAGCACGCTGGTGCCGGCCTCGATCTCGACCTCTCTTCCGTCGATGGTAAGTTTGGGCATCGCCTGTCCCTACTCTGCCGCGACTGCCGGCCCCGACACCCGCCGGTCCAGAATGCGCCGTTCCAGCTCCGGCCGGAAATGGCGGATCAGGCCCTGGATCGGCCATGCCGCCGCGTCGCCGAGGGCACAGATCGTGTGTCCCTCGACCTGGCGCGTTACCTCGTCGAGCATGTCGATTTCCTCGATGCTCGCGGCGCCTTCGCACAGCCGCTCCATTACCCGCCACATCCAGCCCGTCCCTTCCCGGCACGGCGTGCACTGGCCGCAGCTCTCGTGCTTGTAGAACTGCGCCAGCCGGGTGATCGCCCGGATGATGTCGGTCGACTTGTCCATGACGATGACGGCCGCCGTGCCGAGGCCGCTCTGCACATCCTTCAGCGAGTCGAAATCCATCAGGATGTCGTTGCAGATCGTGCTCGGCAGGCAGGCCACAGAGGAACCGCCCGGGATGATTGCGAGGAGGTTGTCCCAGCCCCCGCGCACCCCGCCGGCGTGCCGCTCGATCAACTCCTTCAGCGGGATCGACATCTCCTCCTCGACGTTGCACGGCTTGTTTACGTGCCCGGCTATGCCGAACAGCTTGGTGCCGGTGTTGTTCTCGCGGCCGAGGCCGGCAAACCACGAGGCGCCGCGACGCATGATATCGGGCACCACCGCGATGCTCTCGACGTTGTTGACCGTGCTGGGGCAGCCATAGAGCCCGGCGGCCGCAGGGAACGGCGGCTTCAGCCGCGGCTGGCCCTTCTTGCCCTCGAGGCTCTCGATCAGCGCCGTCTCCTCGCCGCAGATATAGGCGCCGGCGCCGCGGTGCACGTAGATCTCGAACGGCCATCCGGAGCCGCACGAGTCGCTGCCGATCAGACCGGCCTCGCGGGCTTCGTCGATCGCCGCCTCGAGCCGGTTCGCCTCGTTGTGGAACTCGCCGCGGATATAGATGTAGGCGGTTTCGGCCCCCATCGCGAAGCCGGAGATCAGGCAGCCTTCGATCAGCTTGTGCGGATCGTGCCGCATGATGTCGCGGTCCTTGCAGGTTCCCGGCTCGCCCTCGTCGGCATTGACCAGCAGGTAGTGGGGCCGGCCGTCCGACTCCTTCGGCATGAACGACCATTTCAACCCCGTCGGGAAGCCGGCGCCGCCGCGGCCGCGCAGGCCCGAGGCCTTGACCTCGTCCACGATCGCATCGCGGCCCCTCGCGAGGATCGCCTTGGTGCCGTCCCAGTCGCCGCGTGCGCGGGCGCCGGTCAGCGACCAGTCGTGCAGGCCGTACAGGTTGGTGAAGATGCGGTCCTTGTCGTCGAGCACGAAACTACTCCTTCACCTCGTCGGCGCTGTTCCCCGACGTCTCGGGGACGTCCTTTCCTGGCGCACCGTCAGCGGACTCCTGTATCTCGTCGCCGGCAGCCGTCGCGCGCGCCTTGCCGGCGGTTTTCGCGCTCGCTTTGTCGGTGGCTTTTGCCGCCTTTCGGGTGACGTCGCCGGTGAGCACCTGCGGCCCGCCTTCCGGGGCCGAAGCCGTGCGGCCGATTTGCGATCCCGGCGCCAGGCCGGTGCCCCGTTTAATGGCCTCAATGATGTTGGTCATGGCCTTGGCGTCGACGTCCTCGTAGTAGTCGTCGCCGATCTGCACCACCGGTGCGTTGACGCAAGCGCCGAGACACTCGACCTCGCCGAGGGTGAACTCGCCGTCCGCGGTGGTCTCGCCGATGCCGATGCCGAGCGCCTGCCTGCACGCGCCGACCACCTCGTCGGAGCCGCGCAGCCAGCATGGCGTGGTCGTGCAGACGTTGATCTGATGCCGGCCGACGGGTTCCAGGTTGTACATCGAATAGAACGTTGCGACCTCCAGCACCCGGATCGGCGCCATATCGAGGATCCGCGCGATCGTCTCGACCGCCCCCTTCGGCAGCCAGCCGCCGTTCTGGCGCTGGGCTAGGTCGAGCAGCGGCATGACCGCGCTGCGCTGCCGGCCTTCCGGATAGCGGGCGATGAACGTCTTCGCCTCGGCAAGATTCTCGGCGGTGAATTCGAAAACTTCGCTCATCGTTGACTTTGCCTCTAGCGATCGATTTCGCCGAACACCGGATCGATCGAGCCGAGTACGGACACGGAATCGGCCAGCATATGGCCCTTGCACATGAAATTCATCGCCTGCAAATGCGCGAAGCCGGGCGCGCGAATCTTGCAGCGATACGGCCGGTTGGTACCGTCGGATACGAGATAGACGGCGAATTCGCCCTTTGGCGCCTCGACGGCGGTGTAGGTCTCGCCTTTCGGAACGTGGAAGCCCTCGGTGTAGAGCTTGAAATGGTGGATCAGCGCTTCCATCGAGGTCTTCATCGCGCTGCGGGACGGCGGCGCGACCTTGCCGTCCTCGGTCATCACCGGCCCGTCCGGCAAATTCTCGATGCACTGTTTTACGATGCGCAGGCTTTCCCGCATTTCCGCTATGCGCACCATGTAGCGTGAATAGACGTCGCCATGCTTGCCGATGGGTATGTCGAAATCCATTTCGGCGTAGGCATCGTAGGGCTGCGCCTTGCGCAAGTCCCACGGCACGCCCGAAGCCCGCAGCATCGGGCCGCTGAAACCCCACGCCAACGCGTCGTCGGCCGACACGGCACCGATATTGACGGTACGCTGCTTGAAAATGCGGTTCTCGTTCAGAAGCGTCTCGATGTCATCGATGAAGGCGGGCAGTTTCTCGGCCCAGTCCATGATGTCCTCGGCAAGCCCCGCGGGCATGTCCTGGTGCACACCACCGACCCGGAAATATGCAGCGTGGAGCCGCGCGCCGCAGACCCGCTCGTAGAACTCCATGACGATCTCGCGCTGCTCGCAAGCCCAGAGAAGCGGCGTCATCGCACCGATGTCGAGGGCCAGCGCCGGCACGTTGAACATGTGGTTGGTCAGGCGGGTGATCTCCGCGAACAGGGTCCGCACATACTGCCCACGCGGCGGCGGCTTGATACCGAGCAGCTTCTCGGCGGCCAGCACGAAGGCGTGCTCCAGGCTCATCGGCGAGACGTAGTCGAGGCGGTCGAAATACGGGATCGATTGCAGGTAGGTCTTGTACTCGATCAGCTTTTCGGTGCCGCGGTGCAGCAGGCCGATATGCGGGTCGAGCCGCTCGACGACCTCCCCATCCATCTCCATGACCATGCGCAGCACGCCGTGCGCCGCCGGGTGTTGCGGGCCGAAATTTACCGTCAGATTCTTGATCTGGGTTTCCGCCGCCATCAGCTCTCGCCCTCCTCGGCCTTCTCGTCGCCGGGCAACTGCCGCAGCATGCCTTCCCAGGGGCTGAGGAAGTCGAAGGTGCGGAATTCCTGGGTCAGGTGGACCGGCTCGTAGACCACCCGCTGCTGTTCTTCGTCGTAACGCACCTCGACATGGCCGGTCAGCGGGAAGTCCTTGCGCAGCGGATGTCCCTCGAAGCCGTAATCGGTGAGAATCCGGCGCAAGTCGGGATGCTCGCTGAAATACACGCCGTACAGATCCCAGGTTTCGCGCTCGAACCACCCGGCGGACGGAAACAGGCTGGTCACGGACGGCACCGGTTTGTTCTCGCCGACCGGCACCTTGACACGGATCCGCTGATTGTGGGCTACGCTCAACAGATTGTAGACCACGTCGAAGCGCTGCTCGCGCTCCGGGTAGTCGGCGCCGCAGACATCGACCAGGCATTTGAACAAACATTGCGAATCGTCGCGCAGGAAGCGCATGACCTTGATCAGACTGTCCGGCCGCGCGGTGACCATGAGTTCGTCGTACGCGACCCGATGCCCGTCGAGTTCCTCCGACAGACGACCCGCGATGTAATCGCCCAGGTCTTCGAGCGCCTGATTCATTTACCTGTCCGGTCTCGTCCTAACGAATGAATGCCTCGGTGCGACGGATCTTCTTCTGCAGCTGGAGAATGCCGTAGACCAGCGCTTCCGCTGTCGGCGGGCAGCCAGGCACGTAGATGTCGACCGGCACGACGCGGTCGCAGCCGCGCACGACGGAGTAGGAATATGTGTAGTACCCGCCGCCATTTGCGCAGGAGCCCATGGAGATGACCCAGCGCGGCTCCGCCATCTGGTCGTACACCTTGCGTAGCGCCGGCGCCATCTTGTTGCACAGGGTTCCGGCGACGATCATCACGTCGGCCTGGCGCGGCGAGCCGCGCACCACGACGCCGAACCGGTCGAGATCGTAACGCGGCATATAGGCGTGGATCATCTCGACCGCGCAGCAGGCGAGACCGAACGTCATTGGCCACATCGAGCCCGTTCGCGCCCAATTGGCAGCCAGGTTGATCACGTTGGCCGCCGACGTCAGCAGGAACCCCTTGTCGTTGAGTTCCTCACCAAGCGCGCGCGTGACCTGCTCCGGCGTCGCATCCGACCCGAGCGGCAGTTCCGGCGCGGATCCTCTCATGCTCTCGTTCATTCCCATTCCAGTGCCCCCATGCGCCAGTCATACAGAAAGCCGATGGCGAATACGGCAAGGAATATAATCAGCGACCAGAAGCCGAAAAGGCCCAAATGGTCGTTGGCGACCGCGTAGGGATACAAGAACGCGAGGTCGAGATCGACAACTATGAACATGATGGCAACTAGGTAGAACCGTACGTCGAACTGCTTGCGCGCGTCGCCGAAGGCCTCGAATCCGCACTCATAGGGCGACATCTTCTCGACATCGGGCCGCTGTCTGACGACCAGCCAGCTCAGCGCCGGAAGAAGGACGGCGATGGCGATGGCGATCACCAGAAAGACCAGGATCGGCAAATACTCGCGCAGCAGTTCGTTCATCGACCGCCCCCTGAATTGTCCGTGACCCCGCCTCGTTGGTTTCGCCTTCCGCGTTGGCCGGCGGCGCGCGGCACTATAGGACTCCGCGTCGCTGATGCAAAGGGCAAATGCCCATGTTTTCCATCAATTCCGGAAGAAAATGCTGCAGTGCGACAAATGGCGCACATCGGCCCGGTCCGGGTGCCCGCGTCCGGTGTCGTGGGCTGGCAAGATCCGCGCCGACGGGCTAGAATCGCCCGACACCCGCTGTTGAACCGCCATGAGGAGGGCCATGCCGGACAAGCCCCAGTTCTACGGCCATTACGTGTTCACGCATGGCTGGGGCCGGGTCTTGACCGTCATGAGCCCGGCTGGCGCGGCGACTGTCCGGAAGGTTGTGCGTGTCGGCGACGACATAGCGGTGACCGGCGGCGACGGGCGGCTCACCCAGTATCACGAGAAACGCAAGGGTGCGCTTGACCGCCTTATCGAAACGAACGACATCGTGATCGTGAATAAGGCGGAATGGGATGCCCTGAAGTCGGAATTCGGCGCGGCGATCTACCGGTAGGCCGCGCGAGATGTCCGGGGTGTGTTGCGATGCCCGGCCCGCGTGGCGGCGGCAAAATTGCCCTCGCTTGCGGCGGGCCGACTTGCTAGGTTCCGGGTCGCTCGCCCCAGTGCACCGGACAGCGGCGCGACCACGACAAGGAGGCGGAAGTGCAGAAATCTTTGCTTATCGATCCGGCCAAATGCACCAGTTGTCTGCAGTGCGAGATGGCTTGCTCGCTGGAACATACCGGCGCCTTCAACCCGGCGCGGTCGCGTATCAAGATCTTCGAATTCGAGCATGGCGCCCGGGCGATTCCCTATACCTGCACCCAATGCGCCGAGGCCTGGTGCCTGCATGCGTGCCCGGTCGAGGCGCTGACGCGCAACCTCGAGACGGGGGCGGTGGAGCTGAACGAGGCGACCTGTGTCGGCTGCAAGGTATGCACCGTGGCCTGCCCATTCGGCACCATCAACTACGTCCCCGAGACCGGCAAGGTCGCCAAGTGTGACCTGTGCGGCGGCGATCCGAAATGCGCCGAGGCCTGCCCGACCGATGCCATCGTCTACGTTGATGCTGGCTGGACCGGGTACGACCGCATGCGGGAGTGGGCCGTGCGCACGCACGCCGAACCCCGCAACTGACGCGCAGACTCGGCACGGGAGATCCAGAAAATGGGATGGCAGAAATCGATCCTCCGGGTGAACCTCACAGAGGGCACCGCCGTGAAAGAACCGCTCAACATGGATTGGGCACACGACTACCTCGGCGAGCGCGGGCTCGCCACCAAGTACCTGTTCGAGGAGATGGATCCGACGGCGGATCCGATGGGGCCAGACAACATCCTCATCTTCGCCACCGGCCCGCTGACCGGCACCATGGCCTCGACCAGCGGCCGCTATGCGGTGGTGACCAAGGGACCGCTGACCAATGCCATCGCCTGCTCGAATTCCGGCGGCAAGTTCGGCGCCGAGCTGAAATACGCGGGCTACGACCTGTTGATCGTCGAGGGCCGGGCTGCCAAGCCGGTTTACTTGCATATCGTCGATGACGACGCGCAAATCCTGCCGGCAGACGAGTTCTGGGGCACCACGGTCTGGCACACCGAGGAGCACCTCAAGGCGAAGCACCAGAACCCGCTGCTGAAAGTCGCATCGATCGGCGTCGCCGGCGAGCGCGGCGTGCGTTACGCGTGCATCGTCAATGATCTCCACCGGGCGGCCGGCCGCTCCGGCGTCGGCGCGGTGATGGGCTCGAAGAACCTGAAGGCGGTCGCGGTGCACGGCACCAAGGGCGTCACCGTCAAGGACCCGAGGGCCTTCCTGCAGGCGGTGCGCGAAACCCACGCCCTGCTGGCCGACAACAGCGGTCGCAAGGGCCTGACCGAACTCGGCACCAACGATATGATCGACTCGATGCAGGCGTTCGGCGGCCTGCCGACCGAGAACTTCCACAAGGTGCAGTTCGATGGCGTCGACAAGATCAACCCAGCGGCCATGATGGCGACGGGACCGGACGGCCACCGCAACCTCGTGACCAACAAAGCGTGTTTCGGTTGCACGATCGCCTGCGGCCGAATCGCCCATATCAACAAGACGCATTTCACGATCGTCAACAAGCCGGAGTACCGGCATGCGTCCGGCGGTCTCGAATACGAGACGGCGTTCGCCTTCGGGCCGATGGTCGGGATCGACGATCTGAATGCCCTGACCTATGCCGGCTTCATGTGCAACGAGCACGGATACGATCCGATCTCCTTCGGCGGCACGCTGGCGGCGGCGATGGAACTCTATGAGATGGGCGTCATCGGCACGGATGAGACCGACGGCATCGAGCTCAAGTTCGGCAATGCCGAGGCGCTGACGGTGATGGCTGAAAAGACCGGCAAATACGAAGGGTTCGGCCAGATTCTTGGCCTGGGATCGAAGCTTTTGTGCGAGAAGTACGGCCACCCGGAGATCGCCATGCACGTCAAGGGGCAGGAGTTCGCCGGCTACGATTCGCGGGCCCTGCAGGGCATGGGCCTCGGTTTCGCCACCAGCAACCGCGGCGCCTGCCACCTGAAACACGACGTCTTCGCCGAGGACATGGAGGACCAGACCGGCGCGGGCAAGGCGAAGCCGTGCAAGGACTCGCAGGACCGGGTCGCGATGATCGATTCGACCGGGCTGTGCCTGTTCACGACGTGCGCGTGGGGCGTGCCGGAGTTCCAGAAGCAGATCGCCGCGGCCTGCGAGGGCAACGACTGGACCGAGGAGCGGCTGATCGAAATCGGCGAGCGCGTCTGGAACGTCGAGCGGCTGTACAACCTGAAGGCCGGCATCACCGCGTCGGACGATACCCTGCCGAAGCGACTGCTGGAGGACCCGGCGCCATCGGGCACGGCCAAGGGCAAGGTCAGCGAACTCGCGAAGATGCTGCCCGAATACTACGAATACCGGGGCTGGACCGAGGACGGCGAGCCGACCACGCAGACGCTGCAGCGGCTCGGCCTGGTGTAGGGCCGCCGGCGGTGGACTACGTCATCATCGGGGCCGGGCCGGCGGGGGTGATCGCGGCCGAAAGCCTGCGGAAGGCGGATCCCCACGGGACCATCGTGCTGCTGTGCGGCGAAGATGAACCGCCCTACTCCCGCATGGCCATTCCCTATCTTCTGACCGGCGGCATTGGGGAAGACGGAACGCATCTGCGCCATGGCGAGGGTCATTTCGAGGCGCACGGCATCGATCTGCGCATGGCACGGGCGTCCGCGATCGATGCGGAAAGCGGTCACGTCGAGCTCCAGGGCGGCGGTCGCCTGCACTACGACAGGCTGTTGATCGCCACAGGCTCGCAGGCAGCCCGACCGCCAATTCCCGGGATGGACGTGGCAGGCGTCGAGAACTGCTGGACGATGGGCGATGCGCGCCGGATCGCCGAGGCCGCAACGGCGGGTTCCCGGGTTGTCCTCATGGGAGCGGGCTTCATCGGCTGCATCGTGCTCGAGGCACTGGCGGCGCGCGGCGTCGAACTGACCGTCGTCGAAACCGAGGACCGCATGCTGCCGCGCATGATGGACGATATCGGCGCCGCCATGATCAAGCGTTGGTGCGAACACAAGGGTGTCCGGGTCCTGACGTCGACGTCCGTCGAGTCGGTCGCGGCGGCCGGCGATATCCTGCAGTTGTCACTGGCCGGCGGCGAGGAAATGAATGCCGACCTCGTGGTCTGCGCGACCGGAGTGACGCCGAATACCGGGTTCCTTGCGGGCAGCGGCATCGAAACCGACCGCGGTATTCTCGTCGATGACCGGCTCCGCACCAGCAGGGACGGCATATACGCAGCCGGCGACGTGGCCCAGGGCCCGGACTTCTCGACCGGCGAGCTGGCGATCCATGCCATCCAGCCGACCGCCAGCGAGCACGGCCGGGTCGCCGCCATGAACATGGCCGGCATCGATACGCGATATCGCGGTAGCCTCGCCCTCAACGTGCTGAACACCCTGGGGCTGATCTCCGCGTCCTACGGGCTTTGGCAGGGGGTGAATGGGAAAGGCAGTGACCGTGCGGTCGCCCGCGACGACGATGCATTCCGCTACCTCCGCCTCGAATTCGACGGCGATGTTCTGGTCGGTGCGCTGGCGCTGGGATTGACGCAACATGTCGGCGTGCTGCGCGGGCTGATCCAGACGCGAACGCGGCTCGGCCCCTGGAAGGACGCGCTCATGCGCGACCCGCACCTCGTTATGCATGCCTATCTGGCGACGGCACAGGGCGCGGCAGTGCGCGCGCAAAAGGGATGATGGCGATGCAAGTGACGCTGAAGATGTCGGGCCTGATCGCGCGCCACGTGCCGGGCAGCGCCGAGGGCACGAAAATGAGTCTGCTGGAGGGCACCACGATCTCGGGTCTGCTGGCCCGCCTCGGCCTGCCCGGAGATGAGAGCTATCTTGTCATCGTCAACGAGTCGACGGTCCCCAAGGACCGCCTCAAGACGCATGTATTGTCGGACGGCGACCGGGTGTCGATCGTCCCGCCACTGCGCGGCGGCTGACCGGCTGCGGGCAGCAAAAGCGAAAACCGCAGCTGCTGGGCTGCCACATCGTTCGACAAATAATGGCGGGAGTGACGGGACTCGAACCCGCGGCCTCCGGCGTGACAGGCCGGCGCTCTAACCAAACTGAGCTACACCCCCGTGCGCTCCTCAAGGCCCGTCCATGTACTGCACGCACCTTGCAGTGTCAAGCGGCCTCCCCCGGGTCGGAGAGGAACCTGCCCGTCTTTGGGAACGGTGGCTGGTGGGCGATGACGGGCTCGAACCGCCGACCTCCCGGGTGTAAACCGGACGCTCTCCCAACTGAGCTAATCGCCCGACTGCCGCATTACAAGGACCGCTGCCCCAAAACAGCAGCCGGCCACCCGGATCGCGGATGGCCGGCTATAAAAAACTTGGCAAAGGCACGTCAGTTGACGGCGTCTTTCAAGCCCTTGCCGGCCTTGAACTTCGGCTGCTTGGAAGCAGGAATCTGGATCGTCGCTCCCGTCCGCGGGTTGCGGCCAGTCGAAGCCTTCCGGTTCGCCACGCTGAAGGTCCCGAATCCGACCAAACGGACGGCCTGGCCTCTCCTGAGCGCGGTTTCGATGTTGTCGAATACTGCGTCCACGGCCTTCGTTGCGTCGGCTTTCGAAAGGCCGGCATCACTGGCGACGGACGAAATAAGATCGTTCTTATTCACTGCAGAACCCCCTTCTGGACAGGGAAAGATTAGGTCGTATGGGATAGGTCGTTCGTCTGCTGAAGACGAACGCAAGTGTAAGGGTAATTACGTGTCGTAGTCAACGCCGGAACCGCAGAATTCCACGGTTTTCCACAGAAAACGTCGCCTGCGCACCAGGCGCAGGCGACGCAGTCCATCATGTCGCTACCACTAATGAGTGGTACGCGCAGATTCGTCGTCCTTGTCGTTGGGGGCCGCGACTGCTTCGGGCTTCCACTCGATGGCCTTGAGCGGACGAGCCAGCGCTTTTTCAAGCACTTCGTCGACATTCGTGACCGAAACGATGTCCAGTCCCTCCTTCACGTTATCCGGGATATCCGCGAGATCCTTCACATTATCCTTTGGAATCAGCACCGTCTTGATGCCGCCCCGAAGCGCTGCCAGCAGTTTTTCCTTCAGTCCGCCGATCGGCAGAACGCGGCCACGCAGCGTGATCTCACCGGTCATTGCGAGGTCGCGGCGCACCGGTGTCCCGGTCAGGACCGAGACGATCGACGTGAGCATCGCGACACCGGCGGACGGTCCGTCCTTCGGCGTTGCGCCTTCCGGCACGTGCACATGGATGTCCGTCCTCGCAAACACCGGCGGCTCGATGCCGAACGATGGCGCACGGCTCTTCACGTAGCTCTCGGCCGCCTGCACCGACTCCTGCATGACGTCGCCAAGCTTGCCCGTCTTATAGACGCGGCCCTTGCCCGGAACGCTGACCGACTCGATTGTCAGCAGCTCACCGCCGAATTCGGTCCACGCAAGGCCGGTGACCACGCCGACGAGATCCTCCTCCTCGAGTTCGCCATAGCGGTATTTCCGCACACCGGCATAGTCGCCAAGATTGTCCGACGTAACCTCGACGGTCTTGCGGCCGCTCTCGCCGAGAAGGATTTCCTTGATCGCCTTGCGCGTCAGCGCCGCAATCTCGCGCTCGAGGTTTCGCACGCCGGCCTCGCGCGTGTAGTAGCGAATGAGACCGCGCAGCGCATCTTCCGTGATCGACCACTCGTTTTTCTTGAGCCCGTTCTGTTCGACCTGCTTGGGGATCAGGTAACGGAGCGCGATCTGGACCTTCTCATCCTCGGTATAGCCGGGGATGCGGAT
>CAYFYY010000095.1:14222-14548 GCA_964347475.1 uncultured Flavobacteriales bacterium
GGTCGCGACGAACATCGTGTCCGACAGGTCGAACTCGACCTCGAGGTAGTGGTCGGCGAAGGTGTTGTTCTGCTCCGGATCGAGCACCTCGAGCAGCGCCGACGAGGGATCGCCCCGCCAGTCCGCGCCCAGCTTGTCGATCTCGTCCAGCAGGAACAGCGGATTTGACGATTTCGCCTTTTTCATCCCCTGGATGACCTTGCCGGGCATCGAGCCGATATAGGTCCGGCGATGCCCCCGGATCTCCGCCTCGTCGCGGACCCCGCCCAGCGACATGCGCACGAAGTTGCGGCCGGGCGCACGCGCGATCGACTTGCCGAGCGAGG
>CAYFYY010000095.1:14558-16266 GCA_964347475.1 uncultured Flavobacteriales bacterium
TGCGGTTCTGCACGGCAAGGTATTCGAGGATCCGCTCCTTGACCTTCTCGAGGCCATAATGGTCGTCGTCTAGAATCTTCTGGGCGACCTTGAGATCCTTCTTGGTCTTTGTCGGCTTCTTCCACGGGATGCTGAGCAGCCAGTCGAGATAGTTGCGAACGACCGTCGCCTCTGCGGACATCGGACTCATCGAGCGCAGCTTCTTGACCTCGGCCTCGGCCTTTTCCTTGGCCTCCTTGGACAGCTTCGTCGTGCGGATCTTCTGCTCGATTTCGGACAGCTCGTCACGGCCGTCCTCGGTCTCTCCAAGTTCCTTCTGGATCGCCTTGAGCTGCTCGTTCAGGTAATACTCGCGCTGCGTCTTCTCCATTTGCCGCTTGACGCGATTACGCACGCGCTTTTCCACCTGGAGCACGCTGATCTCGCCTTCCATGAAGGCATAGACGCGCTCCAGCCGCTCCAGCGTGCTCTCGGTCTCGAGCAGCTGTTGCTTGTCGGCGATCTTCAGGGTCAGGTGCTGAACCACGGTATCGGCCAGCTTGGCAGGCTCCTCGATCTGGTTGATCGATATCAGCACCTCGGCCGGAATCTTCTTGTTCAGCTTTATATACTGTTCAAACTGCGAGACCACGGCGCGCCCGAGCGCCTCCAGCTCCTGCGGGTCCTCCTCGACCTCCTCGAGGACGTCGGCGTAGACCTGGAAAAAATTCGGGTTGTCGGTGAACCGGCGGATACGCGCGCGCTGTCCGCCCTCGACCAGCACCTTCACCGTGCCGTCGGGCAGCTTGAGCAGCTGCAACACGGTGCCGATCGTGCCCACTGTATATATGTCGGACGGCGTCGGGTCGTCCTGCGATGCGTTCTTCTGTGTGACAAGCAAGATCTGCTTGTCATCCTTCATGACATCCTCCAGCGCCTTCACCGATTTGTCACGACCGACGAACAGCGGGACGATCATGTGCGGAAAGACGACGATGTCGCGCAGGGGCAAGACCGGGTAGGTCACACCGCGAGGAATCTCAAGCATAAGCCCTCTTGCCTGGTTGTCCGCACGTCAGTGCGCGCGGAAGGTTAACAGGAAGTCGACCTAACATTGGCTTTGCTTCCCGCTCATTCAAGGCCCGGAAGCGGACCTCCCCGGGCTCACGCGCTGCTGCCGACGTCCTCACGCCTGTCGGAATAGATATAGAGGGGCTCGGCCCGGCCCTCGACCACCTCGCGGTTGATGACAATCTCTTCCACGGCTTCAAGGCCTGGCAGTTCGTACATCGGGTCGAGCAGAATGGCCTCCATGATAGAGCGCAGTCCGCGGGCACCGGTCTTGCGCGCGATCGCCTTCAGCGCGATGCCGCGCAGCGCATCCTCGGTAAGTTCGAGGCGGACTCCCTCCATGTCGAACAGGCGCTGGTACTGCTTTACGAGGGCATTGCGCGGCTTGGTGAGGATTTCGACCAGCGCCTCCTCGTCGAGGTCGTCCAGCGTCGCGATCACCGGCAGGCGGCCGACGAACTCCGGAATCAGTCCGAACTTGAGCAAATCCTCCGGCTCCACGTCGCGGAGGATCTCGCCGACCTGGCGATCGTCGGGGCCGCGCACGTCGGCACCGAAGCCGATCGACGAGCCGCGATGCCGGCCGGCAATGATCTTCTCAAGGCCGGCGAAGGCGCCGCCGCAAATGAACAGGATATTCGTCGTATCGACCTGGAGG
>CAYFYY010000096.1:0-5023 GCA_964347475.1 uncultured Flavobacteriales bacterium
TCGTGCAGACGCCGCTGCAGGCGGTCGCGGACATCACCCGCACCCTGTTCATCGTTCTCGGCGCGGTGACCGTCCTCGCGGTCGGCCTCGTGTCGTATGGCCTGGCCCAGTTGCTGTCGCGCCCGATCCGCATCCTGCGCGCCGCGCTGCAGGAGATCGCGAAGGGCAATTTCGATTGCCGCATCTCGGAGCGGCGCAAGGACGAGCTCGGGCTGGTGTTCGCGGAATTCAACCGCATGGCGGAGTCGTTGGAGGGAGATGATGAGCCGTACGAGTCGGCGCCTGAGGCATAACGCTGCGGCCGCCCTGATCGTGCTGGCGGCTGCGGCGCTTTCGGGTTGCAGCACCAACGTGGTGGCGCGGAGCGACGATTTCATCGTCGTATCCGCCGGCTGGGGCGAGTCCCTCGACGGTCTCGCCGCGACCTATCTCGGCGATCCCGGCAAGCACTGGGTGATTGCCGATTTCAACAAGATCGACCGCGTGCTGCCGGGCCAGCAGGTGGTCATTCCCCTGCGCTGGGCCGACCAGGCCGGCATTCTTCGCAACGGCTACAAGAAGGTCGCGATCCTGACCTATCACCGGTTCGTCCCGGGGGACCGCAAATGCGACCTGCTGTCGGTGTCGGCCACGAGCTTCCGCAGCCAGCTGCAGTATTTGCGGGATAACGGCTTTACGGTGATCAGCTTCGCCGACTTCGCCGACTTCGTCGAAGGCAAGGCGCCGATACCCCGCAAGCCGGTGATCCTGTCGATGGATGACGGCTACAAATCCGTCTACCAGGTCGCCTATCCGGTGCTCAAGGAGTTCGGCTACAAGGCGACGGTCTTCGTGTACACCGAATTCATCGGCGCGCCGGCGGCACTGAACTGGGCGGAAATGAAGGAGATGGTCGCTTCGGGGCTGATCGACATCCAGCCGCACTCGAAGACCCATTCCGACCTCACCGTGCGGCAGCCCGGGGAGAGCACGGCGGCGTACCGGGAACGGATTCGCGACGAGGTGCGCGATCCGACCCGGGCGATCCGGGCGCACCTCGACATCCCAATTCACACGTTCGCGTTTCCTTACGGTGCCGAGAACGATGTCCTGCTCGAGGCGCTGGAGGCGGAGGGCTTCCGCCTCGGCGCGACGGTGACCGCGGGCGGCAATCCGTCCTTCGTGCACCCGATGGCGCTGCGACGCTCGCAGATCTACTGCGATGACGACCTCGTGGCCTTCGCCAAGCGTCTCGATGTCTTCGAAGGGATGGTAGTGCCATGATTCGGTGCGCGACGGGGATTTCGGCGTTGGTGCTGGCCGCCGGCCTGATGGCCGGCTGCGCGCAGCTGCCCTTCTTTGGCACGGCCGGCGTAACGGAGCGCCGGCAGCAGGCCGAAGAGCTGATCCGCCAAGGCAACCTCGCGGAGGCGCTGGTCGAGTTGCGGGTTCTGGAAACGCTGCGTCCGCACGACCCGGAAATCATTGCGCTGCGGCGCTGGGTCGAGGCGGACGCCAAGCGCCTGGCAGAGAGTCGCTTCCAGGAGGCCGAGGCGGCTGCGAAAAAGAACAGCCGGGAGGCTTGGCGGGACTACGTGGCTGTGCTGGCCTACGACCCCCAGCATGAAGGTGCGTTGCGGCGGCTGCGGCAGATCGAACTGCAGCGCAATCGAGGTAGCCGCCCGCGGATCGGCGGCCCGGAGGCGCCCACGAAGTTGGCTGATTCCGAATCCGCCGTGCAGATGGCCGGACCGGTGACGACGCGGCGTCCGCCGCCGGAAGATTTTCCGCTGCCGCTCGCAAAGCCGGAGCCGCCGCAGGTGCAATCCCCTGCGGTCGCCACCGGGCGGGCAGCTGGTGAGTCGCGGGGCGATACGGCGGCACGACAGTCGCTCGATCAGGCCGTCGCCGACGTCAAGGCCGGCACCTATCTCGATCTGATCGCGTACGCGGAATCCTACCTCGCCGAGCATCCCGGTGACGACAAGGCGGTGGAGTTGCTGGCCCTGTCGCACGAAAAGGCGGGCCTAGCACTGTATCGCGACGGCAAGCTCCGCCAGTCATTGCGGCACCTCGAATTTGCGGTGAAATATTCCGGCAATCACGAAAGTCCGCCGGCGACTGCGCTCGCCACTGCGAAGGCCCGCCTGGCAAGCGAGACATATGAGCAGGGTGTCCGAGCCTTCCGGCAGGACATCTCGCAAGCGATCGCATACTGGGAAGAGACGCTGACCTACGATCCCGAGCACGTCAAGGCGAGGGAATACCTCATGAAGGCCTACCGCATCCGCGAGACGCTGAACGAGATATCCAACCCGTGATGCGGCCCGGATGTCTACGCCGCCGTGCCCGACGCCCGAGCTCCGATCCCAACTGTCTGCTTCAGCCCGCCTGTTTCAGCTTGTCGATGAGCTGAATGGTTCGCTGACGTTCCAGCTTGGCCGGCTCGTGCGACGAATCGATCTCGGGCGTCTTGTCGTAATATTCGAGGGCCTTCTCAAGATCGTGCTGCTGGAAGGCGGTTCTGGCTTCGCGATAGTACTTGTCGGCAACCTCCGGCCTCACCTTGGCCAGCGCGATCTGCGCCGGTTCGTGGCGCGGCCATACCTTGAGCGCGGCCTGGTATGATTCATACGCCTCGATATAGGCGCGTGAGGCTTCGTATTTCTGGCCATCATGATACAGCCCGTCCGCCCGCACGCCCTTCTTTGCGTCCTCGATGCGTTTGGCCAGATCCCTGTTCTCGGGATTGAGCGCCGCACCGCGCTCGACGGCCGCCAGCGCCTCCGGGTATTTGTGTTTTTCGAGCAGGCTTCCGCCGTGCTTTTCATAGACGTCGGCTCCGTAGACCTTGAACATCTGGTCCTGCGGAAACTGAGACAGGCCGTCTTCGATGATCTCGATCGCGCCGGGGTAGTTGCCGGCGTCAGACCTCTCCCGAGCCGCTGCGAACAGCTTCATCTTCCGTTCCGTCGCCTGCTCCTCCGGCGTCAGCGTGGCCACCGGCGCCGCCACTGCGACCGTCTCCGATTTCGGTGGTGCCGGGGTCTCCGGCTCGACCTTGTCGGTCTCGGCCGCGACCGGCGCTGCGGGCGACGCCGTTTCGGGCGGATTCGCGGGCGCCGCGGCTGCCACCTCGGGCTCCTTAGGCGGCGTCGTTGGCTCGGCGGCAGGTTTCGCAGGGGCGGCGGCAACCTTCGGCGGCTGCTTGCCCGGCACCTTGATTTTCGTGCCGGCCTGCAGGAGACTCGGATTTTCTATCCCATTGTAACGGGCAAGCGCATAGAACTTGAACTTGTCCCCGAGATACCGTTCGGAAATGGCCGACAGGGATTCTCCCTTATCAACCGTGTGTGTGAAATTCGCAGTCCCCAGCATGGCGACCGGGTCGTCGTCGATCTGCGATAGCAGGTTCTGCGCCAGCGCATTCCTTTCGGCAGGCGCGTCGGCGAGCGACGCCACGAGCTCGACCCTGGCCTCGTCGCGCTTGCCCTGCTCAAGCAGACCGAGTGCTTTGATGTTCCGTTCCTTTGGCGTCAGTCCAGGCGTCGGCTGCAGGACAACTGTTGACGGAGCCGGCTGCGGCAAACTGCCTTGTAGCCCGCCGTCCATACAGGCGCTGAGGCCGAGAAGGAACGCGGCGACGAAAACCGAAACAAGTCTTGAGCGCATGGCCCGGGTCCCCCTGTTTAAGGGATCGTACGAAGAGTTGCCGGAACCGGCCAAACCTCTACCGCGCGCAAGCTTCTTCGCCGGTACGCGCTACGGTATGCGTACGTCCCACAATATTAATTCCGGGCATTTTAGCAGAATTTGCCACATGCACCATACCCTATCCCGGGGTCGCAGTGGCTGCGGCAGCGGAGCATCGTCGTGGCAGCAACGAAACGCCGAGCTCTGGCCAGGGGACGACTGTTTCAGGGTCTTCGCGCGGCGCCGCAGGCGGGGGACACGGGGGGCTGTATCAGTTTGCCCCTCTCGGTGTCAGCAACGCACCGGGGGGTCGACGCTTGAGTCGATCCGGCGTGCGCCAAGAAGGCCCGTACCGGCCGATGCGGTACCGCCGCGATGAGCCCGCCGCGGATCGTACAGGGCCCGGTCGACCCCAGTCTGTGGCACATGGCCGAGGAAATATTCTTTCTTTCCGCGGCAATTCGGGATTTCGACGGCGCCGAGCAAGAGCGCGCCTTCCTGGAACGCTGGACTGGTTATTACCGGGAGTGTGAACCGCAACGGATCTTTTTGGCGGTTTCCCCCGATGGCTTCGTCGCGGGTTACCTTACCGGTTGTCTCGACAGCAGGACCGCGGAACGCTTGTATCACGATATCCCTTACTATCCGCTGTTTGCGGACCAGTTTGGTGATTTCCCGGCCCATCTCCATGTCAACGTCCATCCGCTCTGGCGCGGCCGCAAGATCGGGTCGAGTCTCGTTAATGCATTTGTCGAACATTGCGAGGCAGCGCGCGTTGCGGGCGTCCATGTCGTGACCGCAGTGGGCCTTCGCAACGTTGGTTTTTACCAGGCTCTCGGCTTCGCTTCCGCCGTGCAGCGCCCGTGGCAGGATAAACACCTGCAGTTTCTCGGAAAATCGCTGCACCATTCCTGACGTGCAACGACCGCGCGAAACCGATTTTGTCTTGCCGGTTTTCGCGGATTCGTGACAATATATTAAAATTAATAATAACGAGATGGGTTTACGCGACCGTGAGAAGTGCGGGCCCATCGCCCGAACGAGTGTGACGAACAGGTTGAGCTTCAGCCGTCATAACGTCGTAGTGCCGTAAGTCTGGCGATCCGGCTGAGATCGGCACTACACAGTTAAGTTAGGCTGCGCATGTAGACAGGGGGAGACCAGTGCCCAGATACAATCTCTGGGTCGCGCAAGATTTGCACCAATACATCGCGCGTGGAGCCTGCTTGAATGTGGGTCCGACGAACCCGGCGGACTGCCGCCTTCGCGCTGGCCCGCCTGCAAGCGATGGCATGGCGGGTGCGCGTGAACCGGGGGTTGTGGAATTCGTGGAGCGGAGCGGCCGATGGCT
>CAYFYY010000096.1:5033-15392 GCA_964347475.1 uncultured Flavobacteriales bacterium
CTGACGCAGAACCGGCTGGGCGTGAATACACTCGTTCTCGGCGGCCAGGAATACAGCGTTCAGGACGGCGCGATGGACGATAACCCGGCGTTCGTCCCGGCGGTGCGGACGATGGCTTTGATCGACGTTGAACAACTGCTCCAGGAAATCTCGTCCGAGCATCCCTGCGGCGAGAACATGGAGTACGACACGGAGTACGGGGACCTCGAGCGCGCGGCGCGCGGTAGGGAAGAGCATTCGATGGGCGATGCCGTCGTCGCCGCGGAAGAACCCGACTGGGCCGGCGTTGAGGCGAAAGCGGTTGAGCTGCTTGCGCGATCGAAGGACCTGCGAATAGCGTCGTATCTGGCACGGGCTCAACTCCACACGCGCGGGATTGATGGCTTCACCGCCGGACTGGGCCTGTTGCGCGGGCTCTTGGAGCGATACTGGGACTCGGTCTATCCGCAGCTCGATGCGGACGACGACAACGACCCGACCGTGCGGGTCAATTCGATCATGTCGCTGTGCGATCCTGCGACGGTCATCCGCGATCTGCGCGTGACGCCACTGGTGCAGACACGCGGGTTCGGGACGGTTACCTACCGCGATATTGCCATCGCCAGCGGTGAGCTCAGCGCCGGAAACGGCGCAGGCGACCAGGGCCTGGAACCGGCGGCCATCGAGGCCGCGTTCGCCGACTGCGATATCGACACATTGCAGGCATCGCAGCTGGCCGCCCGTACGGCACTCGAACACGTCGCGGGCGTCGAGGCCCTGGTGACCGAAAAGGTGGGCGCGGCGAATGCCCCGAACCTTGAAGAACTCACGAATGTGCTGCGGGCGATCGACAAGGTGCTGACCGAGAAGGTCTCGGTGCGCGTAGGCGACGGCGAAGTCGCTGGCGCTGGCGAAGGCACCGCATCCGGAGATGCTGGCGGCGCGGCGGGTGAGGGCGCTGGCCACGCCTCCGGGGCGATCCGAGGTCGCGAGGACGTGGTGCGGGCTATCGACCGAATCTGCGAATATTACCAGCGCAATGAGCCGTCCAGCCCGGTGCCGCTGCTGTTGCGCCGGGCACGGCGCCTGGTCGCCAAGGATTTCATGGAGATCCTCCGCGACATGGTTCCCGACGGAGTCACGCAGGCGGAGACGATCACCGGTGAACGCTCCGACGGCAGTGGAGGGAGTTACGATTAATTGACGACGTGAGAAATACCACAGACCAACCGCGGCACCGAAGTTCTCGTATAGTAACAGGGGGCCCCGTAGGCAACGGCCGCGAATCAGAGTACAGGAGGCAGGCAGAATGGCGAAGACAAGCGCCCAAAAATTCATAGCGCGGAACCGGGCCCCGCGCGTCCAGATCGAATACGATGTCGAGCTGTACGGAGCTGAGAAAAAGGTTCAGCTGCCGTTCGTGATGGGCGTTCTGGCGGACCTTTCCGGGAAGCCCGAGGAGCCCTTACCGGCTGTTGCGGACCGCAAGTTCCTCGAGATCGACGTCGACAATTTCAATGATCGTCTCAAGGCGATGAAGCCGCGGGCGGCCTTCCAGGTTCCCAACACGTTGACCGGCGACGGAAATCTCAGCGTCGATATCACGTTCGAGAGCATAGACGATTTTTCGCCGGCCGCTGTCGCACGCAAGGTCGGGGCGTTGCGCAAGTTGCTCGACGCGCGAAACCAGCTTTCGAACCTGATCACCTACATGGACGGCAAGACAGGTGCCGAGGAACTGATCGCCAAAGTGATGCAGGACCCGGCTTTGCTGCAGTCCCTCGCATCCGCGCCAAAACCGGATGACGAGGCGGAAGAGGCATCGGAGGAGGGATAAAATGGCTGACGCGGAAACAAAAACCAAAGAGGAAGCCCAAGTCGAAACAATCAGTCCCGATGACTTTGGCGCCTTGCTGACCAAGGAATTCAAGCCGAAATCCGACCGGACCAAAGAGGCCGTCGAGACCGCCGTCCATACACTGGCGGAGTATGTGCTTGCAGATACGGATGTGGTTTCCAGCGATGTCGTCCTGACGATCGAGGCGATCATAGCCGAGATCGACCGGAAGCTCAGCGAGCAGATCAACCTGATCATGCATCACGAGGACTTCCAGAAGGTCGAAGGGGCTTGGCGCGGACTGCACCATCTGGTGAACAACACTGAGACCGACGAGATGCTGAAGATCAAGGTCTTCAACATTTCCAAGAAGGACCTGCACAAGACGCTGAAGAAGTTCAAGGGCGTTGCCTGGGATCAGAGCCCGATCTTCAAACGCGTGTACGAGGAGGAGTACGGGCAGTTCGGAGGCGAGCCGTACGGCTGCCTGGTGGGTGACTACCACTTCGACCACAGCCCGCCGGATGTCGAGTTCCTGAACGAGATTGCACAGACCTGTGCGGCGTCACATACACCCTTCATCGCGGGCGCCGACCCGAAGGTCATGCAAATGGACACCTGGGGCGAACTCGCAAATCCGCGCGATCTTACGAAGATCTTCCTGACGCCGGAATATGCGTCCTGGCGCTCGCTGCGCGAGTCGGAGGATTCCCGCTACATAGGACTCGCCATGCCCAGATTCCTCGCCCGCCTCCCCTATGGGTCGAAGACCGATCCGGTAGAGGAGTTCGACTTCGAGGAAGACACGGGGAGCGCCGATCACAGCAAATACACCTGGGCAAACTCCGCATACGCGATGGCGATCAACATCAACCGATCGTTCAAGCTTTACGGCTGGTGCTCGCGCATCCGCGGTGTCGAGTCGGGCGGTTCGGTCGAGGGACTGCCCACGCATACTTTCCCGACAGATGACGGCGGGGTCGACATGAAGTGCCCGACCGAAATCGCGATCAGTGACCGGCGGGAGGCGGAGCTGGCAAAGAACGGATTCATGCCGCTCATTCACAAGAAGAACTCCGACTTCGCTGCGTTCATCGGCGCGCAATCGCTGCATAAGCCGGCGGAGTACGACGACCCCGACGCCACTGCAAATGCGAATCTGGCGGCGAGACTGCCCTATCTGTTCGCAACCTGTCGTTTCGCCCACTACCTGAAATGCATTGTCCGGGACAAGATTGGATCGTTCAAGGAACGCGCCGATATGGAACGGTGGCTGAACGACTGGATCATGCAGTACGTGGACGGGGACCCGGCGCATTCGAGCGAGGAGACGAAGGCATCGCGGCCGCTTGCTGCGGCGGAGGTCACGGTCGAGGAGGTCGAGGGCAATCCGGGCTACTACACCTCGAAATTCTATCTGCGGCCGCATTACCAGCTTGAAGGCCTGACGGTGTCGCTGCGTCTGGTTTCCAAGCTGCCGTCGGCCAAGGCGGCCTGACGACGTTCATGCCGAGTTTCGGTCCGCACCGGGAGACGCGGGCCGGGTAACCGAGACCCTGGCAGGGTGGTCAAGGCAATTAGGGGAGTGCGAGCGCAGGAGTGGCGCTCGTCTGGATGTCAGACAACTCAGATAGGGAGTGCAAATCAATGGCTGTCGATATGTTTGTCAAGATTGGTGACATCAAGGGGGAGTCGCCGGACGATAAGCACAAGGATGAGATCGACGTGTTGGCGTGGAGTTGGGGTCTGTCGCAGAGCGGATCGACCCATTACGGCACCGGCGGCGGCGCCGGGAAAGTGAACGTGCAGGATATCTCGCTGACCAAGTGGGTGGACAAGGCGTCGCCGGTCCTGATGAAGATGTGCTGCAACGGAAAGCACTATCCCGAGGCGCTCCTGACCGTTCGCAAGGCTGGCGAGAGTGCCCTGGAGTACTTGAAGATCAAGATGGAGGACGTGATCATCAGTTCGATCTCGACCGGTGGCAGCGGCGGTGAAGATCGTCTGACGGAGAATGTCACCCTGAACTTCGGCAAGGTTTCGGTGGATTATGTGCCGCAGAAGCCGGACGGTTCGGGCGACGCTCCCATCAAGATGGGATGGGATATCGCCGCCAACAAGGCGACCGGCTAGACGACGGTTCATGGTGGCAGACAGGGTACAGGCCGGATAGGCAGCCGTAACGATTTGAAAGAAGAGCGCCTGCCGGCCTGCCTCCGTAGTGGGCACCCGGGCAGGATTCGGATGTGTATCACGAGCTTCTGTTTCCGGTCCGCCCTGTCTGTCCGGCTAAAACACGCGCATATCGCGGGGTAGACGCCATGTTGCTGGCAGAGCAGAGCCTGCGGGAAGGCAGTCTCGAGGCATCGTTGTCGCAACTGCAGGAGCAGGTGCGCAAGGATCCGTCCAACGCGAAGTATCGGGTGTTTCTGTTCCAGCTTCTGGCCATTCTCGGCCAGTGGGACAGAGCTTTCAACCAGTTGAAAGTCGCCGGCGAGCTGGATGCCGGCGCCCTGGCTATGGTGCAGACCTACCGCGAGGCGCTGCGCTGCGAGGTCTTGCGGCAAGCGATCTTCGCCGGCAGGGGCACGCCGCTGGTGTTCGGCAAACCGGAGCGCTGGGTGGCGTTGTTGATCGAAGCCTTGCGCCTGACGGCGGAAGGCGACGAGGCGGCCGCACGGCCACTGCGTGAGGAGGCCTTCGAACTGGCCCCCATGACGTCCGGCGAGATTGACGGTCAGCCCTTCGAATGGATCGCCGATGCGGATCAGCGCCTCGGGCCGGTGCTCGAGGTGGTGGTCAACGGCGCGTATTACTGGGTGCCGTTTCATCTGATCAAGTCGCTTCGTGTCGAGGAGCCTGCGGACCTGCGTGACCTCGTGTGGCTCCCGGGCCAGTTCACGTGGTCCAATGGGGGTGGCGCCGTCGGGCTGATCCCGACCCGGTATCCCGGGTCGCAGACGGATGCCAGTGCTGAGATCCGCATGGGCCGGCGTACCGAATGGCAGCAGCGCGGTGATGACCTGTTCGTCGGGTTGGGGCAGCGGATGTTGGCGACGGATGTCGCCGAGCATCCACTCATGGAGATACGGCAGATCTCGCTAAATGTCGTGGCGACGCCGGAGGTGCCCGAAGTCGCGGAAGCGCACGATGGCTGAACTTTCGCCCAAAGAGCGTCTGCAGCCTTCGCTGCTTGATCGTCTCACCGACAACGAGCCGGACAAGAAAAAAGAATCGGCGGACAAGCGGGTGCTTTCGATGCGCCGACTGCGGGAGAGTGTGCTGCGGGACCTCGGCTGGTTGCTGAACTGCGGAAATTTGGCGTCACTGGAAGATCTCGATGATTATCCGCTTGTCGCCCATTCGGTGGTCAATTACGGCCTTCCGGATTTGACGGGGGTCAGCGCTTCGGGAATCGACGTGCCGCAGGTCGAGCGTGCGTTGCGGCAAGCGATTCTCGATTTCGAACCGCGCATCCTGCGCAATTCGGTGAAGGTCCGCACGATCGTCTCGGAAGGCGAAATGAACCGCAATGCCATCGCGTTCGAGATCGAAGGCGAGTTGTGGGCGCAGCCGATGCCGCTGCGCCTGTATCTGCGGACAGAGCTGGATCTGGAATCCGGAAACTTCAGTGTGACGGATCGCGGTTCGACGGGATCGGCCTGATGGATCCGCGTCTGCTACAGTATTACAATCGCGAACTCCAGCACATTCGCGAGATGTTCGCGGAATTCGGTGCGGAATATCCGAAGATTGCCGGTCGGCTCGGGCTTGAGGGTCTGGACTGTGCGGACCCCTATGTCGAACGGCTGCTCGAAGGGTTCGGCTACATGGCCGCGCGCGTGCAGCTGAAGGTCGATGCGGAATATCCGCGCTTCACGCAGAACCTTCTCGAGATGGTCTACCCGCACTACCTGGCACCGGTTCCCTCCATGGCCACCATCCAGCTGCAGCCGGACCTCACCGAGGGTAGCCTTGCGGACGGTTTTACGGTACCGCGCGGCAGTGCGTTGCGTAGCCGCATGGGCAAGGACGTGCAAACGCCGTGCGAATATCGCACGGCGCACGATGTGACGCTGTGGCCGCTCGAGATCGCGGAGGCGGGTTACCTCGCTTCGACCGCTGCGGTCGCCGCGATGGGTGTTCCGAATGTCGGCCGCGCGAAGGCGGGGGTTCGCTGGCGGCTGAAGACGACCGCTGGTCTGACGTGCGACAAGCTTGCACTCGACGAGTTGGTCATCTGTCTACGCGGGACGGATGCGCTGCCGACATACGTATATGAACAGCTGGTTGCGAATTCGATCGGAGTGGTCCTGCAACCGGCCAAAGGCAAAGATGCGTCGTGGCGCGAGATCCTTCCCAAATCGACGATTCGGCCGCTCGGTTTCAACGAGGACGAGGCGCTGCTGCCAAACGTATCGCGGTCTTTCGACGGCTACCGCCTGCTGCAGGAGTATTTTGCGTTTCCGGAGCGCTTCCTCTTCGTCGAGCTGTCCGGTCTCAATGCCGGCCTGCGTCAGTGCAAGGCAACCGAGATCGACGTGATCGTGTTGGTCGACACCGTGAACCCGGCTCTCGAAGACGCGATCGACGCATCGCATTTCGCGCTGTACTGCACGCCCGCGGTCAACTTGTTCGAGAAGCGGGCCGACCGCATCCACCTGGCGGACAACGTGCCGGAGTTCCATATCGTTCCGGATCGCAGCCGGCCCCTCGATTTCGAAGTGCACAGCGTCGTTTCCGCCGTCGGTTTTGGCACCAGCAACGAACGCAAGCAGGAATTCCTGCCGTTCTATGGCGCCGCCGACCAACGCGATTATCGGGAGCACCGCGCCTATTACACGCTGCACCGAGAACAGCGGCAGCTGTCGTCACGCCAGCGCACGTTCGGGCCGCGCTCCAGCTACATCGGCAGCGAAGTCTTCATCTCGTTGGTCGACGGCAACGAGGCACCGTTCAGCAGCGACCTGCGGCAGCTGGCGCTCGTCACCCTGTGCACCAATCGGGATCTGCCCGTGCACATGCCGGTTGGCGGCAGCAAGACCGACTTCACACTCGAATCGGGAGCGCCCGTGGTCGCTGCGCGCTGCCTGGCCGGGCCGACACGACCGCGGCCGTCCGCGGCCCAGCGGGAGATCGCCTGGCGGCTGATCAGCCACCTCAACTTCAATTACGCCACGCTGCTCGACAGCAACGACGGCACGGGTGCTGCGGCTCTCAGGCAACTGCTGTCGCTTTACGGCGACCTCAAGGATCAATCGACTAGGAAACAGATCGACGGCGTGGTCTCGATTTCGCACCGCGCGATCAACCGGCGCATCGGCGGCATGGGTCCGATCGCGTTCGGGCGCGGGCTGGAATTAACGCTGACCATGGAGGACCAGGCGTTCGAAGGCACCGGCGTATTTCTGCTCGCCAGTGTGCTCGAACGGTTTTTTGCAAAGTACGCAACGATCAATTCGTTCACTGAAACGGTTCTGCGGACGACGGAACGTGGTGAAATAGCGCGATGGCCGACCAGGATCGGACAAAGGCATCTGCTCTGACGATTTGTCGTGCTCTCGAGGACGCGCCGCACAGGTTCGATTTTTTCGAGGCGGTGCGACGCCTGGAGTGTGTCCTCAGCGATGAGCCGCGCCTCGGCCTGACGACCCGGGCGGTCGATGATCCTGTGCGCCTGGCCCAGGATCCCAGCCTGGCGTTCGCGCCTGCGACCCTGTCGTCCTTCCGGCAAGGCAAGGATGGGCGGCCGCCGCGACTCGCCGGGTACTTCTTCGGCCTGTCGGGTCCCAACGGGCCGCTGCCGATCCATCTGACGGAATATGCCTATGACCGCTTGCGCAATGCGCACGACCCGACGTTTGCCCGGTTCCTGGACGTGTTCCACCACAGAATGCTGTCGCTGTTCTACCGCGCGTGGGCAAACGCCCGGCCCGCCGTAAGCTTCGACCGCCCGGATTCGGACTGGTACGCGAGGCAGCTGGGTGCCCTTTGTGGCATCGGGATGCCGGCATTGCGGGATCGCGACGACATGCCCGACGTCGCGAAACTGCACTACGCGGGCTTCCTCGGCAGCGAGAACCGCCACCCGGAAGGCTTGCGCGCCATCATATCGGACTTCTTTGGAATCCCCGTACGCATCGCTGAATACGTCGGCGCATGGCTGCAACTGCCGGCGGCCGACCGCTGCCGGCTCGGCCGTTCGCCGGCGACCGGGACGTTGGGCGTCAACGCGGTTGCCGGCGCGCAGGTGTGGGGCTGCCAGCACAAGTTCCGTCTCGTCCTCGGGCCGATGAAGCTGGCCAGTTTCCAACGCCTGCTGCCAGGCAGCGACAGTTTCAGGCGGCTTCTGGCGATCGTCCGCAACTATACGGGCGAGCAGCTGGCCTGGGACGTCAACCTGATCCTTGCGCGCGACGAGGTCCCGCAGGCGAGGCTGGGGGTGAGCGGCCGGCTCGGCTGGACGACCTGGTTGGGCTCGCGCCGCACGGAGACGGACGCCGACGACCTGATCCTCGATGCCCCGGCCTACGCGGATCGCAAGACCGCGGAGCCGGTGGCGGCGCCGCAACATGTACCAAAAGAAACAAGAAAGGCTGGAGATGAGAGATGTCGGAAATCAGTCGAGTTGCTCTCTTCGGTAAGCTGAACCCGGTCGGCTACAAGTCGATCGAAAGCGCGACCGTCTTCTGCAAGATGCGGGGCAACCCCTATGTCGAGCTGGTCCACTGGCTGCATCAGGTCCTCCAGCTGCAGGATTCCGACCTGCATCGCATCGTCAAGCAGTTCGACATCAACCCCTCGCGACTGGCCCAGGATTTCACCGACGCGCTCGACCGGCTGCCGCGCGGGTCGACCTCGATCTCGGATCTTTCGGCCCATGTCGAGGAGGCGGTCGAGCGCGGCTGGGTGTATGCCACGCTCTTGTTCGGTGAGGCGCAAGTCCGCACCGGCTATCTCGTCTACGGCATTCTCAAGACGCCGGGGCTGCGCAATGCCCTCCTGTCCATCTCCCGCGAGTTCGAGAAGGTCAAGCTGGACACGTTGAGCGACCGCTTTGATGAAGTCGTCGGCGGCTCGCCTGAGGATGCGCTACATGCCACCGACGGTTTCAAAGTCGGTGGCGGCGCTGCGCCGGGCGAGGCGAGCGGCGCCATGGCGCCGTCCCAGATGGGCAAGCAGGAGGCGCTGCGCCAGTTCTCGGTCGACCTCACGGAGAAGGCGCGCAAGGGTGAGATCGATCCTATCGTTGGCCGCGACGAGGAAATCCGGCAGATCGTCGACATCCTGATGCGGCGCCGCCAGAACAACCCGATCCTGACCGGCGAGGCCGGCGTCGGCAAGACCGCGGTGGTCGAAGGCTTCGCGCTGCGCATCGCCTCGGGCGACGTACCGCCGCCGCTCAAGGATGTCACCCTGCGCAACCTCGACGTCGGTCTGCTGCAGGCCGGCGCCAGCATGAAGGGCGAGTTCGAGAACCGGCTGCGCCAAGTGATCGAGGAGGTGCAGTCGTCGGAGAAGCCGATCATCCTGTTCATCGACGAGGCCCACACCCTTGTCGGCGCCGGCGGCGCGGCCGGCACCGGCGATGCGGCCAACCTCTTGAAGCCGGCGCTGGCGCGCGGCACGCTGCGCACCGTCGCCGCGACGACCTGGGCCGAGTACAAGAAGCACATCGAGAAGGACCCGGCGCTGACCCGGCGGTTCCAGGTCGTGCAGATCGGCGAGCCGAGCGAGGAGAAGGCGATCCTGATGATGCGCGGCGTCGCCTCGACCATGGAGCAGCACCACCGGGTGCAGATCCTCGACGAGGCGCTCGAGGCGGCCGTCCGCCTGTCGCACCGCTACATTCCGGCGCGCCAGCTGCCGGACAAATCGGTCAGCCTGCTCGATACCGCAAGTGCCCGCGTCGCCATCAGCCAGCACGCCGTGCCGGCCGAAGTGGAGGATTGCCGGCGACGCATCGAGGCGCTCAACACCGAGCTGGAGATCATCGGGCGCGAGAAGGCGGTGGGCGTCGAGACCGCGGCACGCGAGGCCGAAGCCTCGGACAAGGTGGCCGTCGAGACGGAGCGGCTGAAGGGGCTTGAGGACCGCTGGGGGAAGGAGAAGGGGCTGGTCGAGCAGATCCTCGAGCTGCGCGCCAGCCTGCGCGGCCATGTCGGCAAGGTCGAGGGTACGGAGAGCGAGCTGGAAAGCGCTGCCGACGAGGCCGCCGCCACCGTTGCGGTGGAAACCAGAGCCGGGGCCGCCAAAAAGGACACGTTGTCCGAGGCCGAGCGCACGGATCTCCTCGCGCAGCTCGCAGGATTGCAGGCGGAACTCGCCGAGCTCCAAGGCGAACGGCCTCTGATCCTGCCCAGCGTCGACCATCAGGCGGTCGCCTCCGTGGTTGGCGACTGGACCGGCATCCCGGTCGGCCGCATGGTCAAGAACGAGATCGAGACGGTGCTGCACCTCGCCGATACGATGGAGAAACGCATCATCGGCCAGCGCCACGCGCTCGACATGATCGCCCGGCGCATCCAGACGTCGCGGGCCAG
>CAYFYY010000097.1:0-153 GCA_964347475.1 uncultured Flavobacteriales bacterium
TTCGACGCGCGCTTCGTGTGGATGCGCCAGAAGCGCATCCAGGGCAGCCATTTCGCGAACCTCATGCAGGCCAGCCAGGCCAACCGCCTGGTCATCGAGCGGCGCATCGACCCCTGCATGTCGGAGGTCTTCTCGTGGGACGACATCCCGCGG
>CAYFYY010000097.1:163-15384 GCA_964347475.1 uncultured Flavobacteriales bacterium
TGCGCGCCAACGAGCACAAGGCCGGCAACATGGCGGTGCTGGTGCAGGCCAAACGGCCGGGGCTGCGCACGTTCGAGGACGTGGTCGAGGGGTGAGTCCAGCATGCGCATGGCGAGGGATGGAGACACAGTGAGTTTTCCCGGCGCCGTGTGCAGTATGCCCGCTGCCCGTGCAGCGGATACCCGGAAATGACGGCGAACGCCGGCGCGGCGGACCTCCTCGACACGTGCGCCGAAGCGCTCGCCGCCGCGGAATCCCTTCTCGACCGCGCGCGGGCGAACGTATCCGCACTCGTGACGCGCAGCGGCCGCATCGACCCCGCGCTGCTCGATCGCGAGCAGTTCGCCGTGCACGGTTTCGCCTGGATGGCGACCTACGTCGAGGCGCTGCGCCAGATGCGCGGCTGGGCGGAACGCGGCCGCGCGGCCGGTTCGTTCGGTGAGCTCGAGTCGCTGATCCTGCAGGCCGCGTACGGCGAGTACTGCGCGCAGCTCGCTGGCGGCATTGCGCTGAGCCAGGGCGAAGTCGCGCGCCCCGGCGACATGGGTGTGCCGGATGCCGCGGTCGAGTCGTTTCGCCGGGCGACAGCGGCGATCGTGGCCGCCGGCAGCACCGCAGCGGTGCGCCAGCGCATCGCACAGCTGATCGCGGACGGGCGGTTCGGTGAAACGGCGCTGGGTGACGAGACGCTCGAGATGGTGCGCGACCAGTTCCGCCGCTTCGCCGAGGAGCAGGTCGCACCACATTGCCATGCCTGGCACAAGGCGGACGCGTTGATCCCCATCGACATCATTGAGCAGCTTGCCGATCTCGGAGTATTCGGCCTGACCGTGCCGGAGGGCTACGGCGGGCTGGGCATGGGCAAGGCGGCCATGTGCGTCGTGACTGAGGAATTGGCACGGGGCTACATAGGAGTCGGATCGCTGGGCACGCGCTCGGAGATCGCGGCCGAATTGATCCGCCTCGGCGGCACCGAGGCACAGAAAGAGCAGTGGCTGTCGAAGATCGCCTCCGGCGAACTCCTGCCGACCGCCGTGTTCACCGAGCCCGGCACCGGCTCCGACCTCGGCGCGCTGAAGACCCGGGCGGTGCGTGACGGTGCCGTCTACCGGATCACCGGCAACAAGACCTGGATCACCCATGCCGCGCGCAGCGACATCATGACGTTGCTGGCCCGCACCGACCCGGACAGCAAGGACCACCGCGGCCTGTCCATGTTTATCGCGGAAAAGCCGCGCGGCACCGACGCGGACCCCTTCCCGGCCCCCGGAATGACCGGCACGGAGATACGCGTGCTCGGCTATCGCGGCATGAAGGAGTACGAGATCGGGTTCGATGATTTCGCGGTTGCGGCTGAGAATCTGCTGGGCGGGGAAGAGGGGCATGGCTTCCGGCAGTTGATGGCGACCTTCGAATCCGCCCGGGTGCAGACCGCGGCGCGCGCCGTCGGCGTGGCCCAGAACGCCATGGAGCTCGGCCTTTCCTATGCGAAGGACCGCATCCAGTTCGGCCGGCCGATCGCCGAATTCCCGCGCGTCGCCGGCAAGCTCGCCTGGATGGCGGTGGAAACGATGATCGCGCGCCAGATCACGCTGTTCGCGGCGCGCGAGAAGGATTCCGACCGTCGCTGCGACATCGAGGCGGGCATGGCCAAGCTGCTGGCTGCCCGCGTTGCCTGGGCCAACGCGGATAATGCGCTGCAGATCCACGGCGGCAACGGCTACGCCGAGGAGTACGAGATTTCGCGGGTGCTGTGCGACGCACGGATTCTCAATATCTTTGAGGGCGCCGCCGAGATCCAGGCGCACGTCATTGCGCGCGGCCTGCTTGGCCGGCGCAACTGAAATACCTCTTTGTTGCCACAAAATCTTAAAACTTTTTGAACCGTTAACACCCTACCCTGTCGCGCAGACCGGTCCGCCTTAGACAGGGGACGCAGTTGCCATGGCCAAGAGAGCATCGGCGCGTGAAGAGGCGCTGGAACTGCTCGCGGGCAGAACCGCTTTTGGCGCCGCGTTTTTCGACGTGGCGACGGAGGCGCTCGTCTCGGGCCTCGGTTACCGGCTCGGTGGCGTCGCCCTCCTGTCCGCGGACGGCAAAAGCGTCGAGCTTCTGTCACTCCAGGATCGTAAAGGCAAGGCCGGACCGCAGAGCTACCCGCTCGCCGGTTCGCCATGCCGCCGTGTTTACAAGGCCAAGTCCGGGCAGCCGCACGTGTTCATTTCCGGGAGCGCCATCAAACGGTATGCGAGTATCGCGGGAATGGGGAAGATCGGGGCAACCTGCTACCGCGGCGAAGTGTTTTACGGCCTGGACGGCAAGCCGGCGGGCCACGTATTCGCGGCCGGAACCCGGGACGACGAAGACAGTTCCGATGCACGGGCGTTCTTCCGTCTCGTCAGCCAGCGGGTCGGGGCGGAATATAACCGTAGCCTTGCCGAGGACGCGCTGAAACAGAGCGAGTTGCGCACACGTGCCGCCGAACAGCGGCTGCGCGATGCCGTCGAAAACCTCTCCGACGGCTTCGCCCTGTACGACGCGGAGGATCGGTTGATCCTCTACAACAAGAAATGGATGGAGTTGTACGGTTATTCCGAAGAGGACGCCCGGCCCGGCGTCCTCTATGAGGATTTGGTCCGCCTGGATGCCGCGCGCGAGTCGATCGCCGGCGATGTCGATGCCTATATCAGACAACGGCTGGCCTATCGTCGACGGTTCCTTGGCTCGTTCGATCTGCAGCTTCGCGACGGACGCTGGATCACGATTCGCGAGCGTGCGACTTCGGAAGGAGGAATCGTCGGCGTTCAGACCGACATAACGGACCGTATGGAGGCGATCGAGTCGCTCCTCGGCGAAAAGGCCGCGGCGGAGAAGGCCAGCGCTGCGAAATCGGAGGACCTCATCAAGATCAGCCACGAGCTGCGCACGCCGCTCAACGCGATCGCGGGTTTCGGCCACATCATCAAGTCAGCCTCATTCGGACCGATCGGAAATCCTCGGTACCAGGAATATGCCAGCGACATCGTGGCCGCGGCGGAACATGTACTCGGGCTGATCAAGGGCATTCTCGACCGTGCGAAGGCAGATTCTGCAGCCCATTCGCTGCAGGAAGAGGTCATCGACGTCGCCGAGACCGTCCGGGCGGCGCTTGTTTTCGTGCGCGATGCGGCGGCGAACAAGCGGATCGCCATCGACCTGTACCTTGCCGACGATATGCCGAAGCTGCGCGCTGACCCGCGCAAGCTCAAACAGATCTTGCTCAATCTTCTCGCCAACGGGATCAAGTTCACCGCCGCCGAAGGCCGTGTCATGATCATGGTCCGGGCCAACCGCGACGAGGGGTTCGTCTTCGAGATCGCCGACACTGGTCCCGGGATCGCCGAGGCGGACATCGATCACGTGTTGCGGGAGTACGGGCAGGTTCGCGGCGAAGGGGCCGAAACCGAGGAAGGAACCGGCCTCGGACTGCCGCTCGCATCGATGCTCGCGGCGCTTCACGACGGCACGCTGGAACTTGACAGCGCGGTCGGTTTCGGGACGCTGGTCACCGTTCGCCTGCCTTGGGAGCGGGCGGTATTAAACGAGAACGGCCGGCGCGCCACCGTGTGACATGGGCCGGCGCATGGCGCTCCCGCTGCGGCCCGTTGCGTCGCGTCAGCGCCACGTGATTGCGTACGCATCGTTGCGGTAATCGGTTGGCATTTTCCATGGCGGCGCGCTATATCGCTTGGCATGTCCGACACGCTTACGGTCCTGTTGTTCCTGGCCATGGGCATCACGCTCGTCGTGCTGTTCACGGGCCTCATCTCGATGGCGCGCGGCGGCGAGTTCAACCGCAAGCACTCGAACCGGCTGATGCGGCTCCGGGTTCTCTTTCAGGGCATCGCCGTCTTGATCTTCATATTGCTGGCCTTCGTCTTCAAGGGAGACTGAAATCCGGCATGGTGAAGCTGACGAAGATCTACACCCGCGGCGGCGATGCCGGCGAGACGTCGCTGGGCGACGGGACTCGGGTGCGCAAGGATACGCTGCGCGTCGAAGCATACGGGACGGTCGACGAGGCGAATGCGGCGATCGGCGTCGCCCGCCTGGCCACGCAGGGGGATGCCGATGCCATTCTCGGGCGGATCCAGAACGACCTGTTCGATCTGGGTGCCGACCTGTGCCGGCCGGAGGGCGGAGGCAAGTCCGGAAGCGCCCTCCGCGTCACGGCGGCCCAGGTGGCACGTCTCGAGGCCGAGATCGACAGCCTGAACGCCGACCTCGCGCCGCTGGAAAGCTTCGTCCTGCCGGGCGGCAGTGCAGCCGCCGCGCACCTCCACCTCGCGCGCACGATCACGCGCCGCGCCGAGCGGCTGGCCATCGCCCTAGCCGCGTCGGAGCCGGTCAATCGCAACGCCATGAAATATTTGAACCGCCTGTCAGATCTGCTGTTCGTCCTGGCCCGCCACTGCAACCGGGCGGGCGCCGCCGACGTGCTTTGGACGCCGGGGGCCAATCGATAACCGGGACCCCGGCATGGCGGCATGACGGCCCGGTAGACCGGCCGCGTGCCGCTGCGGCAGGCGAGCCGGTTTGTCGAGCCGTTGTTTTGCGACTGCGAAAAGCGGTACTGCAATGCGGCAATCCTTGCCTTGACAGGGGTTGTGCCCGGTCCTAAACAGGGGCGTTTTCGCTGCCGCGCACCATCCTCACAGTCGCAGGGAGCCACCATGAAGATTCTTGTCGCCGTCAAACGCGTCATCGACCCCAACGTCAAGGTTCGCGTCAAATCGGACGGGTCGGGGGTCGAAACCGCGAACGTCAAAATGGCCATGAATCCGTTCGACGAAATCGCCGTCGAGGAAGCCATCCGAATGCGGGAGGCCGGCAAGGCGGAGGAGATCGTCGCGGTCTCGATCGGCCCGCGGCAGGTTCAGGAAACGATTCGCACGGCACTTGCAATGGGGGCCGATCGCGGCATCCATGTCGCAACCGACGAGGAGATCCAGCCCCTGGCAGCGGCCAAGCTCCTGAAAGCGGTGGTCGATAAGGAACAGCCGCAGGTCGCGATCCTCGGCAAGCAGGCGATCGATGACGATGCCGGCCAGACCGGGCAGATTCTGGCCGGGTTGCTGGGTTGGAGTCAGGCGACCTTCGCCTCTAAGATCGTTCTCGGCGACGGCGAGGCCGAGATCACCCGCGAGGTCGATGGCGGGCTCGAGACGATCAAATCGAAGCTGCCGGTCGTGGTGACCACGGATTTGCGCCTCAACGAACCGCGCTATGCATCCTTGCCGAACATCATGAAGGCGAAGAAGAAACCGATCGAGGAGATGACACCTGCCGAATTGGGCGTCGAGGCGGCGTCCCGGCTGAAAGTCGTCAAAGTCGTCGAACCGCCGAAGCGCAAGGCCGGGGTCAAGGTCGAATCGGCGGCCGAGCTCGTGGACAAGCTGAAGAACGAAGCGAAGGTGATCTGAATCATGAGCGTCCTGGTCATCGCTGAGCACGACGACGCCGAGCTGAAGCCGGCGACACTGAACACGGTCACCGCCGCCAAGGCACTTGGCCAGGATATCCACCTGCTGGTCGTTGGCGAGGGCTGCGGCGGGGTCGCCGAAGCCGCCACCAAGATCGACGGCGTCGCGAAGGTGCTGGTGGCCGATGCACCCGAATTCGCGCACCGTTTGGCTGAAAACGTTGCCAACCTTCTGGTCGGTCTCGCCGACGGGTATAGCCATATCCTCGCCCCCCACACAACCTCGGGGAAGAACATCCTGCCGCGGGCGGCGGCGCTGCTCGATACCCAACAGGTATCGGACATCACCGCCGTGGTCTCGGAGGATACGTTCGAGAGGCCGATCTATGCCGGCAACGGCATCGCCACCGTGCAGGCGAGCGACGCGAGGAAACTGGTCACCGTGCGCACCACCGCATTCGAGCCGGCTGCCGAGGACGGCGGATCGGCCGGGGTCGAGCAGGTTGCCGGGACCGGCGACACGGGCCTGTCAAGTTTCATGCGGGCCGAGACCAGCCAGTCGGAGCGTCCCGAGCTGACCTCCGCACGGATCATCATCTCCGGCGGCCGCGGCATGCAGTCGGGCGAGAACTTCAAGATGCTGGAGCGGGTTGCCGACAAGCTCGGTGCCGCCGTCGGCGCCAGCCGCGCCGCCGTCGACGCCGGGTTCGTGCCGAACGACTACCAGGTCGGCCAGACGGGCAAGATCGTGGCCCCCGACCTGTACATCGCGGTGGGCCTGTCGGGCGCGATCCAGCATCTCGCCGGCATGAAGGATTCCAAGGTCATCGTTGCGATCAACAAGGACGAGGAGGCGCCGATCTTCCAGGTCGCGGACTACGGCATCGTCGGCGACCTGTTCGACGTCGTGCCGCAGCTGGAGGCGGAACTCGACAAGTTGGGTTGATCCCGGCGCAGCGCCTCGGGGCCGGAGCAAAACAAGAGGAAATTCGACCTTATGATCAAGAAAATCGGGGTCATCGGCGCCGGCCAGATGGGCAACGGGATCGCCCATGTCGCCGCCCTGGCGGGCTACAACGTGAAGCTCCTCGACGTCTCGCAAGAGCAGATCGACAAGGCGCTTGCGATGATCGACAAGAATATGGACCGGCAGATCAAGCGCAAGAAGATCAGCAAGGAGGAAAAGGCGGCGGCCCTGGCACGCATCGAAACCGGGCTTGACTACGCGATCTTTAGCGACTGCGACATCGTCATCGAGGCGGCGACCGAGAACGAGGAGATCAAACGCTCGATATTCAAGGCGTTGGTGCCGCACCTGAACGAGACCGCGCTGGTCGCCACCAACACGTCGTCGCTGTCGATCACGCGCCTCGCCACCGTGACGGACCGGCCGGAGCGCTTCATCGGCATGCATTTCATGAACCCGGTCCCGGTGATGAAGCTGATCGAGTTGATCCGCGGTCTGGCAACCAACGACGAGACCTTCCAGGCGGTGCGCAAGCTGTCCGAGGATCTCGGGAAGACGATCGCCGTGGCCGAGGATTTCCCGGCCTTCATCGTCAACCGCATTTTGCTGCCGATGATCAATGAGGCGATCTATACGCTGTATGAGGGTGTCGGCGGCGTCGAGGCCATCGATACGGCGATGAAACTTGGCGCCAACCATCCGATGGGTCCACTGGAACTCGCCGATTTCATCGGGCTCGACGTTTGCCTGTCGGTGATGCAGGTGCTGTACGACGGGCTCGCCGATTCGAAATACCGGCCGTGTCCACTGCTGGTCAAGTACGTCGAGGCGGGCTGGCTCGGCCGCAAGTCCGGCCGCGGCTTCTACGACTACGGCGGCGAGAAGCCGATCCCCACGCGCTAGCGTTGGTCGACCCGTTGCCCCTCTAGTTGTCCGTCAGCTTTCTGGGCGGTCCGGGTCGGCAGGCACAGTCGGCCTTGTTGAGCTCTCCGTCCCCGCCCTGCCGCAAATAGTGCCGGATCAGCGCAATGCCCTCCTCGGAATCCCACTCTGCGTAACCGGGCAGCTCGCCGACAACCTGTCCTTCCCGATCGATGAGGAACGTCCAAGGGAGCGCCCGCATACCGAGAGTCTGACCGAGCTTCATCTTCGGGTCGAGGAACAGGCCGAGCCGATGGATGTCCAGTTTCTCCAAGAAGGGGCCTGCCACTGCGGCGCCGCCACGGTCCTGGTTGACGGCGAGGACCAGCAGGCCCTCGCCGCCGAGCGCCAGCTGAAGCCTGTCAAGTGACGGCAGCTCGCGAATGCACGGAGCACACCACGTGGCCCAGAAGTTGACCAGCAGCACGCGTCCCCGGAAGTCGCCGAGCTTGACCTCGGCCCCGTTTCCGGCGAGGAACGGGGTCTGCGGCGCTGGCCGCGGCGGGTCTTTGAAGCTAAATTGCTCCATCCAGCCGGTCACGGGCGGTGGACCGTCCGCCCCGGCGGGTCCTGTCACAGGACCGGACGCGGCGCAAAAAACGATGGCCAGGGCCACGATGCAGATGTTCTTGTTCATTCATTTCTCCCGCCGGAGGACGCGGTCATGAGCGCCAACGAAATGTGGGGCGGGCGCTTCGCCGCCGGGCCTTCGGAGGTGATGGCGCGGATCAACGCGTCCATCGGCTTCGACTGGCGACTCTACGCCCAGGACATTGCGGCGTCCAAGGCTCATTGCGCGATGCTGGTCGACCAGGGGATCGTCGGCGCCGAGGACGGCGCGGCGATCCAGGACGGCCTCGATGGCATCCTCAAAGAAATCGAGTCCGAACGCTTCGAATTCAAGCCCGCGCTGGAAGACATTCACATGAATGTGGAGGCCCGGCTTGCCGAACTGATCGGCGAGGCCGCCGGCCGCCTGCATACAGCGCGCAGCCGTAACGACCAGGTGGCGACGGACTTCCGGCTCTGGGTGCGCGACCGGATCGATGACGTGGACGGCCAGTTGCGGGCACTGCTGACGGTGTTGATCGACCGGGCGGAGCAGGAGGCCGACACCCTGATGCCCGGCTTCACACATTTGCAGTCGGCCCAGCCGGTCACCTTCGGGCATCACCTGATGGCCTATGTCGAGATGTTCGGGCGCGACCGCGGCCGGTTCACGGACTGCCGCAAGCGGCTCAATGAGTGCCCGTTGGGCGCGGCCGCGCTGGCCGGCACTTCGTTTCCGATCGACCGCAAAAAAACCGCGGCGGCGCTGGGGTTCGACCGGCCCATGGCAAACTCCCTGGATGCCGTCTCGGCGCGCGACTTCGCCCTTGAATTCCTCGCAGCCGCGGCAATTTGCGCCACCCACCTGTCGCGCCTCAACGAGGAGATCGTGCTGTGGTGTTCCGAGCAGTTCGGCTTCGTCCGGCTGTCCGACGCGTTCACGACGGGCTCCTCGATCATGCCACAGAAGCGCAACCCGGACGCCGCAGAACTCGCGCGCGCCAAGGCCGGGCGCATCGTCGGCGCCCTGACCGCGCTTGCGGTGGTCATGAAGGGCCTGCCGCTGGCCTACGGCAAGGACATGCAAGAAGACAAGGAGCCCGTGTTCGACGCCGCCGAATCGCTGGCGCTGGCGCTGGCGGCCACAGCCGGCATGGTCGGCGACCTGCAGGTCGACCGGGCGGCCATGCGCGACGCGCTCGATCCGGGCTTTCCCACCGCGACGGACCTTGCGGACTGGCTGGTTCGCGTGCTGGGACTGCCGTTCCGGCAGGCGCATCACGTCACGGGGCGCCTTGTCGCGCTCGCTGAGGACAAGGACTGCCAACTGGCAAGACTGACGCTGCAGGACATGCAGGGGATCGAGCCGCGGATTACCGATGACGTTTTCAGCGTGCTGGCGCCGGAGGATTCGGTGCGTAGCCGCACAAGTTTCGGCGGTACGGCGCCCGAAAACGTGCGCAAAGCCGTGGCCGCGGCCCGGAAGCGCCTGTTGTGACGCGCCGCCGCGTGTTGAGCCTGTTGGCCGGTGTCGCGGCCGCCCTCGTCGGCGGCTGCGGCAAGAAGGGCCGGCCCAAGCCGCCCGAGCCCGAAAAGAGCAAGTTTCCACGCCAGTACCCGAAACCGGAATGAACCATTTCCACTATATTGACGGCGAGCTGCATGCCGAGGACGTTCCGCTGGCCGACATCGCGAACGATGTCGGGACGCCGTTCTACTGCTATTCGACGGCGACACTGGAGCGGCACTACAGGGTATTCGCGGAGGCATTTGCGGGACACGACACGCTGATCTGCTACGCCGTCAAAGCGAACGCCAACGTTGCCGTAATCCGCACGCTGGCCGACCTCGGTGCCGGCGCCGACGTGGTGTCGGGCGGCGAATTGCGCAAAGCGCTGGCCGCCGGCGTTCCACCCGAACGCATCGTCTTTTCCGGCGTCGGGAAGACCCGCGTCGAAATGACGTATGCACTGGATTGCGGAATCATGCAGCTGAACGTCGAATCGATCCCGGAGCTGGAAGCGCTGAGCGCGATCGCCACGGAAAGGGGCGTGACTGCAATTGTCGGCATTCGCGTCAACCCCGACGTCGATGCCCGGACCCATGCGAAGATTTCCACCGGCAAGGCGGAGAACAAGTTCGGAATCGCCTTGTCGGCTGCGGCCGATGTCTTTGCCCGCGCGGAAGCGCTGCCCGGTATCCAGCCGGTCTCGGTTGCGGTCCACATCGGATCACAGCTCACGGACCTCGAACCCTTTCGCGCGGCCTTCACGAAACTGGCGGCACTCGTCCGGGATCTGCGCGGCCGTGGTCACAGGATCGAACGCGTGGACCTCGGTGGTGGGCTGGGGATTCCCTATCGCGAGGAGGCGCTGCCGCTGCCGGTCGAGTATTCGGCGATGGTCAAGCAGACGGTCGGCGACCTCGGTTGCCAGCTTGTCTTCGAGCCGGGTCGCATGCTGGTCGGCAACGCAGGCATTCTGGTCAGCCGCGTGATCTACGTAAAGGAGGGGGAGGCCAAGCGCTTCGTGATCATAGATGCTGCGATGAACGACCTGCTGCGGCCGGCAATGTACGACGCGTGGCATGAGATCCGTCCGGTCGCGGCCCCGCCGTCCGGCGCGCCGGCGGCGCCGGTGGATGTCGTCGGGCCGGCTTGCGAGACGAGCGACACATTTGCGCGGCAACGCAATCTCACACCTGTTCGCGCGGGCGATCTTGTGGCAATCTTAACCGCCGGCGCGTATGGTTCGGCGATGGCGTCGACCTACAACATGCGGTTGTTGACGCCGGAGGTGTTGGTGCGCGGCTCGGAATGGTCCGTGGTCCGGGCACGGCTCAGCTATGACGACCTGTTGCGACAGGAGACCCTGGCCAAGTGGCAGGACGGACCTACATAGCTGATACGGCGGTTGGCAGAGGATTTCGCATGAATAGACAGCGTCAGGACGTTTACTGGCTTTGGCGGGTATCGCTCTCCGCGGTGATTCTGTTTTGTGAGCGCCTGTGGCGTGCATTGTGGCCGGCGTTCGGAATCATCGGGCTGTTCTTCGCGCTGGCCCTGTTCGACCTGTTCGCCGCAATCCCGGGCTGGCTGCATGGCGTTGCGCTGTTCGTGTTCGCCACCGCGCTGGCGACGGCGGTCTGGTGGGAATTCCGCCGGTTCCGGCTGCCGGAGCACACGGCGGCACGGCGGCGTCTGGAGCGGGTCAACGATCTGTCCCATCGTCCGTTGGAGGCGCTGGACGACGACGTTGCCGGTGGTGCTGATGCCGATCCGGTGACCCGCGCCCTGTGGGAACGCCACCAGCGGCGAATGCGTGAGACGATTGCCGGGTTGCGCGTGGGCGCGCCGCATCCGCGACTTGCCCGAAAGGACCGCCACGCCCTGCGCTTCGGGATCGTGATCGCGATCGGCATATCGGTGATCGTGGCCGGCGATGACGCCGGGAGCCGGTTGCTCCGTGCCTTTGTTCCCGATGTTTCAGCCATGCCGGCCCGCGATGCGAAGCTCGACGCCTGGCTGACGCCACCCGAATACACCGGAAAACCGCCGGTCTTTCTTGCCGGAGGCCGAGACCGCAAGACTCCCGAAGGTCCCATCGCGGCCCCGCAGGGCAGCATTCTCGTTGCCCAGGTCAGCGATGCGGCAATGGCGCCCGTTGTCCGGTTGGCCAACAGCGAGCTCGACGGCACGGAATTCGACGCCACGGCGGAACACAGTTACCGGATCCGGGTGCCCCTCGAGCAGGGCGGGCGGGTCGCGGTCCAGTTGGGTGGACGCGAGCTCGGGGCGTGGGAAGTCGAGATCATCCCGGACGAGGTTCCCACCGTGGCATTCCTCAGCGAGCCGGGACAGACCGCGCTCGCAGCCCTGCGGATCGACTTCGAAGCGCACGACGACTATGGGCTGGCCGGCGTCATCGCGACGATCCGCCGGGAGGACGGGTCCGCTGCCGATTCCGATGCGATCGTTTTCGACCTGCCGCTCCCCGGCCTCAATGCGACCGATGCGGCGGCAACGGGATATCAGGATCTGACACCGCATCCATGGGCCGGCCTGCCGGTGCTGGTGCAGCTTACGGCGCGTGACGGTCGTGGCCAAAGGGGCAACAGCGGCGCGATCAGCATCATCCTGCCAGAGCGGATCTTCAATCATCCGGTGGCGCGTGAGATCATTGCCCAGCGCAAGCGACTGACCGCGGAGCCCGAGGTGGCGCGCGATTCGGTCGGGGCCGCACTGCAGGGAATCGCCGGTCGTACCGATGCGTATGACGGCGACGTCGTCGTTTTCATGGCGTTGAACGCGGCGAGCCAACGCCTCAAATACAGCACGGCCCCCGACGCTATCAAATCGGTCCAGGACCTGTTGTGGGACACCGCACTGCGACTCGAGGACGGCGAGTTGTCGCTGGCTGCGCGTGAATTGCGACGGCTGCAGCAGGAACTCATGGAAGCTCTGGCCAACGATGCCACCGACGAGGAACTCGCACGGCTGATCGACGAACTCGAGGCCGCACTCAACGAGCTTCTCGACGCGATGGCCAAGATGCAGCCACAGGATATGGAGAGCATGCCGTTCGATCCTGAAGCGCTGGCGATGACACGGGAGGAGCTGAAAGATCTGTTCGACCGCATGCGCGAGCTGGCGCAGACCGGCGCCAAGGATGCGGCGCGACAGATGCTGGCGGAACTCCAAAACCTGCTCGAGAATCTGCAGGCCGGTCGCATGGGCCAGCCGCCGCCGCAGTTCCGCCAGGGCATGCAAATGCTCGATGCCCTGCAGGAACTGATCCAGGGACAGCAGGAATTGCTCGACCGCACCTATGGTGAGGCCCAGCGCCGGTCTGAGCAGCAGGGCGGCCAGCAGCCACAGCAAGGCCAGGACGGCATGCAGCAGGGCCAGCAGGGTGGGCGGGAGTCCGTCGAAACCGCTCTGCAAGAGGCGCTGCGCCGCCAACTCGGCGAAATCATGCGCCAACTCGGTGAAGTGACTGGCGAAATTCCGCGGCAATTTGGGCGTGCGGAGGGCGCGATGCGCCGCTCGACCGAAGCTCTGCGGTCCGACCAGCCAGGCGCCGCCGTGCCCCCGCAGACGGAGGCACTCGATCAGCTGCGTGAGGGCGCGCGGGCGGCGACCGAACAGCTGATGCAGCAGTTCGGCGGCATGCAGGCAGGTCTCCAGCGTGGACGCCCAAGCATGCAGTTCGGCCAGCGGGACCCGCTCGGCCGCCGCACGGAGGGCAGTCAGGGAATGACGCAGGGAGATGTGGAGATCCCCACCGAGAGCGATATCCAGCGCGCGCGCCGGATTTTAGAGGAACTGCGCCGGCGGGCCGGCGAACGCGAACGCCCCCCTGTCGAACGCGACTACATCGACCGGCTCCTCGAACCCTACTGAAATGTCTCCACTGCGGCGGCGATGTGGCCGCGCGTCACGGCCCGCGGGTCGGGCCGTGATTTTCCGATCGATGCGGGTCCCAGAAAACGCGTATCGGATGGAGGCGGTGCGACATCGCCGGTCGATGGCGTCCGGGATGCAGGAGCAACGCCGCCCGGCCCGAGTCGGCCGGTAACGACGGCGGCGGCAAGCAGTGCGAGTACCACCAGGAAGAGGACCAGGACGAAAATCCTGAATCTTCGCCCGCCCTTGCGTGGCACCGCCTGACCGGCTGTCGTTTCGGCAGGTTGTGACGGGGTGGCGCCGGCCTCTGCCTTCGAAGGGGAAGCCTTGGCGACCGGGCGGGCCACGGATGCGTCGCCGGAACGCGCGGCGACACCTTCCTCGCCGGCGGGCTCGGCCGCATCTGGCACCGATTGGGCTGTCGCCGCACCCGGAGGAGCTGCCGCCGCTTCGTCCGCAGGCCCAGGTGGAGCCGCTTGCCGAGTTTCCGGCTTTGGCGCACGCAGGGCAAACTGTCCGGTCGGCGCAGCCGTGCCGTCGGGGCGCACGCGCCATACATGGGCGCATTTCGCACACCGCACCTTCCGTCCGTCGGGCTTCAGGAGCGCCGGGTCGACCTTGAACTGGGTCTGACAGGCTGGACAGCAAACGATCATGCCGGAAGGGAAGGCCCGCTGTTGGAATCGTTCAGGCAGGTATAGGTTGTCACCCCGAGACTTGCAAGAACAGCGCTTTACGGGCGCGCGGTTTCCGTGCCATGTTGCGCTCAGGAACGAGCGCCCGCCGCCAATGGAATCACCCGAATATCTTGTCAGAAAACCAGACCTTTAAGAACGCCGTTCGTTTCGAGAATGTTGGCATGCGATATGGCACCGGGCCAGAAGTGCTGCGCGAAGTCACCTTCTCCCTGGCGCCGGGTTCGTTCCATTTTCTGACCGGGCGCAGCGGCGCCGGCAAGTCGTCGCTCCTCAAGCTGATGTATCTCGCGCATCGCCCGAGCCGCGGACTCATAACCCTGTTCGACGAGGATATCGCGACCGTTCCGCAGAACCGGTTGCCGCTGCTGCGGCGGCGTATCGGCGTGGTGTTCCAGGAGTTCCGGCTGCTCAATCATCTGTCCGCCTTCGACAACGTCGCCCTGCCGCTGCGCGTTGCCGGGGTGCGCGACAGCACGGTGCGCAAGAATGTCCGCGAGCTGCTGCAATGGACCGGCCTGGCGGACCATATGGACGCGCGACCGCCGACGCTTTCAGGTGGCCAGCAGCAGCGTGTCGCCATCGCCCGCGCCATTATCGCAAAGCCGAGCCTGCTGCTTGCAGACGAGCCGACCGGCAACGTCGACGAGGCGATGGGCGTGCGGCTGCTGTATCTGTTCGAGGAGTTGAACCGGATGGGAACGACAGTGGTCATCGCGACGCACAGCGAGGCCCTGATTTCCCGTTTCCGGCATACGGTCCTGCATCTTGAGGACGGCATTCTGACTGTCCGCGAATCGTCCAAGCTTCGCGGCGGCGTCTCCGTGCGCGCCCCTTCGCAGCCGACAAGCGAGCCGGAACGGTGATTCGCAGGCGCGGCGACCTGGTCCTGTCGCGCGAGCCGTCGGCCCGGCTCGTGCCGTGGATCATCGGCCTGATGACGTATCTCGCATGCCTGATGCTGGCCGGGGCGTTGCTGCTGTCGGAACTGCTCGATCAATGGAGCAGTGGCCTGACCGGCACGGTGACGGTCCAGGTCATGCCGGTCGAGGGGGAGTCGGCCGAGACAATCGATGATCGCGTCGACAAACTTGTCGGGCTGTTGCAGCGCACCCGGGGCGTGGCCGAGGCACGGGCGATTCCGGTTCCGGAGATCGCGGCGCTTCTCGAACCGTGGCTCGGCGCGGGGGCCCCGCTCGAGGAACTGCCACTGCCCCGTCTGAT
>CAYFYY010000098.1:0-15196 GCA_964347475.1 uncultured Flavobacteriales bacterium
CGATCACCGACGTGCCACTTTCCATCGACTCGTCGATCGTCGCCGCACTCGAGTCCGGCCTGTCGGTTTACGAGGGTAAGGCCCTGGTCAACTCGGTCACCGGCGAGGAAGAGCGCCTCGAGACGGTGCTGCCCCTGGTGGCAAAGCACGGTGCAGCTGTCGTCGCCATCTCCAACGACGAGACCGGCATCTCCGAGGACCCCGACGTGCGCTACGCAGTCGCCAAGAAAATCGTCGAGCGCGCCGCCGATCACGGGATCCCGGCCGCGGACATCGTGGTCGATCCGCTGGTCATGCCGGTCGGCGCGGTCAACCTCGCCGGTGCGTCGGTGTTCCGCCTGATCCGCCGGCTGCACGATGAGCTCAAGGTCAACACCACCTGCGGCGCCTCCAATATCAGTTTCGGCCTGCCCAACCGGCACGGCATGAACGCGGCCTTCCTGTCGATGGCGATCGGCGCCGGCATGACGTCCGCGATCATGAACCCGCTGCACGCGGAGGAGATGACGGCAGTCCGCGGCGCCGACGTGATGATGGGTCACGATCCGGACTGCACCCGCTGGATCCGCAGCTACCGCGAGCCGGCACCGCAACTCGCCGAAGTGGGCGGCCTCGGGCGCCGCGGCCGGGAAGGCCGCCGGCGGCGGCGTGCCTGAGCGCGACGGCAGCCAAGAGGAATCCGGGATCATGAGCCATGCCTTCGACCGGGATATGCGGATCCTGACGCCCGAGCAGCAGCGCATCGTCGACTTCCTCGACGGCTTTTCCATCGAGACCACGCCGGGCGCTGCGGCGAAGGTCGACTCCTACCGCACGCTGCTGGCCGAGGGCACCACGGTCAACGTGACCTTCCTGACGGGATCGGACTTCGCCGATACGATCAAGGTGGTGCGTCGCCTGAAGGCCGAGGGCATGCGGCCGGTGCCGCACATCGCAGCGCGCAGCGTGCCGTCGGGCGCGCAGCTGGACGCCTGGCTCGATGCGCTGGTCGAGGCCGGCGGGATCGACGAGGTGCTGCTGATCGGCGGCGGTGCCGACCGGCCGGTGGGCCCGTTCGAGCGTACCATGCAGTTGCTCGAGACCGGACTGTTCGAGCGCCACGGCATCCGCCGCATCGGCGTCGCCGGCCACCCCGAGGGCAGCGCCGACTTCAGCGACGCCGCGGCGATGCAGGCCCTGCACGAAAAGAACGCCTATGCCCGCGAAACGGGGTGCGAGATGTTCATCGTCACCCAGTTCGTCTTCGAGGCACGCCCGATCATCGAATGGGACCGGCGCATCCGCGAGGCAGGCAACGAGCTGCCTATCCACATCGGCATCCCGGGCCTTGCCACCATCAAGACGCTGTTGAGTCACGCGCGGGCGTGCGGCATCGGGCCGTCGATGCGGGTGCTGACCCGCCAGGCAAAGAACCTGAGACGGCTGATGAGCGTGCGCACGCCCGACCGTCTCGTCACCGACCTTGCCGCCTACCAGGCAGGGGATCCCGCCTGCGGCATCCGCAAGGTCCATCTCTACCCGCTCGGCGGACTGCGCCGCACCGCGGCCTGGATCTACGCAGTGCTCGACGGAGCCTTCCACATGAATGCGGCCGGCGGCTTCGACCTCGACGTCGCGATCGACTGACGCAGCGAAAGGGCTTGCATCCACGGAATGGGCCGCCGGCAGGGACCGGGCGGCCCATTCGATCACGTATCGGTGTTGCGGTTTGACGCACCGCAAGGACGCCACGGATGCATTGTGCTAGCCAGCAGGGGCACCCATGCGACGGTGATCCGCTGCCGTCGGTGCGCCATCCGAAAATACGGAGGACCGGCCATGACCGATCGCGCCCGCATCAGGCTCCTGACCGGCGCCCTGGCGGTTGCCCTCCTGCCGGCTCTGCCCGGCTGCGTCGAGCCGTATCATGACGCCCCGCCGCCACCCCGATTCCCGCCCTACTACTACGACTATTACTATTACCCGCACGTCGACGTGTATTTTCACATCTACAGCGGCCATTACTGGTACCGGGACGGCCCGTACTGGCGCCGCGTCCGCCGGCTGCCGCCGCATATCCACCTGCACCCCCGCTATCGGGTCGTGCTGCGCGTTTACGATGAATATCCGCACCGGCGTTATGATGAACACCGCAAAGAGTACCCGCCGCCACAGCCGCGCCCGCAGCCCGGCCCACCGCCGCAGGGACGCCCGCAGCCGGGCCCGCCGCAGCCGCCCCCCTCGGGACGGTTGCATGAGGAATTCGACTGGCAGGAGCGCGACCGCGAGGAGCGCCGGTACAATACGCGTCAGTACGAGGAATACCGCAGGAAGCCGTGGATCGCGCCGAAATAGCCGACGATACGGCGGGCTTCCCAGGAAACCTTGAATCAAGCCGATTCCGCTGGACCGGCGCGCTGTTCCGGGTATTCTGCGCGCCCGTTACAATGATCGGGGAAGGAGACCGGCACGCCATGCCGCTCGACCATTTGCAGCACGTGCTGATTCAGACAGCGGACCTAGAGGGCACCAAGGACTGGTGGGTCGACGTCCTGGGGCTGGAGGTCGGCCCGCACCCCGATTTCCGCGTGCCGGTCTACTGGCTGTACCTGAACGGCCGCGACGTCCTGCACATCACCACCGGCGGCAAGGCGACGACCGCCAACCGCAAGCGCTATCTCGGCCAGGAATCCGAGGCCACATACGGCAGCGGCGTGGTCGATCACATCGCCTTCCATGCCACCGGCCTGCGCGAGATGATGGCGGCGCTCGATGCGCGCGGCATCTTGTACCGGCAGCGCCAGATTACCGACCAGAACCTCTACCAGTTGTTCCTGACCGACCCGAACGGGGTGAAGGTCGAGTTGAACTACGCAGCGGCCGAGGCAGCCGGCCTCAAGGCGGAGGTCACGGCCGAGGATCTCGACTGACCACCCGGTATTCTGCGTTGTTCACCCTGCGAATGGACGATTTGCCACGTGCGTTGCAGCTGCGCGCCCGCAGTTCCGCCTATTCGTAGCCTTGTCGCCAGCGTGCACTGGACCGGCACTTCTTGCATACGCGCTCACCCGCCCAGGAACTGTTGAAGTCCTCACCACAGCACAGGCACCGGCGGATCTTCTCCTGATGTGTGGCCGCTTCGTACGACCCGGACTCGTCGCTCACCAACTCGTCCGGCTGTCTTGACTCAAGCATAATCGTCCTTCCGTTTCATTGCCGTCTTCTTGGTTCGGGGGGACGATCCCCCGCTGGCGAATGTGCCGGATCAGCGCGCGCCGCGGCGCGGCCGTTTGACCTGCACGGTCACCATGTGGGCACGACCTTTTTCCAGGGTCTGGATGATCTGCCCGTTCCCGGCCGCGCGTTGATTTCCGTTCACCGGGCGCTCGCTCGCCCATTTGGCACTCAGCCGCGCCGCCGCTTCGGCGATGTCTTCGTCGTCGGGTGCCGGCGCCGCCGATGCCGCCTGCGATGTCTTTTCAGTCATAGGTACAATAGTGCTTGCCATGAATCTTTAGGGCTCATAGCGGGATGTCGCCACCCCGCGGCGCGATCCGGACATGCCGATCCACGCCGCCAACCCGGCCAGAGCGCGCCGCGTGTTCATCGCGAGCGCCTCTCAGCGCACCGTTATCCAATGGGATTTGCGGTTGGGTCGGTAACAGTTATATGGGCCGTTGCGGCGAAAAAGGCAAGGATAATGAACCGTTGGTGCGCGTCCCGCGACTGTGCGCGCGGGAATCCGGGCCGCGCCGTCCCGAACGGACGGCCCCTCGCCGCGACCGGACCCGATGTCCGGCGCTGTGGCGAGGGGCCCTCGATCGACCGTCAGAGGTCGAAATGCCGCGTCAGCTCTGGCGTCCGCTCACACGCAGCCAGATCCGCCGGGCCTCTTCCAGCCCGCGCAGGGCGTCGCCCTCGATGCGGTCGTATTTGGCGACCTTCGAGTACTTCTTCATCGCCGCGCGTCCGTCCTCGGACTCGTGCATGTGCTCCAGCACCTTGGCGAGCTGCGCCTTGATCTCGGCCGGGATCGAGCGCCGCACCATCAGCGTCGAGCGGATCACGGGCTTGGTCTCATGGAGGATCCGCAACTGGGCCTTGACCTCCGGCGGGGTCGACTCCTCGTCATCCCAGTCGAGGTTGCTGTAGGCCCCAGCATCCGCGGTACCCTCGGCGACCGCCGCGACGACCTTCGCCTCGCTGCCCGAGAAGCGGTAGCCGACCCGGCCCGCCGGAACCGGCCTGTTGGGGTTGGCAATCTCGAGCAGCGGCAGGCCGACATCCTCGAGCGCCGCGCGCGGCAGCAAATAGCCGGAGGTCGAGCCGGCATCCTCGAACGAGACGCGCCGCCCGGCGAGATCGGCCAGGCTCCGCACCGGGCTGTCCTTGCGCACCACAATGACGCTGTGGTACTCGGGCACGCCCTTCTTCCATTCGCGCATCAGGATGTCGACGACGCCCTGTTCCTCCAGCTCCAGCGCCAGGAACGGAGTCTCCGACAGGATGTCGACGCGGCCGCGCCGCAGCGCCTCGACCATCTCGTCCTCGGTCGACGTGATGAGCACGTCGACGCCGCCGACGCCGAAGTCGGCGAGCTCGGCGGCGAGGTATTTGGCCATGTGCGTCATCCGCTTGTAGTGCTTGTCGGGCGAATCGGTGATCCGTCCGATGACGAGCGTCACACCCTCCTGGGCCTGCACGGTCAAAACCGATACCGGCAGCATCGGCGCCGCAAGAAGGACAGCTAGAATCAAACGATAAAAGCAACGAACCATTATTATCTCCTCCAAATATCTCGCTCTGACGGCAACCGATCCGGGCTGCGTCGGGCATGAATTGCAGGACGCAAACGAAATCCTTCCCGCACCCTGTGCGGCGCGGATAAAGCAAGATTCCTGCTAACTTTTGGTTAATCGGAGGTTGACGCTCTCCTCTTCCCCGACGCGGTGCCCTGGAAGGACGCGCAGCCCCAATCGCAATGGCGATTTAGCCGTCAGTCGCCGCGCAGCACCCGTTTGCGCTCCTCGTATTCCTCGCGGTCGATGTCGCCGCGGGCGAAGCGCTCATCGAGGATGTCGAGGGCGGATCGGCCGCGGCGGGGCGCCGCCCCGCCGCCAAGTGCGCGCACCACGAGGACGATGGCGACAGCTATGACGGCGATGAACAGGATGCCGAAGACCGGCCCGAGGAACATGCCGCCCCAGCCCCACTCGCCGCCCCACATGTGCGGGTGATGGCCGTAGCCGTAACCGCCGCTCTCGCCGCCCTGGAGCTGCGCCCATGCCGCTGTGCCGACCGTCCAGGCCGCAAGCCCGGCGAGCACGAGTTTCAGCGTCTTCATCGTGGTGTCCTCTCGTTCCGGGAAAGACTTGGTGCCGACGCAGCACTATAGCCCGGCGCCCCGCGCTTTGACAGGGGTCGTCCGGCGCATTTTCAACCGCCCTTCTCAAAGCCGGAAAACACGATAAGATAGACACTTGGGAGGGATAATGCCGATTGGCGGAACCAGTCGTCACGATGGCGGGCGGCCGCCGGTTACGCTCCACCCCATGATAAAGACGAATTGCATCGCCGCAGGTGCAGCCGAACCGACAGGGTCTGTGGGAGGACGACAAGGGTCCATGAGCCGAGCCGCAACCGGGCGCCACGACACGGCGCCACAGCCGTCGTCCGCACCGTCGCCCGATGCCGCGGTGCCGGTCATCGCTTCCCGAAACCTGACCGTCGGCTACAAGCTGCACCGCGAGCGCAAGATGCTGACCGCTCTGCGCGACATCAGCCTGACCGTCGATGCCGGCGAATTCGTCGTTCTTGTCGGGCCCTCTGGCTGCGGCAAGACGACTTTCATCAACGCCATTGCCGGACTCGTCGAGCCCTGGGAGGGCAGCATCGAGGTCAACGGCAAGCCGGTCACCGGGCCCGGACCGGATCGCGCCATGGTGTTCCAGGACTATGCGCTGATGCCGTGGCGGACCGTGGAGTCCAACATCCGCATGCCGTTCGAGTTTCAGGATCTCGGCATCTCGCGCAAGGAGATGGATGAGCGGGTGCGGCGCTACATCGACCTCGTCGACCTCAACGGGTTCGAGAAGTCCTTCCCGTACGAGCTGTCCGGCGGCATGAAGCAGCGCGTCGGCATCGCGCGGGCGCTGGTTTCCGAGCCGGACATCCTGCTGGCCGACGAGCCATTCGCGGCGATCGACGCGATGACGCGTGAGGCCATGCAGGGCGAGCTCGAGCGGTTCGTCGCCAAGACCCGCCAGACGGTCGTCTTCATCACCCACTCGATCGACGAGGCGATCACCCTGGCAGATCGGGTTGTCGTGATTTCCTACCGGCCGGGGCGGATCAAGGAGATCGTCGACGTCGACCTGCCGCGCCCGCGTTTCGAGCACGACGTGAAATCGCTGCCCGAATACAGCGAGCTGCGCGACCATATCTGGCAGCTGGTAAAGGGCGAGGTGTTTCAGAGCGCATACGGAGAGTGAACATGAGCACGATCGGCGATGGCGAGGCAACCGTGGCCACCCCAACTGCTTCCGCCACCGACACGACCCCGGCCGTCGAGGCCACCGAGCCCGACCGCATCCAGGACACGAAATGGACGGCCGGTGAGGTATGGGAGCGGTACAGCCCCCGGCTCGTTACGGTGGCCAACCTGACCATATTCTTCATCCTATGGGAGCTGTTCTCTCGCTCCGGCGCGGTCAGTCCCCTGTTCCTGCCGAAAGCCAGCAGCATGTTCGCAGCGCTGTGGGACGGGCTCACCACCTCGGCGCCGCCGGGCGCGGTCATCTCCGGCAGCATCCGCGACCATCTGTTGTACAGCCTGACCAATCTCGGCATCGGACTGCTGATTGCCTGCGTAATCGGTATCCCGGCCGGTCTGTTGATGGGCGGCAACAAGTATGTCGAGAAGATTCTCAGCCCCTATGTCTGGGCGCTTGCGTCGCTGCCGCGCATCGCACTGGTACCGCTGTTCATCCTGTTCCTCGGCTTCACGGTCAAGATGCAGATCACGATCATCGTGCTGTCCGCCGTGTTTCCGATCATCATCAACGCCTGGGCCGGGGTGAAGACGACGGAAAAATCGCTGCTTGCCGCTGCCAAGGTCTTCGGCGCGAACCGGCGCGAGCTCTATTTCAAGGTGGTGATGCCCTACACGCTTCCCTTCATCATCGCCGGCATCCAGCAGGGTATCGGGCGCGGCCTGATCGGCGTCGTCATCGCCGAGATCTTCGGCGGCTCGAACGGAATGGGATATCTGGTCAATCGCGCCGCCGATACGTTCAATTCCTCGCTCATGTATGCGGTGCTGTTCTTGCTGGTGGTCGTGTCGCTGACGCTGATCCAGGCGACCCGGTGGTTGGAGGCCTATGTCGCCCCGTGGCGGCGAATCGAAGGACTGTGAGCGAAGCGTCGCCGCCCACGCTGGTTTGGACTGAAATAACACCCATGGGAGGAAAGAATGAAAAGACATCGGATAATTTTGCCGCGCCGGGATTTCCTGAAGCGGGGCGGCGCCGGCGTGCTCGGCACGTTCATCGCCGCGGGCACGCTCGATATCGGCGGCGTGCAGGTGGCGAACGCCGCAAACGTCATGGCCAATCTGAAAAAGCTCACGATGGGGGAATTCAACCCCAACTACGCGACCCAGTGGTCCTACCGGCTGGCGCAGGCTCTGGGCTATTTCAAGGCGGTCGGTATCGAGGAGTTCGAGGTCCAGCTCTCCGAGCAGTACATGCCCGGCCTGATCGGCGGCAGCCTCGACGTCACCCACGGCGACACCAGCGTCTTCTTCGGCTCGGGCGAAGCCAGTGGCCTGCCCATCAAGATGGTCTCGCTCTACCGCGACAAGGAGTGGTGGATCATGGGCGTCCGCAAGGGCATCAACACGCCCGAGGATCTCAAGGGCGGCAAGATTACCGGCGGCGGGCTGCAGGGCCGCAATACCTGGGTCATGAAGCAGGTCGTGACCGAATTGGGCCTCGACCCCGAAAAGGACCTGACGTTCGTTCCGATGTCCGGCGGGTCCGACGCCCGGCTGCAGGCGCTGCTTGCCGGCACGGTCGATGCCGCCAGCTTGTTCCCGCGCCACCAGGCGGGACTCGAGGCCGCTGGCGGCAAGTTCCTCTCGGCGAAGCTGCACGAGGTGCCGCAGGAAGGCTTTGCCGCGATGGGCAGCTGGCTGTCAAAGAACGAGGACACCGCCTATGCCTGGGCCCAGGCCGATATCAAGGCGCGCAAATGGATGTTCGACCCGGCCAACAAGGACGAGTCGTACAGGATCATGCGCGGCCTCGGCTTCGATATCCCACCGGCATTCGAGGCCCAGTACAAGCTCGAGCTTGATCAGATCAGCCCCGATGGCGGTTTCGAGAGCGCCGAGGTGATGGACAAGTTCGTCGAGTCGCTGGCGATAACGGGCGACGTGCCGAAGGGCCTCAACTGGCGCAAGTTCGTCGACATGAAATACGTCTGGGCGGCCCAGGACGCCCTCGGCATGCCGCGGCGCCCGAAGGCGCTCTGACGCGAAACGCGGTTCCGCCTTCCGGCCCCGGATCGCCACGATCCGGGGCCGTTTGGGTCGGGTGTCGGACGCCAGTGCAGCGCCAGCACAGCCGCTGCCCGACGATCGGGCGGCCGCCGTTACGAGATCTTGATCTGCCGCGGTTTCGCTTCCTCGGCCTTGGGCAGGGTCAACGTCAGCACCCCGTCCTCCATCGTCGCCGCGATCTTGTCCCGGTCGATCTTGCTGCTGAGGTGGAAGCTGCGGGTGAAATGCCCGACGTTGTACTCCGTGTACAGGGGATTGAGCCCCTCGTAATTGGCGAAGTCGATCTTGCCCTCGATCTTGAGGACGTCCTTGTCCACCGTCACGTCCACCCGGTCCCGCTGCACCCCCGGCATGTCCATGACGACCGTAAGGCTGTGCTCGGTCTCGTAGATGTCGGTGTAGGGGACGTAGAACCGGGCCGGAACCGTCTGCTCGTCCTTGCTGACCAGTTCCTTCTTCTCCTGGACTTCCAGTTCCTTCGCTTCGGCCATCTTGAGGATCCTCCGTCTGATTTCGGTTCGAGACAGTACGTGGCGGCGGCTCAGGCAATCTTGACCGAGCGCGGCTTGTCCCGCTCGGCGCGCGGCAGATGTACCGCGAGGATGCCGTCCCGGTACTCCGCCCTGACCTTGTCCGCTTCGATCTCCATGGGCACGGCGATGGTGCGGTCGAAGGCGCCGGACACCCGCTCCCGCCGGTGCAGGCTGGCGCCGTCCTCATAGGCGATGCCGCGCTTGCCGGCGATGCGCAGGCGGTTGTTCTTCACCTGGATGTCGAGGTCGCTCTTGTCCACGCCGGGGATTTCGGCGACCACCACCACATTGTCGTCCTGCTGGAAGACGTTCAGCGGTGGGTAGGCGCCGGCGCTCGCGGTTCCGGTCCCGAACCAGTCGGCAAATCGATAGCTGTCCAGGGCTTCCTGCAACCGCAGCAGGGCGCTGAAGGGGTCGGATCGGTAAAGGGCCATGGCTTCTTTCTCCTCTGTCATGGGTCGGGAGTGCGGTCCCCTCGGACCGGCGCGGACCAGACGATGTTTGCGCGGCCGGCAAGGGGGACTGAAGCGGTGCGGCCGCGATGGCGATGCCGCCGCGGAACGCGCCGATGTCGGGGGAATGATGAAGGGGGTGGAACCGGCCGGCGGTCTCGTGTCCTGACGATGTCGGCCCGGATGACGCCGGCCCTCGGACTGCGGTCGCCGTGCGGATACCGGAAAATGGTCCGATGCTGCTGCCCACGATACCCTCCATCGAGCTGTACCGCGAGGGGCCGAAGCGGCCGATCCAACGCGCCGCCTGGGCCTCGCCTGGATAACCGAAAGGCCCCCGGACGGGCGGCCTCCATCCGCCGATTTAGGCGGTCGGATCGCCGATTCAAGAGCCCCGTCCCGGCATCCGGATCGGCCGCCAGCCGTGCCGGAAATGCTGCCGCCGGATGCGGCGCCGCTTGCCTGTCCGGCGTCCGGTCGCCTATCGTGCCGGCGAATGCCTTCGATCTCTGAATTTCCCCTGGGCATGGCGATCGTGCTGTTCCTGGCCGCGGCGGCGGTGATTGCGGCAGCCGGCATCCGCATGGCGGCCACCGCCGACCGCCTGGCCGACCGCACCGGGATGGGCGAGGCGCTGTTCGGCGGCCTCCTGCTCGGCGGCGGCACCTCGATTCCCGGAATCGTCACCTCCGCGACGGCAGCCGCCGGCGGCCATCCGGAGCTGGCGGTGACCAACGCCATCGGCGGCATCGCCGTGCAGACCTTCTTCCTCGCCATCGCCGATATCGCGTACCGCCGCGCCAATCTCGAGCACGCGGCGGCATCGTTGACCAACCTGACGCTGGCGGCGGTGCTGATCTCGCTGTTGTGCCTGCCACTGGTCGCGGCCCTGGTGCCGCCCCTCGCCGTCGCAGGCATCCACCCTGTCTCGCTGCTGATCCTGGCTGGCTATCTGTTCGGCATGCGGATCGCCCAGGCCGCGCGCCACGAGCCGATGTGGGGGCCGCGGCGCACGCGGGAGACCCGCCCCGACGAGCCGCAGGAGCCGGCCGGCGGGCAGCGCACGGTTGCCGCCCTGTTCGCCCGGTTCGCCGTGCTGGCGCTGCTACTGGCCGCGGCCGGCTACGTTACCGCCGAGAGCGGCGTTACCATCGCCGCGGGAACGGGACTCGGCGAAACCGTGGTCGGCGCGGTGATGACGGGGGTGAGCACCTCGATGCCGGAGCTTGTGACGACCATCGCCGCGGTGCGGCGCGGCGCCCTGACCCTGGCAATGGGCGGCATCTTCGGCGGCAACATGTTCGACATGCTGTTCATCGCCACGGCCGACATCGCCTATCGCGACGGTTCCATCTACCATGCGGTCACCGACCGGCCGTATTTCCTGATGGGGCTCGCGATCCTGATGACGGTGGTGCTGCTGCTCGGTATGTTGCGGCGCGAACGCCACGGCATCGCCAATATCGGATTCGAGAGCGCCTTGGTGTTCGTCCTGTATCTCGGCGGCATCGCGGTGCTGGTCGCCACGGGCGCGGGTTGAAGCGAGCGGATGGGATGCCCCGGATGCCCGGATGGCGCGATGCCTCCGGGGCGGCGGCACGGAGGTGCTGGTGTGATATCGATTATGCCGGGTTCGGTTGGTCCGGCGCGACCTCATACTTCGAGACGCGCCTTAGGCGCTCCTCAGCATGAGGCTCCAGCTTGTGTGTCCTCATCCTGAGGAGGTTGCGAAGCAACCGTCTCGAAGGGTGAGGTCGCGCCGCCGGCCGGACCCGATTTTCCTTGAACCGAAAATGCGCTTGCATCCGCATTTCTTAGAGGAGCATCGACAATGACGGCGACTTTCGATTTCTCCGGACAGGCGGTGCTGGTCACCGGCGGCACGCGCGGCATCGGGCGCGCCATCGCCCGTGCCTTCGCCGAGGCGGGCGCCGAGGTCACCGTCACCGGCACCCGCGCCGGCGCCGGCGAGTACGATGAGGACCTTTCCGGCCTGTCCTTTTGCCAGGCGCGCATGGAGGACGCGACCTCGGTCGACGCCCTGGCCGCTTCGGTCGCGCGCGTCGACGTGCTGGTCAATAACGCCGGCATCGTCATCCGCCAGCCCGAGGGGCTGACGCCGGAGGCCTTCGAGCGGACGATCGCGGTCAACCTCAGCGCCGTGTTCCGCCTGAGCCAAGGCCTCCACGAGAAGCTCGCCGCGCGGCCCGGTTGCATCGTCAACATCGCCTCGATGTACAGCTATTTCGCCTCGCCGCACGCCCCCGGCTACGGCGCCGGCAAGGCGGCGATCCCGCAGCTCACCAAGTCGCTGGCGTCGCTCTATGCGGGCGACGGCATCCGCGTCAACGCCATCGCCCCGGGCTGGACCGAGACCGAGTTGACCGCGCCGATCCAGGCGGACCCCGAGCGGGACAGCGTCATCCGCGCCCGCACCCCGCTGGGCCGCTGGGCCACGCCGCGGGAGATCGCCGCCGCCGCCCTCTACCTCGCCTCCGGCGACGTCGCCGGCTTCGTGACCGGGGCGACGCTTCCCGTCGACGGCGGCTACAGCGCGGCGTAGGGGGAAAGCGGCGGTCCGCTGCCTGCCGCACGGTGCACGATCGTCGCAGGGCCGCCCTGGTATTAATTGTATGGCCGTGGCGCCCTTCCTATATCCCGTCGGGGCGAACGGGATGGGACGAACGAAGTGGACGCGAGGCTGAAACCGGATTTCGATGCAGACGCTGCGGCAGGGGATGGCCTGCGGCGCATCCCGCCCCGCCAGCACGGCACGATCGGCAAAGTGCAGGCCGTGCTCGAATCCCGGCGGTTCCAGAACGGCATGATCGCGCTGATCGTTGTCAACGCCATTACCCTGGGCCTGGAGACGAGCGCCGCCGTCATGGAGGTCGCCGGCGCCCTGCTGGTCGCCCTGGACGGTGCCATCCTTACGGTCTTCGTGCTCGAGCTTGCGGCCAAACTCGCCGTCTACCGCACCTGCTTCCACAAGGACCCGTGGAATATCTTCGATTTCGTCGTCGTCGGGGTGGCGCTGCTGCCGGCAACCGGCAGCCTGTCGGTGCTGCGCGCGCTGCGCATCCTGCGGGTGCTGCGCCTCGTCTCCGCCGTGCCGGCGATGCGGCGGGTGGTCAGCGCCCTCCTGCACGCGATTCCCGGCATGGGCTCGATCATCGCCCTCCTGACGCTGATCTTCTACGTCTTCTCGGTGGTGGCGACGAACCTGTTCGGCGCCGCCTTCCCGGACTGGTTCGGCAGCGTCGGCGCGTCGGCCTACACGCTGTTCCAGATCATGACGCTCGAGAGCTGGTCGATGGGCATCGTGCGGCCGGTGATGGACGTCTTCCCCCATGCCTGGGCGTTCTTCCTGCCGTTCATCCTGGTGACCACCTTTACCGTGCTCAACCTGTTCATCGGCATCGTCGTCGACGCGATGCAGTCGCAGCACGAGGCGGAACGGGAGGCCGACCGGGCCGCCGAAGCGGCGGTCGTCGCCCAGGGACACAGCGAGCGGGCCGAGATCCTGTCGGAGATCCGCTCGTTGCGGCGCGAGATCGCCGATCTGAAGACCCGAACCGGACAGGTGCCGGAGAGCTGACGCCGGCGCCGGGTCCAGCCGCCGGCGGCTACAGCGCGGCGTAGGAAGCAAGCGGGGGCGGAGCAATCGACTGTTGCGCGCCCAGACGAGGGCGATAGCCTTACAGTCGCTTGTCGGGAAATCGAGGGAGCGGCCAGGAATGCATCGCGAGCGGGAGGCGCGCGTCGCCGGGCACTACAGTGTTCCCCGGCTGGCGGAGAAGGTCCTCGACGCGGCGCGGCGGGCCGGCCTGAATGTGGACGCGCTGACGCCGGCCGACCTTGCGCCGGTCGACGAATTCCACATGGGCGGCCGCGCGGCGACGGCACACATTGTCGGCCTGATGGATCTGCCGGGCGGGGCGCGCGTGCTCGACATCGGCTGCGGCCTCGGCGGCGTCGTCCGCTTCCTCGCGGCTGAACTTGGATGCCGGGCGACAGGGATCGATCTCACGCCTGAATACGTGGACGTCGCGAAGACGCTGACGGAGCGCACCCGCCTGTCCGGTCTGGCCGAGTTCCATTTCGGCAGCGCCCTCGACCTGCCCTTCGAGGACGCGAGCTTCGATGCCGCGACGACGTTTCACGCGGCGATGAACATCGCCGACCGGCCGCGGCTGTATGCGGAGGCCGCGCGGGTCCTCCGCCCCGGCGGCGTGTTCGCGAATTTCGACGTGATGAAGGGGCCGGCCGACGGCATGGTCTTCCCGGTGCCGTGGGCGGAGACGGCGGACACCAGCTTCCTCGTGGCGCCCGACGAGATGGAACGGCTGCTGCGGGACGGCGGCTTCGAGATCGTCCACACGGAAGACCGCAGCGAGCTTGCGATCGCGCACCACCGCGCCCGGCTGGCGCAAGCATCCGCCGCGGAGCGCCCCGCGCTCGGCCTGCATCTGCTGCAGGGTGAGACGGCGGCAGTCAAATCCCGCAACATGCTGCGGATGCTGGAGGAAAGGCAAATCCTGCTGGTCGGCATGATCGCCCGCCGCCGCGGCTGATCCGCGGCCGCGCGCCGGTGGACCATCTGTCAGGTGATTTCCGTCTCAGGACACAATTTCCAGGTGCCGGCTCGACGGGCATCCTGCTACAAATCGCGACGTTCGTATGACCCGCTAGGAAGCGTACTGTGCCCAACAGCACCACACGCCTCGCCATCGACATCGGCGGCACGTTCACCGACGCCGTTCTCGAACACGGCGGCGTCCACACCGGCGCCAAGGTGCTCACGACGCCCGCCGATCCGGCGGAGGGCTTCATGGCGGCGGCCGCGGCGGTGCTGGACGCGGCCGGGGTGGTGCCCTCCGAGGTCTCGCTGGTGCTGCACGGCACGACGCTGGCCACCAACGCGATCATCGAGCGCAAGGGCGCGAAGACGGCGCTGATCTGCACCGAAGGCCACCGGGATTCGCTGGAGATCGCCTGGGAGAACCGCTTCGCGCAATATGACCTCTCGATGGAGCGGCGGCCGCCGCTGGCGCCGCGCGATCTGCGCCTGCCGGTCACCGAGCGGATGAATTTCCGGGGCGAGGTGCTGACCGCCCTAGACGAGGCCTCGGTTGAGGCTCTGATCCCCGTGCTGCGCGAGGCCGGCGTCGAGTCCGTCGCCATCGGCCTCCTCCATTCTTATGCCAACCCGGGGCATGAGCGGCGCGTCGCCGAGATCCTCTCCGAAGCCCTGCCCAACCTCTCGCTCACCCTCTCCAGCGAGGTCTGCCCCGAGATCCGCGAATACGAGCGGCAGTCGACCGCCGTTGCCAACGCCTATGTGCGACCGCTGATGGCGCGCTACCTCGACCGCATCGCCGGGCGCCTCGCCGCGGCGGGCATCGACGCGCCCTGCCTGATGATGACCTCCGGCGGCAACCTCGTGACGCTGGAGACGGCGGCGCGCTTCCCCGTGCGGCTGATCGAGTCCGGGCCGGCCGGCGGCGCCATCCTCGCCGCCCAGATCGCCCGGGACATCGCCGCGCCCCGCGTCGTCTCGCTCGACATGGGCGGCACCACCGCCAAGATCTGCCTCATTGACGATTTCGCGCCGATGCTGTCGCGCAGCTTCGAGGTCGACCGCGCCCACCGTTTCATGAAGGGCAGCGGCA
>CAYFYY010000099.1:0-14833 GCA_964347475.1 uncultured Flavobacteriales bacterium
CCCGGCATCCTGGATTGCCGCGTCGGCCTTCGGCCTCCTCGCAGTGACGATCTGGAGTTCCGTGCAAAGGGCTCCAGGGTGAGGGCACAAGCATTGGAGCCTCATGCTTATGGCTCTTGCACCGGCTGAAAGATGGAGCGTCATTCCGCGCGCCATCTTTCAAGGCGGAGGCTGATGCAGCGCCCTCCCCAACCCCTCCCCCATGGTGGGTTCGCGTTTCCCACAGCCCATGGCGCAAGGGAGAGGGGCTCGTTCATCGTGCCTGCGCCGATAAAGCCCCTCTCCCTCGCATCGGTGATCCGCGGTAAGGCTCGACCCTGCCATGGGGGGAGGGGTTGGGGAGGGGGCGAAACCCCCGCGGAGCCGGGATCAGCCCTTGGTGCGAGCGAATCCAGCATGGAGCGCGGCGGCAATTCGGCGTGGCGGCCGGGACTCTGGATTGGAACGTCCTTCGCCGGCCCGTACCGCCCCCATCAGAACAGAAAACTCACCCCCGCGGCGACCGTGTGCAGGGTGATGTCCTGCTCCCAGCGGAAGGTGTTGGCGCCGGAGGTCCCGGCCATCCGGATCTCGCCGAAATCGTAATAGGCGTACTCGAGGCGCAGGCTGGTCCGCTGCGTGAACGCCCAGGCGATCCCCACACCGGCGGTCCAGCCCGATTCGAGGTCGTCGTTGACGGCATTGATCGTGGTGGCGCTGCAGGCGCCGGTGGTGCAGGTATCCTTGACCGACCAGTCGAGCGCCGCGAAGGCGACGCCGCCCTCCATGTAAGAGAGGATGTTCCCCGGCGCGAAGCCGATCCGTGCCGTGACGTCTCCATAAAGTCCGTCGCCCTGCGTGGCCACGGTGTCGAGGCCCGGCGATCCCGGGTCCGGCGCGTCGCCCTCGATGGCCATGTAGCCGAAGCTCGCCTCGACGCCCATGACCAGGCGGTTGGATTCCCAGTTGAGCCCGGCGTGGAGCCCCGCCAGCGCGCCGTCCACCGAGTATCCCCAACTGTTGCCGGGGCCGTTGTACGCGACCGGGTTGCCCGGGTCCTCGACCGCGTCATTGTCGCCCCAGCCGTAGCCGGCATGGACGCCGAGATAGAAGCCGTCCCAGGGCGATGGCGTGAAGCGCAGCCGGCTCTGCGCCGCCGCATCGCCGGCGCCGATCCCGAGCAGACCGGCAACCAGCACGAATCCCGCCACCAGGCGAACCGGACCATAGTGCATGGGACATCCTCCACCGTGTTGCCATCGAACGAACGGACCGCGATCGCGCCCATCATACCGCATCCGACGGGCGAGAAACAGCGCCGCGCCACACGGGGCGCGATCCTCTGCCTATGCGGGCGCCAGCGCGAGGCCGGCGACGATCTCGACCTGGGGCAGTTGGCGGAAATAATCCGGGCTGAGACGGATCTTGGCGGCGCGCGTGCCGGCGCCGAGGATGACGAAGGGGCGCTCCATGACGCGGGAGTCGACCCACAGCGGCAGCTCCGGCGGCAGGCCCGGCGGCGTCACGCCGCCCAGCTCCATGCCGGTGACGCGTCTTGTCTCCTCGGGGTCGGCGAAGGAGACCTTGCGCGCGCCCAGCTTCTTGCGCACCGTCCGGTTGACGTCGAGCCGCGACGTCGCCAGCACGACGCAGGCGACGAACTTTTCCTCGCCCGTCTTGGATTTCACCACGATGGCATTCGCCGAATCCTCGAGCGCATGGCCGTAATGGGCGCAGAAGACGGCGGTGTCGGCGAGTTCGGGATCGCACGACAGAATCTCGTAGTCGACCCCCGAAGCCGCCAGCGCCGCACGCACGGACGGGGGAACCTGCGGGGCTGCCTCGTTCATCCGCCAAAGTCTATCGCCGCAGACAGGGAATGAAAATCCTGCGTTTGGGGAACGTTAACCAGCCTCGCGTAGGATGGCCAGTCGAAGCTGGTTGCGCCCCGCGCCACGCGGGGGGCGAAGGAGCGTTGCATGCGACACCCCATCACGGCGGAGACGCGGCTCGTCGGGCCGCTGACGCGGCTGCACCGCCGCTATTTCAAGCCGGACGATCCCCATGGCTGGGCCGACTACCATTGCGTCGAGGAGCCGGAGGGCACGCTGTGGGTGCACACCCACGGCCTGCGCCGCTGGCAGCTGCCCGACCTGGAATTCACCGGCGTGCCGCCGGACATGCTGGGCTATGCCCACCAGATGCTGTTCGAGATCGTCGCCCACGCCAAATCGAAGCTGCCGCTGGCCGCCGAATCGGACATCGAGGGCGTGTTCTCCGCCCCGGTGCAGAGCTTCCGCCAGATGGCGACGCTGCGCTGGGCGCCGCACGACGACCCCGACCATCGCGAAAGCCTGCGCATCGTCGACTGGGGCCACCCGGTCGAATCGGGCTTTCCGCGCCGCCTGTTCGTCTCGCACATCGCGGCCTGGGCCGATCTCGCCGAGGATCCGTCGCGCAAGGAGGCGCTGTGCCGGCGCGCGCTGGCGCTGTTCCCCGGCTGTTTCCTCGAGATGGGCGCGGGGGTCGACGTCAGGCCGGGCAAGGCGGATCTGACCGACCTGCAGCACCGCGCCAACCTGTCGGTCTACCTGTCGCTGGCACAGGCGCTGTTCGACCAGGACCGCCCGGCGGAGGCGATCGGCTATCTCGAGGAAGCGATCGCGCGCTGCCCGGGATGGGCCCAGACCTACCGCGACTATCTGGTCAAGAAATACCGCCGCAAGGACGCGTTCATGAATTTCTGGCGCGATGCGGACCTGAAGGAGATCTGCGCCCGCCGGCGCCCCGCGAACACCAGCGGCCCGCTGCCCCGGCGCAAGCCGAAACACACCGCGACCCGCGCGCAGAAGCCGCAGCGGAAGCGCAAGTCCGCCTGAGGCGTCGTGGCGCCATGGCGCCATGGCGCCAGACCGGTATGCCGACGTCCTGAGCGTGCGCCACGACCCGGAGAACACCCGGCGCCCATTTGGAATTCCTTAATCTGTCTGACCGTATCGTTAACGGACGCAGTCGCCACCCGCGCGCAGGGCGGCGAAGGAGGCAGATTTGGAGCATTCGCTGAGAGGCAACGTGCGACTGGTCAGCCCGATGGCGCGGTTGATGTACCGCATCTTCGGGCGCGGCAATCCGCGCGGATGGGCCGACTATCACTGCGTCGTCGAACGCCGCGGCACCCTGTGGGTGCATTGCCACGGGCCGGCGAGGCGCGGCGGCGCCAACCTCGAGTTCGTCGGCGTGCCGGTGGAATTGCGCGCGCCGGCGCTGCAGCTGATGTTTGCCCTTATTGCGCAGATGCGCACCGGACGGGACTTCCGGGCCGACGCCGATTTCGCGGCGCCGCTGTCGTCGCGACAGCAGGCGTTCATGCAGATCGGCACCCTGCGCGCCGCCGCCTGGAGCGACCGCCACCACGCCGGCATGCTGCGCGTCGTCGACTACGGCGAGCCGTTGCAGTCCGGGTTTCCACGGCGCCTGTTCGCCGCCCATCTCGTGGCCCGCGCGGCGCTGGTCGGTACGCCGGAGCGCCGGGCCGCCATGTACCGCCGCTCGCTCGACCTCTTCGCCGGCGAGTTCACCGAGCCGACGGACCGCATCGGCGCCGACGGCGGCGATGCCGACCTCACCGAGCTGCAGAACCGCTGCAACATCCTGGCCTACACCGGCCTCGCCGATGCGCTGTGCGAGCAGAACCGCTTCAGCGACGCCTGCGGCATCATCGTCGACGCGATCGCCCGCTGCCCCTCCTGGGCCGAGTGGTACCGCGAACGCCTGCTGCAGTCGGAGGAGCCGGAGACGCAATACACGCGGTTCTGGCGGGACACCGACCTCAACGAGATCGCGCTGCGCCACCAGCCGGAGGCGACGCCCGCGCCGGAAGGCAAGGCGCCGACACGCCCGCGCGGCAGCGGCGCCGGCTTCGGCAGCCGGGCGCCCGACCCCTATGACGATTTGCTGAAGCGCGGGTAGGGGGAACGCGCGCCCCTCGACCAGACCGTGCGACCTCACCCTTCGAGACGGCTGTTGCCGCAGCCTCCTCAGGGTGAGGCACGCGTATGGGAGCCTCATGCTAAGGAGCGGCGGAGCCGCGTCTCGCAGAATGAGGTCGCTCGGGCGTCGCGAGGCAGATTTCCGTCTTCGCCCCGAAGATCTGGTGGGTCGCCTTACGCCGGCGGCACGGGATGGTACCGGCCGTCGGTGCCGAGGAATTCCTTGCCCTCGTCGCGGTAGAAGGTTTCGGCGCCGGCATCGCGCAGGATCGCCAGCATGTTCGGCACGGGCCGGTGGTTCTGCTCGAGCCGTGTGATCACCGCCGCCGGGTCGAGCGCGTCGAGCAGCTCGAACGGCCCCTGCTTCCAGGCGAAGCCCCAGCGCATCGCCCGGTCGACATTGACGATGTCGTCCGAGATCTCCGGCACCAGCGCCGCCGCGTACGACAGCGTGCCGCCCATCAGCGCCCAGGCGAAGCGGCCCTCGGCATCGTCGGCCGCGAACAGCGAGCGGATGTCGCCATGCGCCGACGCCGCGTCTTCGGCCGGCCGCCAGGCGCCGGTCATGAGGTCGAAGGTCTCCTTGCTCCGGCTGCCGTCCGCGTTCTTGGTCAGCTTGTAGAACCCGCCGCCCGACTTGCGGCCGAGCTGGCCGCGCGCCAGCATCTCCTGCTCGGCCGGCGGCAGCCTAAGATAGGCCCGGCCGGGGTCGTCCGCCGGCAGGTTCATCTCGAGGTTCCTCGCCACGAAGTCCATGACGTCGAGACCGATCAGGTCGATCAGCCCGTACAGCCCGGTCGAGGGCAGGCCGACCGGCGCCCCCATCACCGCATCGACCCTCTCCATCGACAGGCCGGACTCGAGCGCCGCGCGCGCCTTGTGCAGGCCCGACAGCATCCAGAAGCAGCCGATGCGGTTGCCGATGAAGTTGACCGTGTCCTTGGCGTGCACCACGCCCTTGCCGAGCCGTTTGCCGCAGAACTCGGCGAACGCCTCGATCACGTCCGGCGTCGTCTCGGCGCCCGGCACCAGCTCCATCAGCTTCATCACCTTCACCGGGTTGAAGAAGTGGGTCACGGTGACGTCGCGGCGCAGCCGCTCCGGCATCCCCTCGGTGATCGCGCGCAGCGGAATGCCCGAGGTGTTGGTGCTGACCACCGAGCCGTCGCTTCGCAGCGGCTCGAGCCTCTCGAACAGGGCACGCTTGGTTCCGAGGTCCTCGATCACCGCCTCGCAGATCCAGTCGTAGTCCCTGATCCTTTCGAGGTCGTCGAACGAGCCGAGCGCGATGCGGCCCGCGGCCTCGGCGTCGTCGACGGCCGGCGGGCGGCCGTTGACGATACGGTCCAGCGATTTCTCGGCCGCCTCCAGGTTCACGTCCAGAAGCAGCACCCTGCAGCCGGCCTGGGCGCAGGCGCCGGCGATGCCGCTGCCCATGGTGCCGCCGCCGAGCACGGCGACCGACTCGATGCGGCGGGTCATGCGCTCACACCCCCTCGACGATGACCAGCAGCCGGTCGGCGGCGCCCTCGGCGAAGGCGACGGCCTCCTGGTATTCGCGCGAATTGTAGCAGGCCTGGGCGGCCTCCACCGACGGGAACTCGACCAGCACGTTGCGGGGGTATTCCGCGCCCTCCAGCGTTACGAAGCGGCCGCCGCGGGCCAGGAATTTGCCGCCGTGCTGCGCGATCGCGGGACCGGCCCGCTTGGCGTATTCGCCGTAATTGGCCTCGTCGGTGACCTTGACCCGGGCCATCCAGTATGCGGGCATCTCGATCCTCCTGTCGGTCCGATGAACGTTGCGGGCAGACTAGGAAGAATCCTCGTCCGGGGAAAGCCCGTTCGGCTCGGGGTGATGCGCCAAGAACAGACATGATAGGTAAGGTTCACCCATCCTTCACGAACGCAAAGAATAATGCCTGCATAGCCATGAGATCGCTAAGAAACTGCCCCTCCTGCGGAAATGAGGGGATCAGAATCTTCGACCGCCTGTTCCTCCCGGCCTGGCGATCGATTCATTGCGGGTCCTGCGGCGCCACGTTTCGTCTTGTTCGGATCTGGCGATGGATCCAGATCGCCGCAACCGTGTTCGTCGGACTGCCGGCGCTATACGTGATCTACGGGTCCCCCGAGCCGTCCCACCGCATTGCCGCGCTGATCGTGCTCGGCGCTGTCCTGCTCCTGCATGCCTATCAGCCGATCGTGCAAACGGGCCGGCTTGATTGAGTCTCACTGATCTCCCCCTCAACGCCCTGCCATCGGGCTCGATTGTGTGATATCGACGCGGCGTCAACACATTGGGAGATCACCGCAGATGACCGTCCGCAACGGCCGCGAGTTCCTGTCCATCCCGGGTCCCACGACGGTGCCCGACGAAGTGCTGTCGGCGATGCACCGGCCGGCGGTCGACATCTATAGCGGCGAGCTGGTCGGCATCACCGGGAGCTGCCTTCAGGACCTCAAACAGGTGTTCCGCACCGAGGGCCACATCTACATCTATGTCGGCAACGGCCACGGCGCCTGGGAAGCGGCACTGGCCAACGTGCTGTCCCACGGCGACACGGTGCTGGTGCTGGAAAGCGGCCGCTTCGCCGTCGGCTGGGGGCAGATGGCCGAGGCCATGGGGGCGAAGGTCGAAACGCTGTCCGGCGACCAGCGCCGCGCCGTCGACCCGGCGGCGCTGGAGGCGCGGCTGCGCGCCGATGGCCAAGGCCGCATCAAGGCGATCCTCGTCGTCCAGGTCGACACTTCATCCGGCGTCGTCAACGACATCCCGGCGCTGCGCCGGGCCATCGACGCCGCGGGGCACGGGGCGCTCCTGATGGTCGATGCCATCGCCTCGCTCGCCACCATGGAGTTCGAGATGGACGCGTGGGGCGTCGACATCGCGGTGACCTGCTCGCAGAAGGGGCTGATGCTGCCGCCGGGCCTCAGCTTCGTGGCCGCCGGCACGCGCGCGCTGGCGCGGCACGGCGTTGCCGGGTTGCGCACCCGCTACTGGGACTGGACCGAGCGCGACGATCCGATCCACTACAAGAAGTATTGCGGCACGCCGCCGGTGCACATGCTGTTCGGCCTGCGCAAGTCGCTCGACATGCTGCTGGCGGAGGGGCTGGAGAACGTGGTCCGGCGCCACCGCATCCTCGCCGACGCGGTGCGGGCCGCGGTCGCCGTGTGGGCCGAGGGCGGCGCCATGGAGTTCAACATCACGGCGCCGGCCGAACGGGCGCCCTGCGTGACCACCATCCTGATGGAAGGCGGCCACGACGCGGCGCCGCTGGTCGCCTACTGCCGCGAGCGCTGCGGCGTCGTCCTCGGCATCGGCATCGGCGAGCTCTCCGGCAAGGCCTTTCGCATCGCCCATATGGGTCACGTCAACGCGCCGATGGTGCTCGGCACGCTCGGCGTCGTCGAGACCGGCCTTACCGCCCTCGGCATCCCGCACGGCGCCGGCGGCGTGCAGGCCGCGGTGGAGAGCCTCGCGCGGGCCGTGCCGGGATGAGGGGCGAGTGACACCAACAGGACCCGTGCCAGAAAAACGGGGCGCCGGGTTGCCCCGACGCCCCAGGTCTCGGGTACGAATCCCGGATCTTCAGTAACCGCCCTTGCGGGCCGGCTGCACCACGACCTTCGTGAGCACCAGGTAGACGAGGCCGGCGATAACCGCGGTCGGCAGCGACGCCGTCACGTATTCGTACGGTGCGCGGCTCTCGTAGGTCAGCGGGTCGAGCAGGTAGATGTAGACGAAGAAGCCGACCACCATCGCCGCCAGCGCCGCGATGTTGAATCCGCCCCAGTAGGCGTAGGCGGAATCCGCCGAGCGCTCGTACAGCGCCCGGACGCTGATCTTCTGTCCCCGCAGGACGAAGTAGTCGACGATCTGGATCGCCACCAGCGGCGCGAAGGTGACGCCGATGAACGCAAGGAAGGTTCCGAAATTGTTGAAGAACCAGTCCTGAATCACGACGCAGACGATGGCCACCGGGATCAGCGCCAGCAGCACCGTCATACGCCACGACAGCCGCCCCATCGCCGGGATGTGCTTGAGTCCGACCGCCGAGGCGTAGACGCCGATCACCGCGGTACCGAAGTTCGCCGCCATGACGAAGACAAGGGCCACCGCGCCGTTGAACGGCCCGCCCAGCTGCACCAGCCAGGCCGCCGGGTCCGAGGTGCCGAGGGCAAGGATGGCGGCAAGGCCGATGACGCTGAGGATCGGGACCGGCAGACCCATGCCGAGCATCGACGGCAGCGTCGCCGTATGCGCGTTGGGCGCGACCCGCACCATGGCGCCGATATACGGCCACCACGACAGGAGGCTGACGATGCCGATTTCGAGGCCGGTGGTGTAGTCCCACAACAGGTTGCCCGAGGCGTAGGCCGGCTTGGCCGCCTCGATGGCGGTGCCCTCCTTGGTCAGCAGCATGTAGACCATCCACAGGCCGACGCCGACGATGAACACGAACAGGATCTTCGAGATGCGCTCGATGCCGGTCGCCCCCTTCAGGAGGATCAGGAAGACGATGACGCAGGCCAGCGCCGTCGCGATCGGGATGATCAGCGCCTCCGAGCTTGGCGAGGCGAGGCCGAGGACCACGAGGAACTGGTTCACCGACTTGCCGAAGAAGATCAGCAGCAGCGAGTTCCAGCCGATGATCGAGGCGTATTGCAGGAACACGGTGATGACCCAGCCGCGGTTGCCGAACTGCGGCTTGGACGACGAGATCGAATCGATGCCGTAGCGGGTCGCCATCGGCACCACCGCCAGCGTGACCAGCAGCATGCCGATCATGCTGCCGGCGGTCATCGAGGCGAACCCCATCTTCAGGTTCAGATAGTAGCCGACGTATTCGCCGATGATGTAGCACCAGGTGGCGGAGGCCGCGACCAGCAGCACGATCCACAGCTCCAGCTGGCCCCATGTGCGCTCCGACTTGAGCAGCGGCCACGCGCTCTCGTCGACGGTATCATAGGATTGCGTGACTTGGTCGCTCATCACATCCACCCCCAGATCAGCAGCAGAACGGGGCCGATGACGCCGAGCAGGGCTAGCCACGCCCAGTCGGCGCCGGTGAAGCCCGCGCCCTGGTTGGCCGGATCTTCGAGTTCGCCGATCCGCCGCTCGAGTTCGGCGGGAAGTTGCTCATGGGCCATGATGCGTTCTCCTTTCCTCCCAGATGCGATCGATACGGTTGTTGCCAGTCTTACGTGTCGCCGTCCGGACAGGCCTCGGCGTCCGAATAGGGGAACCACCAGAAATCCTGGGCGGCGCAATCCGGGTCGATCATTGCCAGCTTCGTATGGCGGAAGGTATCGAGCCCTTCCGAGCCCAGCTGGCGCCCGATGCCCGACATCTTGCGGCCGCCGAACGGCCCGGCGTCGTTGTCGAGGAGCGGCGCATTGACCCACACCATGCCGGCCTCGAGCTCGTTGACCGCGCGCGTCGCCTCGCCGAGATTGGTCGTGTAGACGTTGGAGCCGAGCCCGTATTTGGAGCGGTTGGCAAGCTCGATCGCCTCGTCGAAGCTCGACACCTTGCAGATCGGCATGGCCGGGCCGAAGCTCTCGGCGTTCATGAGGTCCATGTCCGGGGTCACGCCGGTCAGCACCGTCGGTTCGTAGAACCAGCCCTTGTTGAAGCCGGCGGGCCGCTGGCCGCCGGTCGCGACCTCGGCGCCCTGCTCGCGGGCCCGCGCCATCACGCCCTCGAAGCGGGCGCGCTCCTTCTCGGTCACCATCGGCCCGATGTCGACCTTGCCGAGCCCGTTGCCGATGCGCAGGGCCTTCGCGTTCTCGACCGCCCTGGCGACGAATTCGTCGTGAATGCTCTCGTGGATGAAGAATCGCTCGCCCGACGTGCAGACCTGGCCGCAGTTGAGGTAGGCCGCGAACACGGCCCCGCGCACCGCCATGTCGAGCGGCGCCGACGGCATGACGATGAAGGGATCGTTGCCCGACGCCTCGATGAGGCAGTGCTTGAAGGTCTCGGCGCAGGCCGTGGCGACGGCCTGTCCGGTCTCGATGCCGCCGGTAAACGCCACCATGTGGGTGTCGGGGCTCGCCACCAGCTGCTGGCCGACGCGGCCGCCGCCGGGCACGCACTGCACCAGGCCCGCCGGCAGCGGCTCGAAGCACTCCATGAACTTGAGCGAGGTCAGCGTGGTCAGCTCCGACGGCTTGAGGATCACCGCGTTGCCCGCCGCCAGCGCCGCCGCCGCTTCCCATGCGAACAGCACCAGCGGGTAGTTGAACGGCAGGATGATGACGACCGTGCCGAGCGGCTCCTTGACCGTGAAGTGGAACTGGTTGTCGACCGCCGGGCCGATCACCTTGCCGGCGTCGTGACGCGCGACCTCGGCGTAGTAGTCGATGGCGCTGGCCGACCAGTCGACCTCGTCCGCGGTCTCCTTGTACGGCTTGCCCATCTCGCGCGTCAGCATCTCGGCGAGCACGGGCTTCATGCGCCGCATCCGTGTCGCCACCTCGTGCAGCGCCTCGGCCCGGCTCAGCGGGTTCTGGCGGTTCCAGGCGCGCTGCACCGTGTTGGCCCGGGCGATCACGGCCTCGATTTCCGCCGCCGCGGTGTCGGGCAGGCGGCCGATGACGTCCTCCGTGGCCGGGTCGATCACGTCGAACCCGTCCGACGCCTTGCTTTTCGTGAAGTCGGCCCCGTCGAAGAAGGTGCCGCTCAGCCGTTTCAGTTCGTCGATTGCACTCATGTTGGTACCTCGTTCCTGATCCTGCGGGGCCGGGCGCCCGGTCTAGTAGCTGGGCGGCGTGATCGACCAGATCACCACCGTCTCGGTATTGCCGGGATTGCGGTAGCGGTGCGGCAACGTACTCTGGAAGTTGAAGCTGTCGCCCTCGGCCAGCACGAAATGGTCGGTGCCGATCCACAACTCCAGCTGGCCCCGGATGACGATACCCGCCTCCTCGCCCTGATGGGTGTACGGTTCCTCGCCGCTGCTGGCGCCGGGCTCGAAGCGGCTGAGCAGAAGCTCGATCTGGCCGTTGAGGCTCGGGGTCAGCAGCGAGTCGGTGATGCCGGAGCGGAAGCGCAGGTGCCGGCGGCTGTCCTTGCGCACGATGTACTGCCGCTCGCCGGCGCCGACGCTGTCCGGCGCCTCGAAGAACCAGCTGATGTTCACGCCGAGGGCCGTCGCGATATCGCGCAGTGCCTTCACCGACGGGCTCGAGAGGTCGCGCTCGACCTGGCTGAGATAGCCGATCGACAGGCCGGTCTTTTCGGCCAGCTCCTGCAGCGTCGACTGCCGCTGCCGGCGCAGCAGGCGCATCTTTTCGCCGATGCCGAGATCGTCGCGCTCGGGCGTGTCCGAAAGGTCCGCCGACGCGGTCCGTGCCTGGCCGATACTCGCCATCCCCCCGGTTCCCTGCCAATGACGGCATCGACCATAACAACATTTTCACCCGGGCGAAAATCATTTCATGGATGTGAAGGCGGGCCGCGGGCCTGTACACCGATCCGGCGGCGCCCGCGGCCGGTTCCACCGCGGCGGTGAAGGCTCTAAGGTGGGGCGCCCGGCGGCATCGGTGCTTCCGTGGACGCGGGCATTTTTCCCGCATCGTCCATTTGGGCCACGTCAACGCGCCGATGGTGCCCGGCAGGCGCGGCGTCGTCGGGGCCGGCCTCGTCGCCCTCGGCATCCCGCACGGCGCCGGCGCCGGTGTTGCGAGAGCGGTCAGGGGCAGAAAGGCAAGCGCCGGATCGAGATCGGACTCGCGCGCGGCAGGTGGCGATGCTAACATTCTCTACCAGCGGGAATGGCCATTCGAGAAGATCAGGATCGATAAGTCCATACGTGCGAGCCGGCGGGTCATCGAGACGTGCGGCCCGCCGTGCCGGAGAGGGCCAGGAAAACACATGGCCTCAGCAGCGGGGATCCCGAGAACGGGAAATGCACCGGGACGAAGTGCAAAGCTGAGGAGTCGTCAGGTCCAAAACTTGTCGTCAGTCTCATGAGTGGCGCCGCCCTGCCCTGCGGTCGCCGTAGCCGGCCGCAGCTGCCGGTATTTTCAGCCGGCGACAACAGAGCGAAGTGCGGGAACAAGGAGGACGGAGAAATGCGACAAACGGTATTTGCAGGTGTCGCAGCGATCATGCTGCTTGGAGGTTACGGCGTTGCCTGGTCGGCCCCGCCGACGCCACAGGACACGGAACCACATACCAAGAACACACATGAGATGGGCCATGACCTGCAGGAGGGCACCTTTTCCGTGCCGGACGGGGAGCGCGTGATCAGCAGCGATATCGCCTTCCAGGGACGCTATGCCTACCAGGGCAACTACAACGGCTTCCGGGTGATCGACATCAGTGCGCCGGGCAATCCCAGGCTGGTCGCGCAGCCCGAATGCAATGGCGACCAGGGCGACATCGTGGTCTGGGGCAACATCCTGGTCCGGTCCTGGAACACGAAACGGTCCGAGGATCGGGTGTGCGGCGACCAGATCGTGCCGGCCGGCTTCGAGGGCGTCCATATCTGGGACATCGGCGATCCCGCCAATCCGCTGCTGGTCGGCGCGGTCGAGCTGCCCTGCGGGTCGCACACCGCGACCATGGCCGGAATCGACCAGGGCGAGCTCATCGTCTACAGCAACATTTCGAGCAGCTCCGGCTGCGGCGTCGGCCTGGATCGGGACGGCCAGGATGCGCTGGGCGATTTCATGGATGTGATCGCCATTCCGCTGGACGATCCGGGCGCGGCCTACCTCACACACCGTGAGCCGCTGGCCGGTCCCGCGGATCCGGCCGTCCGTACCGGCTGCCACGACGCCGGGGTGATCCTCGGCGACGTCAACAAGGCGGTCTGCGCCAGCGCCGACACGATCAACATCTGGGATATCACCAATCCGAGGGATCCGGAACTGCTGCTCACGATCACCGAGCCAGGGGTCGGCGACTCGACAACGAACGGGCGCTGGCATTCGGCCGGGTTTTCCTGGGACGGCGAAGTCGTGGTGGCCGGCTGGGAGCCGGGCGGCGGCGGTGCCGGTGAGTGCGAGGCCAGCGATCCGGACCTGGACAAGAGCCTGTTCTTCTATGATGCGACGACCGGTGCGCGGCTCGGCACCTGGGTGCTGGACCGCTCGCAGGGGGCGGACGAGAACTGCACCATCCACAACTACAACACGATTCCCCTGCGCAACGGCGACGATGTCGTTGTCATGGGCAACTACCAGGCCGGCGTGTGGGTCGTGGATTTCACCGACCCCGCGAACGCAAGGACCGTCGCCTGGGTCGACCCCGTATCGCTGGGGCCGGGCCCGTTCTGCGGCGGCAACTGCCAGATCGGGGGATCCTGGTCCACCTACTGGTACAACAACTTCATCTTCGACAGCGATATCACGCGCGGGCTCCAGATCTTCGGGCTGAGCGACCGGGCCCGCGCCGGCGCGATCCGGCTGGAGGGGCTGAACCCGCAGACCCAGGAGTTCTCGATCAGATAGCGACGACGCGTCGGCGTCCCTGCACGCCCGGCGCGACAAGCGGCATTCCCTGCCTGTGTGGGGAATGCCGCTTTTCTTCCGGCCTCCTCGAACACGGGCGCAGCCCGCAGTTCGCGCTTCCTTCAGCTCCGCCTTCAAAGCCGTCTCCAACCCGATCGCGCTCCCACACCGCGGGAAACCGGTCACGTCGTGGGGCGCGCGCCACCCATTGCGGCCGCCGCCGTGCTGCCGCTAATCTGTCGGATAAGTCTTCCGGGCAGCCACAGCGGATCCCTCCCATGACCCTTCCCAAGCACCTGAAGTTCGACACGCTGAGCCTGCATGCCGGGCAGCGGCCGGACCCGGCGACCGGCGCCCGCGCCGTGCCGATCTACCAGACGACGTCCTACGTCTTCGAGGACACCGACCATGCCGCGGCGCTGTTCAACCTCGAGCGCGCCGGCCACATCTACAGCCGCATCTCCAACCCCACCGTCGCGGTGCTGGAGGAGCGCATCGCCGCGCTCGAGGGCGGCGTCGGCGCGGTGGCGACGGCCTCGGGACAGGCGGCGCTGCATCTCGGCATCGTCACGCTGATGGGGCAGGGCGGCCACATCGTCTCGTCGTCCTCGCTGTACGGCGGCAGCGTCAATCTCATGGCGCTGACCCTGCCGCGATTCGGCATCGAGACCACCTTCGTCAACCCGCGCGACCATGACGGATTCAAGAAGGCGATCCGCCCGGAGACCCGGCTCGTCTTCGCCGAGATCCTCGGCAATCCGGGGCTCGAGGTGCTCGACGTGCCGGCGGTCTCGAAGATCGCGCACGACGCCGGCCTGCCGCTGATGCTCGACTGCACGTTCTCGACGCCGTATCTGTGCCGGACCTTCGACCACGGCGCCGACATCGTGATGCATTCGGCGACCAAGTGGCTCGGCGGGCACGGCCTTGCGATCGGCGGCCTGCTGGTCGACGGCGGCCGCTTCGACTGGGAGGCGAGCGGCAAGTTCCCGACCCTGACCGAGCCCTACGCCGGCTATCACGGCATCGACTTCGCCGAGGAGTTCGGCCCCCAGGCGCTGATCATGCGCGCCCGGGCCGAGGGCCTGCGCGACTTCGGCGCGGCCATGAGCCCGGCCAACGCCTTCCACATCCTCCAGGGCGTCGAGACCCTGCCGCTCAGGATGGAGCGCCACATGGCCAACACGCTCAAGGTGCTCGAGTTCCTCGAGGGGCACGAGGGGCTCGCCTGGGTGCTGCACCCGGACCTGCCGAGCCACCCGGACCACGCGCTGGCCAAGCGCCTGCTGCCCAAGGGCGCGGGCTCGATCGTCAGTTTCGGCCTCAAGGGCGGCCGGGCCGCCGGCGCCCGCTTCATCGAGAGCTGCCGGCTCGCCTCGCATTTGGCCAACGTGGGAGAC
>CAYFYY010000100.1:0-14232 GCA_964347475.1 uncultured Flavobacteriales bacterium
CCGTAGCCGAGTCGCCAGCCGGTCATCGCGTAGGTCTTGGACCAGCCGTCGAGCAGGATCACCCGGTCGCGGATCTCCGGATACTGCAGCAGGCTGACATGCGCGCGCCCCTCGTACAGCATCTGGCTGTAGATCTCGTCCGACAGCACGGCGACGTGGGGATGGTCGGCCAACCCCGCGACCAGGCGGTCGATCTCCGCCTTCGGCGTCACGCCCCCGGTCGGGTTGGCCGGGCTGTTGATGATGATGAGGCGCGTTGCCGGCGTGATCCGCGCGAGCACCGCATCGGCGGAAAACGCGAAGCCGCTCTCCTCCTCGAGCGCGATCGGCACCGCCTTCGCGCCGGAATAGTTGATGATCGACTCGTAGATCGGGAAGCCCGGGTTCGGGTACATGATCTCGGCCCCGGGCTCGCCGAACATCAGCACCGAGAAGAACATCGTCGGCTTGCCGCCCGGCACCACGACGATAAGGTCGGGGTTCACCTCGACCCCGTGCCGGCGGTGCAGGTCCGCCGCGACCGCCTCGCGCAGGGCCAGGATGCCGTTCGCCGGGGTGTAGCCGTGGTGGCCGTCGCGCAGCGCCTTCACGCCGGCCTCGACGATATGCTCCGGCGTGCGGAAGTCCGGCTGGCCGATGCCGAGGTTGATGATGTCCCTGCCCTGCGCCGCCAGCTTCTGCGCCCGCGCGAGGACCTCGAACGCGGACTCGGTGCCGAGGCGGGCAAGGGAGGCGGCGGTGCGGAGCATGGGCTCATCCTGTGTTGCGGGCGGTCACCCCTCAGCCAGGCATCGGGGTTTACAGGGCCGTTCTTACGGCCTCTTTGTGCCGGACTCAACTATCGGGTTGGTTCCGACCCCCGCCGCGGGGTGGGGCGGGCGAGGACACCAGCATTTGAGCCTCATGCTGGAGACCCTTGCGCAGAACAGGATTTCGTCATCGCGAGGCTGCGCAGCGGCCGTGGCGATCCAGAAAGGGTCTCGGCGCCACGGGATCCTGGATTGCCGCGTCGGCCTTCGGCCTCCTCGCAATGACGCCCTGATGTTCCGCGCAAAGGACTGCAGGATGAAAAGGGCCGCGGGGCCTGTCTCGAAGCATGCGGCCACGCTGCGGCGGGCTTGCCGGGGCGGTGTTCGACCAACTTCGGACCAACGGACGGCCGACGGCCGGAAGTTCTCAGTCTCCTCCGCGCAGGATCTCTTCGCGGGTCACGATCACTTCCTTCTCTACTTCCTCGGCCAAATCATGGTTTTCGTCGAGTTCGTCTTGTTCGGGTTCGGACAGGTCCTCATAGGGGCGCCCGTCGGACTTCCGAATCTGAACCTCCCGCGTCAGTTTGAAACGGTCATTATCCAGCCAGCCGGCGCAATCGGTGATCTCACCCACGCGAAGATACTCTTTGTAGGGGAGGACTTCCGGGTTCGTGAAGTCGAAGAACACGATCTCGTACGGACACGCCCAGTAGCATCCGTCAACGGCGACAATGGTCGAGTCGGGAGACGCATACGCCGCCGTCCAACAGAACCCCCAGCCTTCGTGACCAGACTCCGGGAAGTACGATTGTTCTTTTCCCGTGGTCAGGTTGATTATTGTCCGGCCCTGATAGTCCTCACCGCACAGCAGGTACTCGTGTCCGTTCGCATGCTGAACCCAGGAATGCCAGAAATGGCTGTAATTCCGCTTCACGTCGGCAATGACCTTGCGGCGTCCAGCGCGGCGGACTCTGCCGCGCGTGTAGGGCCACGTCGTCTTTCCGGTGGAATAGGTTTCGATTGTCAGCTGGAAGTTGCCGGAAGGCGAAACCGACTGTCGCGTTTGTTTGTGGTCTCTGCGATACCACTTGAACCGAGACTCGATATGTCGGCGTCGCTCTGAATAGTCTCCATTCATACTGGGCATATCGGGGCGAAACCCGAAAAATCACACCCTGCGGGCAGCGCGCAGCGGGTTACGACACCCACATCTCGGCGATGCGCGGGAACGCCGCCGTGCCGTGCGTCTTGCGTTGCTCCGCCGTGACGTCGCCCCAGCGCTCGACAGCGCACTCCCAGGCGGGCCGGCGGCGGATCCGGTCATACCAGTCGTTGAGCCGGGCGAGGTGGCGCCACAGCGGCGCCATCATGAAGGACTCCATCCGCCGCACGTAGACGACGAGCGCGATATCGGCGAGCGAATAGCTCTCGCCGGCGAGCCACGGGCGTTCGCCAAGGGCCGCGTCGATATCCTCGAACAGGGCGCGGAACGTCGCCAGCGCGTCGGGCAGCAGCGGCGAGTCGAGCCCGCCGGCGATGTTGATCTGATCGTTGGTGCGCCGCACCTCATCCCTCATCTCGGCGTAGTATCTGTCGATCTTCTCGCTGCTCTTCGCCTGGTAGATGTGGCGGTTGACGATGCAGACGCCGATCGTCCGGCTGGCGACGTGCACCCCGTCGTCGATCCTGCGCATCCAAAGGCGCATCCCGGCGCGGTCCTCGGGAGATTGCGGGCGGAACGACGGCTCCGGGAAGGCGTCTTCCAGATACTCCAGGATCACCAGCGATTCCGCGATGCCCGCGCCCTCGTTGACGATCACGGGAACCAGCCCCTTGGGATTGAGGCGATGGTAGTCCTCGGGAAGCTCTTCGACGTCGCCGCGGGCGGTATCGACGATCACGCTCTCCCAGGGCAGCTGCTTTTCCTCCAGCAGCAGACGCACCCGCTGCGCCGCCGTCGAGCGGTCGTAGTGATAGAGCGTCAGCATCACGCCGGCTCCGCCGGGTCCGGCCCGGACCAGGGCGGCCCGTCCAGCGCCGCGTAGGCGCCGACCGGGATGAGTCCCAGCGGGTTGATGCGTTTGTGGGCGTGGTAATAGTGGTCGATGATGTGGTCCATGTGGACGGTCTCGCGCACCCCGGGATGGTCCAGCAGGTCGCGCGTATAGCGCATGATGTTGCGATAGCTGCTGAGCGGCCGGCGGTTGCACTTGAAGTGGAAGTAGTAGACCGGATCGAAGCGGATCAACGTCGGGAACAGGCGCCAGTCGGTCTCGACGATCCGCTCGCCGAGCAGGTAGCGGCGGCCGTCCAGCCGCTCTTCGAGCGTGTCCAGCGCGTCGAACAGCGCCGCGACCGCCCGCTCGTACGCCTCCTGGGTGCGGGCGAAGCCGCTGCGGTACACGGCGTTGTTGACGTTGCGGTAGGTGAAGTCGTTGAGCGCGTCGATCTCGTCGCTCAGCTCGTCCGGATAGAACTCCGCCCAGCGGGCGGCGAGGGGGCGGAACGCCTGTCCGAGCATGCGGATGATCTCGGAGGATTCATTGTTGACGATCGTCGACCGCTCGGCATCCCACAGCACCGGCACCGTCACCTTGCCGGAATAGTCCGGGTCCGCCTTCGCGTAGAGCTCATGAAGATACCTGGCCCCGTTGACCGGATCGTCGGTCGCGCCCGGGTAGGCCGCGAACGCCCAGCCGCTGTCGCGGTTCACCGGGTGGACGACGGAGACGCCGATGACCTCCTCGAGGCCGAGGACGCTGCGGTAGATCAGCGCCCGGTGCGCCCACGGGCAGGCGTAGGACACATAGAGGTGGTAGCGCCCGCTTTCGGCCGCAAAGCCGCCCGGGCCGGTCGGCCCGGCGCTGCCGTCCGCGGTGATCCAGCTGCGGAACGCCGACTCGCTGCGCACGAACCGGCCGTCCTTCCGGACCTCCCTGGATTCGGTGTCCGTCCAGACACCCGAGATCATGATCCCCATCCCGCTCCGTCCCCCGTTGTTGTTCCGGCGCCGGCGGCGCCACCCCCGTCAGGCAACCGGCCCGCCCGACCCACTATAGCCTGTCTCGGCCGGCCCCCCGAATATGCCCCGGCGGCGGCCACGTCACAATGGCGGCGCCGTTCCGTTGGGGTCACGGTGCCGGCCGTTGGGCGCTGGCCCGGCGGTGCCGTTGGGACGTGTGGGCTTCCGACGCGTCCGGCGCGGGACGTTCCGTCGGCCGGCGGGAACCGCGATCGGCCGGCCCTCCGGTGTGGTGCAGTCCTCTGCCTCCGCGGCCTCCGTCTCTGCGTCCCGTGTCTCCGCCGCGGCCTGCCGGCCTCGTCGCTTCTCCAGCGCCTCGCCCTGCCTCAGGAACAGCTGCATCAGCCGCGCCGCCTGGCGCGCGTAGAGGGCCTCGATCTCGGGGTGGCCGCCGCATTCCTGGGCGCGGCGCAGGGCCCGCATGGCGGCGCCGTGGACCGCCGCCATCTGCGCCGCCAGCATCGATTCGAGGGAATCGCGCGGGGCCGCCGCCTGCATCGCCTGCAGCGCCGCGGCGAGCTTCGCCGCATCCTCGGCCTCGTTGGCCGGATCGCAGGTCACGCCCAGCGCCGTCGCCACCTCGAGCGCCAGCTGCCGCGCCAGCTCCGGCCGGCAGCCGGGCATCGCCGCCGCAAAGGCGGCCGGGATCGCGTCGCTGCTGTCGTCGTTCGTTCCGTCCATGACTCCTCCTTCCGAGGTTAAGTGTTCCTGTTATGTTCCATCTTACGGATTGCAGGGTCTACCTTCAAATGAATTGGCCCGTGCCACGCTCAGCCGGCCGCCGGGCTGGCCCCGGGAGGGCGCTGCGGATTTCAATCCGCAGCGTTTGGCGGCGGCCGGCCCCGCGATAGAGCGATACGTCCGCATGGCGGGATGGCGGCAGGGAACGGCGACGGATCTTCGATCCGGCGCCCGTGGCGCCATGCGGATGGTGGGGAGTAGCCATATGATACTGGCCGGTCCCCCGCGTGCCCGGCACTCCGCATGGCGGAGACTAGCCAAAAGATACTGGCGAGCGGCCAGGGGCCTCGCGCCGCCACCGGGCGCGGATTTGAAATCCGCGCCCGCCTCCCGGGGCCAGCCCGGCGCTCGGCGGAGCGTGGCCCCGACATCCCCAAACCCGCAGAAAACGCCTTTGCATGGGGTCGTTCCCCGCGGCGGGGCCGGACCGGGGCGCGAACCCGGCCTCGTCTCGCCGCGTGGCGCTGGAAGGTAGACCCTGCAATCCGTATCATGGCTGGCGGCAAGGGGAAGGGGGGGACCGCATGAGCATCGTCGACGTCGTCCATCTGGCGGCCGCGCTGCTGACGCTGTCGGCGGTGTTCGGCTACGTCAACCACCGCTGGCTGAAGTTCCCGCACACCATCGGCCTCGTCATCATCGCGCTGTTCGCGGCGCTGGGGACGATCGCCGTCGACGCCGCGGTGCCGGCACTCAAATTGCGCGAGACCGCCCAGGCCGTGCTCGGGCAGATCGACCTGCCGGACACCCTGATGAAGGGGATGCTGAGCCTGCTTCTGTTCGCCGGCGCGCTGCATGTCGACCTCGACGCGCTGGCCTCGCGGCGCTGGGCGATCGGCACCATGGCGACGCTCGGCGTGCTGATCTCGACCGCGATCGTCGGCACCGGCACCTGGCTGATCCTCTCCTGGCTCAGCATCCCGCTGCCCTTCGCCTGGTGCCTCGTGTTCGGGGCGCTGATCTCGCCGACCGACCCGGTGGCGGTACTCGGCATCCTCAAGACCGTCGAGGTGCCGAAGACGCTGCAGGCGAAGATCGCCGGCGAGAGCCTGTTCAACGACGGCGTCGGTGTCGTGGTGTTCACCATCCTGCTGGCCATCGCCGCCGGCGGCGCGGGTGACGCGGCGATCGGCCCGGCCGATATCGTCGAGCTGTTCCTGATCGAGACGGTCGGCGGCGCCGCCATCGGGCTGATCGGCGGCTACATCGCCTACCGCGCGATGCTGACCATCGACGAGCACAATCTCGAGGTGCTGATCACCCTGGCGCTGGTCTTCCTGGTGACCGCTGTCAGCCACGCGGTGCACGCCTCGGCGCCGATCGCGGCGGTGGTCGCGGGCCTCCTGATCGGCAACCACGGCACACGCTTTGCGATGAGCGGCAAGACCGCGCTGCACGTCCAGACCTTCTGGTCGCTGATCGACGAGATCCTCAACTCGGTGCTGTTCCTGATCATCGGTTTCGAGGTGCTGGCGCTCGCCTTCGAGACCGCGACCCTGTGGGCGGCGCTGCTGGCGATCCCGCTGGTGCTGCTGGCCCGGCTCGTCGCCGTCGCGGCGCCGGTCAGCATCCTGCGCGTCAAGCGCCAGTTCACCGAAGGGGCGGTCACCGTGCTCACCTGGGGCGGGCTGCGCGGCGGCATCTCGGTGGCGCTCGCCCTGTCGCTGCCGGCCGGCCCCTCGAAAGACGCGATCCTGATCATTACATACGGCGTCGTGATCTTCTCGATCGTCGTCCAGGGCCTGTCGGTCGGCCACGTGGTGAAGAGGGTGGTGCGGTAGGGGGGCCGGTTTGTCGGAGACGTTGGGGGTCATTGCGAGCCGCAGGCGAAGCAATCCAGAACTCTCCGGGCCAAATGGATTGCCGCGGCGCCAGGCGCCTCGCAATGACGCCCGTGCCCGGTGCCGGTCGCCTGCCGTTCCGCTTGACGCGGCGGCGCGGCAGGCGTTAAAAGGCGCATCCCCGGAACGGGCCTTGCGGTGGCTGTAGCTCAGCTGGTTAGAGCACCAGATTGTGGATCTGGGGGTCGTGGGTTCAAATCCCATCAGCCACCCCAATATTCTCTATAAAAATCAGACAATTGGGCGGCATATTTCAGGCCGGGTCCGGGTCACCGGGGTGGCCGCCGGCGGGAAGACACGGCCGGTTTCGCCGGCAGACCGACAAGGGTCTTGAACGGCCGGCCGGCGGCGGGCAGGCTTGATGCAGCGCCGCCGGGGCGCGCGAGAGGATATACATGTTCTACGAGACCAAGGACCATCACGGGCTGCCGCACGACCCGTTCAAGAGCTGCGTCGTGCCGCGGCCGATCGGCTGGCTGACCACGGTGAGCAAGGACGGCGTCGTCAACCTTGCGCCGTTCAGCTTCTTCAACGGCATGGCGTCGAACCCGCCGGTCGTGGTCGCCGGCATCAACGGCCGCCAGCCGCACGGCCCGAAGGACACGCTGACCAACTGCCGCGACACCGGGGAGTTCGTCGCCAACATGGCAACCTGGGATCTGCGCGAGGCGATGAACCTGACCAGCGCCTCGCTGCCGGCCGAGGTCGACGAGATGGCGCTGGCCGGCCTCACGCCGGCGCCGAGCAAGCTCGTCAAGCCGCCGCGGGTCGCAGAATCGCCGATCAACCTCGAATGCAAGGTGCTGCAGTTCGTCGACCTGCCGAGCGACGATCCGGAGTCGAAGAACACCGCCGTGTTCGGCCACGTCGTCGGCATCCACATCGCGGATTCGGTGCTCAGGGACGGGCTCGTCGACACCGCCAAGATCAAGCCGGTGGCGCGCCTCGGCTACATGGAATACGCGGTCATCCGCGAGGTCTTCGAGATGCGCCGGCCGTCCGTCGAGAAGGCCCTGGCCATGCGCAAGAGCGCGGCGGAGTAGGGCGCGCGAGGCCCGCTCAGATCGCCCCGTCGAGCGCCGCGATCAGGCGCTCGACCTCGTCCGCCGCGTTGTAGTGCACCATGCTGGCGCGCACGACGCCGCCGCAATCGCGGGCGCCCAGCGCGTCGATCAGGCGGGCGGCATAGAAGTCGCCGCTGCCGATGCCGACGCCGCGTTCTGCGACGGCCGCCGGGATCTCGGCCGAATTGCGGCCGTCGACGAGGAACGAGAAGGTCGGGGCCCGGCGCTGCTGGTCGGCGGTGCGGCGGCCGATCAGCCGGACCTTCGGATGCGCTTCGAGGAAGTCGACGAAGGGTTCGGCGAGGCGCTCCTCGTGCTCGGCGATGAGGGCGAAGAGCTGGCCCAGGCGATCGTGCAGCGCCAGAGCGGACTCGCCGAAATGGTGCCGGTGCAGCACCTCGAAATAGTCGACGATTCCGGTCAGTGCGGCGGTCAGCTCGTGGTTCGGGCCGCCGGGGTTGAGCTTCAGCGGGATGTCCGTCTCGCCGATGAAATAGTGGTTCTGGGCGCGCGCCCGCAGGAGATGCTCGCGCTTGCCGTACAGCAGGCCGAGATGCGGCCCGTAGATCTTGTAGGGCGAGCACAGATAGAAATCGACGTCCCAGGCCTTGACGTCGAGCTGGCGGTGCGGCGCGTAGGCGACGCCGTCGACGCACACCAGCGCGCCGGCGTCGTGCACGAGGCGCGTGATCGCCGCCACGTCGTTGAAGCCGCCGGCGATGTTCGAGCAGTGGGAGAAGCAGACCAGCCGCGTGCGCTCGGTCAGCAGAGGCTCGAGCGAAGCGGTCTCGAGCTCCGCGGTCTCCGGGTCGACCCGCCACTCGCGCACGGTGACGCCGGACTCGGCGAGGCGCCGCCAGGCGCCCGAATTCGCCTCGTGGTCGAGGTCGGTAACGACGATCTCGTCGCCTTCGGCAAACCACGGCCGCAGTGCCCGCGCCAGCAGGTAGACGTTCATCGTCGTCGACGGGCCGACCATGACCTCGCCGGGCGCGGCGCCCATCATCTCTTCCATCAGGCGCTGCGCCGTGCGGATCCGCGCCGCGGCGTCCTGCGACGGGCCGTAGGCGCCGGCCGGCTGCACCTGGCAGTCCCGCATGTAGGCGGTGAGCCGGTCGAGCACCTGGCCGGGCACGACGGTGCCGCCGGCGTTCTCGAACAGCGCCCACGAATCCTCGAGGTTCGGGAATTGGGCGCGGGCGAAGGCGACGTCGAAGGCGGGCAACTGGAGCATGGCTGGGCATCCGTGGCGGGACTGGACCGGGGGGTTGTAGCGCCGGCCCCGCCGCCATGCAACGGCACCGTCGGCGCGGCGGTTGAGATGCGGACGGAGCACCTGCATAATCCGGGCGAACCGGCAGCGGGTGCATCCAAATGTCCGACCTCAACATCCTCGATATCGTGGCGGTCGTCTGGCTCGTCGTGGCCTGGGTCGGCTATACCTATTATTCTGAGCGCAGCGCCCCGGCCGGCAACCTGATCGGGGTCATGCACCGGCGCCGGATCGACTGGATGATGCGCATGCTGGAGCGCGAGAACCGCATGGTCGACCTGCAGATCGTCAACAGCGCCCTCAACAACGCAACGTTCTTCGCCTCGACCTCGATCCTGATTCTCGCCGGCCTGTTCGCCGTCGTCGCCGCGCCGGAGAGGGTGATGGCCATCGTCAGCGACCTGCCCTTCGCGGCCAAGGCGACGCCGATCGTCTGGGAGATCAAGGTCATCCTGATGATGCTGATCTTCGTGCACGGTTTCTTCAAGTTCGCCTGGGCGATGCGGCAGTTCAACTACTGCTCGCTGCTGATCGGCGCGGCCCCGAACAACCCCGAGCCGGTCGAGCGCTACCGCGACTACGCGACGTCCGCCGCCATGGTTGCCTCGCTGGCCGCCAAGCACTTCAATCACGGGATGCGGTCCTACTATTTCGGCATGGCGGCGCTCAGCTGGTTCGTTCACCCCGCGGCGTTGATCCCGGCCGTGCTGCTCGTGGTTTTGGTGCTGTACCGGCGCGAGTTCCGCTCGCGCACATTGCGGGCGATCGATGCCTGCGAGGCAGAGCCGTGAGCAGGCCGGCGCTCCCGGATGCCAGCATCCTGCTGACGGTCGATGAGATGTATCGCGCCGACGACGCAGCGGTGGCGGCCGGCGTCACCGGCGAGACCCTGATGGAGAACGCCGGCCGGGCGATCGCCGAAGCGATCGTCGCGCGATGGAAGCCCTGCCCGACGATCGTCCTCTGCGGCCCGGGCAACAACGGTGGCGACGGCTTCGTCGTGGCGCGATTGCTGGCTCAGGCCGACTGGCCGGTCCGGTTGGCGCTGCTCGGCGAGCGGCGCAAGCTGAAAGGCGACGCGCGCAGCCACGCGGAGCGCTGGAGCGGCTCGATCGAGCCGCTCGCGACGGACGGCCTTGCGGGGGCAGAGCTGGTGATCGATGCGTTGTTCGGCGCCGGGCTGACGCGCCCCCTGGATGGCGCCGCGGCCGAGGTGATCGCGGCCGTCGCGGAACGCGGGCTGGCGAGCGTCGCCGTCGACGTGCCGAGCGGCGTGCACGGCGATACCGGGCAGGTGCTGGGAACGGCGGCCCCGGCGCGCCTGACGGTGACGTTCTTCCGCCGCAAGCCGGGTCATCTCCTGTTCCCGGGCCGGGCGTTGTGCGGCGAGGTCGTGGTCGCCGACATCGGCATCCCCGAGGCGGCTCTCCGCGACATCGCGCCGGCGCAGGCGGCGAACGGGCCGGCGCTGTGGCGCGACATCTTTCCGTGGCCGCGCTTCGACCGGCACAAGTACAGCCGCGGCCATGCCCTGGTGGTCGGCGGCGCGGCCATGACCGGGGCCGCCCGGCTCGCGGCAGCGGCGGCGCGGCGGGCCGGTGCCGGCGTCGTCACGGTGCTGTCGCCGCCCGAAGCGCTCATGATTTACAGGACGAGCCAGGTCGGCACCCTGGTGGCCCGGCTCGAGGGGGCGGTGGAGCTGGCGCAAATCCTGGCGAGTCCGCGGTCGCACGCCATGCTGATGGGGCCCGGCAACGGCGTGCACACACAGACCCGGGACAACGTCTTGGCGGCGCTATCCACTGCGAAGCCGGTCGTCCTCGATGCCGACGCGCTGACCGTTTTCGCCGACGATCCCGCAACGCTGTTCGGCGCGATCGCCGGGCCATGTCTCATGACCCCCCACGAAGGCGAGTTTTCCCGTCTGTTTCCCGCCAACGACGATGCCGGCAAACTCGCCCGCGCGCGCCGGGCGGCGGACCAGTCGGGGGCGGTCGTGCTTCTCAAGGGACCGGACACCGTGGTCGCGGCGCCGGACGGTCGGGTCGCCATCAACGGCAACGCGCCGCCGGATCTCGCCACAGCCGGGTCCGGCGACGTCCTGTCGGGTATCGCCGTTGCGCTGCTCGCCCAGGGCATGCCGCCGTTCGAGGCCGCCTGCAGCGCGGCTTGGCTGCATGGCGAAGCGGCGGCCCGCCACGGCCCGGGACTGATTGCGGAAGATCTGCCCGGCGCCCTGCCGCCGGTCCTGGCAGCCCTGCGCAGCCGGACAACCTGAAGTGGCCGGGACGGTGCCGGCCGCACCCGGCCGGTCAATCTCTTGTTAATAAAATGGCGGTATATTCTCAATAACTTACCCCTGGACTTGGTGGGTGCGGACCGAAATCGGGGTCAGGTACGGAAGTCGGCCTGACAGGTTGTACCGGGTTCGACGCAGTATTGAGCATGCAGAGACGATATTAATCCCGCTCTGAGAATGAGGGACCTGCCTTTATGTTTTGGAAAGAGACCAAGAAGACCTCTGAAGACTCAATCCATGAAGGGGCGTTTTTCAAACGCGAGCATTCAAATAATCTGGTTGAGACCGTACGAGTTCTTTCGGTAGGAAAAGATACGTTTGGCATACCGCACGTGAAGTACGAAGTGCGGTTTGAACGGTCGCAGGAAAAGGGCCGCGGTTTCGAGGGCCCCCGCATGTTGGCCCTTTCGGTCTTCGCGGACAATTACAGCCACTGCGGCGAGTCCGCCTGACGATCCGGACGGCCCGCTGCGGCCGTCGGCACCGGAGAGCGCGTCGCGACGCCGGGCGCGCCGCTATGTGTGTATTATCTCTGCGCTTGCAAACTCGTACTTGGCTTCCCACGTGACTTGACCGCTTCACCCGCTGTACCTATACAGGGTCGCCGCGCTGCCGAAGCTCGGCCGCGGGCGCGGGCGTGGCGGAACTGGTAGACGCGCTGGATTTAGGATCCAGTGGAGAAATCCGTGGGGGTTCAAATCCCTCCGCCCGCACCAGCTGCGCTGCTTCGGTGGCGGTGCCGGAGTGGCATGACAGGTTCATCTCTAGCCGAGTACGCATTTCCATGCAGGTTACCGAAACCAAGAACGAAGGCCTGACCCGTGAGTTCACGGTGCGCATCGAGGCCAAGGACATCGAGGAAAAAATCGACCATCGTCTGACCGAAGTCGGCAAGGGGCTGACCGTGCCCGGCTTCCGACCCGGAAAGGCGCCGCTGTCCCTATTGCACAAACGCTATGGCAAGGCGGTTGTCGGAGAGATTCTTGAGGCCGCGCTGCAGGACTCATCCGCGCAGACGATCGCGGAACGGGGTTTGACGCCGGCGATTCAGCCGAAGATCGAGGTCACCAGCTACGAGGACGGTGCCGACCTCGAGTACACGATGCGGGTGGAGATCATGCCGGAGTTCGAGCCGGCGGATTTCTCGAAGATCGAGCTCGAGCGCATCACGGTCAAGGTCTCGGACGAGGAGGTGGACGAAGCGCTGGTCCGGATCGCCCGGGAAAACCGGATGGCCGAGCCGGTCGCCAAGCCACGCAAGGCCAGGTTGGGCGATATCGCGGTGATCGATTTTGTCGGCCGGCTCGACGGCGAGGAGTTCCCCGGCGGCGCAGGCAACGATTTCCATCTTGAATTGGGAGCCGGCCGGTTCATTCCCGGGTTCGAGGAAAAGATCGTCGGCGCACAGCCTGGCGAGCAGCGGACCATCAAGGTGACCTTCCCGGAGGATTACGGTTCCAAGGACCTGGCTGGCAAGGACGCCGAGTTCGACGTCACGATCCGCGAATTGCGCGAATACGTCGATTCGAAGGTCGACGAAACTCTGGCCACCACCCTGGGCTTCGAAGACCTGGCGAAGATGCGCGCCGCCGTGCGCGAGAATCTCGAGCGCGAGTACGCCGCCATGTCGCGGACCGGACTGAAACGCCGCCTGCTCGACAAGTTGGCCGAGCTGCATGATTTCGATGTCCCGGTCGGCATGGTCGACGCCGAGTTCGAGGCGATCTGGCAGCAGTTCGAGAGGGCGCGCGAGCAAGGGCAGATCGACGAGGACGACGTCGAAAAGGGCGAGGACGAACTCAAGGCCGAGTACCGCGCCATCGCCGAGCGGCGGGTGCGTCTCGGACTGCTGCTTTCCGAGGTCGGCCGGCGCAACAACGTCGAGGTCACCCAGGAGGAAATCAGCCGGGCCGTCATGGCTGAGGCGCAACGATACCCTGGGCGCCAGCGGGAGATCGTCGAGCTTTACCAGAAGAACCCCGAGGCGTTGGCCCAGATCCGGGCCCCGTTGTTCGAGAACAAGGTGACGGACTTCATTCTCGAGATCGCCAAGGTCAAGGAGCGCTCGGGCACGATGGACGAGCTGCTGAAGGCCGAGCAGGGGGATTCGAAGGAACGCAAGACGCCGGCGAAAAAGTCGAAAGCGAAGGCATCGGCCAAGTCCAAGGCGGAGACGAGCGACAACAGCAAAAGCGCAAAGGCTGGCAGATCAAAGGCAAAGGCCGCTGCCAAGGGCCGGAAGAGTTGATGGCGCGTTACGTAGATTTTGAAGGCAGGAGCATTCCATGCGGGATCCTCAGGACATCTTTATGAATACGCTGGTGCCCATGGTGGTCGAGCAGACGAACCGGGGCGAACGGGCGTATGACATCTATTCGCGGCTCCTGAAGGAGCGGATCATATTTATGACCGGTCCGGTACACGACGAGGTTGCAAGCCTGGTCAACGCCCAGCTGCTGTTTCTCGAATCGGAAAATCCGACGAAGGACATCGCGTTCTACATCAATTCGCCGGGCGGCGTGGTGACGGCAGGCCTGTCCATATACGACACAATGCAGTACATCCGGCCCGACGTCTCGACAGTGGTGATCGGCCAGGCCGCGTCCATGGGGGCGCTGCTGCTCTGTGCGGGGGCTGCCGGCAAACGGTACTCGCTGCCCAACAGTCGCATCATGATTCACCAGCCGTCGGGCGGCTTCCAGGGCCAGGCGACCGACATCGAGATCCATGCCAAGGAGATCCTCGCCGTCCGCCACCGCCTCAACGAGATATTCGCGCGCCACACGGGCCAGGATATGGGGACGATCGAGTCGGCCGTGGAGCGAGACAAGTTCATGACACCGGAAGAGGGCAAGCAATTCGGACTGATCGACGATGTCGTCAAGTCGCGACCGGTTCCGGCGTCCGATGAGGAGTCCGGGACAAGTGAGGACAAGGAGTAGAACGCTGCCTGCGACGCACGCGACGCCCGCAAGCCTGTGGCACCGATCGCCCGACCGCGACGTTTCGACGCGCGGCCTGCGATGCATTTGCGTTAAACGTATATTAAAAACGTCGGTTCATATTGCTTTTTCGGATTGGCGTTCCGCCTGCCGTTTCGGTAACATGACCGAGTCGGGGTAACGAAGCGGATAGCACTCGATGACGAAGTCCACCGGAGGCGACTCCAAGAACACGCTCTACTGCTCCTTCTGTGGGAAGAGCCAGCATGAGGTCCGCAAGCTGATCGCGGGACCGACC
>CAYFYY010000100.1:14250-14750 GCA_964347475.1 uncultured Flavobacteriales bacterium
GCGATGAATGCGTCGAGCTGTGCATGGACATCATCCGCGAGGATCACAAGTCGGCAATCTCCAAGTCGCGCGGCGAGGTGCCGACCCCGGCCGAGATTCAGACGGTCCTGGACGACTATGTGATCGGCCAGAACCATGCCAAGCGCGTGCTGTCCGTCGCCGTTCACAACCACTACAAGCGTCTCGCCCATGGCGGCAAGAACAACGACGTCGAGCTTGCCAAATCGAACATCGTGCTGATCGGCCCGACCGGCTGCGGCAAGACTCTTCTGGCGCAGACGCTGGCACGAATCCTCGACGTGCCGTTCACCATGGCCGACGCCACCACGTTGACCGAGGCGGGCTATGTCGGCGAGGACGTCGAAAATATCATCCTGAAGCTGCTGCAGGCTGCGGACTACAATGTCGAGCGCGCCCAGCGCGGCATCGTCTATATCGACGAGGTCGACAAGATCAGCCGCAAGTCGGACAACCCCTCGATCACCCGCGACGTGTCGGGC
>CAYFYY010000101.1:0-14633 GCA_964347475.1 uncultured Flavobacteriales bacterium
CAGACGGAACGCGTCGCCGAATGCGGCGCCGAAATCCTGCATCTCTCCTCCCGTCCTAACTTGTGCAACAATATGACATTATCGCGCACAGAATCCAGAGAATGAGACAAAAAGAAATAAAAACATCAAAACACACCAAAAATGACACAGGCAGTGCACATTGCGCCGGAACGCAATGCCTCGGGCGGCGATCGCGGGCCCGGGCCGCGCCAAAAAACCCGTGATTTTCCCTTACGTATAATTGCGGGGCCCGAATCCCGACTCTATAATGCGGCCGCATAACAAGGTATTTTGGTGGGGTATTCCATGACTCTTGCCGCGGCATCGCTGCCGATTGCTGGCGTGCCGTGGTCCGCCGACACCGTTGTTTGGATCGAACATCACTTGTCCGGCCCGCCCGCACGGGCACCGGCGAAAGCAACCGAAACGTCGACGAAGCGGCGTCCGCCGCTTCGGACATCCTGAGACCGCATAGAGGGGCGTAACCATGAGTGGCCTACTGACCAGCCTGAGAAATACCGTGATCGCCGGCTTCGTGCTCGCGGTGGTTCTGTTCATCATCTACTACGCAACACAGGGGTATTCGGGCAGCGCGTTCGGCGCCTTCTTCTTCCGCTGGCTGCACGTGCTCAGCGGCGTGATGTGGATCGGCCTGCTGTGGTACTTCAACTTCGTGCAGATCCCGAACATGCCGAAGATCCCCGACGAGCAGAAACCGGCGATCGGCAAGGTCATCGCGCCGGCGGCGCTGTTCTGGTTCCGCTGGGGCGCCATGGCGACCATCGTCACCGGCGTGATCCTGGCGCTGATCAACGGCTACTTCTGGGGCGCGGTCACCCTCGACTACGTGTTCACCGGCGGGGTTCCGAAGAACTGGGCGATCGGCATCGGCATGTGGCTGGGCACGATCATGTGGTTCAACGTCTGGTTCGTGATCTGGCCGAACCAGAAGAAGGCGCTCGGCATCATCGAGGCGGACGCCGACGCCAAGGCCGCGGCGGCGCGGACGGCGATGCTGTTCTCGCGCACCAACACGCTGCTCTCGATCCCGATGCTGTTCGCCATGGTATCGGCCCAGAACATTTACTGATCCGGGCGACTCGCCCGCAGCTTGCCGGGCCGGGACGCATCATGCGTCCCGGCCCTCTTCTTCCGCGGATCGCATGCGCCGGCGCCGTGCTCAGGCCCCGGTATCGGCGGTCAGGCCTGCGGCCTCGATGCCGGCCACGGCGCAGATCTCGTCGTTCTCGCCCGTATCCCCCGATATCCCGACGGCGCCGATGATCCGGCCCTCGTCGGTGCGGATCAGCACGCCGCCCGGCGACGGCACGATGCGGCCCCGCGACATGTCGGTCAGCGCGTTGATGAACATGGGGTGCGACTGCGCCCGGGCGACCACGACGCGGCCGCCGAACCCGAATCCGAGGCATCCCCACGCCTTGCCGACCGCGATGTCGGGCCGCATCAGGCTGGACCCGTCCTCGCGCTTCATGGCCTTGACGGTGCCGCTGTCGTCCAGCACCGCCACGGTCAACGGTGCGAAGTCGAGTTCACGGCCCTTGGCGATGGCGGCGTCGACGATCCTGCCGGCGGTCTCCAAATCGATGCTGTGTACGAGCACGTTGCCCTCCCTGGCCTGATGTTCCACGGCGACCGATCGCCGGCGCCGACGCACGACAATAGGGCAATTCACATCGCGATCAACGGTGTACGTGTCACGCGCCATGTTGCCCCCCGATTGTGGGGCGCCGGCGCACATGTTACCCTTAATGACCCCCGACCGGGGAGATGCGGCCCAGGGTGGCGATGGCGCATGTGGCCGTACGGGTGGTCGGCAGGGGTTGTGACACGGTCCTTTGTTCATGAACGACGCGAAACACAACCGTCCCGAGGCAGCTTCGCAGGATCCGAATCGTGGAGCCGTCGTGCGACGACCGCCGCGGCGCCTGAACCTGTCGCAGAAAATCCCGTTCCTGGTCGTGATGGCGGCGCTGGTGTCGGGCGCCGTCGTTGCGGTCGCGGACTACCGGCAAGCGGCCCGGGAACTGAACCGATCGGCCGAGAAGAATCTCACCGCCCTGCTCGACGCCCGCCGCTTCGCCATTGTCGATTATCTGGCGTCGATCCGCCGGGACCTGAAAATGCAGGCGGCCAACCCCTTCGTCATCGGCGCGTTCAACGATTTCAAGCAGGGTTGGGAGGAACTCGGCGACCGTGCGCCGTCCATGCTGTCCCGCCTGTACATCGCGGACAATCCCTATCCGGAGGTCGCGCGCAAACAGCTCAACCGCGCTGCGGATCCGTCGTTCTACAGCCTCGCCCATGACCGGTACCACCCGCGGCTGCGCGACTTCGTGGAGCAATACGGATATCGCGACCTTCTGTTCATCGATATGTCGGGCGTCGTCATCTATTCGGTGATGAAGCAGGCCGATTTCGCCACCGACCTCAAGGCCGCCGGCCAGGGCAAAAACGGATTGGTGATGGCGTACCGCACCGCCGCGAATGGCCCGCCATACGGCACAGAGACATTCGTCGATTTCAGCTTCTATGCGCCGGCCGGCGGGCGGCCGACCGGGTTCGTCGCGCGGCCCCTGCTCAGCGAGTTCGGGGTGATGATCGGCATCCTCGTGTTCGAAATGCCGATCGATCGTATCAATCGGGTGATGAATGTCGACTCCGGTATGGGTGCGACCGGTGAGACGTTTATCGCCGGTCCCGATTTGCTGATGCGCAGCGATTCGCGGTTTTCGACCGAGTCGACAATCCTGGCGCGGATCGTCGACTCCGGACCGGTGAAGGCCGGGCTTGAGGGCCAATCGGGAGTCATGTTGAGCCGCGGATCGGGCCTTGGCGAGACGGCGCAGCAGTTTCTGGCGGCGTACGCCCCGCTCGACTTCCTCGGTGCGCGGTGGGCGATCGTGGCCCAGGTCAGCCGCGCCGAGATCAACGCGCCGGTTGTGCGAATCCGGAACACCGCCATATTGAACGGGGCGCTGCTGGCCCTTGCGGTGGCGGTCGTCGGTTACGTGTTGACGCGACGCACGGTCGTGGTCCCCTTGACCCGCGTGGCCGGCGCGGTCCGCCGGCTGAGTTCCGGCGACCGCGAGAGCGCCGTTCCGTCGGTGGAGCGCGGCGACGAGATCGGCGATATCGCACGTGCCCTCGTCGTGTTCCGGGACAGGCTGGTCGCTTCGGCGCGAGACTCAGCAGAACTCGAGCGCCAGGCCAAGGCCGAGGAAGTGCGCCGGCGTCTGACCGAGGCGATCGAGGCGATACCGGACGGTTTCGTGCTGATCGATTCCGACGACCGGATCGTGGTCGTCAATTCGCGGTATCGAGATATCCATATAAAATCTGCGCAACTGTTGCACCCGGGCGCGCCCTTCGAGACATTCTTGCGGAACCTCGCCCAGTCGGGTGCGATCATCGAAGCGGTGGGGCGCGTCGACGAATACGTGTCCGAACGCATGAGCCGGCTGCGTACCTCGGGCGAACCGGTGACCACGCGCATGGCGAACGGCACCTGGCTCCTCACCGCCGATTCGCCGACCGAGGACGGCGGCGTCGTGTCGGTGTGCTCGGATATTTCGGACCTGAAGCGTCGGGAACATGCGCTGGTCGACAGCGAAGAGCGCTACCGGCTCTTGGTGGACACGCTGCCCGACGGCGTGCTGCTCCATAACGCCCAGGCGATGCGATTTCTCAATGCGGCCGGCCGCAGGATTCTCGAGATCCCGGAGGACGCCGCAATCGAGGATATGCATTATCGCGACTTCGTCGACGAAACCGAGAAGTCGAAGGCGGACATCCGTATCTACGAGACTCTCGAATTCGGCCGCAGCAATCCCCTTGCGGAACGCAAGATCCGCACCTGGCGGGGGCGCGAGATCGTCATCGAGATCGCAGCGGTGCCGTTCCGCCGCGGACCGTCGCGACTGGGCCTGGCGGTGTTTCGTGATATCACCGACCGGAAAATGACGGAGTCGCGACTGCGCGAAAGCGAGGGCCATGTCCGTGCCATCGTCGAGGCGGCGGCCGACGCCATCGTGATGCTCGACGCCGATGACCGTATCGTCGACTTCAATCCGTCAGCCGAAAAGATATTCGGCCATCGGCGCGACCGGATCCTCGGCAAACCGCTGGCGGCGACCCTGATCGCGCCGCATCATCGCCTCGCCTACAAGCGCGGCCTGCGCAAGGTCGCCGAAGGTCCCGCGAAAGGCTGGGACGGAGGCCGCAGTGAAATCGAAGCCGTCCGCGCGGATGGCGATGTATTCCCGGCGGAACTGACGGTCACGCCGGTGACCGTCGAGGGTCGCCGATTGTTCACCGCGTTCCTGCGCGACCTTACGGAATCCCGGCAAGCGCAGAGGGAAATCGAACGACAGCGTGAAGCTCTCTACCAGAGTGAGAAGCTCACGGCACTCGGTTCGCTGCTGGCCGGTGTCGCGCACGAGCTGAACAACCCCTTGTCCGTGGTCGTCGCGCAGGCCATGCTGATGGAGGAGACCGCGAAGGACGAGCGTGTCGTAGGGCGCGCGAACGAAATCCGCTCGGCCGCGGAACGCTGCGCGCGCATCGTCAAGACGTTCCTGTCGATGGCGCGCCAGCAGACGCCCGAAGTGGGGCCGGTCAACCTCAATCGTCTGGTCGAAAACGGTCTCGACCTGATGGCCTATGCGCTGCGCACGACAGGCGTCGACGTCGTCAAGAATCTCGATCCGGCACTTCCCGAAATCTGGGGCGACGCGGACCAACTGCATCAGGTGGTCGCCAATTTGGCGATCAACGCCCAGCAGGCGATGATGGACCGACCAGAGCCGCGTCGCCTGACGGTGACGACCGAGCTCGATCCGGAAGACGGTATGGTCCGCCTGACATTCGACGATTCCGGTCCCGGCGTTCCGTCGGATATGCGCGCGCGCATCTTCGATCCGTTCTTTACGACGAAGCCAACCGGTATCGGTACAGGAATCGGTCTTGCGGTCTGCCACGGCGTCATCGACTCGCACGGCGGTACCATCGGCGTCGACGATGCACCGAACGGAGGGGCCCGGTTTACGATCATGCTGCCGCCGGGCGGACACTTCGATGCACCTGCCGAGCACGTGTCGGCGGACACCCCGACGAATGGTGACGGCCGGCGCATTCTCGTTGTTGACGACGAGATAGAGATCGCCTCCGCACTTGCGGAAATCCTGGCGATGGGCGGCCTCAACGTGGATGTGGCAGACAGTGGACCCGCGGCCCTCAACTGCATCGCCGGCTCGGAGTACGATATCATCCTGACCGATCTGCGCATGCCGCGAATGGATGGCCCCAGCCTGTATCGCAAGCTGGAGGAACACTATCCACACCTGTGCGAGCGCGTCATCATGATGAGTGGTGATACGCTGCATGTCGGCGCCAGTGATTTCCTCAGGCGGACGGGCCTGCCGATCATCGAGAAGCCTTTCGACCCCGCCGAGGTTCTGCGCCTCGTGTCGGAGACACTGGCGAAGCCGGCCGCATAGGCGAACTCAGGTTTCGGGGTCGGGCACGAACAGATAGCCGGCGCCGCGGATGGTCTTGATCAGCTGCGGTTTCGAGGGGTTCTTCTCGATCTTGCGCCGCAATCGGGCGATGCGCACGTCAATGCTGCGGTCGAACGGGTCGGTGTCGCGGCGGTGCGCCTTCTCCAACAATTGCTCGCGGGTCAGCACCCTGTTCGGGGATTCCGCGAATGCGCGAAGCAGGTCGTATTCCATGCTGGTCAGGGGAATGTCCCTGCCGCCCGCATCGCACAGGGAATGCGAGTCCGTGTGAAGGGTGAAACCGGCGAACCGCAGCGCGTTGCCTGCAGCCGGGGCTCCCCGCGGGGTCCGTGCCGTCCGAAGCCGACGCAACACGCTCTTGATGCGCGCCAGAAGTTCGCGCAGGTCGAAGGGTTTGGACATGTAGTCGTCGGCGCCCACCTCCAGACCGACGATGCGGTCCAGGGTCTGGCCCGCGGCCGTTAGGATGACGATCCCCACGTCCGAATGCTCGCGCAGATACCGCGCAAGCGTCAGCCCGTCCTCGCCGGGCATGTTGAGGTCGAGCACCACGAGATCGACCGGGGGCGCGCCGGCCATGATCCTGCGCAGCGCTGGACCACCGTCCGCAAGGCTGACGCGAAACCCGTGAATTTCGAGATACTCGCCCACGGCGGCACGGATCTGTGCCTCGTCGTCGACAACGGCTACGTGCGGCACGTTGGACATTGCCCGCGGCCCCCTCCCCTGACATCTCCGGTCGCGCAATCGTCGGTCGCAACCATAGCGACTCCCGCGTCGGGCGCCAATACTTGCGGAAACAATTGTAACAATTTTCCCAGCCGGAGAAATCGTAGCGCAACATTCGGGCGGTACAAATATACCGCTGAAGATATCTGCGGCATTGCGTTCGAACGCATACCCTGCCTGGGCGCAGTGTATTGATATCGAGTTGTTGTCAGGGAGTGGAGGCAGGTTCGGTTTCCGTAACCGCAAGCCCCTGGAAACCGGGCCCGCCTCTCCTACTCCGTGCCTGAGAATCCACTTGCCTGCGACAGATGAACGACACCGGCGGCGGATACGCCGCCGGGGGCACGAGTTTACTTGTCATTCCGGGCCTGACCGCCGATACTTCGCCTGTCAGCAACTGGCCGGCGCGGACCGGCAGGAGCTTACGGGGAGGTGAGACATGTGCCGGATTTTCGCGGGCCAGGATCCCGAGGGGTATCGGGCCGTCACGCGCTCGGTTCGCCTCGGCGGACATTCGACGTCGATACGGCTTGAGAACGCCTACTGGGAAATCCTGGACGAGATCGCGATCACCCAGGGCATGACGACACCGCGTTTCCTCGGCGTGCTGTATGACGAGGTCCTCGAGCTCCACGGCGAGGTCCGCAACTTTGCCTCGCTGCTTCGGGTCTCGTGCACCAAGTTCGTCGAAAACCGGGATAGAACCCTCGCGGCCGCGAACGCCGACGGGCCGCTGCGGCGGCGCGATACGGCCGTGCGCCGTCTGGAGCCCGGGGCCGCCGATGCCCGGGCGTGAGGTGTAGTATTGGACTAACACCACGCGTGGCCTGTGCGGGCGTAGTCTTCCGTTGGTTTGACAACGCAACGGACAGGGGGCGACGCAATGGCCAAGGCCATTCACACGATGATCCGGGTCCGGGACCTGGATCGTTCCATCGACTTCTATGACCAGGCGTTTGGCCTAAAAGTCGCCGACCGCTTCGATTTCGAAGGCTTCACGCTGGTCTACCTGCGCAACGACGAGAACGATTTCGAAATCGAGCTGACCTGGAACGAGGGCCAGGAGGAGCCGTACAGCCATGGCACCGGCTACGGGCATGTCGCGGTGTGCGTCGACGACGTGAAGTCGGAGCATGCGCGGTTCCAGGCCGCCGGCCTTTCACCCAACGACGTCAAGGAATTCCACCGCGACGGCGCGCTGATGGCGCGGTTTTTCTTCGTGCAGGACCCGGACGGATACAAGATCGAGGTGCTGGAACGGCACGGCCGTTACCGGTAGCTCCGGCTATACACCAAAATGTCGACAGAGGAGGAAACCCCAATGAAGCGAAACGATGTGGCCCGCAGGCGGTTCCTGCAGGGAAGCGCGGCGGTGGCCGCCGGGGCGAGCCTCGGCGTGCTCGGCCCCTGGGCCGATGCGCTCGCCGCGGCCGCTAACATGAAGGTGCTGACTCGCGAAGAGGTGGCAACGATTCTGGTCGTCGCCCGAAGGACCTATCCACACGACCGTCTGGCAGACAAGTTCTACATGGGCGTCGTGGCCGCGCTGGACGACAAGGCGGTGGCCGACGGAGAGACCGCGAAGCTCATTTCCCACGGTGTCGCCCGAATCAATAGGGCCCTCGGCAAGCCCTTCAAGGACGCCACCGCGGAACAGCAGCTCGCAGTTCTCAAAGGAATGACGAAGGACAGCTTCTTCCAGGCGGTGCGCGGCACCTCGGTCACCGCGCTCTACAACAACAAGGAACTGTGGCCGCTGTTCGGTTACGAAGGCTCGTCATACGAGTTCGGCGGCTACCTCCACCGCGGCTTCAACGATTTGTCGTGGTTGCCGGATCCGCCCGAATCGGCAAGTCCGAAGCCCGAATGACAGGATCGCCAGGGAGGAATAAACAATGCCTACATACGACATGAACGACGCTTCGGTCGTCGTTGTCATCGGCTCCGGCGCAGGCGGCGGGACGCTCGCCAACGAATTGTGCCAGAAGGGCGTCAAGGTGGTCCTTCTGGAAGCGGGCAAGCGCTATACCATCGACGATTTCGTCAATGACGAGTGGCCGGCCTTCGGGCAAACGGCGTGGCTCGACAAGCGGACCACTTCGGGCACCTGGCGCGTGTCCAAGGACTTCTCCGGCTTGCCGGCATGGATCTGCAAGACGGTGGGCGGATCGACGGTTCACTGGGCTGGCGCCTCGCTGCGCTTCCAGGAGCACGAGTTCCGCGTGCGGACGGAGTACGGCGCGATCGCGGGCGCCAACCTGCTCGACTGGCCCATCACTTTGAAGGATCTGGAGCCGTACTACGCCAAGGCCGAGGACAATATGGGCGTGACCCGCACCCACGGCATCCCCGGCCTGCCCGGCAACAACAATTTCAGGGTCATGCATGCCGGGGCGACTAAGCTGGGCTACAAGAACGTCCACACCGGCCGGATGGCGATCAACAGCCGACCGCGCGATGACCGTCCCGGCTGCCAGCAGATCGGCTTCTGTTTCCAGGGCTGCAAGATAGGCGCGAAGTGGTCGACGCTCTATTCGGACATTCCGAAGGCCGAGGCCACGGGCAAGCTGGACCTGCGCCCCGAGAGCCAGGCGCTGCAGATCCAGCACGACACGTCCGGCAAGGTCAGCGGCGTCCTGTATGCCGACAGGGACGGCAACCAGCACGTCCAGAAAGCGCGTGTCGTTTGCGTCGCCGGCAACTCCATCGAAACTCCGCGGCTGCTGCTGAACTCAGCCACGTCAACCTTCCCGGACGGGCTGGCCAACAGCTCCGGCCAGGTCGGTCGCAACTATATGCGGCACATGACGGGCTCGGTCTACGCAACCTTCGAGAAGCCGGTGAACATGCACCGCGGCACGACCATGGCCGGCATCATCACCGACGAGTCGGGGAACAACCCGACGCGCGGCTTCGTCGGCGGCTACGAGATGGAGACGCTGTCGCTCGGCCTGCCCTTCATGGCCGCCTTCCTGAACCCGGGCGCCTGGGGGCCGGAGTTCACGTCGGCGATGGACGCCTACAACCACATGGCGGGCATGTGGCTTGTCGGAGAGGACATGCCGCAGGAGAGCAACAGCGTCACCCTGCATCCGACGGAGAAGGACCAGTACGGCCTGGCCGTGCCGAACGTCCATTTCGACGACCATCCCAACGACATCGCCATGCGCCAACATGCCTACCGGCAGGGCTCAGCGGTCTACGAGGCGGTCGGCGCGACGCGGACGATCCACACGCCGCCCTATCCGTCGACGCACAATCTGGGCACCTGCCGGATGAGCGCCGAAGCGAAGGACGGCGTTTGCAACAAGTGGGGTCAGACCCACGACATCGGCAATCTGTTCATCTCCGACGGCAGCCAGTTCACCACCGGTGCGGCCGAGAACCCGACCCTGACGATCGTCGCGCTGGCGATCCGCCAGGCCGATTACGTCGCCGGGGAGTTGGGCAAGGGCACGCTGTAGGCGGCGGATTTTATGGGAGCCTTGGGGCCCGGTGGTGCCGGGCCCTTCTTCTTGTCGCCGGGCCGATGTCGCGGCAGGCGGCGCACCGGGTCGCGGGTCACGCGGCTGCCGGCGCCGGCGCGAGGACGTAGCCGATGACCGCGCCCGCACCCGCCTGCCAGATCGGGATTGCCACGGTCCAGCCGAGCGGCACCGACAGCGCGGCGCCCGCGATCAGCCCCATGACGGCGCCGGTGCCGAGGAACATGAGTGGTATCGAGACGCGGGGAGGACCGGGTATGCGCGCCACCGGTGCGAGCGGCAGGCGCAGCACGGCAAATCCGAGGACGACGCCCGCGAGGCCGCCGAAAACGAGGCCGTGCGACGCTGACAGGGCGGTTGCCCCGGCAAGGCCCATGACGAGGCGCATGCCGAGGTAGCCGGCGATCAACGCGGCTGGCGGCGCAAGGCGCAGCAGCCGCGCGTGGCCGGCCGCGGCAATGCCGGCGCCGCCCAGGCGCCGTGCCAGGTAATGCCCGAACAGGAGCCCGTATGCGGCCAGCATCGCGACCGCTGCGACGTCCTCCAGAACGTAGGTTCCGAGGAACAACACCGGCACGACGCCGGCCAAGGTGACGATGATGCCGCTCTCGCCGCCCCACAGGGCGACCTTTCCGGCAAGGCGGAGATTGTCGCTGGTGGCCATGAGGCTGGTTCTTAGCACACACCGAGGGCCCCGACGTACTGGGAAATCGTCGCGGGGGTATCCCGCCGGCCGCTCATGGCTGTAGCTTCAGGTCGGCGAGCGGCACCCGCTCGTCGCTATAGCTCCGCCGGTCGTAATTGGCGTCGAACTGCACGATGCGGTAGTGCAGGTGGCCGTCCGCGACGCGCAGCGGCCCGGCAAGCTCCTGCCGCGCCTTGCGGTCGTTGTCGAGCACCGTGACGATCTGCCCCGCCATGTCGACCGCGCGGATCGCGCCGCCGACGGAGACGGTGCCGTAGGCGTAGCCGTCGACGTAGATGATGCGGTCCTCGGTGGGGTGCCAGACGAAGTCCTTGACGGCGTTCTGGCTGTCCTTGCGCTGGTTGTCGACCAGGGCGCGCGTCTCGCTGCCGTCGGCCCGCGCCACCCACAGGCTGGTCTTGACCTCCCATTCGGTGAAATCGTGGAACGCGACGTAACGGCCGGAGGGCGACCAGCGCGGCGTCGGCCCGTAATCGTGGTCCGCGCCGAAATAGGGGCCGCCGGCCGTCAGCTGCGCGGCCTTGTCGTCGCCGAGGCGGACCGCGTAGACCCGCATGCCGTACTGGAACGCCACCGACGTGCGGTCGGGCGACGGCACGAGCCGGACCCCGCCGGGCGCGGCGAACCCCTCGGGCGGCGGGTCGTCGAAGACGAACACCTCGCGGGCGGACCGGCCCGCCCGCGTCCACAGCGCGCTCGGGGTCACCACGAACGCGCCGCCTGCGGCGGCGACGATGCGCACCGGCGCCCGCGCGACGAAGTGGTCGGTGCCTTCCGTCGCCGTGAAGTCGCGCCCGAAAGCGGCGGCATCGTCGGTCGAGCGGAAGGCGCCGACGGCGATGCGCAGCCAGCTCTTGCCGTCGACCTCGGCGGCATAGTGGTAGACGAGGTAGCCCTTGTCGCGCAGCGTCCGGTAGGTTGCCAGCCCGTCGGCCTTGCGCGCCAGGGGCACGGCGCGCACCTGGATCGAGTACAGCGTCTCGGCCACCGGCGCGGTGCCGGCGTCGACCCCGGTCGCCGCCACCAGCGTCATCGCGATCGCCAGGGCATGATATCGTCTCATCGCCTGTCCCCGTGCTCGTCGGTACCCTCGTGCCGGCCGCGCCAGAGTATCGCGGCCGCGGCTGAACAAACCGTTACCGCGCCCGCGACGCAAGGGGCACGGCGGCGCAGATGCGGTGTCCTATGATGCGGGACCGGCCCGCGCAATCGGAAGCGCTTCGGATTTCCGGGTTAAGCATCGCAGCCGTGCCGGACCGCTAAACGCAATCTTCACGATCCGCCGCTAGGGTGCCGAGATGCGCGTGTCCCGACTCCTGATCGTCCTTGTCGCAGCGCTGCTGGCCGTCTCCGGCTGCCGGCCGGACCCCGCCGTGGTCGAGCGGCTGGAGGGCAAGCGCGACCGCATCCAGGCCATGCTCGTCGAACGCATGGAGGCCGGCGAGGACGTCTCGGGCTACGTTGCCCGGATGCGCGCGGCCGGCGCCCATTTCGACCGCGGCGAGGTGGCAGAGGGCGAGGCGATCATGGACGCCGTGCTCGCCGAGCTCGAGGCGCGGGAGAAGCGGCTGCCCGATGCCGGTTCGCCCGACGGCCCGTTCGGCCCGCCGCAGCGCGTCAAAATCGTCGGCTTCGATGAGTCGCTGGGGGCGATGGAGCCGTTCCTGTCGCGTGACGGAAGCCTCCTGCTGTTCAACAGTCAGCACCGCGGCGACACGCCGCCCGACCTGTACTGGGCCGAGCGCGTCGACGACCGTACGTTCCGCTTCCGCGGTGCGGTCCGCGGCGCCAATTCCGGCGAGGTCGACGGCGCCCCGTCGCTGGACCGCGACGGCCGGCTCTATTTCATCTCGCCGCGGCACTATGCGCGCCTGTTGAAGACGGTCCACACGGCGCGCTTTTCGGACGGCGCGGTCAGCGGGCTGCGCCTCGTCGATGGCGACATCGCCCCCGGCAAACCGGGATGGCTGAACATGGACGCCGAGATCAGCGCCGACGGCGAGACGCTGTACTACTGCGTCAACAAATGGAACACCGGCCATAACCTGCCGAAGACCTCCGAGCTGCGCGTTGCCCGGCGCACCGCGAGCGGCTTCGTGACGGCGTCCGATTCCGCCGCGATCTTCCGCAACGTCAACAGCGGCGACCTCGAATACGCGCCGGCGCTGTCGGCCGACGAGCGCGAGCTGTTCTTCACCCGCGCCCGCTTCGAGTTCGAGGGCGACCGCCTCGTCCGCGCCCATACCCAGATCATGATGGCGACCCGGGCCAGCGCGGCCGAGCCCTTCGGCCCGCCCGTGCGCATCGCCTCGATCACCGGCCTCGTCGAGGGCCCGACGATCTCGCCCGATGGGAGCCGCCTCTACTACCACAAGCGCGACGGCGGCATCTTCCACCTCTACATGGTCGAACGGCGGGGCTAGGCAGCGCCTGCAGAGCGCATCCTTGAAGATGCGCTGGCCGGGCTCCCGGTGATCTGCGGTCGGATCTCCGTACAGCCTTTCCGGGTGAGCCGGCGACGTCCCATACCGTCGCGTTTTTCTTTGCCGCGATCGAAATTGTTGGCGTACAGTAAGGGCAACGGGTAGGTGACACCTCGTCTCGAGCGGGACGGATCGACGGTCTGGCGGGGCGCCCAAATGAAGCGTCGCAGTGCACAACGCGTCCACGCACTGAATAACGACAACGATATCCCAGACGTCCGATCGCCCGGCAACGTGCGCCGGACGGCGAGCGTGTCCGGCCGAACACGGGAGCGTAACCATGCAACTAAGTCGAGAGCAGCTGCTAAAATCGTATCGGCAGATGCGCACGATCCGCGCATTCGAGGATCGGGTGCACGACGAGTTCGCCGCCGGCAAGATTCCGGGCTTCGTGCATCTCTATGCCGGCGAGGAGGCGTCGGCGGTCGGCGTCTGCACCGAGCTGGAAGACCGCGATTACATCGCTTCGACTCACCGTGGCCATGGCCACTGCATCGCCAAGGGTTGTGACGTCGGCGCGATGATGAAGGAGATCTACGGCGCCCGGGACGGGCTGTGTGGCGGCAAGGGCGGCTCGATGCACATCGCCGACCTGTCGAAGGGCATGATGGGCGCCAACGGCATCGTCGGCGGCGGCCCGCCGCTGATCTGCGGCGCGGCCCTGACCGCCAAAACGCTGAAGACCGGGGGTGTCGCCGTGGCGTTCGTCGGCGACGGCGGCTCGAACCAGGGCACGACGCTGGAGTCGTACAATCTCGCCTCGGTGTGGAAGCTGCCGGCGATCTTCGTCGTCGAGGACAACGGCTATGCCGAGACGACGGCCAGCGCCTGGTCGGTCGGTGGCAGCCAGGTCGAGCGGGCCAAGGCGTTCGGCATGCCGGGCGTGCAGGTCGACGGGCTCGATTTCTTCGCCGTCAACGCGGCGGCCCGGGAGGCGATCGAGCGCGCCCGCAACGGCGACGGTCCGTCGCTGATCCACGTCAAGCTGCACCGCTACTACGGCCATTTCGAGGGCGACGCGCAGAGCTACCGCGCCGACGGCGAGACCGACCGGCTGCGCAAGGAGTTCGATGCGCTGGCCTTCTTCCGGCAGAAGGTGACGGAGGCCGGCCTGCTCAAGGCCGGCGAGCTCGACGAGATCGACCGTGAGGTCGCCAGCCTGATCGACCGGTCGGTGGCCGAGGCCGAGAGCGCGCCGCGGGCGACCGAGGCCGACCTCCTGACCGACGTCTATGTGAGCTATTGAGGGAGGACGCAAGATGGCAGACAAGACCTATCGCGAGGCCATCAACGAGGCGATCCGCCAGGAGATGCGCCGCGACCACCGCGTCATCGTCATGGGCGAGGACAACGCCGGCGGCATGGGCGCGCCCGGAGAGGACGACGCCTGGGGCGGCGTGCTCGGGGTGACCAAGGGGCTGATGCCCGAATTCGGGCGCGAGCGGGTGCTCGACACGCCGATCTCGGAGAGCGCCTTCATCGGGGCGGCGATCGGGGCCGCGGCGACGGGCCTGCGTCCCGTCGCCGAGCTGATGTTCGTCGACTTCATGGGGGTCTGCTTCGACCAGATCTTCAACCAGGCGGGCAAGTTCCGCTACATGTTCGGCGGCAAGGCCGTGACACCCGTCGTCATCCGCACGATGTACGGCGCCGGCCTGCGGGCGGCGAGCCAGCACAGCCAGTGCCTCTATCC
>CAYFYY010000102.1:0-14091 GCA_964347475.1 uncultured Flavobacteriales bacterium
TCTTCGCGGACGGCGCCTTCACCGTCGCCGGCACCGACCGCTCGATCACGCTGAAAGAGGTGGCCGGCCGCGCGGTCGAGGCCGGCCATCCGCTGCACTCCCATGCGGGGTACGCCCCGGACGCCACCACCTATCCCAACGCCTGCCATGTCTGCGAGGTGGAGATCGACCCGGAGACCGGCGTCGTCGACATCCTCCGCTACGGCGTGGTCGGGGATTTCGGCATCGTGGTCAACCCGATGATCGTCGAGGGCCAGATGCATGGCGGCATTGCCCAGGGAGCCGGGCAGATCCTGCTCGAACAGGTCGTGTGGGACCCGGAGTCGGGGCAGCTGCTAAGCGGCTCGTTCATGGACTACGCGTTGCCGCGGGCCGACGATTTCCCGGATATCGAGGTGGCGATGAACCCACAGCCGACCGCGAAGAACGCACTCGGCGTCAAGGGCTGCGGCGAGGCCGGCTGCGTCGGCTCCCTCGCGGCAACGATGAATGCGGTGGTCGATGCGCTGGCGCCGCGCGGCGTGGACAGCGTCGAGATGCCGGCCACCCCGCAGCGCGTCTGGCAGGCTCTGCAGGCGCACGCGGCGCCCCGCTGAGGCGCGGGTTGCAGGCGGTGGCAATCGGTTACAGGATCGGGTCTAATGGCGGCCACGAGGCAATCGCGGCGACAAGGGCAGAACGCATGAGCAAGGCCGACGTCAAAGTCATCGACCATCCGCTGGTCCAGCACAAGCTGACCCTGATGCGGCAGAAAGAGACACCGACTGGCCTGTTCCGCGAGCTGCTGCGGGAGATCAGCCTGCTGCTGCTCTACGAGGTCGCGCGCGACCTGCCGACGGTCATGGAGGAGATCGAGACGCCGCTGGAGACGATGCGGGCGCCGGTACTCGACGGCAAGAAGCTGTGCCTGGTGTCCATCCTGCGGGCCGGTGACGGGCTGCTCCAGGGCATGCTCGACCTGATCCCGTCAGCGCGGGTCGGGCATATCGGCGTGTACCGCGACCCGGAAACGCTGGAGGCGGTGGAATACTACTTCAAGGTCCCGCACTCGATCGGCGACCGCCTGTGCATCGTCGTCGACCCGATGCTGGCCACCGCCCATTCGTCGATCGCCGCCGTCGACCGGCTGAAGAATGCCGGCGCAGAGCGGATCAAGTTCGTCTGCCTGCTGGCGGCTCCCGAGGGGATCGCGGCCTTTGCCGAGGCACACCCGGACGTGCCGATTTACACCGCCGCCATCGACCGCGAGCTCAACGACCACGGCTACATCCTGCCCGGCCTTGGCGACGCGGGCGACCGCATCTTCGGGACGAAGTAGCGCCTTAGCCTGCAAGGCCGTTACTTCGCAACTTCTCGGGACGGACGGTCCTGTGCGGGTCGGAAGTTGTCATTGCGAGGCGCGAAGAGACCGGCGACCGGCCCGCGACCGCCCCCCGCCCGCTACGGCTGCCAGACCGAAAGCGCCCCCTGTTTCTTGCCGCGCTGGTCCGGATCCTTGTAATCATGCGCGAACGCGGCCGACTCCCAGGAACCGTAGGACGGGTTCGGCAGGACGATCCACTTCGTGCCCCACATGGAAGCGGTCTTGTCCATCAGGGCCGTGCGCTCGACAAGGCTGCCCTTGTAGCCGTCGACGAAGTCGCCGAAATTGTCGCCCAGCACCAGCAGCACCCGGTAGTCCCTGGCGACGTGGAGGCGCCGCGGGCTCTTCTTGGACGACTCCCACTCCGGGATCTCGGCCTTGAGCAGCACGGTGTCGACGTTGCCGCCCATCGGATAGCCGTATTTTCCGAGGTTCTTGCGCGTGGCCTCCTCGAGGTCGCCGGTCCGGTTGGACACATAGAACACCTTCACGCCCTTGCTGTCGGCATACCTGGTGAACTCGAGCGAGCCCGGGATCGGCATCGAATCGACCGAATTGACGAACTCACCCCAGGTCTTGGGATGGAAGCTCTTGTCGTTCATGACCATCCAGGCCTGGTATTTCGAGTTGTCGAGGACGGTCTCGTCGACATCGAGAATCACCGCCGGCGGCTTGTCAGCATAATTGGCACCCTGCTCGTCCGGAACGGCGGTCCAGCTCTTGTCGGCCAACGCCCGGTCCAGCATGACGGTGGCCAACTGGTACGCGCCCATGGTGACCCCGGCATATTCCACCGACGACTGCATCCACAGCGTCGCGTTGAGATTGTCGTTGGCCTCCGCGGCGTGCGCCGCCGTGGCCGAGATCGCCGCGGTCGCGGCCGCGGCAATCGCCAGCAGGCCGCGCACCAGTCCGTTCTTCCTCATGGCAGCTCCTTTCCGTTTTTTGCCATTGTTGTCGAATGTCCCTGTACCCTGGCCGCCCGCACGACGCGTCCGGCCCCTCACGTCACGGCGCAGGCGTCACCGTGGTCCAGTGCGCCGAGCCCGAGATGGCCGGCGATCGTCTGCCCCATATCGGCGAAGCTACGCCGCCGTCCGAGCGAGCGGGCGCGGACGGCCGGCCCGGAGAACAGCACCGGCACGTGTTCGCGGGTGTGGTCACTGCCGGGCCATGTCGGATCGCAGCCGTGGTCGGCGGTCATCAGGACGAGGTCGCCCGGATGCAGCCGGTATTCAAGCGTCGGCAGCCGCCGGTCGAATTCCTCGAGCGCCGTCGCGTAGCCCGCGACGTTGCGGCGATGGCCGAACAGCGTATCGAAATCGACGAAATTGACGAAGATGATGGCGCCGTCGGGAGCCTCGTCGACCTCTTCCAACAGGCGATCGAACAGTGCCATGTTGCCGTCCGCCTTGACGGTCCGGGTGATGCCGCGGCGCCCGAAGATGTCCGCGACCTTTCCGACAGATATCACCTCGCGTCGGTCGGCGACGGCACGGTCCAACAGCGTATCCGCGAAGGGCGGGGTCGTGTAGTCGCGCCGGTTGCCGGTGCGGACGAAATCAACCGCGGAGTCGCCGACGAACGGCCGGGCGATGACCCGGCCGACCTTCAGATCGTCGACGAGCTCGCGGGCGACCTCGCAGACGGCGTACAGGCGGTCGAGCCCGAAATGCTCCTCATGGGCGGCGATCTGGAACACCGAATCGGCAGAGGTGTAACAGATCGGCTTGCCGGTGCGGATGTGCGCCTCGCCAAGCTCCTTGATGATCTCGGTGCCGGACGCATGCCGGTCGCCGAGGATTCCCGGCAGCACGCAGCGCGCGATCAGGGCGGTGGTCAGAGCTGGCGGGAAGCAGGGCTGCGTGCGTGGGAAGTAATGCCAGTCGAACGGCACCGGCAGGCCGGCGATCTCCCAGTGGCCGCTCGGCGTATCCTTGCCGCGGCTCTGCTCAACCGCATAGCCCCACGCCCCCACCGGCGGCGTCAGCGTGTCGAGGCCGGGCAACGGGCGGCCACTGCTCGCCATGGCGGCCATGCCGAGGCCCAAGCGCACCAGGCTGGGGACCGCCAGCGGGCCGCTGCGCCCGTTTCCCTCCGCCTGGCCCGCCGCGCAGGCCTGCGCGATGTGGCCCAGCGTGTCGGCCCCGGCATCGCCGAACCGCGCGGCGTCGGTACTGGCGCCGATGCCCAGCGAATCGAGAACGAGGATGATGGCCCGGGTCATAACGATCCCTCCACAGTTTCGGCGGGCACGCGCTCGATCACCACCGGGCCTGCGTCCGGCGCGGATTCGCCGATCCTGATCGCCGCCCGCAGCGCCCGGCACGCCGCTTCCGCCGCGGCCTGGTCCGGCGCGTGGACAATGGCAAGCGGGCGCCCCCGATCGACCGGCTCGCCGACGGCGCACACCTGTGTCAGCCCCACCGCATGGTCGATGGTATCGTCGGCGCGCCGCCGGCCGCCGCCAAGCCCGACCACGGCAACGCCGACCGCCCGGCTGTCCATGCCGGTGACAACTCCGGCGACGTTAGCGACACAATCGACCTGGACCGGTGCCGCCGGCAGATGAGCGTCACACCGCGGCACGAAATCCGGCGGCCCACCGAGCGCGGTCACCATACGCTGGAACGCGTCGGCGGCATGGCCGTCGTCCAGGGCCGCTCGTGCCGCGGCTTCGCCCGCCGCACGATTTGGCGCGAGCCCGCCGAGGACGAGGAGCTCCGCTCCCAGCGCCAGCACCACGGCCTCGAGCCGCGCTTCGCGCGCGCCGTCGTCGCCGCGCAGGAAAGCCACGGATTCGGCGACTTCGACGGCATTCCCCACGGTGCGTCCGAGCACCTGGTTCATGTCGGTGATCAGCGCCGCGGTCCTCAGACCGGCGCCGTTGGCGACGGCGACGATGCTCTCCGCCAGTTCCCGCGCCATCGCCAGTTCGGCGGCGAAGGCGCCGCTGCCGGTCTTGACGTCCATGACCAGCCCGTCCAGCCCTGCCGCCAGCTTCTTGGAGAGGATGGACGCCGTGATCAGCGGGATCGATTCGACCGTCGCCGTGACGTCGCGGATCGCGTAGAGGCGCCGGTCGGCTGGGGCGAGCTCGGCGGTCTGGCCGATGATCGCGCAGCCGGCCTCGGCGACGCAGCGGCGGAATGACTCGACGGCGGGCGCCGTATCGTAGCCGGGGATCGAGTCGAGCTTGTCCAGGGTGCCGCCGGTATGGCCGAGGCCGCGACCGGAGATCATCGGCACCCGGGCGCCGCAGGCGGCGAGGATCGGCGCCAGGATCAGGCTCACCTTGTCGCCGACGCCGCCGGTGGAATGCTTGTCGAGCACAGGCCGGCCGTCGCCGTCACCCCAGGTCAGCCTTTCACCCGATTCGACCATGCAGCGTGTCAGCGCGACCCGTTCCTCCATTGTCATGCCGCGGAAGAAGACCGCCATGGCGAAGGCCGCGACCTGGCCCTCGGAGATCGAGCCGTCGGTCAGCCCGCGGATCATGAATGCGATCTCCTGTTGGCTCAGCGCGGCGCCGTCGCGTTTGCGGCGGATGATCTCCTGCGGCAGCAAGCTCATCCCGGCCAGTCCTCCAGGAACGCCCGCAGCAGCTGGCGCACGTCCTCCGCCGCGGCAGCGGCCACGGCAAGCGTCTGCCCATGGCTCAGCGCCGCCCCGCCCATGCCGGCGGCAAGGTTGGTAAGGATCGACAGCGCCGCGACGCGCAGCCCGGCATGACGGGCGAGGATGCATTCGGGGGCCGTCGACATGCCGGCGGCGTCGGCGCCGAGCATGCGCGCCGCGCGGATTTCCGCGGGTGTTTCGAAATGCGGTCCGCAGAACCAGGCGTAGACGCCGTCATGCAGGGTCAAGCCGATCCGCGTCGCGGCCGCATGCAGGCGCGCACGCAGGTTCGGATCGTAGGCGTCGACCATGTTGACGAAACGCTCGTCTCCGGTCGCTCCGAACAGCGGCGAGACCCCGGTCAGCCCGATATGGTCGGTGATCGCCATCACCGAGCCGGGCCCCGCCTCCTCGCGCAGGCTGCCGGCCGCGTTGGTCAGGACCAGCGCCTCGCAGCCCAGCGCGGCCAGCGTGCGCACAGGCACCGCCATGGCGTCGGCCCGCCCCGATTCATAGAGGTGCGCGCGCCCGTGCAGCACCGCGACCGGGCATTCCGAAACCCGGCCCAGCAGCAGCCGCCCGGCATGGCCGCCAACGCCCGGCGCCGGGAACCCGTCCAGATCGTCATAGGATATCGCCACGGCATCGGCGACATCGTCGGCGAACGGGCCGAGGCCCGATCCGAGGACGATCCCGACGCGGGGACGCACGGCACCCGCCCGGCCCTCGATCAGTCCGACATTGCGGCTGATGTCGGGATCGGCGGTCATGCAAGGTTCTCCGGCCCGAAGGACAGCGGCAGCAGCGCGCCGAGCGTCGTCGTCTCGCGCAGCCCGTCTGGCGCGCAGATGTGGATCGGCACGTCGTCGGTGGCGAACTCGCGGATGCGCTGGCGGCAGCCGCCGCAGGGCGTGACCAGCGCGTCACCCCGGCCCATTACAAGGATTTCGACGATCTTCGTTTCCCCGTCCATGACCATGTGCGCGATCGCGGTGGTCTCGGCACACCAACCTTCCGGATAGGATGCATTCTCGATGTTGCAGCCGGCATAGAGCTTGCCGTTCCCGCCCTTGACGACGGCCCCGACGGCAAACCCGGAATAGGGTGCATGCGCCCTGTCCATCGCTGCCCGAGCCAGCGCCAGCATCGTCTCGTCCATGCTACCGCTCCTTAACATAGGGCACGCCGATCGCCTTTGGCGCCCTGGCGGTGCCGATGAAGCCGGCCAGCAGCACCACGGTCATGATATAGGGCAGCGCCTGGAAGACCTGCACCGGGATCTCGCCGACGCCCGGCACGTCGACGCCCTGCAGGCGAATGCTGACAGCGTCGAGGAAGCCGAACATCAGGCAGGCTCCCATCGCCTGCCAGGGCCGCCACTTGCCGAAGATCATCGCCGCCAGCGCGATATAGCCTTGCCCTGCCGACATGTCGCGCACGAAGGCCGCGTTCTGCGCGATCGACAGATAGGTACCGCCGATGCCCGCCAGCACACCACCCAACAGGATCGCCCGGTAGCGGAGCCAGGTTACCGAAATGCCGGCGGTGTCGACCGCATGAGGGTTTTCGCCGACGGCGCGCAGGCGCAGTCCGAAGCGGGTGCGGTGGACGACCCACCAGGTCGCCGGTACCGCCGCCAGCGCCACATAGACGAGCAGGTTGTGGCCGCTGATCAACTCGGCGTAGACGGGCCCGATCAGCGGCACGCCCCGCAGGGTATCGGCCAGCGGCAGGGTGATCGGCATGAACCGGGCGTCGGCGCCGAGGCTCGGCGTCTGGCCGCCCTGGCCGAACCAGGCATTGCCCAGCACCACGGTTAGCCCCGCAGCGAGGAAGTTGATTGCGACCGCGCTGACCACCTGGTCGCCCCGGTGGGTGACACAGGCGAAAGCATGGATCAGCGCCATGGTGACCGACAGCGCGACGCCGGCCGCAAGCGCCAGCCAGGCCGATCCCGTCACCGCGGCGATGCAGCCGGCTGCAAAGGCGGAGGCGAGCAGCTTCCCCTCGAGCGAGATGTCGATGACGCCCGACCGTTCGGACATCAGCCCGGCCATGGCACAGAAGATCAGCGGCGTCGCCACCCGGAAGGTCGCGTCCAGGATCAGCAACACGAAGACGAAGGCCTCACCCACGGCCGGCCTCGCCTTGCGACCGGAGCACGCCAGGTATCATCACCGCGATGCGCCGGTAGGCGTTTTCCAGCACGCCGCGCATCATGTAAGCCAAGGCGCCGGAGAACAGGATCACCAGCCCCTGGATGCCGAAGGTCAGTTCGCGGCTGATCTTCGGCAGTTCGAACGCGAGCTCGGCGCCGCCCTGCTGCAGTACGCCGAACAGGAAGCTCGCTAGCACGATGCCGATCGGATGATTGCGGCCCATCAGCGCCACGGCGATGCCGGCGAAGCCGGTACCGGCGGTGAAGTTCAGGATCACCCGGTGCTGCACGCCCATGATCTCATTGACCGCGACGAGGCCGGCCAGCATTCCCGAGATGCACATGGTGGTGACGATCAGCCGACGCGTGCGGATCCCTGCATATCTCGCGGCGTGCGGATTGTGGCCTGCGGTGCGCAGTTCGTAGCCCGATGGCGTGCGCCACAGGAAGACCCAGACCCCGACGCAGGCGACGAGCGCCAGCACCAGCGAGAGATTGAGGGGCGAGCGCGCCGTCTCGATGCCGACCAGCGCCAGCACGTCATGCATCTTCGGCAGCAGGGCGGCCTCGGCGAACGGGCGCGTTTCCGGCGACATCTGACCCGGCATGATCAGCACATTGACAAGCAGATAGACCATCAGCGCCGCGGCAATGAAATTGAACATGATCGTCGTGATGACGATGTGGCTGCCGCGATAGGCCTGCAGCCAGGCGGGTATCAGCGCCCAGCCCGCGCCGAACAGGCCCGCGGCCGCGATGCCGATCGGGATCAGCAGAAAGGCAGGCAGGACAGAATCCAGCGCCAGCATGGCGATTCCGACGCCAAGCCCGCCGATATAGGCCTGCCCCTCGCCGCCGATGTTGAACAGCCCGGCATGGAAGGCAACCGCCACCGCAAGGCCGGTGAAGATGAAATTGGTCGTGTAGTAGAGCGTATAGCCGAGCGCTTCCTCGTATCCGAACGCGCCGATCAGCAGCCAGCGCACCGCCTCCAGCGGGCTTTCGCCGACGACCAGTACGACGAGGCCGGAGGCGATCAGCGCCATCATCAGATTGATTGCCGGCAGCACGCCGACATCGACCCAGCGGGGCAACGGGACATAGGGTGCGGTGCTCATGACGGTGCGCCCTCGTGCCGCCGGTCGGTGGCGCCCTCATGGGCGTTGGCCATCATCAGGCCAAGCATGCGCTCATCGGCATCTCGCCCGTCGACCTCACCGACGATCCGGCCCTCGAACATCACCAGGATGCGGTCGGCCAGCGACATGATCTCGTCGAGCTCGACCGAAACCAGCAGGATCGCGCAGCCGGCATCGCGGAACTTTCGCAGCTGCCGGTGAATGAATTCGATGGCGCCGATATCGACGCCGCGCGTTGGCTGCCCGACGAGCAACAGGTCCGGCTGCTTTGCCAGCTCGCGCGCCAGGATCAGCTTCTGCTGGTTGCCGCCGGACAGGTTGGCCGATCGCATCGCCGGATCGCGCGGCCGGACGTCGAAATCTTCCATCAGCTCCAGGCAGTGGCTGGCGATCCGGTCCATCCGGTAGAGCAAGTGCCGCGACAGGGACGGATCGCGCTGATAGCCGAGAATCGCCGATTCCTCGGCGGCGAACGCGCTCACCAGCCCCATCCGGAGCCGGTCTTCGGGCACATGGGCGACGCCAAGCTCGCGCATCCGCTTCGGATCGGGGCCGCGGTCCGGCGCGAACACCGTTCCCTTGACGTCGATCGTCCCGGAGTCGAACGGGATGATGCCGGCCAGCGCCTGCAGCAGCTCGGTCTGGCCGTTGCCGGACACCCCTGCGATGCCGACGATCTCGCCTCTGCGGACTGTGAAGCCCACGTCGTCGACCCGCTGCACTTTCTGGCGGTCGCGGACGACGAGGCTGCTCACCGTCAGGACCGGCGCTCCCGGCGCGCTCGCGGATTCCCGCCGCCCGCCGTGCACCTTGCGGCCAACCATCAGCTCGGCGAGCTCCTCCTGGCTGGTTTCGGCGGTCCGGCGGACGGCGACGATGCGGCCGGCACGCATGACCGAGACGGAGTCGGTGACCGCCATGATCTCCCGCAGTTTGTGCGTGATCAGGATGATGGTCGTGCCGCGGTCCCGCAGGGTTCGGAGGATGCGGAACAGCTGCCTGGATTCCTGCGGCGTGAGCACGCCGGTGGGCTCGTCGAGCACCAGCACCTCTGCTCCGCGGAACAGCGCCTTGAGGATTTCGACCCGCTGCAGCTGGCCGACCGGGAGTTCCCCAGCGACGGCATCCGCATCGACCTTCAGGTCGTACTCGTGTTCGAGATGCTCGAGGTCGGCCCGCGCCTTCTCGATCGAGGCCTCGATCAGCGCACCTTCCTCGGCGCCGAGCACCACGTTCTCGAGTACCGTGAAGGTGTCGACCAGCATGAAGTGCTGGTGAACCATGCCGATTCCTAGGGCGATGGCATCGCGGGACGAGCGAATCACTGCCGGCACGCCGTTGATGAGGATCTCTCCGGAATCCGCCTCGTAGAACCCGTAGAGAATGCTCATCAGGGTCGACTTGCCGGCCCCGTTTTCGCCGACGATGCCGTGGATTTCGCCCTTGGCGATCGACAGGCTTACGTCGCGGTTGGCCTGCACGCGGCCGAACGCCTTGTTGATGTTGCGGAACTCGATCGCCGGGGGAACGGGGCTATCCGCTCCCCCGGGTTCCGGCGTCTGCTGCTCCGTCATGCCGGCCGCTTCCGGCTAGCGAGAACGCGCCGTCAGTAGGTGCACGTGTTGTCAGCCATGTAGTCGTGCACCTTGACCTTGCCGGCGATGATGTCCTTGCGGGCCGTCTCCACCGCACTCTTCATCTTGTCGGTGATCAGCGCCGCGTTGTGCTCGTCGAGCGCCCAACCGACACCGTCATCATCCAGCCCCAGCACCTTGATGCCGCCCTTCCAGGTGCCATTCTTGGCCTCCATGAAGGTGGTGTAGGCGGCGACGTCGACGCGCTTGAGCATCGACGTCAGCATGGTGCCCGGATGCAGGTAGTTCTGGTTGGAGTCGACGCCAATGGCGAGCTTGCCCGCGTCCTTCGCCGCCTGGTAGACGCCGACGCCGGTGCCGCCGGCCGCCGCGTAGACCACGTCGACGCCGCGGTCGAACTGGCCGCGCGCCAGTTCGGCTCCGCGACCGGGGTCGTTCCATGCCGCCGGGGTCGTTCCCGTCATGTTCTGGATTATCTCGGCATTGGCATTGACGTGCTTGACGCCCTGTTCATAGCCGCAGGCGAAGCGCCGGATCAGCGGGATGTCCATGCCGCCGACGAAGCCGACCTTGCCGGTCTTCGACGCCATCGCCGCCAGCATCCCGACGAGGAACGAGCCCTCGTGCTCGTTGAACAGGATCGCCTGCACGTTCGGCGCCTCGACGAACCCGTCGATGATGGCGAACCGGGTGTTCGGGAACTCCTTGGCGACCTTCTCGATCGCGGGTGCCTGGGCGAAGCCGACGCCGAGCACCGGATCCGCGCCGCGCTGCGCCATCCTGCGGATCGCCTGCTCGCGCTGGGTTTCGTTGGTGACCTCGAACTCGCGGTACTTGATGCCGGTCTCCTTGTGGAACCGAACGACGCCGTCGTTGACGCCCTGGTTGAAGGACTTGTCGAACTTGCCGCCCATGTCGAACACGACGGCCGGATTGATCTCGTCCGCGCTGGCGACGGTGGCCGCCAGAAGCACGGCGCCGGCGATGGTGGTTAGAGCTGTGCGAAACATAACGCCTCCATTTCTTGGTTTGCGTAGTCTTTGCCCGCAGCCCGGCCGCGGGTGTCCGATGCGCCGTGGATGCCGGCAACGTGCCGCCGGCCCGGACGCGATGTCCTCCCTATTCGCCATAGGGGATCCAGACATTCTTCACGTGCGTTGCGTGGCGCAGGAATTCCTCTCCTTCGCCCTGCGCGGAGTCGAACCAGTCGCGCTGCAGCCCGGCGTTAGACCATATCCGCTTCAGATTTCCGGCAGCGGCGCGTTCGACCGCGGCGCCGCCCTCCGCCGTCCCGACATACCAGACCGAATCCACCTCGTCGTGTTCGGCCAGCGTCCGCGCCAGCGCATCGCGTGCACCGGTGACGATGTTGACCACGCCGCCCGGCAGGTCGGACGTGTCCAGCACCTGGTAGAGATCGGTCGCCGCCAGCGGGTGGATCTCGGAAGGGACCGCCACCACGCGGTTTCCCATGGCGATCGCGGGCGCGACCAGCGAGACGAACCCGAGCAGCGGCAGGTGTTCCGGGCAGCATATGCCGATCAGGCCTACCGGCTCACGCATCGCCATGGCGACGCCACGCAGCAGCACGCCGTGCACGGCGCCATCGTACTTGTCGGCCCACGCGGCGTACGAGAACAGCCGCCGGATCGACGCTGCGACTTCGGCGTCGCCGTCGGCGCCGGTCATCGCGGCGATGCGGCCGGCGAACTCGCGCTCCCTGGCCGCAAGGTTCTCGGCGATGTAATAGAGGATCTGGGCGCGCAGATGGCCACTCGTGCGGCCCCATGACTCGGCGGCCCGCGCCGCCTCCACAGCGTTACGGATGTCCTTGCGATTGCCGGCACCGACATGCGCGATCAGCCCGCCCTTCGGATCGACGACGGCGAGGCTGGTGCCGCCGTCAGGCCGCGCCTGCTTGCCGCCGATGTACATCTTCGCGGTGCGGTCGAGCGACGCGGCCGCCTTGGATACCGCGCCGCTTTCGCCGTAGCGCTTGGCCGGCACATAGGGCCGGAAGGTTTTCGCGTAATCGGGCTTGACGTATTCGAACAGCCCCTCGCGGCCTCCCTCACGTCCGAAGCCGGACTCGCGACAGCCGCCGAACCCGGCGGCGGCGTCGAACATGTTGGTGGCGTTGACCCAGACGACGCCGCAGCGCAGCTGCGCGGCAACGTCGAGGGCAAGGTTGATGTTCTCCGACCAGACGCTGGCGGCGAGGCCGTAGCGGGTGTTGTTGGCGAGCGCCACCGCCTCGGCCGGGGTACGGAAGGTCATCGACACCAGCACCGGCCCGAAGATCTCCTCCTGGGCCACGACGGCGGACGGCTCGACACCGGTCAGCAAGGTCGGGGCGACGAAGCAGCCGGTTTCGGGGAACGCGGCGTCCGGCTGCCACAACTCGGCCCCGTCTTCGACGCCACGGGCGACCAGGGCCAAGATCCGTTCCTTCTGCACCGCCGCAACCACCGCCCCGATGTCGACCGATTTGTCGAGGGAATCGCCGACCCGCAGCGTTTCCATGCGGCCGCGCACATTGGCGAGGAATGCTTCTGCGACACCTTCCTGGACCAGCAGGCGCGAGCCGGCGCAGCAGACCTCGCCCTGGTTGAACCAGATCGCATCGACCAGCCCTTCTATGGCGCTGTCGAAGTCGGCGTCGTCAAAGACGATGAAGGGCGACTTGCCCCCCAGTTCCAGCGTCAGGGCCTTGCCGCTGCCGGCCGTCGCCGCGCGCACCAACCGGCCGACCTCAGTGGAGCCGGTGAAGGCGATCTTGTCGATCCCGTCGTGCCGCGCGACCAGTTCGCCGGTGCGCCCGTCACCGGTGACGATGTTGACGACGCCTTTGGGCAGTCCCGCCTCACGGCACAGATCGGCGAACAGAAGCGCGGTCAGGCTCGTGTATTCCGCGGGTTTCAGGACCACGGTGTTGCCGGTGGCCAGCGCCGGCGCGACCTTCCAGGCGAGCATCAGCAGCGGGAAGTTCCACGGGATGATCTGGCCGGCGACGCCGTGCGGGCCGTAGCCCTTGAGCTCGTTCTCCATCAGCTGGGCCCAGCCGGCATGGTGGTAGAAATGGCGCGCCGCCAGCGGCACATCGATGTCGCGACTTTCGCGCAACGGCTTGCCGTTGTCCATCGATTCTAGGACAGCGAACAACCGCGCATGCTTCTGCAGCAGCCGCGCCAGCGCATACAGATGGCGCGCGCGCCCGTGCCCGCCGAGCCCGTTCCAGCCGGGCTGCGCCTTGCGCGCGGCGGCGGCGGCGGCGGCGATGTCCGCGGCCCCGGCCTGGGCGATGCGGGCCAGAACCTCGCCGGTCGCCGGGTTGGCGGTCTCGAAATCCTCGCCGGACTGCGCTTCGACCCAGGCGCCCCCGATGAACAGGCCGAACGCGCCGCCATGCCGCTTCAGCCAGGCTCGCGCCGGCGCGTCGCTCTCCGGCGCCGGCCCGTACTCCATGCTCTCGAAGATCTCGGCGACGCCCATGGCGCTACCCCATCGGCTGGTGGTGGGCGGCCGCGTAGCGGCCGGTGGCGCAGTGCGAGAGCTGGCGCTCGATATCGCCGAGCAGGCTCGAGGCGCCGAAGCGGAACAGGTCGGGCTCGAGCCACCTGCGGCCCAGCTCCTCTTTCATCAGGGCGAGCCAAGCCAGCGCGTCCTTGGCCCTGGAGATGCCGCCGGCGGGCTTGAAGCCGACCCCGTGGCCGGTGCGCTCTCGATAGGCCCGGATCATGCGCAGCATCACCAGGCCGACCGGAAGCGTCGCGTTGACCGGCTCTTTTCCGGTCGAGGTCTTGATGAAATCGGCCCCGGCCATCATGCAGACCAGCGAGGCCCGGCCGACGTCGCGCAGCGTGCCGAGTTCACCGGTCGCCAGGATCGCCTTCATGTGGGCCGGGCCGCACGCCTCGCGGAAGGCCCGAACTTCGTCGTACAGCGCCCGCCAATTGCCGGTTAGCGCATGGCGGCGCGAGATGACGATGTCGATCTCGGCCGCACCGGCCGCCACCGACAGCTCGATTTCGCGGAGTTTGAGCTCAAAGGGAGTCTGCCCGGCGGGAAAGCCGGTCGAGACGGCGGCTACCGGGATGCCGCTGCCGGAAAGCGCGTCGACGGCAGTTTCGATCATCTCGTGATAGACGCAGACCGCGCCGACCCGGATCGGCATGTGAGCAACATGCAGCGCTTCGAGGATGTTTGGCCGCACCGGCT
>CAYFYY010000103.1:0-14027 GCA_964347475.1 uncultured Flavobacteriales bacterium
ATATAGGGCGCAAAATGACCGGCGGCGAGGCAGCGTCGCCCCGGCCGCCGGCAGTTCTCTCCTCCGTTAACCTTCTTGGCCTATTTTTCTATTCCGAGGTCCCTGCATTGCTGCCAGACCCGCCAGGCGGTGTGCGGCATCGGCATGTGGGTGACGCCGTGATGCGCGAAGGCGTCGATGACCGCGTTCGAGAACGCCGAGACGCCGCCGACGTTCGGCGATTCGCCGACTCCCTTGGCGCCGATCGGGTGGTGCGGCGAGGGCGTCACCGTGAAATCGGTCTCCCACACCGGGGTCTCCACCGCGGTCGGCAGGAAGTAGTCCATGAAGGTCGCGCCCTGGACGTTGCCGTCGTCATCGTAGACGATCTCCTGGCCCATGGCGATGCCGAACGCCTCGGTCAGCCCGCCGTGCACCTGGCCCTCGATGATCATCGGGTTGATCCGCGTGCCGCAGTCGTCGAGCGCATAGAAGCGGCGGACCGCGGTCTCGCCGGTGAGGCGGTCGATGTCGACGACGCAGATATAGGCGCCGAACGGGTAGGTGAAGTTCGGCGGATCGTAGTAGTCGACCGCCTCCAGCCCGGGCTCGAGGCCCGGCGGCACCCTGTTGTAGGCGGCGAAGGCGATCTCCTTCATCGACATGCGTTTTTCCGGCAGGCCCTTGACCCGGAAGCCGTCGACGTCGAATTCGAGGTCGTCCTCGTGCACCTCGAGATTGTAGGCGGCGATCATCTGCGCCTTGTGGCGGATCTTGCGCCCGGCCCGCGCCGCCGCCGCGCCGGCCACCGGGGTCGAGCGCGAGCCGTAGGTGCCGAGCCCGTAGGGCGCGGTATCGGTGTCGCCTTCCTCGATCTCGATGTCGTCGGCCGGGATGCCGATCTCCTCGGCGAGGATCTGGGCGTAGGTGGTCTCGTGGCCCTGGCCCTGGCTCTTGGTGCCGAGCCGGGCGATCGCCGAGCCGGTCGGGTGGACCCGGATCTCGCAGGAATCGAACATGCCGATGCCGAGGATGTCGCAGTTGCGGCTCGGCCCGGCGCCGACGATCTCGGTGAAGAAGGCAACGCCGATGCCCATCAGCTCGCCCTTGGCCCGCTTCTCCGCCTGCTCCTTGCGCAGCCCGGCGTAGTCGACCGCCGCCATCGCCTTCTGCATCGCGGTGTGGTAGTCGCCGCTGTCGTACTCCCAGCCCAGCGCCGAGGTGTAGGGGAACTGTTCCGGCCGGATGAAGTTCTTCAGCCGCAGCTCCGCCGGGTCCATGTCGAGCTTGCGCGCCAGCACGTCGACCATGCGCTCGATCAGGTACGACGCCTCGGTGACCCGGAACGAACAGCGGTAGGCGACGCCGCCGGGCGCCTTGTTGGTGAACACGCCGTCGACGACGCAGTGCGCCGCCGGGATGTCGTAGCTGCCGGTGACGATGCTGAACAGCCCGGCCGGCCATTTGCTCGGCTGGGCGTGGGCGTTGAAGGCGCCGTGGTCGGCCAGCGCATGCACGCGCAGGCCGGTGATCCTGCCGTCGGCGTCGGCCGCCAGCTCGCCCCTCATGTGGTAGTCGCGGGCGAACGCCGTGGTCGACAGATTGTCGAGCCGCGATTCCACCCATTTGACCGGGCGGCCGAGCACGATCGATCCGACGGCGGAGCAGACGTAGCCCGGATAGGCGCCGACCTTGCCGCCGAAGCCGCCGCCGATGTCCGGCGCGATGACGCGGATCTTGTGCTCCGGCAGGCCGGCGATCAGCGAGACCACGGTGCGCACCACGTGCGGCGCCTGGAAGGTGCCCCAGATCGTGAGCTCCCCCTTGACCTTGTCCATCGAGGCAACGCAGCCGCAGGTCTCCAGCGGGCACGGGTAGACGCGCGGGTAGGTGATGTCCTCTGCCACCGTCACCGCCGCCGACGAGAAGGCATCGTCGGTCGCGCCGGCGTCGCCGACCTCCCAGGTGAAGATGTGGTTGGGGTGCTTGCGGGCGCCCTGCCCGACGTCGTCCTTCTCCGTCGCGTCCTCGCGCAGCACCGGCGCGTCGTCGTCCATGGCGCGGCGCGGGTCGACCAGAACGGGCAGCGCCTCGTATTCGACCTCGACGGCCTGCACCCCGTCGGCCGCCGCGTAGCGGTCCTCGGCGATGACGAAGGCGACCTCCTGGTTCTGGAAATGCACCTTCTCGTCGGCCAGCACCGCCTGGGTATCGCCGGCCAGCGTCGGCATCCAGTGCAGGCCGAGCGGGCGCAGATCGTCCGCCGTCAGCACCGCGATCACGCCGGGCACGGCGAGCGCCGCGTCCTTCTTGATCGACTTGACGCGGGCATGGGCATAGGGGCTGCGCACGAAATCGCCGAACACGGTGCCAGGCAGCTGCACGTCGTCGACGTAATTGCCCTTGCCCTGGATGAAGCGGGCGTCCTCGACGCGCAGGCGCGACTTGCCCAGCCCGCAGATCTTTTCCTTGCGCTCCTCTTCGGGCGCCAAAGCGGTCTCGCTCATCACTCGGCGGCCTCCTTGCCCTCGTTGATCACGGCCGCCGCGGCGCGGACCGCCTTGACGATGTTCTGGTAGCCGGTGCAGCGGCACAGATTGCCCGACAGCCCCCAGCGGATCTCCTCATCCGTCGGGTTGGGGTTCTCATTTAGCAACCGGTACGCCCGGATGATCATGCCCGGCGTGCAATAGCCGCATTGCAGCCCGTGCTCCTGCCGGAACGCCTCCTGCAGCGGGTGCAGCGTGCCGTCGGCCGCGGCCATGCCCTCGATGGTCAGGATCTCGGCACCGGCGGCCTGCACCGCGAACATGGTGCAGCTCTTGATCGACCTGCCGTCGATGTCGACCGTGCAGGCGCCGCAATGGCTGGTATCGCAGCCGATATGCGGGCCGGTCAGGCCGAGCTGCTCGCGCAGGAAATGGATCAGGAGGGTGCGCGGCTCGACCAGCGCCTCGACCGCCTTGCCGTTGACCGTCACGGTGATCTGTGTCTTCGCCATCGCCTCACCCTCCCTGCGCGCGGCTGAGCGCCGCCTCGAGCGCGCGCCTGGTCATCACCCCCGCCATGTGGCGCCGGAACTCCGCCGGCCCGCGCAAATCGCCGACCGGGTCGCTGGCGCCGACCGCGGCCGCGGCCACATATTCTATGGCGGCCGCGTCGATCGACGTGCCGACCAGCGCGTTCGACGCCTCCTCGACGTAGAGCGGCGTCGGCGCGACGTTCGACAGCGCCAGTGCCGCCGCCGTGCACCTGCCGCCTTCCATGGTCAGCACCGCCGCCGCCGCCGCAGTCGCGTAGTCGCCGACCTTGCGCTTCATCTTCTGGTACGACGCCCCGGTCCCCTTGGCCGGGACGGGCACGCGGATCGCGGTCAGCACCTCATCGTCGGCCCGCGCCGTGAAATACGGCGCCTCGTAGTAGCGGCGCGGGTCGGCCTCGCGCTCGCCGTCCGGGCCGTTGAGCACGTAGGTCGCGCCCAGCGCCGTCATCACCGCCGGCATGTCGTTGCCGGGATCGCCGTTGGCGACGTTGCCGCCGATGGTGCCGCAGTAGCGCACCTGCGGGTCGGCGATCAGCAGCGCGGTCTCGCGCAGGATCGGCAGGGCGCCGGCGATCACCTCGGAGTCGATGAGCGCCGCCTGCGTGACCATGGCACCGATGGTGATCGTGTCGCCCGACTGCTCGATGCCGTCCAGCCCCTCGACGTCGCGCAGGTCGATCAGGTGCGCGGGGTCCGCGAGCCGCATCTTCATCATCGGAATGAGGCTGTGCCCGCCGGCGATGACGCGGCCGTCGTCGCCGTACTGGGACAGCAGGGACACGGCATCGCTCACCGTCCGCGGACGGTGGTACTCGAACTGTCCTGGTATCACGTCTCCACTCCCTCGTCCCGCCGCCGCCGCACGGCGCAGCGCCGGCGCGGTTCTGCTTGTTGCTTGGCTCCACTATCCGCCGCGCCGCGCCCCGCGTGAAGCCGGTTTGGCGCGAACAGCGCCTGCGGTGCACGAATGGCAGAATTCCAAGCGTGAATGGCGGGACGGTGTACGTGGCGGGCGATACTCGCCGCGGACCTGGTGTTTGCGCGCAGGACGGACCGTTCGTCTCGGTTCGCCGCCGACCCGCGCGAACACGTTTGCCGCGTGCCGGCGGCCTGCTATCGTGTGCCGAAGACATGGCGGGAGGAGGCGCCGGGCATGTTCGAGAATTTCGAGCGCATCGACATCGAGGTCCCGGAGCGCGGCTTCGGGGCGGCGAAGATCCACCTGCGGCACGGCGGCAACGGACCGCCGCTCCTGCTGCTGCACGGCAATCCGATGACCCATGTCGCCTGGCACAAGATCGCCGGCGCGCTCGCCGAGCGCTTCCACGTGGTCGCCGCCGATCTGCGCGGCTACGGCGACAGTGTCGGGCCGGAGGACGGCGGCGCCGACCACATCAACTATTCCTTCCGCGCCATGGCGCAGGACCAGGTCGACGTCATGGCGGCGCTCGGCTTCGAGACGTTCCAGCTGGCCGGCCACGACCGCGGCGCGCGCACCGCGCACCGCATGTGCCTCGACCACCCGGAACAGGTCACACGGGCCGCCGTCGTCGACATCCTGCCGAACCGCCACATCTGGAACAACGTTTCGAAGAACTGGGCGATGAGCTCGTGGCACTGGCTGTTCATGGCCCAGCCCTACGATCTGCCGGAGCGGCTGATGGCCGGCGTGCCGGCGCGCTACTTCATGGAGAAGAAGCTGTCCAAGAAGGGGATCGGTCTTGCGCCGTTCACCGCGGAGGCGTTCGACGAGTATGTCCGCTGCTTTAACTGGAAGACGATCCGCGGCTCCTGCGAGGACTACCGCGCCTGCGTGACCTCGGACCTTGCGATGGACGAGTCGGACTTCGCGGCCGGGCGCCGGGTCGACTGCCCGCTGATGGCGATCTGGGGCGCGCGCAGCCACACCGGGCGGGTGTACGGCGACGTGCTGAAGATCTGGCAGGACTACGCAAGCACGACCATCACCGGCGGGTCGATCGACTGCGGCCACTACGTCCCCGAAGAGGCCCCCGAGGCGACGCTGAAGGCATTCCTGGAGTTCTTCGAGGGGAGCTGAGCATGGCGCGTCCGGGCCTTGACCGAACCGTTCGCCCCGTCCTGCGCCGGTGGCCAGGACCTCGAGCATTGTCCGACCATCTGGACGCCGGCATTCGCGTCGAGCCGGCGAGTCCAAGCCCGTCCCAACCCTCCCCCATCAAGGCAATGGCTCGGTCAGGGCAACGACTTACCTCATCCCCCTGATCCCCCTGCGGGCAGGGGCACGGGGCGGGCGGAAGGACACAAGCGAAACCCGCCGGCAACGCCGGTTCCCGCTCGATCTTGGCGGATCACGCTTCTAGCGTTGCGGGGGCGCGCACATGTTGGCGGGCGGCTGGGTGTACAACTGGCTTACCGGGACTTCGATGACCACCTCGCCCATCAGATGCGCCGGCGTGGCAGCGTCGGAGTAAAAGATACCGTCGGACACCGCGCCGCCCGCGAGGCTGCCCCCGACGCCGCCCGCAACGCCTCCGATCACCCCGCAAGCGAGCAGGCCCCAGCCGCCCGAAGCAATACCGAAGACCAGGCAGATGCCGACGCCGGCACCGGCACCCAGGCTGCCGCCGATGAACCCGCCGAGTTCCTCGCCGATCACGCGGGGCAGCTCCTCGTCGCTCGCGTTCCAGATGCGCGCGGCGCTTACGGCGACGCCGACAACTATGAGGACCCGGCCGCCGTGCCGCAAATAGGAGGCGCCGCGCAGTGCCTGATTGACGCCGGTGTTGGACCGCGTCGCGCCGTCGAGGACACGCCCCGGAATCGCCGAACGCGGAACGCCCCGGGCCTCGTAATGGCGAACTATATTCGGATATGTGCGTCCGCCCCGGCCATACTGGCGCCAGTCCCGGATCTCGTAGATGACCCGGGCGACAGGCCCGGTTCTCGCACGCATCCGCTGCACGATGTGCCGGCGCTGCTCGGAAGCCCAGCGCGCCACCGATTCCGTGGACTCGCCCCGCTCGAGCCGCTCGGCGATCTGCCGGGCAAGGTCTTCAACCTGCTGCTTGTAGAGGGTCCGGATGGCGGGTGCATCGATGCCGATCCGGCGCATCGCGAGGCCCGCCCCGGCCGCATCGCCGCCGAGCCCGCCGAGGAATTCGAGCGCATCGCTCTCTGTGCGTGCGGGCAGCGACATGGTGTACCGCGTCTCACCGGGCGACGGCGACACGTTCGCACTCCGCGCATCGGCGCGGCAAATCATCCCGAGATTGTCGTCGTGTAGTTCAGCGTCGCCCATTGGACTCTTCCGGCGTGACGAGGTGGAACCGCTGCAGGTCTGAAACCGGGCCGAACCGGAGGGCCGGCACCGGGAACGGCCGCAGACCCATGATCCCCCCGTCCCGGTAGCGATAGGGGACCTTTCGCACAAGGCGCCGTTCGACCGGTATGTCCGGGTGGTCCTTGATCAGGGCGTCGACAGCGCCGACACCTCCATCCACGAACGGCCCGACAAGGAGAAATTCCGTGTCCAGGACAATCACGTGGAAGGTTTCGTCGCCGTGATGGACCGGGTCTTCCATGCGGCAGATATAGATCCGCTCGACCTTCGACGGTGAGAGGCTGCGAGCCGGATCTCGGCCAGTAACGATCAACTGACCGTTCCGGAACGCGACTTGACCTGATCGCACCGACCCGCCTCCCAGTTCGTCTTGCCGACGCATTAGCATGTTCGGCGCGGGGCAGCCAGTTCAAATGGGGCATGCAGCGGGAATCGCGGTCGGCCGCAGCAGATCTGGCCCATCGACCCACGCCGCCGGGGCCGGGCCGGCCGGCGCCTGCAACGGAGGGAGGCGACGGGATCGGCCCAGCGGCGGATGGTGGCGACGCGCCGCGGGCGCGCCCGCCTACCCGCACCGCCCCCCGTCCCCTTCCCGCGTCACGTCCGCCGCCTCGCGCAGATCCTTCGCCGTTGCCTTGGCCTCATCGAATGCGGCGCGGCGGCGGGCGATCTCGTCCGGCGTCAGGCGCTCGATGCTGCAGTAGTCGCGCTTCCAGCCCGGATCGTCACGCCATTTGAGCGGCGACTGCACGGTGGTGCGCGGACCCGTCGCCCGTTCGAGCAGATCGAGGGCGAGGTCCAGCGTCTGCGCCTGCGATGCCGCATCATGCGGCTTGCCGGCGGCGTTGCCGAGCGGGAAGTCGGAGAACAGGAGCCGCGGCACGCCGACATGCTCGACGATGTCCTTGGCGCAGCCCATGACGACGGTGGCGATTCCCGCCTCTTCCAGCGCCCGCGCGGCAAGGCTCACGGTCTGGTGGCAGACCGGGCAGTTGGCGACGAGCAGCGCCGCGTCGACGCCGTCCGCCACACAGCCGGCGACGATCTCCGGGCAGTCGACCTCCAGCGTTACCCGCTGGCTGCGGTTGGTCGGCGCGCCGAAGAACCGCGGCGCCACTTCGCCGATGCGGCCGGCGGCGGCGGCGCGGCGCAGCGCCGGCAGCGGGAAGTAGGTGCCGGGATCCTCGCCCGTCGTGTGGTCGCGGTCGATGCCCACATGCGAGATGCGCAAATCGTGGTCGCGCGCGATATCGCCGGAGTAGACCCGGTAGAACTTGGCGGCCGCGTTGTAGGGCGCATCCGGCCCCTGGTCGCCCGCCTCCGGCCGATAGCGCGCCGCCGTCGTGACGATGGCGACCCGGCACGCAGACAGCGGCTTCGTCGGCGGCGTGAACGGCACCTCGGCGTAATGCGCCCAGACATATGGCGCGCCGTAGCCCAGCGCCCGGTAGTAGTCGCGGATGCGCGGCAGGTAGGCGATCGGCACGTCCTGCGCCGCCGCAACGCCGGGATGTTTCGTGCGCCCGCTCAGAACCCGAGCGCCGTCTTGAGCTGCGCGACGCGGCCGCGGCTGACCGGGACCGGCTGGCCGTCGAGCCCGTCGAGCAGGATCACCGCCTGCTCGTTCTGGCGCTCGAACGCCTTAGCATGGCGGATGTTGACGATGTGGCTGCGATGCACGCGCAGGAAGCGCGACGGGTCGAGCCGCGCCTCCACGGCGGTCAGCGACATCGGGCAGAAATAGCGCTCGGTGCGCGTGAACACGCGGGAATAATGGGCATCCGCCTGGATCGAGACGACATCGTCGAGATCGACGAACAGGGTCGTCTTGTTCTTCTGCACCGGCAACTTGACGAGACGCGCGTTCGTATCCGCATCTGCGGCCGGCGCCGTGTCCTTCGTCATCCGGCGTTCCGGCACCGCGGTCAGCAGCGCGAGGCCGAAGATCAGGAAGGTGGTGACCGCGATGATGCTGGCGAGCAGCGGCTGGCTGAGCATCGGCGCGGCGACGGGTGCGACGGCATGAGGCGACGCATCGAAGGTGACCGCCGCCATGCCGGTATAATGCATGCCGGAGATCGCGAGCCCCATTACCGCTGCTGCCGCCGCCCGCAGCCGGAAGCCGGGCAGGTTGACGGCGAGCCACAGGGCCAGCGTCGAGGCCGCGATCGCGATCGCGATGGAGACCGCGACGATCAGCGGATCGTAGGACATCGCCGCGTCGGCCCGCATCGCCGCCATGCCGGTGTAGTGCATCGCCGCGATGCCGAGCCCCATCAGCAGGCCGCCGGCGGCGAGGCGCGGTCGCGTCAGCGGGCCGAAGCTGGTGACGGCGAGCAGCGCCGCGCCGGTCACGAGGATCGCGATCAGCGCCGAAATCAGGGTCAGCAGCAGATCATAGCCGACCGCAACCGGCAGGCGGAACGCCAGCATGGCGATGAAGTGCATCGACCAGATGCCGCCGCCCATGGTCACCGCGGCGCCGGCCAGCAGCCCCTTGCGGGCGGCGCCGCGCACCGTGTCCATGCGACTTGCGAGATGAAAGCAGGTGTAGGCGGCGCAACCGGCGATCACCACCGACAGCGCCACAAGCGTCATGTCATAGGTTACTGGCATGTGTGCCTGACCCGCGCCCGTCGTTCGCCACCCGCTGACGAACGACCCCCATGGACTGATAATAGGTCAGACGCCCGGCAAAGGCGAGTCGGCAGCGGATCCGCGGCCCGATCCCCGTGCGTGTCGGGCGCGCCCGTCAGCCGGTCTCGGCTCCGTCCTCGGTCTCGTACCAGGCGAGGTCGCGGCGCAGGGTGACGACGCTGCCGATGATGATCAGCGACGGCGGGCCGAGCCTGGCCGCCTCGGCCAGCGCCGGCAGCTCGCTGATCCGGCCGGTGATGACGCGCTGCGCCGGCCGCGTGCCCTTCTCGACGATCGCCGCGGGCATGTCCGGCCGGCCGCCATGGTCGCAATATTCCTTGACCAGTCGCTGCAGCATGGTCAGACCCATATAGATGACGATGGTCTGGTTGGGCCGGATCAGCGCCTCCCAGTCGATCCCGAGCTTCTCGTCCTTGCCGTGGCCGGTCACGAACACGCAGGCCTGGGCATGGTCGCGATGGGTCAGCGGGATGCCGGCATAGGAGGCGCAGCCGCTCGCCGCGGTGATCCCGGGCACGACCTGGAACGGGATGCCCTCGGCGGCCAGCTGCTCGATTTCCTCGCCGCCGCGCCCGAAGATGAACGGGTCGCCGCCCTTGAGCCGCAGCACCCGCTTGCCATCTTTGGCGAGCCGCACCAGCATGCGGCCGATCTCGTCCTGCGGGACCGTATGGTTCTTCGCCGCCTTGCCGACGTAGATGCGCTCGGCGTCGCGGCGCACCAGATTGAGGATACCGTCGCCGATCAGCCGGTCGTACAGCACCACCTCCGCCTGCTGCATCAGGCGCAGCGCGCGGAAGGTCAAGAGGTCGGGATCGCCCGGCCCGGCGCCGACTAGCCAGACCTCGCCCACGGCGCCGCGCGACGCGGCCCGGCCCGCGTCCTCGAGCTGCGCCTCCATGGCGTGCGCGGCCTCCGACTCGCGGCCCGAGAAGACCAGCTCGGCGATCGGCCCCTCGAACACCTTCTCCCAGAAGCGGCGCCGCAGGTCGCCGTCCGCGATCGCCGCCTTGACGCGGTCGCGCCAGGCCCCGCCGAAGCGCGCGAGGCGCCCGTAGGCGGCCGGCACCAGGGTCTCGAACCGCGCCTTCATCATGCGGGTCAGCAACGGCGCATCGCCACCGGAGGAGACCGCGACCACGACGCCGTCGCGGTCGAGGATCGCCGGCATGATGAACTGGCACAGCTCGGGCCGGTCGACGACGTTGATCGGAACGCCGGCCGCCACCGCCAGCTCGTGGACCCGCTCGTTCAGCGCCATGTCCTCCGACGCCGCGAAGGCGAGCGCGCAGCCCTCCAGGTCCGCGGCCGATACCTCGCCGCTGCGATGGGCAAGGCCCCGCTCCGCCGCCAGCCGGGCCATGTCGTCGCCCAGCTCGGGCGCGATCACCGTCACCGAGGCGCCGGCGCGCGACACCAGCTCCGCCTTGCGGGCGGCCGCCGTGCCGCCGCCGACCACCAGCACGGGCCGGCCCTTGACGTCCTGGAATACCGGAAGCAGATCCATCGCAGCCCCTCGCGCGTCAGACCTCGGCGCCGCCGCGCGCCCAGTCGGTCATCGCCCTTCCCCAGCGTGCGGCCGTCTCCTCATCGACGTCCATGACGGTAAAGCGCTTGCCCTCCTTGATGCGGATGCGCAGCATGCGCAGCCCGCTGTCGTGCAACACCGCCTGGAGGACCACCTCCTTGTTCCACGGCGCCGGGAAGCTGTCGAGCGGCGTGACCGTCTCCGCGCTCACGGCCGCCCCCGGTAGAAGGCCGCTTCCAGCAGGAACTCCCAGTTGCGCGGCGTATCCCGGTAGTCGGGCTTGACGTCGAACTGCAGGTGCAGGGTGCCGTGCTTCGCCTCCTGCTCGACCACCTCCAGCAGCTCCTTGAACGAGTTGACCTGCGGGTTCTCGATGATGATCTGGCTGATGTTAATCATACCGCGGTTCCGTCCCTTCGATCCTGTCGAAATAGCGCGCCCTGTAGACCAGCCGGCCGGACTCCGGCGCCGGCGCGTCGCCGAACGCGGAGCGGTTGTGCAGCACGTTGTTCGAGATGTAGCCCTGGCCCGCCTGCAGGCGCCAGTGCAGGATATCCCCGCCGTCCCCGGCGAGCAGCGCGTTGAGGAAGTCCACCGCCGCCCGCGTCGTCTCGTCGTCCCGCCATACAACATTCACCTTGCGCGCCGAATAGCGCATATGGAGGGCGCGGCCGGCCGCGTCAACGGAGAACACGGGGCCGACGCGGGCCGGGCGGATCTCCGTGCCGCCCACCGTGTTGGCCGGAATCGTCATCGCCTGCGGGTGCATCAGCGCGGCGATGAAGGCCGGGCTCTCGTCGCGCAGCCGGATATAGGCGAGGTCGGGGTCCATCAGCGTGTTGCCGCCGCCGTCGGCGGCCGCCCGCACGCAGTGCAGGATCACGCCGCGCACCTGCTCGTCCGCGCTGTTGTAATAGCCGTCCGTGTGCCAGCTGAGCGGCCGGTCGGTATAGGGGATGTACTCGCCCGCGCCGGTGCCCGCGCGCACTGCGAGCGCCGAAATGCCGTCCGCCTCGGCGCACAGGTTGCGGTCGAGCCGGTGCAGCCCGCAGGCGGCGCCGAGTCCCGCGACCGCCGCGCGCGCCTCTTGCGGCGGCAGCGCCGGCCCGGCATAGATCGCCATGTTGGCCCACCGGCAGCGATCGCGGACCGCCTCGATTTCCGCAACCGTCGGTGTCTCCGTCGACGAAATCTCAACCACCAGATCCCCGGCTGCGGCGATTCGCGCGGCCAGTTTCCAGTCCCGCCAGCGCCGGTAGGCGTCGGCGTCCGCAAGGTCGAACGGGCCGCCCTGCGGCGCCGGACCCGGGTTTTGAGTCGTCAAGTTTTCTGAGGCTTTGGCCATGATTCCTTCGATCTCCCCGGGTGCCGTTCCGCGGCAGCCACGGGCCGGAATTTGCGTCGTCGCGGACGCCGGTTAACCCGAACGAATGACAAAATTGCGTAATCTTGACTTCCAGGCAACAATTCTGCTGGATTCAGGTACGCGTATTAGAATATGATAAGTTTCGCATATAAGGTATAGGGAATTCCAGACCGGCCATTCGGAGGCAAGGATGTCCCGGTCCGGAGACAAAGAGGTTCGTACCCGCAATGGAGCCGGGTGAGTTGGAGGGAACTCTGGAGGAAAGGCGATGACCAAGAAAATGCATGAGACGCCATTGCTGGACGAGCTTGAGTCCGGACCGTGGCCGAGCTTCGTGACCGGTCTGAAGCGGCTGGCGAAAGACGAAGGCAAACCATACGCCAATATGATGAAGGATCTTCTCGGTCAGCTCGAGCATTCCTACAAGACCAAGCTGGGCTACTGGAAGGGCGGCACCGTCAGCGTCTTCGGATACGGCGGCGGCATCATCCCGCGCTTCTCGGAAGTCGCGGAGGAGTTTCCCGCGTCGAAGGAGTTCCACACGCTGCGCGTCCAGCCGCCGTCGGGCATGCATTACTCGACCGACCTGCTGCGCAAGATGTGCGACGTCTGGGAGAAGCATGGCTCCGGCCTGATCGCCCTGCACGGGCAGAGCGGCGACATCATGTTCCAGGGCGCCACCACCGAAAACGTGCAGAAGGCGTTCGACGCGCTGAACAGCGAGGAGATCGGCCTCGATCTCGGCGGCGCCGGCCCGGCGCTCAGGACTTCGGTCGCCTGCGTCGGCCACGCCCGCTGCGAACATTCCTGCTATGACGAGGTCAAGGCTCACCGGAACATCATCAACGAGTTCCTCGACGAGATGCATCGTCCGGCCCTGCCCTACAAGTTCAAGTTCAAGTTCTCGGGCTGCCCGAACGACTGCTCGAACGCGATCCACCGGTCCGACTTCGCGGTCATCGGCACCTGGAAGGACGACATGAAGGTCGACCAGGACGAGGTGAAGGCCTACGTCAAGGAGCACGGCCGCAAGCAGGTGATCGATCAGGTCATCGCGATGTGCCCGACCCGGGCGCTGAGCCTCAACGACGACGACACGCTCGACGTCGACAACAAGAGCTGCGTGCGCTGCATGCACTGCATCAACGCGATGACCAAGGCGCTCTCGCCCGGCGACGAGCGGGGCGCGACGATCCTGATCGGCGGCAAGCGCTCGCTGAAGATCGGCGACCTGATGGGCACCGTGGTCGTCCCCTTCTTCAAGCTCGAGACCGACGAGGACTACGAGGCGCTGACCGAGCTCGGCGAGACGGTCATCGATTTCTTCGCCGAGAATGCGCTGGAGCATGAGCGCATCGGCGAGACGATCGACCGCATCGGCCTGGCCAACTTCCTCGAGGCGATCGGCGTCGAGGTCGACCCGAACATGGTCAATCATCCGCGCACGTCGTCCTATGTCCGCACCGACGACTGGGACGAGGAAGCGGACAAGTGGTACCGCCGCAAGGCGGAGAAGAAGGGTTCGGCGGAGGCGGCCGAATAGGCCGCCGCCACCGAGGCGCTTCGATAGAGAGAACGGGAATTGGTGACATGAATCAAGCAACGCAACCGCGTCGTCCTGTCGAGAGCGGCGTGCCGGATCCCTTCCCCCACATGCATCCGCTGCTGAAGAAGAACTACGGCAACTGGAAATGGCACGACCGGCCGCGCCCGGGCGTCCTGCGCCACGTCTCGCACAGCGGGGACACGGTGTGGACGGTCCGCGCCGGCACCCAACGGCAGATGGATGTCTACACCATCCGCAAGCTGTGCGACATCGCCGACGAATACGCCGAGGGCCACGTCCGGTTCACCGTGCGTTCGAACTGCGAGTTCATGGTCAGCGAGGAGGCAAAGGTGGCCCCGCTGATCGAGAAGCTGGAGTCCGAGGGCTTCCCGGTCGGCGGCACCGGCAACTCGGTCTCGATGATCTCGCACACCCAGGGCTGGCTGCACTGCGACATCCCGGGCACCGACGCCTCGGGCGTGGTCAAGGCGCTGATGGACGAGATCTACGAGGATTTCAAGAAGGAGGAGATGCCCAACCGCGTGCACATCACGACCTCGTGCTGCCAGATCAACTGCGGCGGCC
>CAYFYY010000104.1:0-13929 GCA_964347475.1 uncultured Flavobacteriales bacterium
CCCTCATGCTGCCGCGGCTGCTCGACCGCCTGCCCGATCGCCCGCTCATGCTGTCCGGCGGCCTCGTGCTGACCGCGGGACTTCTGGCGGGCCTGGCCGGGCCCGGCCTTGTCGCGCTGCTGGCGGTCTGGTTCGTGCTCGGCGCCGGCGCGTCGCTCGTCCAGACCCCGGCCGGGCGGCTGCTGCGGCGCTCGGCGCGCGCGGGCGACCGGCCCGCCGTCTACGCGGCCCAGTTCGCGCTGTCGCACGCCTGCTGGCTCATCGCCTACCCGCTCGCCGGCTGGCTCGGCGCGGCGTTCGGCCTGATGGCGGCCTTTGCCGTGCTCGCCGCGGTGACCGTGGCGGCGACCGCCGCCGCACTCGCCCTGTGGCCCGCCGACGACCCGGCCGAGCTGGCGCACGAGCACGCGGCGGTCGGCCACGAGCACCTGCACGTCCACGACGCGCACCACCAGCACGACCACGAGGGCTGGGAGGGCCCGGAGCCGCACCGCCACCCGCACCGGCACGCGCCGCTGCGGCACAGCCACGCCTACGTCATCGACCTGCACCACCCGGTCTGGCCGGGCCGGTAACACCTGCTCTTTCGCCGACACGGAACCGGAATCGACCCGCCGGGGCGCGGCGCGGCCAGCTTAATGCCGCGCGAACGACTTGACAGTTCCGGCAATGCGCTCAGATCAACGGTCTGACGCTTCGCGTCGGGACGGCTCGCACCTGTGCGGTCGCGCGTCGGATGGACTTCCCCGGGGATGGCCATTTCGTCGCCGATCGCGGGTGCAGTCGTCCTCCTTCAAGCCATCCCCCCTCAACCCGACATGCAGCCAGGAAAGGTGTTTCATGAGCGATCGCGACGCCCCTCTCATTGCCGAAAAAGAACCCGCCGCGGTCGACCTCAAGGCCGGCGAGACCTACTACTGGTGCCGCTGCGGACGGTCGAAATCGCAGCCGTTCTGCGACGGCTCGCACAAGGGCACCGGCCTTGCGCCGCTCGAGTTCACGCCCGACGAGGAGGGCGAGGCGTATCTTTGCCGGTGCAAGGCGACGGGCGATGCGCCCTACTGCGACGGCACGCACGAGAAACTCGGGGACGCCGAGAAGGGCGATCCGGTGCCAAAGATCGACCGCGACGGCGCGCCCCGGGCCGAGCCGACACCCGAGGAGCCGACAGTGGCGCGGATCCACGAGCTGGCGCGCGACGGCCTGGCCAAGCTCGGCCGGCACGGAACGATGGGGGCGATGGGCGTGCCGCGCAAGGACCTGCCGCACTGGGACGACATCCAGATCGTGGTGGCGCAGCTCGCCCGCAAGCCGCTGCTGGAGGATGCGGCGGTCGGCACCGGGCTGACGATCGGGCCGCGCGCAAAGAAACCGCTGACGCTCAAGATCCCGCTGTTCGTCTCGGATATGAGCTTCGGCGCCCTCTCCGAGGAGGCCAAGGTCGCCCTGGCCCGGGGCGCCGAGAAGGCGGGCACCGGCATCTGCTCGGGCGAGGGCGGCATGCTGCCCGAGGAACAGGCGGCCAACAGCCGCTATTTCTACGAGCTGGCCTCGGCGAAATTCGGCTGGAAGCCTGAGCTGGTCGAGAAGGTGCAGGCCTTCCACTTCAAGGGCGGCCAGGGGGCGAAGACAGGCACCGGCGGCCATCTGCCGGGCAGCAAGGTGACCGACAAGATCGCCTCGGTGCGCGGGCTCGAACCCGGACAGGACGCGGTTTCGCCGCCGACATTCACCGACCTGCACACGGTCGAGGATTTCCGACGCGTGGCCGACGAGGTGCGCGAGCGTTCCGGCGGCATCCCCGTCGGGTTCAAGCTCTCGGCGAACCAGATCGAGGACGACATCGACTTCGCGCTGGCGGCGGGGGCTGACTACATCATCCTCGACGGCCGCGGCGGCGGCACCGGGGCGGCGCCGCTTCTGTTCCGCGACCATATCAGCGTGCCGACGATCCCCGCCCTGGCGCGGGCCCGACGGCATCTCGACGCCCGGGCCGGCCGCGACGTTACCCTGATCATCACCGGCGGCCTGCGCATGCCCGAGGATTTCGTCAAGGCGATGGCGCTCGGCGCCGACGGCGTCGCCCTGGCGAACTCCGCCATCCAGGCTGTCGGCTGCGTCGCCGCACGCATCTGCAACACCAACAACTGCCCCTCCGGCGTCGCCACGCAGAAGCCCGAGCTGCGCGCCCGCCTCGACGTCGATGAAGGGGCACGCCGGCTGGCGAACTTCCTCGAGGCGTCGGTGCATATGATGCAGGTGATGGCGCGCGCCTGCGGCCACGACCACCTGTCGAATTTCACCATTGCGGACCTCACGACCTGGAAGCGCGAGATGGCCGAACTGTCCGGCATCGCCTTCGGCGGCCGGGGCGCGGGGCCGGCGGCCGACTGACCGGCCGGATGGCGCCGGGCCGTCCCTCGTCGCCACTTGACCGTCCAGCGGGTGGAAGCGGTATCGCTTGTTGTCGTCGATGCGATTGCGGGAGGTGGACATGCCGGGCAGGGGCGCGGCGCTGGGGGCGATTCTCGCAGGTGTGGCGATCTTCGGCATTCACTGGCCGCTGGAGAGCGAGGCGCTGAACGGCCTTGCGCTGTTCCTCGCGCTGACCGCCTGCACCTATCCCGGGGCGCTGCTGGCGCAGAGCACCGGGCGCGCCGTCGCCGCCGCCGAGCTCGCCCTCGCCGCCGCGGTGTTCGCGACGGCGTGGCTCGGCATCGCGCACGATCCGCTGTGGCTCGCCGCCGGGTATCTCGCGCACGGGATCTGGGACTGGGGCCATCACATCGGCCGCATCCCGACCCGCACCGCCGGCTGGTTCCCGCCGGCCTGCGCGGTGTTCGATTTGATCGTCGCCGTCTATGCGGCGTGGCTGGCCGTGGCGTCCTAGGGCGCCGGGGCGCAGCACGGACCGCCCCGCGCCGCCCGCCTGCGCCGCCCCTAGCGTCTGGCGTCGCGCAGGACCGCCAGCAGCTCGTCCGTCACCTTGCCGTCGACCGGCAGGTTCCGGCTGCGCTGGAACGCCCGGATCGCGCCGGCGATGTTGGCCGTCATCGTGCGGTCCACGACGCCGGGCTCGTACCCCAGCTCGGCCAGCAGGCGCAGCGCCTCATGGGTCTTCACCCGCTCCGCCAGCGGCGGCAGCTGCAACGCCTTTGACGGCTCGGCGGCGATCGCGCCGGCGCCGCCGGCCAGCATCAGCACGGCCGCGGCGGACGTGAATACAAGCCGGATTCTTGGTGAAAGGGTCATGGTCTCCTCCGTAGCCTGGCCACAGGAACGATGACCGCACGGAAGGCTCTCACAGGGAGGGGCGAAAGTCCAGTTACGGCGGCTCGCGGGTGTCGGCCGGAGCGCGCATAACCGCCGATCGGATCTCCGGATGCGCCCCGGTGAAATTCGGTTAGACTGGCGCCGGCATGGACGGGCCGGGATGCCAATGGGGGACCGCGATGACCAAGTCCGGGCAGAAGCAGCCAGACAGCGCACCGCACTGCGCGCCGCCGGATTCGGAGCTGCGGGCACCGGCGCGGCCGATGGCGGCGCAGAGCTGCGACTGCCACGCCCATGTCTGCGGTCCGGAGGCCCGATTCCCGTATGCCGCGGAGCGCATCTACACGCCGCCGGACGCGCTGCCGGACACGTATCTGGCTCTGCTGCGCACGCTCGGCGTCACGCGCGCCGTGCTGGTGCAGCCCAGCGTCTACGGCACCGACAATGCGGCGATGCTGGCCGGCATGCGGACGCTGCAAGCGGCTGGATTGACCAGCCGCGGCGTCGCCGTCGTCGACGCGGGCGTCGGCGAGGCCGAGCTCGACGCCCTGCACGCGGCCGGGGTGCGCGGCCTGCGCTTCAACCTCGTCGACCTCGCCGACCCCCGTGTGGGCCCGCCGCTGGCGGCGATCCGGCAACTCTGCGAGCGCATCGCGCCGCGCTTCTGGCACGCCGAGTTCCTGATCCATGTCGACGATTATCCCGATTTCGAGGCACGGTTCGGCGATTTCCCGACCGACATCGTCGTCGGCCACATGGGCTATCTGCGGCCCGGCCGCGACGCGGACGACAAGGGCTTTCGCGGCATGCTGCGGCTGGCCGAAGCGGGGCGCTGCTGGGTCAAGCTGACGGCGCCCTACCGCATCTCCGCCGGCGACCTGCCCTATCCGGAAGCCGCCGCCTTCGCCCGCGCCATCGTCGCGGCGGCGCCGCACCGCGCCGTCTGGGGCACCGACTGGCCGCACGTCATGGTAAAAAAGGCGATGCCCAACGATGCCGATCTCTGCGATCTGCTGCCCGGCTGGGTGCCGGACGCGGCGCTGCGCCGCCGCATCCTCGTCGACAATGCGGCCGAACTCTATGGCTTCTAGCGAAAGGGCCGGACCATGCTGTTCTCGATCCTGATCTTCGACGTGCCGGATTCGGCATCGCTGCGCGACGAATGGCGGCAGCGCCACCTTGATTACGTAAAGGCGTTCGACGACCAGACTCTGTTCGCCGGCCCATTCACGACCGATGACGAGTCGGCCGATCTCGGCAGCCTGCGGCTGGTCGATTTCGAAGACCGCGCGGCGGCGGAACGCAACGTCGCCGAAGAGCCCTACGTGATCGGCGGCGTGCAGAAACGCTGGATGATCCACCGCTGGCGCGCCTCGACCCCGCACAGCTGGCGCGACTGCCCGCGCCAGCACGGCAACATCCAGGCCATGTTCCACGGGCTCGACGGGCCGGGCGGCCCCAAGGTGCGCGCCGAGCTGCAGGACGCGCACGAGGCATACTGGGAGGCGCACGCCGGGTCTGTCCTGGTGCGCGGTCCGCTGATCACCGACGACGGCGAATCCGCCATCGGCAGCGTCATCCTGCTGGATGTCCCCGACATGGCGGCGGCACGGGAGCTGATGGACGCGGAGCCGTTCCACAAGGCGCGGTGCTATCAGGACGTCACCTTCCACCGCTGGCGCTTCGGCCGCGTCTTCGACCGGTACAAGGTGTGACGACACGAGCCCGCCGCGCGCTAGCCTGTGCTCGCAGTCCCTTGCCCGGCCGCGCGCACGAGACCGTACTGCACGCGCATGAGCGACAGCCGCCGGTAAAAGTTGAGCAGGTCGCGCGCCGGGGAGACCATCCGTTCGTAGCCGGACAAGAAGGCAACGATGGTGCCGACTTCCATCTCGCCACGGATCACCAACCAGCCGCCGACCATCAGCACGCTCAAAGGGCCGAGATGTCCAAACAGATTGTTGAGGAACTTCATCGCATGCTTGAGGATCGCGATGCGAAGCCGCAGCCGGTAGATCCGCTCGATGAGGTGATCAGGGTCCGCGCCGGCATCGTCATCGGTATGTTCGTTGTTCAACAGGGACTCGCCGAGCTCGCGCACGGTCGTGGTCTTGCGTTGCGACAATCGGTTGAGGAGCGGCTGCATCACCGCGACCACGATCATCGACGGTACGAAGAACCCCAAAGCGACGGCCGCGACGACAGGTTCGACGAGCAACATGTAGCCGGCCACGCTGACGATGATGCCCGCTTGCAGCAGCGGAAAGGCGATACTTTCGCCGACGAACCCGCCGACCCTCTCCGCCTCCGCCGAAATGATGGACTGCCGCGTGCCATCGTTGGCGTCGGCTCCGAATGAATCGGCATGGGCGATACGCACGCGCAGGAGGCGCGTCACCCCCTCGGCGATGCGTTCCTGGTAGACGTTGCGCAGGTATTTCAGGCCACCGTGGACGAGCACGACCGCCAGGTAAAGTCCGCCCAGCAGACCGATCAGCCGCAGCTCGCCACCGGCGATCGCGTCGTCAACGATGCGCCGCTGAAGCTCGAGCGGCACCAGCGTAAGCGGGAAAAGCAGGACCGTGAGTGCGCACAGCCAGGCCTGCTGCCTGCCACTCACCTTGCCGACATAGTCGTAGAGCCGTTGCGGCATCCGGGGCAGCGGCCGATCGCGCACCGGCGGGAGCGCCAGGCAGTAAAGGTGGGAAAGCAGGGTATTGTCGGTCATCGCTGTCTCCAGGAGGCATGGCGGGGGAATGCGGTCGCGAACTCACTGTAGGCGAAACCGCGGGTCTTCGTCGCCGCCGCCTCCCGACAATGTGAGTTGGGGCGGGGCGCGCGGCGCGGCATGATAGACGGGTCCGTCACCCGCCCGGCCGCAAGGAGGTCCGCCATGGCCCAGCACTTCGATCCCGAGGGCAGGCGCCTGCCGATCAAGCTCGATTCGACCTCGAACGGCGAGTTCGCGCCGGTGCCGCTGGATGCCGTCAGCCACACCGCCAACCGCCTTGCGCAGGAAGGGGCGTCCGAGAACGCGCGCCGGCGCGGCGTCGACCGGCGCTCGTTCATGGTCTCGGCCTGCGGCGCGGCGTCGACTTTGCTCGCCTTCAACGCGGCCAACGCGGCGGCGGGACGCACCGGCGGCTTCTTCGAGCTCGACCAGGTCGCGGCGGTCGACCCGGACGCGGCGCTGGAGTCCTTAAGCAGTCGCGAGTTCGTGTTCGACGTGCAGGGCCACTTCGTCGGCCAGCACGGGCTCGGGCGCACCGGCCTCGGCGGCGCCGAGCAGTTCCTCAAGGACATCTTCCTCGATTCCGACACCGACATGATGGTGCTGTCGTTCATCCCGTCGCGGCGCGAGACCGAGCTGCTGACCATCCAGGAGGCGGACGAGGTGCGGCGCATCGTCGAGACCATGGAGGGCACCCACCGCCTGCTGCTGCACGGCCGCGCCAACCCGAACCAGGCGGGGGACCTCGAGGGCATGGACGAACTCGCCGAGGAGTGGGGGGTGGTGGCCTGGAAGTGCTACACCCAGTGGGGACCGGACGGGCGCGGCTTCTTCCTTCACGACGACACCGGGCTCCAGCTGATCGAGCGGGCGCGCAGGCTCGGCGTGAAGAACATCTGCATCCACAAGGGCCTGCCGTTCGGCCGCCGCTCCTACGAGCACAGCATCGCCAGCGACATCGGCATCGTCGCGCGGCAGTTCCCGGACGTGAACTTTCTCGTCTACCATTCCGGCTTCATCGCGGGGCAGGCCGAGGGGCCGTACGATGCGGACCGCGGCGAGGGGATCGATGCGCTGATCCGCTCGGTCGAGGACAACGGCATCGGCCGCAACGCCAACGTCTATGCGGAGCTCGGCAGCACCTGGCGCTACGCCATGCGCGACCCGGACATGGCGGCGCACATCGTCGGCAAGCTGGTGAAACACATCGGCGAGCGCAACGTGCTCTACGGCTCCGACTGCATCTGGTACGGCTCGCCGCAGGACCAGATCCAGGCCTTCCGGACGTTCCAGATCTCCGACGAATTCCAGGAGAAATACGGCTATCCCCGGATGACGCCGGACCTGCGGGCCCGGATCTTCGGGCTCAACGCGACCAGGCCGTACGGCATCGACGCCGGCGAGGTGCTGAAGCGCGCGCGTGGCGATGCGGTCGAGCGCCGCCGGGCGGAATACCGCGCGCGCCCGGACCCGCATTTCCTCACCTTCGGCCCAAAGACCCGCCGCGCGTTCCTCGCCAACCTGAAGGCCCGCGGCGGCTCGCCGGTGTAGCGCGAGTCATTCCGTCTTTGCGAGAGAAGCGAAGCAATCCAGTCCGCCGCTGCGTCCGGATTGCCTCGGTGTGCCCTTCGGCAGTTCCGGGCACAGACCATCAATCCCGGCTCCGTCGGTCGGCTCGCCCCCTCCCCACCCCCCCGCGGAAGGATTGGGCGCACATGCAAGCGCCGGCGCGAGGGAGAGGGGCTCTGTCGGCGCATGCGGCACGAACGGGCCCCTCTCCCTTGCGCCGATGGGTGCAAGGACGCCATGGACATGCCATGGGGGGAGGGGTTGGGGAGGGGGATGACCCGCGGCAATTCGTTTCACGCAAAGGCCCCCCGGATGAGGAGCGCGGACCTGTGTGTGCGGCGCACTGAACGCTCGGGTCTCGGAGGGCAATACCGCGTGGGCGCAACCAAGAACCGGGGCCCTCTTGCCGAATGTCGTCCTAGCCCGCGAATTCCGCCGTGGCCCGGATCTCGCCGACCGTCTCGCCGTTGCGGTTGGTGACCGGGGCCGTGATCCAGTCGGCCAGCTCGGCTTCCATCTCCTCGCTCAGCACGCCGACATGCCGCAGCACGGCGGACATCATCACCTCGGCGGCCCGCTTGGCGCCGTCGTCGCATTTCAGCGCCGCGCCCAGGCCGTATTCCGGGAAGGCCGCGCAGAACACTCCCTCGGCCCCGGTCTTGACCAGGGCGGCGCCGCCCGTGACCCGCATCACGTCGGTGCAGTAGCGGCCGCTGCCCGCGACCATGAACGGCTGCGCCGCCATGGCGCCGGCGATGCGGCGGCAGGCGTCGGCCCGCGCCGCCGGGAGCGCGTCCGGGGCGCCGAACCGCGCCATCCCGTAAGCCAGGTTCTCCAGCGGAATGGCGATGGTCGGGATGGCGCAGCCGTCGATGCCGCGCGGCGCATCGGACAGGTCGAGGCCGCACATCGCCTCCAGCGTGCCGAGGATGCGCTGCTGCACCGGGTGCTCGATGCGCACATAGCCCTTCGTTGCTTCGCCCTTGTGCACGGCGGTGGTCAGGAACCCGGCATGCTTGCCCGAGCAGTTGTTGTGCAGCGCCGTCGGCATGACCCCCGCCTTGGCCAGGGCACGGGCGGTGTCCTCATGGTTCGGCCATTGCGGCCCGCACTCGAGGTCTTCGACGCCGAGCCCGATGGCATGCAGCCACCGCGTCGCGGTCTCGGCGTGCCGCGTCTCGCCGTTGTGCGAGGCGCAGGCCAGCGCGATCTCGTCATCGCCCAGACCGAACGACTCGGCCGCGCCGGTCTCGACCAGCGGGATCGCCTGCAGCGGCTTGACGGCGGAGCGCGGATAGACCGGCCGCGTCGCATCGCCCCAGCGCGCCACCACGGTGCCGCGCGCATCGACGATGACGGCGCTGCCGCGATGCCGCGACTCGACGGCCGCGCCGCGCGTCACCTCGACAAGGACCGGATTGGCGCCGGCCGGCGCGATGTCCGCCCGCGCGGCCGGCTTGATTTCGTTGGGCATGGCCCGCGCCCTCCCCGCAACCGTTTGAAACAGCTTGCCTGTTCCGGGCCGGGCGTGCAAGGTTCCGCGCCATGGCCCAGGGACGAGGATATTTCGGGATCGGTGTCGAGGGGATTTCCAAGCCGATGAACGCCGGGAACCTGTTCCGCTCCGCCCACGCGTTCGGCGCCGATTTCGTGTTCGCGATCGCGCCGGCGGTCGATCTGCGAGCGATCAACCGCGCCGACACCTCGCAGACCGCAAAGCACCTGCCGTTCTACGAATACACCTCGGTCGAGGAGATGGCGCTGCCGCGGAACTGCCGGCTGGTCGGCGTCGAGCTTCTCGACGAGGCCGCCGACCTGCCCAGCTTCACGCATCCGGAGCGCGCCGCCTACGTGCTGGGGCCGGAGCGCGGCTCGCTGTCGCCGGCGCTGCTGCAGCGCTGCGCGTTCACGGTAAGGATTCCGACACGGTTCTGTGTCAACATCGGCGTCGCCGGCGCCATCCTGATGTACGACCGGATGCTCACCCGGCGCCGGTTCGCGCCGCGGCCGGTGCGCGCCGGCGGGCCGACCGAATCGCTGCCGGACCATGCGCACGGCCGCCCGGTCCTGCGTCGCGGGCGCAGCAGGACCTGATCTATGCCATTATCACGCCATGTTTCTGGATATAACGGGATGTCATGACACGGATACGCGGAATACGAACCGTCACCTGCGCCCTTGCGGCGTTCGGCCTTTTCGGCCTGCCGGCCCTGGCCCAGGAGGGGCTGGAGGATCTGGGCACCTTCAAGGACTGGCAGGCGCGCAGCTATAAGGAAGGCGGCAAGCTGGTCTGCACCATGTTCTCGGTGCCCCAGTCCTCGGAGGGCGACTACACCCAGCGCGGCGAGGTCTACACGTTCGTGACCCACCGCCCGGCGCACAACCGGGTCGACGAGGTCAGCATCAATATCGGCTACACCTTCAAGAAGGGCGCGCCGGTCAACGTGGTGATCTCGGGCACGACGCACGAGCTGTTCTCCGACCGCAGCACGGCCTGGACGCGCGATTCCAAGTCCGACCGGGCGCTGGTGCGGGCCATGCGCGCCGGGGCGGAGATGATCGTGCAGGGCATATCGAGCCGCGGCACGCGGACCACGGATACCTTCTCGCTGTCCGGCTTCACCGCCGCGCACAACGCCATCAACAACGCCTGCAAGGTGCGGTAGGGCGGCGCTTTCCCGGGTTCGTGTCGGCGCCAATGGCGCGACCACATACGTCGAGACGCGGCTTTGCCGCTCCTCAGCATGAGGATCCAATGCCTGTGCCCTCATCCTGAGGAGGGCCGAAGGCCCGTCTCGAGGGATGAGGTCCTCGGTGCCGGTGCCGGATAGGTCTTGGCCGATCCGAGGGCGGTGTGCGAGTGGCTTATTTCCCCGTCTCGGCGCCGAACTCGGCCTCCAGCTCCTCCTCCATGCGCTGCAGGTCGTCGGGCACCGGCATGCCGGTGGCGCGGATCTGCTGCAGCAGGGTCTGCAGCCGGAGCCAGATCTCGTGCCGGTCGCCGAGATCGCCCTCCATCTCGTCGATCAGCATCGAGATGGCGGCTTCCAGTTCGTCGTCGCTCAACGCCATGGTCGGTCCCCGCTGCCAGATTGACGTCTCCGGAGAGCAGTGTGCACGGCCCGGCGCCGCCGCGCAAGCGGCGAGAGCGCAATGCCGCGCGGGCCGAATCCCTTTGCCTGGAGACCCCGGCCGCCCTATATCAGCGCCATGACCGACTCGGCGCCCAAGCTGAACGATTTCCTGCCCGGCGGGCCCATGGCCGCGCCGGCGGCGGGGTCGCGCACCGAGCTCGTCGGGCTGACGCGCGCCGAGCTGGTCCGCGAAATGGAGAGGCTGGGCGAGAAGCGCTTCCGCGCCGACCAGATCTTCAACTGGATCTATTTCCGCGGCGTCACCGACTTCGCGGCGATGACCGACATCTCCAAGGCGCTGCGCGCGAGACTGGCCGAGACCTGCAGCATCGGCCGGCCGCACGTCGTCACGGCGCAGGTCTCGCAGGACGGCACCCGCAAATGGCTGCTGCGCCTGGCCGACGGCAACGAGGTCGAGACCGTCTTCATCCCCGAGGAGGAGCGCGGCACGCTGTGCGTCTCGAGCCAGGTCGGCTGCACGCTGACCTGCTCGTTCTGCCACACCGGCACCCAGGCCTGGGTGCGCAACCTCACGGCGGGCGAGATCGCCGGCCAGGTGATGATGGCGCGCGATGCGCTGGGCGAATGGCCGACGCCGAGCGACGACCGCCAGATCACCAACGTCGTGTTCATGGGCATGGGCGAGCCGCTGTTCAACTACGATCATGTCAAGGCGGCGGTCGACCTGATCAAGGACGAGAAGGGGCTGAACTTCTCGCGCCGGCGCGTCACCCTGTCGACCTCCGGCATCGTGCCGGAGATCCGCCGCGCCGGGGCCGAGATGCGGGTCATGCTGGCGATCTCGCTGCACGCGGTGCGCGACGCGCTGCGCGACGAGCTGGTGCCGGTCAACAGGCGCTGGCCGCTCGCCGCGCTGCTGGCCGCGTGCCGCGACTACCCGTCGCTGTCGAACGCGCGCCGCATCACCTTCGAATACGTCATGCTGAAGGGCGTCAACGATTCGGACGCCGACGCGCGCGAGCTGCTGCGCCTCTTGGAAGGCATCCCGTCGAAGATCAACCTCATCCCCTTCAACCCGTGGCCGGGCAGCCGCTACGAGACGTCCGCGCCCGAGCGCGTGCAGCGCTTCGGCGAGATCATCCGCAGCGCCGGCATCATGGCCACCGTCCGCACCCCGCGCGGCCAGGACATCGCCGCCGCCTGCGGCCAGCTGAAATCGGAGAGCGTGCGCATCCCCGGCTGGAAGCGCCGCGGCGAGACGAAAGAGGACCACGCGCGGGCGTGAGGGCCGGTTTCCCGGCCCCCGTTCCCGGCTACGCTCCGCAGCAGGCCGCCTCCGGCTGCTGTTCGGTCGCCGTCTCCAGGGCGTCGATCCGCTTGTCCACATGGGACGCGCCCTTCCCCTTGATGAAGCGGGCGAGCTTGGCGATCTCGACGATCTCCTCGGTCGAGACGCCCACATTACCGGCGGCAGCGATGTTCTGCTCCAGGGTGGATGTGCAGTTGACCGCGAAGGCCGCGCCGAGGCCGGTCAGCACCGCCTGGCGGTCCGCGTCGACCCGCGCCGGCAGCGCCGACACCTCGCTGCCGAGATGCGCCAGACCATAGGCGTACATGACGCCGTTGGCGGCCGCGCGCACGGCCGCGGCCTGATCGACGGCCTCGCGGACCGCCAACGTCTCCGCCCCCGCTTCGCGCACCGCCTTCATGTGGAAATCCGTGCAGGGCTTGCATCCCGCCGCGATCGAGATTCCAACGGCGGCCAGTTCCTTTTCCAGTTGCGTGATCGACATGATTCGCTCCATCTGCTGTGATGCGGACGCGACGATCGCATCCGTTCATCTGCTTTGACGATGGCGGGCAGCGAATCGTTACAGACGGCCGGCTATGGATCCCGTCGGCGGGGCTCGCAGGGAATGCGGTCGTCGAAGGACAGGATGCAACGCGCCTCGAGAAGCCTGCGCAGGGCGCTGCGCCCGCGGTGCACCAGCACGCGCGCGTTGCCCTCGGATACGCCGAGATGGCGCGCGATCTGCGCGTGGTCGAGGCCGCCGATGTCGTGCAGGGCCACGGCCTCGCGCTGCGTCGCCGGCAGCTGCAGCACGTAGCGGCCGATGCAGGTGGCCATCTCCTTCTGCATGGCGGCGAGTTCCGCGCCGAGATCGGCGGATGGCAGGCCCTCCGCGGCCTTCAGGTCGGAAACGATGCCGCGCCGCGCCGCCGCACGGAAATGATCCCGCGCCAGGTTCAGCGCGATGGCGAACAACCAGGTCTTCACCGAAGCCTCGCCGCGATAGCGGGCGCGGGTCCTTTCCGCTTTCAGGAACGTCTCCTGCGTCAGGTCGTCGGCCAGCGCCGGATCGCCCAGCACGGAGACGAGAAAGCGCCGAACCGCGTCGCGATGAGCGGTGCGGTCGTCAGCATCGATCTTGGTCGTGCCGGCGCGCGTGACCATCGGGGCAACCGCCGTGTGGGGCGGCATCATGCCGCGTAAGGATCGCATTATGGACCGAAACCCGACGGCCGCCAACCGCGACGCATGGTGCCGCGGCGTCCATGCCGGCAATCCCCGAGACCACAATCGGCCGACGCGCGGTCCGTATGCCGACAACCCAATGGGGCCGGGTGCGGGCGCGGGATCGCCGCGGCAGGGCGAGGCAGGGTCGCGCGGACGTGACGGGTGGCGACGGTCGAGGTAGCATGACGTCTCGTCCAACGGACTGGGAAGACACAGTGAGCGGACTCATCACCATCGTCATCGCCTCGGCGGTGCTGTTCCTGTATCCGGCGTGGCGCATCTTCGGCCGCGCCGGGTTTTCGCCGGCGGTGGCGCTGACCGTGCTGATCCCCTTCGCCGGCCCGCTGATCGCCATGGCGATCCTGGCCTTCGCCGAGTGGCCGGCGACGACCCGCCGGATGGAGGATCCCCGGTGAGCCTCATGTCCGTCCTGCTGATGGCGGCCGCCGTCGGCATGGCCGCGCGCATCGCGCAGAAGGCCGGCTTTTCCGGCTGGTGGGGCCTTACCCAGCTGGTCCCGCTGGTCGGCCTCGTCATGATCTGGGTCCTCGCCTTCGTCGACTGGCGCAGCCTGCCGCCACCGCACGACCGCGAGGACAAGAAACTCATCCCGCCGCCGGATTGATGTTTGTTTGGTCCCGCGCGGCCGGCGCACGACCTCATGCTTCGAGAGAAGCGGCGCCGCCGCTCCCGAAACCCGCCGAAAAGCCCTAACGCATGGGGACGTTCCGCGCGGACCGCCG
>CAYFYY010000105.1:0-13673 GCA_964347475.1 uncultured Flavobacteriales bacterium
AGGGCGAGCGTTTCATGGAGCGCTATGCGCCGTCGGCCAAGGACCTGGCCAGCCGCGACGTGGTCAGCCGCTCGATGACCATCGAAATCCGCGAAGGGCGCGGCGTCGGGGCCGGCAAGGACCACATCCACCTGCATCTGGAGCACCTCGACCCCGCCGTTATCAACGAGCGGCTGCCCGGCATCTCGGAGACGGCGCGCATCTTCGCCGGCGTCGACGTGACGCGCGAGCCGATCCCGGTGATCCCGACCTGCCACTACAACATGGGCGGGATCCCGACCAATTATCACGGCGAGGTCGTCCTGCCGCGGGACGGCAATCCGGATGCCGTGGTGCCCGGCCTGATGGCGATCGGTGAGGCGGCCTGCGTCTCCGTCCATGGCGCCAACCGGCTCGGCTCCAACTCGCTGCTCGACCTGGTCGTGTTCGGGCGCGCCGCGGCCAATCGCTGCGCCGAGATCATCCACCCGGACGAGCCGCCCCGGCCGCTGCCCAACGCTTCGGAGGATAAGGCGCTGTACCGGTTCGACCAGCTGCGCCATGCGGCCGGCGCGACGCCGACGGCGGAGCTGCGGCTCGACATGCAGCGGGCGATGCAGAGCAACTGCGCCGTGTTCCGGACCGGCGAGGTGCTGCAGGAAGGCGTCGAGATGATCGACCAGCTGTGGAAGCGGCGCGGCGATATCGGCGTTACGGACCGCTCCATGATCTGGAACTCCGATCTCGTCGAGACGCTGGAACTCGACAATCTCCTGTTCCAGGCCAAGGTGACGATGGAGTCGGCGAAGAATCGGGAAGAATCGCGCGGCGCGCATGCACGCGAGGATTTTCCCGACCGCGACGACGAGAACTGGCTCAAGCACACCATCGCGTGGTGCGGCGAGGACGGCAAGATCACCATCGACTACCGGCCCGTGCACATGCACACGCTCACCAACGAGATCCAGCCCTTCCCGCCGAAGGCGCGGGTTTACTGACGCGGGTGGCGGTCGCGGGCATTGGCGATGGCATCTTGCGCCGGATATTCGGGAACGCCGCTTGCCAAGAAACTCGGCCTGAAGGCCGGGCAGACGGTGGCCTTCGTCGGTTTGCCCGAAAGCCTGTCGCGCCTGGCCGAAGCGGAGGACTTCGCCGTCGTCGAGCGGTTGCCGGGCTGGTCGGTGCCGCCCGCCGCAGCCGGCAGGTACGACTTGATTCACGCGTTCACGCGCTCGGCCGCGGAGCTGGCGGCGGGCCTGCCGGCCCTGCGGGCGGCGCTGCGCCAGGACGGCATGCTCTGGGTCTCCTGGCCGAAGAGGGCTGCGAAGGTGGCGACCGATGTCACCGAGGATATGGTGCGCGACGTGGCGCTGCGCAGCGCGCTCGTGGATGTCAAGGTTTGCGCCGTCGACGAGGTCTGGTCAGGTCTCAAGCTCGTGATCCCGAAGGATCGCCGCAGGGTGAACGGTCAAAACTAGGAGAACAGGCGCAATGGTGGAATTCGCGCTGCCCAAGGATTCGAGAATTCGCAAGGGCAAGACCTGGCCCGCACCGGAAGGGGCGAAGCGCGTCCGGACCTTCCGGATTTACCGCTGGTCGCCCGACGCGGACGAAAACCCGCGGCTGGACAGGTTCGAGATCGACCTCGAGTCCTGCGGCCCGATGGTGCTCGACGCGCTGATCAAGATCAAGAACGAGATCGATCCCACGCTGACATTCCGGCGCTCCTGCCGCGAAGGGGTCTGCGGATCCTGCTCCATGAACATCGACGGCACCAACACGCTCGCCTGCACGAAATACATCGACGACGTGAAGGGCGACGTGAAGATCTATCCGTTGCCGCACATGAAGGTGGTCAAGGATCTGGTGCCGGACATGAACGATGCCTATGCGCAGCTCACCTCGATCGAGCCCTGGCTGAAGGCCGACACCCCGCCGCCGGACCGCGAGCGTCTGCAGTCGCCGACCGACCGCAAAAAGCTGGACGGGCTGTATGAATGTATCCTGTGCTTTTCCTGCACGACGGCGTGTCCCAGCTACTGGTGGAACGGCGACCGCTATCTCGGCCCCGCCGTTTTGCTGCAGGCCTACCGCTGGATCGCCGACACGCGCGACGAGCGGACGGGCGAACGGCTCGATCAGCTCGAGGATCCGTTCCGGCTGTATCGCTGCCACACCATCTTCAACTGCACCAAGACCTGCCCCAAGGGCCTGAATCCGGCGCAGGCGATCGCCGAGATCAAGAAACTGATGGTGCTGCGCCAGGGCTAGCGGGAATGCCTGCGGTCACATGGTGATGGCAACGCCGGCCACGCGCCTGTGCGGTGTCGAACGGCCGATCTTTCAGGCCGGTATGGGCGGCGTCGCCGGGCCGGAGCTCGCCGCTGCCGTCAGCGCCGCCGGCGGTCTCGGCCATCTCGGCGGCATCAGGTTGCCGGCACGGGAGCTGCGCGAGCGCATCCGTCGGACACGCGGCATGACCGATCGTCCCTTTGGCGTGAACCTGGTGCCGCGCGGGGGCGGGCCGGACGGCTTCACATCCCAGGTCGATACCGTAATCGCGGAACGGCCGTCGGTGCTGTCGCTGTTCTGGGGCGAATTTGCGGACATTGTGTCGCGGGCACGGAACGCCGGCATCATCACGATGATCCAGGTCGGTTCGGTCGCCGAAGCGGAACACGCGGCAGAGGCCGGTGCCGACATCGTCATCGCGCAGGGCGTCGAGGCGGGTGGCCATGGGCGCGGGACGACCGGCCTGATGGCTCTGCTGCCGGCCGTGATCCGGGCGGTTGCGCCGATCCCTGTGCTGGCCGCCGGGGGGCTGGTCGACGCCGCGGCGGTCGCCGCCGTCATGGGGCTGGGCGCCGCCGGCGCATGGGTCGGCACGCGCTTCGTTGCCAGCACCGAATCGCTGGCCCACGACATCTACAAGCAGCGGCTGATCGATGCCGGGCCGGACGACACGCGACGGGAGCGGTTTTATTCCTATGGCTGGGGACTCGGTGCGCCGTACCGCATCCTGCCGCCGAAGTCCCGTTGGACCATGCGCCGTCTCGTTGCCGGCGGCCCGCGGCAGGTCGATCCCGACGCGTGGGCGCGCGGCATCAAGGCCTATGCGGGTCAGGGGGTCGGGGGCATCGACTCGATCCTCCCGGCAGGCGATATTGTCCGAAGCCTGAGCGCGCCGGTGGCATGAACGAACGCGGCCCCGGCGTGTTGCGCCCGCAACGCTGACCCGCTACCCGGAGCCCCGGCCATGTATGTGCCCAAACACTTCGCCGTCACCCAGCGCGACGCCCTCGACCGGGTGATCCGCGAGAACCCGTTCGGGCTGCTCGTCGGCGCACTCGATGGCGCGCCCTTTGCCACGCACCTGCCGTTCCTGCTGGACGGCGACCGGCTGCTGGCGCATGTCGCGCGCGGCAATCCGCACTGGCAAGCCATCGACGGCACGACGGAAATGCTGGCGGTATTTTCCGGCCCGCACGCCTATATCTCGCCACGGTGGTATGCCGACGGCCCCGCAGTGCCGACCTGGAACTACGTGGCGGTGCACATCTACGGGGCACCGCGCCTGATAGCGGACGCAACGTCCGTGCGTGCGTTGCTCGACAGCCTGGTGGGCGAATACGAGGCCGGCGCCTGGGCGCTTGACGGGCAGGACGCCGGTTTCGTCAGCCGCATGATTCGCGGGATTGTTGTATTTGAGTTGCCAATCACGCGGATTGAAGGCAAATTCAAGTTGAGTCAGAACCGCCCGGCGGAAGACCGGCGCCGGGTGACAGCTGAATTAGCGGCATCGGGGGGTGAGGCCGACCATCGGTTGTTGAGATATATGGTGAATTATTCCGGCGGTGATTGACCTTGCGCCGCCATGGGGCAGCGGCTAGGGTCCGCGCGCATTTGAGCGCGGCGCCGGGGCAGGGATGAGTGACACGGCACGGGAACGGGACGATCCCCGCGTCAAGACCCGCATCCGCACGACACGGGTGGCGGCGGCCGTCGTCGTGCTGGGCCTGCTCTTCGTCGCCCCCGTGTGGGGGCGTCACGGGCTGGTCGCCGAGATCCTGCGCTGGGCCGGGTATCTGGCGCTGATCATCGGCGTCATGGGCCGGGTCTGGTGTGCCGCCTATATCGGCGGGCGCAAGGGCCAGATCATCGTCGATGTCGGCCCCTATTCGATGACCCGCAATCCCCTGTATGTCTTCAGCTTCGTCGGGCTCGCGGGAATCGGGCTCGTCTCGGGAATGCTGCTGGTGACCGCGCTCCTGGCGTTGGCCTTCGCCATCTATTACCGGGGTGTCGTGGCCGGGGAGGAGCGGTTCCTTCTCGACCGGCACCCGCAGGAGTTCCGGGATTACGTGCAGCGGGTGCCGCGCTGGGTTCCGCGGCCCGGTCTCTACCGCGAGGCCGGCGAGCCGATGGGCCTGCCGCGCAACGTCCTGATCACGATCCGCGAAAGCTCGGTCTTCTTCCTGGCCCTGCCGCTGTTCGCGCTGATCGGCTGGCTCCAGGACTCCGGGGTCCTGCCGGTTCTGATCCGTCTGCCTTGACGCCATACGAGAAGAGAGGGAAGAAACCGATGAATTACCACTCGATGCTTGCCGAGCGCGCTGCTGCCGGCCGGCCGGTGCGGGTCGGCCTGATCGGCAGCGGCAAGTTCGGCTCCATGTTCCTGACGCAGGCGCGCCACGTCGACGGGCTGCACGTCCTGGGCATCGCCGATCTGGCGCCGGAGCGGGCGCGCGCCAACCTGCAGCGCATCGGCTGGGAGAAGGCGCGCTATGACGCGGGCTCGATGGCATCGGCGCTCAAGGACGGTACGACCTATATCACCGACGACGCCGAGGCGCTGGTCGCGGCGGACGGGCTGGAGGTCGTCATCGATGCGACGGGCGACCCCGCCGCCGGCATTCGCCATGTCGCCCTCGCCTGCCGGCACAAGCGTCATATCGTGATGGTCAACGTCGAGGCCGACGCGCTGGCCGGACCGCTGCTCGCGCGGCAGGCGCGCGAGGCCGGAATCGTCTATTCGCTGGCCTATGGCGACCAGCCGGCCCTGATCGCCGAGCAGGTCGACTGGGCGCGGACCTGCGGGTTCGAGGTCGTGGCCGCCGGCAAGGGCACGAAATATCTGCCCGAATACCATGCCTCGACCGACCGGACGGTCTGGGACTTCTACGGCATCAGTGCCGAGCGGGCGGCGCTCGGCGGCATGAACGCCAAGATGTTCAACTCGTTCCTCGACGGCACCAAGTCCGGCATCGAAATGGCGGCCGTCGCCAACGCGTGCGGGCTGGACTGTGCGGCCGCCGGCCTGTCGTTTCCGCCGGTGGGCACCGACCGGCTGGCCGCCGTGCTCAAGCCGAAGGCCGATGGCGGTGTCCTCGATCATCGCGGCATGGTCGAGGTGATCTCCTGCCTCAACCGCGACGGCACGCCGGTCGAGCGCGACCTGCGCTGGGGTGTCTACATCACCTTCGCGGCGCGCGACGACTACGCTGCCCGCTGTTTCGCCGAATACGGCCTGGTGACCGACGACTCGGGCATCTACACCGCGATGTACAAGCCCTGGCACCTGATCGGCCTCGAGCTGGCGGTCTCGGTGTCCAGCGCGGCGCTGCGCGGCGAGCCGACGGGCGCTCCGAGGGGCTGGAACGGCGATGTCGTCGCCGTTGCCAAGCGGGATCTGGCCGCCGGCGAGACGCTGGACGGCGAGGGCGGGTCGACGGTCTGGGGCCGCCTGATGCCGGCCGCGGACAGCCTCGCCCTCGGCGGCCTGCCGATCGGCCTGTCGCACGACGTCCGGCTCAAGACGGCGATCAGGACTGGACAGCCGGTGTGCTGGCAGGACGTGATAATCGATGAGACGGACCAGGCCGTAATGGCACGTCGCGAAATGGAGGCGGTCTTCGCGGCGAAGGCCCGCGCCGCGGAATGACTGGCATCGCCATTGTTACCGGCGGCGGGCGCGGCATCGGCGCGGGCATTGCGCGCAAGCTTGGCCGTCGCGGCTACGACGTCGCGATAACCTACCTGCGCAATGCAGACGCCGCCGCCGGAGTCGTGAAGGACATCGAGGCAGGCGGGCACCGCGGCCTGGCGGTGCAGGCGGATAACGGCGTCGAGTCGGAGATCGTACGGCTGTTCGAGACCGTCGACGAAATTCTCGGTCGGCCGACGGTGCTGATCAACAATGCCGGTATCGTCGGTGGCGTCAGCCGGCTGGAATCGTTGAGCGGCGAGCTCGCCAGCCGCGTCTTTGCCGTGAATATCGTGGGGGCGATGCTATGCGCCCGCGAGGCGGTGCGCCGCATGTCGACTTCATACGGCGCCCGCGGCGGGCGCATCGTCAACATTTCCTCCGTTGCCACAAGGGACGGGCGTCCCGGCGAATGGATCCATTACGCCGCCAGCAAGGGCGCCATGGACGTGTTCACCGTCGGGCTGGCAAAGGAGGTCGCGCAGGAAGGCGTGCGCGTCAACGCCGTCGCTCCGGGGGTGGTGGATACCGACCTGCACGCGGATGCCGGCATGCCGGGCCGCGTCGCGCGCCTCACGCCGGGCATGCCCCTGAAGCGGGCCGCCCTGGTGGAGGAGGTTGCGCAGACCGTCGCATGGGTGGTCTGCGATGCGCCCGATTACCTCTCGGGCGCCGTCGTGCCGGTCTCGGGGGCGTGCTAGCGCGTTGTCCGTTAAGGTCGCTCCGGCCCGCTCCCCCGCCCTGCCATCCACAGTGTACGATGTCGTTGGGTGGCCGGCTGGGGGAGCGGGCCGGCGCCGATTCCACGTAACTAAATAATGTGCTAGGCAACGCAGCCGTGACCGACGGACCGCTGTTTGCATACCGGGCCCTTGTGGCCGACGGCACGCTGGAGCCCGACCCGATCCAGGAGCTGGCGGCGGAAAAGCTGCAGTCGTTGTGCCGCGCCCTGAAGTCCTATGATCCCGGGGCCGGCCTGTTCGCCTGGAAGGCGGTGCTCGGCCTGGCGCGGCGCCGCGAGGACCCGCCGCAGGGACTGTATCTCTACGGGCCGGTCGGGCGCGGCAAGTCGATGCTGATGGATTTGTTCGTCGCCGGCGTGCCGCTCACGCGCAAGCGCCGCGTCCATTTCCACCGCTTCATGATCGAGGTTCACGAGGCGCTGCACCGCTGGCGCAAGGACCAGAAACAGTCGGGCGAGCGCGAGGATCCGATCGACCTCGTGGCCGCGGACATCGCACGGGAGATCTGGCTGCTCTGCTTCGACGAGCTCGAGGTGCGCGACATCGCCGACGCGATGATCCTCGGCCGGCTGTTCGAGGCCCTGTTCGCGCGCGGCGTCGTCATGGTCTGCACCACCAATACGCCGCCGGACGAGCTGTACCGGGGTGGCCTGCAGCGCGAGCTGTTCCTGCCGTTCATCGAGATCATCAAGCGCCGGCTCGATGTGCTGGAGCTGAGCGCGCACAAGGACTACCGGCAGGCGCGGCTGGCCGGCCGCGAGATCTGGCTGACGCCGCTGGACGACTCGGCCACGGCGGCGCTCGACCATATCTTCGACGACCTTGCCGACGGTGCCGGGGCGGCGCCTGAAGAACTGACCGTCAAGGGCCGCACGGTCACCGTGCCGCTGGCCGCGCGCGGCGTCGCGCGCTTCCATTTCGACCAGCTGTGCCGCGCCGCGCTCGGGGCCGAGGACTACCTCGCCATCGCCGGGCGCTACCACACCGTCGTGCTCGACGGCGTGCCGGCGATGGACCAGGCCATGCGCAACGAGGCGCGCCGTTTCATCACCCTCATCGACGTCTTGTACGAGAACCGGGTGCGCCTCGCCGCCTCGGCCGCCACCGCGCCGGAAGACCTCGTCACAGCGGACAGCCACGCCGCCGAATACCGCCGCACCGCCAGCCGCCTCGCCGAGATGCGCTCCCATGCCTGGGTGACGGCGGAGCGGGCGGCAAAAGGCTGAATTCGTCTCAAATTGCGCGTTTAACGGAACCTTAGGCCGAAACCTGCAACCTTGTGGGCCATAGTGTGGGCGCAGAGAAATCGCGCGCCCGTTCCGCAGGGGGAGAATCGGATCGATGGCACCCGCGTATCACCTGTTGATGCCGTTCAAGGGCCGAGGTCGCCTGAGCGCAATCGTCGCCGGCATTACGGTAGGGGGCTTGCTCGCCTGGACATACATTCTCGCCGACCTCGATCTTTCTCGGCACGTTAACCTGGCCATCCTCGGGTCGCTCATGTTCGTCTTTGTGGGCCGGGAGGCGATACCTTTGCTCAATCCCGGCCTGTCCAAGAGCAGCGGCCTGACCATCGACTCGGCGGGTCTCGGGCTGGCGCGCCGTGGGAAGACGGCCAGTTGGCGGTGGGACGAAATTTCCGATATCCGGCTTCGCAGCCGTTTTCATCCGGCGGGCATGTTCTATGGCCGCTTCATCACCATCCGCGCACCCGCGGACGCACGCCGCAAGGTCGCGAATTCCTGGATGGAACGACTGTTCGCGCTGGGACGGTTCGTCGTCATTGCGGACGATTTTCCAACCCGCGCCGACGAGATCTACCGTCAGATCGAACATTACCGCAGCGGCGCGTCTGGCGGCACGACGGCCAAGCGGCAGCCAGAACCGGTCTGGAGTTTCCGCAAGGACCGCAAGCAGCCCAAACTTCTTCGGCTTTTCTTCGTCGTCGTCGGCCCATTCCTCGGCGTTGTATTGGCCATGGCGCTGGTGGGCCACCTGCCGGAGACCCTCGGGGAGTTCCTGGAGTCTCCGCTGTTGATTGGTTTCGGGATCGGCATCGGCGGGATGATGCCCTGGATAATCCTGATTCAGTACCGATGGGAATCGCGACAGGACAACATGCTGGCCGTGAGCGCCGGCGGCCTCGCGACCAGAGATAAGATGCAGCGGCAGCTGTGGCTGTGGCGTGACATCCTGGACATGCGCGTGCAGCATTCCGTCAGTCGGGGAGACGGCGGCGCCACGGCGCAGATCATCAGCTTCCGGGCGACCCACGACGGCTCGGCGCCGGGCAAGAAACCCGAGGAGGGCAAACCCTTCGTCCCGGTTTCCTGTTCGGTCGAGGATTTCTACGAAATGCCCGTCGACGAAATCGCCCGCCGATCCCGCGCCTGGTGGGACTGGAACCACGAGGTGTTCGGCCCGGCCATGCTTGCTGTCACCGACGCGGCAGCGCACGAGGGAAAGATCGCATTCCGTCGCCTGGCCGGGTATGCCAAGGGGCGCGGCAGTCCGCTTGACCTTGTCCTGTCCTTCGCCTTCGTGACGCCGATGCTGGTGTGGCTCGGCGTGCTGGTCTGGATGATCCGGGCCGACGTCCATCCGCCCGACTGGCTCGACCTTCCCGACTGGCTCGACAGGATCGACAGTCTCCTGATCACGATGGTTCCGCTGATGGCGTACCTTGCTCTGCTGGCGCCCTCGCTGAACCGGCTGGAGCTCGACGATGCGGGGATGCTGAGCGTCTGTTATGCGCGCAAGCGGCGCTGGTCCTGGCGCGAGCTGGGCCCGGCGGAGCTGCGGCGCGTGCGCAGCAAGTGGTCGGCCAAGCAGCGGTCGGTCTTGACCTTCGAGGCGCCGGCGAACGGCCTCGGATCGGCCTTCCTGCGCTGGGCCTTCAACATCGACAACCGGCGGCTGGCGGTGATCGAAGACATCTACGATTCCCCGCTGGACGAGATCGCCGAGACGCTGAATGCGCGCCGGCGGGCCTCCGGGCGCGTCCCGCGCGGCTGAGGGCACGGGCGAACTCATGCCGAAGCTCTTCTATCCGTTCGATGCCCCCGCGTTCTGGATGCGCGTCGGCACCACCTCCATGCTGGCAGGCCTGGCGGTCATTGTCGGCCTGATCGCCTTGACGGCAAATCTGGAGCTGCCGCACGAAATCTGGAGCGGGCTCGCCATTCCGCCGATGCTCCTGCTCCTGATCTGGGAAATCGCCCTGCCGTTGTTCGTGCGCCAGCGCCTCGACGACGGTCTCCGGCTCGACGCACATGGACTCGCCCGCGTCATCGCCGGCCGTGAGGAATCCTGGAGCTGGGCCGAGGTATCGGACTTCCGGCTGCACAGCGGGTGGCACCCGATGCGCCTCGTCATCGGGCGCAGCATCACGTTTCGCGCGCGCCGTCCTGCCCGCCGGTCCCGGCTGGCCGCGCTCTTGAACCGGATCATGTTCGGTGGCCGCAACATCGCGTTCGGCAACAACTACGTGGTCGTGTCCGAGGAACTTGCCGACCGGCTCAACCGCTACCGCGACATGGCGACCGGCGCGGCGTCGAAGCCGGTGCAAGACGGATCGGTCCGAACGCCGGAGCCGGCCCTGTTCTCGGCCCGTGACGCGCTCGACGCGGGCAAGCGGTCGAAGGCTGTCCTGATCCTGCTGGGAATGACCGTGGCGAGCACGGCGGTGATGCTGGGCTTCGTGCTGTGGGCGGATGACGTCCTCCCGTCATCGCTCCAGGAGTTTTTGGATAACGAGCGCATCATGGCGATGCTGCTCCCCGCATTTCTGCTTCTGACGCAAGGTCTGTCTCAGCATTTCTGGCAATCGTCCCCGGCCACCAACCTGATCCTGGCGGGTGCCGGCGGGCTGCACCGACGCAATGGTCTGGACCGCAAGCACTGGCGCTGGGACGAAATCGCCGATGTCGCGGTCAAGGCGGCACCGCCGGCGGAGAAGGACCGCGCGCCCAGCGAGTCCGTCGTCTTTACCGCGGATCACGATGGCAGCAAGCCGGGAAAACCGACAGCTGACACCGACGCCGGCGCGCCGGTGACCGCACTCGACGATATCTATGACGCGCCGGTCCGCGACATCGCACGGCAGCTTGAAACATGGGCCGAATGGGGACAGGCGCATGCCGGCCCGGTCACGCCTGACGCGGTTGTCGAAGCCGCGGCGCGGCCCCCCGCCTCCGCGATTCGCTACCAGCGGCAGGCCGGCCGCCACTGGGGAGCCTTCCGGACCCCGGCGATGCTTGCCTTCTGGATGATCCAGTTGGCCGACGTGGCCATGCTGTTTTTTTTCATCCTGCTCGCTCGCAGAAGTGAGGTGGATCCAGTCCTGTTCTTTTTCGTGCTGGCTGTGTTGGTGCTCACGATGATCGGCAGCTTCGTCGTTGTCTTCCTCGCCGTCGGCGGCAGCTTCAATTACCTGGAGGTGGAGCCGGCCAGTCTCGTCTACCGGCGGCTCGGCTGGCGCCAGCGCTACGGCTGGCACGAGGTCGCCCCCTTCGAGCTGCATTCGGCGCGGCTGCGCTGGAGCAGCGCGCAGCGGTCGATCGTTCTCTTTGCGGCGCCGCGCGACGACCGGATTTCCCGCTATGTGCGCTGGGCGTACCGCATCGGCGGCGTGCAGCCCCGGGTCGTGATCGAGGACGTCTACGATATCGCGGCGTCCGAGATCCTCGCCGTCCTGGAGCAACACCGCAGGCAGGGCGGCCGCATCTCCCGGCGGCCGGCCGCCTAGCGCCCCGGCCCGGAACGCCCGTTCCGCCGCATTTCTCCTTGCCCTTGACGGCCGATTCGCGCTAGGAACCGCCTGTCTTTTCGGCAGTGCAGCATGCTCGCCGGATGTGCCGTCCGGAACGCGGCGCTGCCGCCCGAACCCACACCGCTCGCAGGACAGGGAATCCCATGGCACGCAGCAAGATCGGACTGGTCGGCGCCGGCAATATCGGCGGCACGCTCGCGCTGCTCGCCGGGCTCAAGGAGCTCGGCGACATCGCGCTCATCGACATCATGGAGGGCATCCCGGAGGGCAAGGCGCTGGACATCGCCGAGGGCTCGCCGGTCGAGGGCTACGATGCCGCGGTCACCGGCGGCAGCGACTACGCGGCGCTCAGGGGCGCCGACGTGATCATCGTCACCGCCGGCGTCGCCCGCAAGCCGGGGATGAGCCGCGACGATTTGATCGGCATCAACACCGGGGTCATGCAGCAGGTCGGCGCCGGCATCAAGGCGAACGCGCCGGACGCCTTCGTCATCTGCATCACCAACCCGCTCGACGTCATGGTCGGCGTGCTGCGCGACGCCTGCGGCCTGCCGCACAACCAGGTGGTCGGCATGGCCGGTGTGCTCGACAGCGCCCGCTTCCGCTATTTCCTCGCGCAGGAGTTCGGGGTCTCGGTCGAGGATGTCACCGCCTTCGTGCTCGGCGGGCACGGCGATACCATGGTGCCGCTGCCGCGCTATTCGACGGTCGCCGGCATCCCGGTGCCGGACCTCATCGCCATGGGCTGGTCCACACAAGACAGAATCGACGCCATCATCCAGCGCGTGCGCGACGGCGGCGCCGAGATCGTCGCCCTCCTGAAGACCGGCTCGGCCTTCTACGCGCCGGCCTCGGCGGCGATCCAGATGGCCGAGGCGTATCTGAAGGACAAAAAGCGGGTCCTGCCCTGCGCGGCGTGGTGCGACGGCGTCTACGGCCTCGACGGGCTGTATGTCGGCGTGCCGGCGGTGATCGGTGCCGGCGGCGTCGAGCGCGTCGTCGAGATCGAGTTGAACGCCGGCGAGAAGGCGATGTTCGACAAGTCGGTCAACGCCGTTCGCACCCTCAACGAGGTCGTCGCCAACATGGCGGCCGACGCCGGCTGACCCGGCAGGGGTCACAACTCCGGGAGTCCCGGTTGCGGACGCGCGGGACTTCGGCAACCCTTCGCAATCAGGCGGGAGTGTCCGGATGAACATTCACGAATACCAGGCCAAGGCCCTGCTGACCAAATACGGGGTGGCGGTGCCGCGCGGCCGCGTCGCCTATACCGCGAAGGAGGCCGAGGAGATCGCCCGCGAGCTCGGCGGCCCGGTCTGGGTGGTCAAGAGCCAGATTCACGCCGGTGGCCGCGGTGCCGGTCGGTTCAAGGGCAACGAGCAGGGCAAGGGCGGCGTGCGCGTCGTCAGGTCGGTCGACGAGGTGCGCGACAATGCCGGCGAAATGCTCGGCGCCGTGCTCGTCACCAAGCAGACCGGCCCGCAGGGCCGGGAGGTCAAGCGCCTGTTCATCGAGGAGGGCTGCGACATCAAGCGCGAGCTCTATCTCGGCATGCTGGTCGACCGCGCGAGCAGCCGGATCACCGTCATGGCGTCGACCGAGGGCGGCATGGACATCGAGGAGGTCGCCGCGAAGACGCCCGAGAAGATCGTCACCGTCAGCGTCGATCCGGCCACCGGCTTCATGCCGCATCACGGGCGCACCGTCGCCTTCGCGCTCGGCCTTGTCGGCGATCAGGTGAAGTCGGCCGAGAAGCTGCTGGCCGGCCTCTACCAGGCGTTCACGAAACTCGACGCGAGCCTCGTCGAGGTCAATCCGCTGGTCGTCACCGGGGCCGGCGAGGTGGTCGCCCTCGATGCCAAGATGAACTTCGACGACAACGCCCTGTTCCGGCACGCGGATGTCGCCGAGCTGCGCGACGAGGACGAGGAGGATCCGGCAGAGCTCGAGGCCGCCCGGCACGAACTCAATTACATCAAGCTCGACGGCAATATCGGCTGCATGGTCAACGGCGCCGGGCTGGCGATGGCCACCATGGACATCATCAAGCTGCACGGCGGCGAGCCGGCCAACTTCCTCGACGTCGGCGGCGGGGCGACGAAGGAACGGGTGACCAAGGCGTTCAAGATCATCCTGTCGGATCCGCATGTCGAGGGCATCCTGGTCAACATCTTCGGCGGCATCATGCGCTGCGACG
>CAYFYY010000106.1:0-13459 GCA_964347475.1 uncultured Flavobacteriales bacterium
CCCTCCTGAAACCCGCGGAAAACCCTAACGCATGGGCTCGTTCCACGCGCCCTATCGGCGAATCGGGGGCCAGAGTAGCATCGCGCCGCGCCGCCACGGGGTGCCGGATCGATAGATCCGTCGCCCGCTCCCGGAGCCAGCCCGCCGGCCGGCGCCGAGCGGGTCACACTCTAAAGCAGGAAGTGGTGGCTCAGCGCCTTGGCGAGGTCGTCGCCGAAGCTGTCGCCACGGTGGATGACCGGGACCGACTTGGGCAGAAGGTTGAGGTCGGCGTTGTCGTCGTCGAGGCTGGTCAGCACGGCGACCGGGGTGTTCCGGGTCTCCGGCATGGTCGCCAGGGCGGTTGCAAGGTCGATTCCGGACAGGCCCGGCAGGACGGCGGCGATGATGACCATGTCGGGGCGGGTGCGCACCACGTCCTCGAAGGCGTCGAAGGGCGAGGCCACGATCGTCGTGCGGTAGCCGCAGGCCTGCATCTCGCGCTCGACGTAGTTGGTCTGCGAGGTGTGCTCCATGACCAGCATGACCTCGACGTCGAGCACGTCGTTGTCGTCGACCCCGAGAAGGCGCGGGCGCGCCGGCAGGCCGCGGACGATCATGCTCGGATCGGCGTCGGCGGCGATGCCGCCCTCGATGGCGCTGCGCATGGTGTCGAGGAAGGCGTTGATGCCGGCCGCCGACCAGTCGGAGACGTGGTCGAGGGCATTGAGGTAGTCCTCCAGCCGGGCCGCGATGATGCCGATCAGCGGCATGCCGAAGTTGCGCGCCTGTCCCTTGACCTCAAAGGCGAAGTAGCGCAGCGCGTCGAGGTCGGCGCCGTCGGCCAGGGACTGCTCGAACAGCAGCACCCGCTCCCCCGTCGTGTCGAGGAAGTCCTGCCGCATGTATTCGATCATTTCGGCGGACGCGCCGGTGACGACGCCCCCTATGAGTGCCTGCTTTTGCGCCACTTCCGATCCGCCCGTGGCCGATTCGCTAATGTCCAGCATCGACGATAAAGGGGATCGGCTAAGGATTGGTTAATGTTCGGCGAACTGCCTTGCTCCGAAAAGGTTTTCCCGTGCCTCGTCGGTCAGCTTGCCGGCGCTCTGCTGCTCGGCCAGGACCTTGAGGCCGCGCTGCACGGCGGGACGCTCGTTGATGGCCGCGAACCAGCATGCGAGGTTCGGGAAGTCCTCGAGCTTCTGACCCTGCCGCTCGTAGCCGCGCAGCCACGGGAAGGTCGCCATGTCGGCGATCGAATAGGCATCGCCGCCGAGCCATTCCGCCTGGCCGAGGCGGCGGTCGACGACGCGGTAGAGGCGCCCGGCCTCCTTCGTGTAGCGGTCGACGGCATAGGGGATCGGCTCCGGCGCGTAGACGCGGAAATGGTGCGCCTGGCCGAGCATCGGGCCGATGCCGCCCATCTGGAACATCAGCCACTGCAGCACCGTATAGCGGGCGCGCGGCTCGGCGGGCAGGAACCGCCCGGTCTTCTCTGCAAGGTAGATCAGGATGGCCCCGGACTCGAACAGCGAGATCGGTTTGCCGTCGGGCCCGTCGGGATCGACGATTGCCGGCATCTTGTTGTTCGGGCTGATTTTCAGGAATTCCGGTTCGAACTGGTCGCCCTTGCCGATGTCGATCGGGATCACCCGGTAGGCAAGGCCCGTCTCCTCCAGCATGATGTGTATCTTATGGCCGTTCGGCGTCGGCCAGGTGTACAGGTCGATCATGGGTCTCCGTTCCCGCGCGACAGGTGGCTCGTGGGCAATGAGGATAGCACGATCGAGCGGGACGGCTAGCGGTAGCCGAAATTCTGTACCCAGTAATGGCGGTAGGTCTCCTTGCCGCCATCCTCGTTGAGCAGCGCGTAGCCGATGCCGATTTCGCGCATCTCGGGGCTGAGGATATTGGCGCGGTGGCCGGGACTGTCCATCCAGCCGCGCACCACGTCGGTCGGGGTCGGTGCGCCGGCGGCGATGTTCTCGGCGACGCCGCGGTAGGCATAGCCGGCGCGGCCCACCCGGTGGGCCAGCGGCGGCTCCTGCGGGCAGCGGTGCGCGAAGCAATCGTTGCGGGCCATGAAGTCGGCATGGAACTGCGCCGCTCTGGCAAGGTTGCGGTTCGGTGCCAGAGGTTCGAGACCGCGCTTGCGGCGCTCCGCATTGGTCAAGCGGATCACCTCGGCGGCGAGCGCCGCCACGTCGCCGTTGGCGGGCGTCGCGAAGCTGATCGTCCAGTAGTGCCGGTGCCGGCTGCCGCCGGCGTATACATAGCCGACGCCGACATGTCGGAAATCCGGCTCCAGCACCATGTCACGCCCCCAGGCCCGGCCCATCATGGCGGACAGGGTGGCGCCCGCATTGTCGTACCCGGCACCGATATAGGTCCGCGACTCGCCGTAGCGGTAGCCGTTGCCGGTAATGCGCCGGTCGACCGTCATGCCGGCGCACTCGAACTCGATGCAGCCGGTCCGACCCATCACCCGGGCGTGCGCCAGCGCCGCCGCCGAAAGCTTCGGCTCGGGTGCCAGCGGCGGCAGGCCCCTGCGCGCGCGCTGGTCGTTCATCAGCCGCACCAGCTCCGCCTCGACGCGCGCTGCTGTCATGCCGGCGGCCGGCGCGCTGTCCTCGATGCCGGCCGACGCCGTGCAGGCCGCCAGAAGCAGCGGCAACAGGGCAAGCCGGAGCGGGTGTCTCAACCGAAACCTTCGGGCCATCGGGGCGCCCTTTCGTGCGCATGCAACGATATCCCGCATTGTGGGAGGTCACAGGTGAAGGAACCGATAACGGGGTATGCCGGATCAGCCAGGGCTTTCGATGGCCAGCCCGTCGGCGCTGCAGTACAGGCGCCGCGAGTCGCCCTTGAGCACCGTGTCCAGCGCCACGTCGCGGCCCCACAAGGTGCGCAGATGGCCGAGCGTGCGCTCAGCGAATTCGAGCTGCAGGTCGCGACCGTCGTGCTCATGCCGCAACAGCAGAGTGCGGTTGCCGCCGAGGTCGGCATCCTGCACGGTGATCACCGGTACGCTGCCCATTCCCACCGACCGCAGCAGCAGCTCCTTGACCTCGCGCCAGCCGGCTTCGTCGGCGACCCTCGTGACCACCAGCTCCTCGCCCTTCGGTGCGTAGGCGAACAGGCCGAGTTCGCGCATCATGCGCGGGCCGAGGAACCGGCGCAGGAACGAGACGTCGCGGTCGGACTCGCGGATCGCAAACATCGCTTCACGCCCGTCCGTCTCCGGTGCGCCGTTCTCGGCGACCTCCTCCGCCGTCGGTTCGTCGTAGCGCCGGCGGATGTCCTGCCACAACCGGAAACCGATGTGATAAGGATTGATGTCGCCCTGCACGGGCCGCACAACCTGGTTATGCCGCACCAGGAATTCCATGTGGAGGTCCTGCGGGAGTTCGAGGCTGTTCATGATCTGGTGGTGCCAGTAGGTAGCCCACCCTTCGTTCATCATCTTGGTTTCCATCTGCGGGATGAAGTAGGTGGCCTCATCGTGCACGATGGTCAGGATATCGCGCTGCCAGTCCTCAAGTACCGGGTTGTGGTCGCGAATGAACAACAGCAGGTCGGGGTCCGGCTCCAGCGGCAGGCGGTCCAGCTCGGGCTCAGGCACCGTCTCGGCTTGATGAATTCGCTCCCAGGGGTCGTGTTTGGGCGCCGCCGCCTCGAGCGCCCGCTGCTTCTGCTCGGCCGGGCTGCGCTTGCGGATGCCGAAATTGCGTCGTGTGTGCAGCGAGACCGCGTGCGCCGCATCGAGCATCGCCTCGACGCGGTCGATCCCGATCGACGGATCCTCGACATAACCGCGGACCCGGTCGGCTCGCGTCTTGAAGGCACCGACCACCCTGTCCGCCTCGGTATGACCGAAGGTGAAGTTGTTGCGGAAGAAGTCGTTGTGCGCGTAGACGTGCGCAATGGTGAGGATTTGCAGGCACAGCGAGTTTTCGCGCATCAGGTAGGCGATGCTCGGGTCGGCGTTGATCACCATCTCGTAAGGCAGGCCGGAAACGCCATGGTCGTACAGCGTCTTCTGGCGCTCGAACGACTTGCCGTAGGACCAGTGCGGATAATGTGCCGGCATGCCGTGATAGGCCATCGCGCCGAGCATCTGGTTGTGGTCGCAGATCTCGAATTCCTGCTCATAGCAGGTCAGGCCGAACGCCTCGACCCGCTCGCGAATGCGTTCGTCCCAGTGTTCGAGATCGGCGATCGTCCAGGTCGCGGCCATCTTCCTAGGACTCCGCCGTCCCGGCGTCGGCCGCTGCCACCGGCTTGCGCTCGCGATCGAGCAGGGACCGGAAGCCGGGCCAGACATCCTTTTTTTCCTTGATCATCACGGTCTGGAAATTGGAAGCCTCGATCTTCTCGAACTTTTCCTGCATCGATGCACCGCCATAATACGAGTCGGGAGGTTTGATTTCGCCGTAACCGAACAGGTTGCACACCGCACACAGCTCGTGCGCTGCCGCCAGTGCCGCCTCGTCGTCATGCGAGAAGTTGTCGCCGTCGGAACAGTGGAAGGCATACACGTTCCACAGATCCGGATGATAGCGCTCGCGGATCACCTCGAGCGCCTTGTGGTAGCCGGACGAAATGCGCGTGCCGCCGGACTCGCCCTTGTGGAAGAACTCCTCCTCGGTCACCTCGCGCGCCTCGCTGTGATGTGCGATGAAGACCAGCTCGACATTGCGGTAGCGGGTGCGCGCGAACTGGTAGAGGAGGAAGAAGAAGCTGCGCGCCAGGTACTTCTTCATGGTGTCCATGGAGCCGGACGTGTCCATGATGCAGATCACCACGGCGTTCGACTCCATCTCCTCGTCCGGCATGCGACGCCGGTAGCGCAGATCCTCCTTGTTGAAGGGGAAGCGATCGCCGCCGCCACTCTCTGCCGCCGCATCGGTCGCCTTGGAGGATCTGCCCGCTTTGGCCGCCTTGGCCGGTTTTCCGCCCGTTGCGATCTTCCGGCGCAGGCGGTTGACCACCGTGCGCCGCTTGTCCAGATGCACCCGGATTCCCTTGCGCCGGTAGCCGAGGCGCCGTGTCCCGCGGGCCACAGGCATCTGGCGCAGGGCCTTGCGCTCGAGATCCGGGAGCTCGAGATCCTCGAACATGATGTCGATCAGCTCGTCCAGGGTGATGTCGGTCTCGTAATAGTCGACGCCGGGCTGGTCGCCCGCCTCCCCCGGCCCTTTGCCCTCCCCGGGACGCCGCCCGACCACCTGTCCTTCCTGCACGTCTCCGTCGCCCGCGGCGACCCCGCCGGCATTGTCGCCGTAGATAAAGCGATATTCGCGGATGCCGCGGATCGGCACCTTGACGATGCGCTCGCCGCTCTGCCCGATCACCGATTCCTCGGCGACGATATCGGCAATGTTTTCACGGATCGCGTCGCGGACCTTGCGGCGGTGACGCAACCGGTCGCCGGCGCTGCGGTCCGACCGCAGTGCGTCGGAAGACGGATAGGGACGGAACACCGTGGTCATCGCAGCGCCTTTCGTTCGGTGACCTTGCCTGCGGCTGCCGCCTCCTCCGTCAGTCCTTCCACAGGTTGTTGGCGGCGTATTTCATCACCACCTCGGCTGAGAACTCGTTGTAGCCGCGCTCCAGCATGTTCTTGACCAGGCTGTCGTATTTCTCGCTCTGGTCCTCGTCGCGGGTGCGGGCCTTGGTGATGATGCGGCTGATGTCGCGCACCGAGTTGGTCAGCTTCTTCTCGATCGCCTCGCGCAGCGGCTCGTAGCTGCCGTAGCTGACCGTCTCGCCGCGCCGGGTGGCCGACCACAGATAGGCGATGACCTCCTGGCGGAAGCCGTCGGCGGCCGGCCCGACGATCGCGATCTGCTCCTCGATCGACTTCAGGAAGCTTTCGTCCGGCTCCAACTCCTCCTTGGTGTCGCGGTCCTTGACCTTCGACTTGTTGACATAGGCCTCGGCGTGGTCGAGGTAGTTGTGGAACAGCGTCTCCGCCTGCTCCTCATAGGCATAGACGAAGGCCTTGGTAATCTCCTGCTCGAGGATTTCCAGATAGGCCTTGTGGATGGAATCCTGCAGGAATTCGAGATACTGCTTGCGTTGATCGTCGGAGAACTGCGCCTCCTTGACCATTTGCACCAGCGCCTCGCGCACGTGGATCGGTGTGATACCCTCGGGACTTTCGGAAAGTGCATTGTCCAGCGCCTTGACGATGAAGCGCGGCGATATGCCGGACATGCCCTCGAGGGGCGCCTCGTCCTCGAGCTCGCGGATGTTGACCTTCTTGGTCCGTCCCTTCTCGACGACCTCTTCGCCGTCGTAGATCCGCATCTTGGTGGTCAGGTCGCATTTCGGGGTCGGCGCAAGCCGCGACAGGATCGCGAACATCGCCGCGACGGTCAGCGTATGCGGCGCAATGTGCGCCTTGAACCCGGACTTTTTCAAAATCTTTTCGTAGATCTTCACCTCGTCGGTCAGACGCAGGTTGTAGGGCACCTTGATCGTCACGATGCGGTCAAGGATCGCTTCATTGGTAGGATCGGCCCTGAACTTCTGCCACTCCGCCTCGTTCGAGTGTCCGACGATGACCGTGTCAACGTGGACCGTGCCGTGCCGGCCGGGAGCCGGGACGAACTTCTCCTGCGTTGCGGTGATGATGGTGTGCAGGTACTCGGTCTCGTTCTTGAAGATCTCGATGAACTCGACCATGCCGCGGTTGCCAGCGTTGAACGCGCCGTTGAGGTCGAGCACGCGCGGGTCGCCCTCCGAGAACCGGTCGAGCTTGGAGATGTCTTCGGAGCCGATGAGCACGGACGTATCCTGATTGTTGGGATCCACCGGCGGGACGATGGCGATGCCGATCCGGCCTTGCTTCGAGAACGCAACCGTTTCGACCGGCACCTCCTCGTAGCGGCCCTTGTACTCGTTTTCCAGGTGATAGCGGCAGACCGGGCAGAGATCGCCCTCGATGCGCACGTCGAGCATCTTCTCGAACTCGCGCCGCAGATTGCGCGGAATCAGGTGCAGCGGCTCCTCCTGCATCGGACAACCGGCGATCGCGTGAACAGGATCGGCCTCCTCGAGCCCGCGACGCAGGCTCTCGATGAGCGAGCTCTTGCCGGCGCCGACCGGTCCCATGAGATAGAGCACCTGTCGCGACTCTTCGCCCTGGAGCGCTGCCGCATGCAGGTAGCGGACGAGCTTGGCGACCACCGATTCGATGCCGAAGAACTCGTCCTTGAAGAAATTGTATATCCGAACCGGCTCGTCCCCGAACAGGCGTTGCAGGCGACCGCTCTCTCCCACCTCCAGTTCCTCGACGCCCGGCAGGGAGGCGACATCATAGAGACGCGCGGGCGCAAGCTGACAAATCGCCGGGCTCTTGCGAAGCTTTTCGAGATACTCGAGAAACGATCCTTTCCAGTGGGCTTCACCGCGGCTCGCGCGGTCTTTTTCGATGAGGTCCACAAAGGTAGTCTGTTTCCTGGTCATGCGCCTTACCGAGCTCCGTGATGGTGTGTAGCGTTGGCTTCTGCGCCCCGTCCGTCGATTTCCCCCCGATCCGAAGTGGCCGTTCGTATAACACTTGGTTGCGAGTTCCCGTACAGTCAACGGGACCACACTCAAAAGATTTTGAGGGTCCTGAGTTGATATTCCGTAAATAAAAAATGGCAACTAAGCCATATCGGCGAATTCGACATGACTTCGCTTTAGGATTCATTAAACAGGTGTAATACCACGTCCGAAGTACGCGCCATTTCATTCGTGCGCATATGTTATAATTCACAAATTCTATTTGTTGAAATAACGCGGCTTCGAGCGGTCACGGCCAGAAACGACCGGCATGCCGGCGTCCTTTACCTACCGGTCGAGCTTCTTGCGCAAAAGCTCGTTGACCATCTGCGGGTTGGCCTTGCCCTGGCTTGCGCGCATCACCTGGCCGACGAAGAAGCCGAACAGCTTGTCCTTGCCGTCCCTGTACTCAGCGACCTTGTCGGCGTTGTCGGCCAGCACCTGGTCGATGATGCCCTCGATCGCGCCGGTATCGGTGACCTGTTTGAGGCCCTGCTCCTCGACGATCGCGGCGGCCTCCTTGCCGGTCTCGAACATCTCGTCGAACACCTTCTTGGCGATCGAGCCGGAAATCGTCGCATCGGCGATCAGGTCGATCAGTCCGCCGAGCGATTCGGCGGAGACCGGCGAGTCGGTGACGTCCCGCCCGGCCTTGTTGAGGCGGCCGAACAGCTCGGAGATGACCCAGTTGGCGGCCAGCTTGGCGTCGCGGCCCTTGGCCACGTCCTCGAAGAAATCCGCGGTCTCGCGCTCGGCGACCAGCACGCCGGCATCGTAGGGCGGCAGGCCGTAATCGGCCATGAAGCGCGCCTTCTTCTCGTCCGGCAGTTCCGGCAGCGTCGCGCGCTGGGCCTCGACGAAATCCGGCGTCAGCTCGAGCGGCAGCAGGTCCGGGTCCGGGAAATAGCGGTAATCGTGCGCCTCCTCCTTCGAGCGCATCGAGCGGGTCTCGCCCTTGCCGGCATCGAACAGGCGGGTCTCCTGGTCGATCTCGCCGCCATCCTCGAGGATCTCGATCTGGCGCATCGCCTCGAACTCGATCGCCTGGCGCAGAAAGCGCAGCGAGTTGACGTTCTTGATCTCGCAGCGGGTGCCAAGCGCCCCGCCCGGTTTGCGCACCGAGACGTTGGCGTCGCATCGCAGCGAGCCTTCCTGCATGTTGCCGTCGCAGGCGCCGATATAGCGCAGGATGGAGCGCAGCTTGGTAACGTAGGCCGAGGCCTCGTCGGCCGAGCGCATGTCGGGCTTGGAGACGATCTCCATCAGCGCGACGCCGGAGCGGTTGAGATCGATGAAGCTCTGGCTCGGGCTCTGGTCGTGCAGCGACTTGCCGGCATCCTGCTCCATATGCAGCCGCTCGATGCCGACCGGCTTGGTCTCGCCGTCCTCGAGATCGATCAGGATCTCGCCCTCGCCGACGATCGGCTGCTCGTATTGGGAGATCTGGTAGCCCTGTGGCAGGTCCGGATAGAAGTAGTTCTTGCGGGCGAACACCGAATGCAGGTTGATCGCAGCGCCGAGCGCGAGGCCGGTGCGCACCGCCTGCTCGACGCAACGTTCGTTGAGCACCGGCAGCATCCCCGGCATCGCCGAGTCGACGAAGCTCACCTGGCTGTTCGGCACCGCGCCGAAGGCTGTCGAGGCGCCGCTGAACAGCTTGGCGTTGGAGATTACCTGGGCATGTACCTCGAGGCCGATGACGACCTCCCACGTCCCGGTGCGGCCTTCCAGCATGGTCATCTGAGTACGATCCGCCGTGTCAGTCTGCTATTGATCCGCCGTGAACAGCACGACACGGCCGTTCTTGGCGGCGCGCTCGAAGAAGCCGCGCATCTTGTCGAACCAGTCCCAGGTCACGTCGATCACGTCCTGGCCGTCGTCCGGGCTGTGCTTTGCGAACATCTCTTCCATCCACGACTTGTCCAGTCCCTTCAACGCCGCCGCCACCTCCTTGACCTGGTCGGCCTCGACCAGCCGGATGATGTAGGCCTTCTCGCTCTTCAGCACCTGCTGGCCGCCGAGCACGGCGAGGTTCAGCGGCGCCGCGCCGGCCTTGGGATCCGGGTTGGCGCTGTCGGTCAGGCAGCAATGGATCGCCTCCCAGGCGGTATCGCTGATCTGGCCGTGCTCCTCCTCCCAGTTCTCCTCGATCTCGGTGCCGAAATACTCCATCTTCTTGGCGTCGTCGGGCTGGGCCAGGAGGCCGTCGCGCTGTTCGGCCGTGATCGCATAATGAACGCCGACAAATCGCATGGATCCTTACCCCCCGGCAACGAAATCGGGCATCGCCGTGAATGCGGCCGCGCCCTCCAGGACGTGCGCCGTGCGCAGCACGGTCTCCTCGTCGAATGGCTGGCCGATCAGCTGCAGGCCGAGCGGCAACCCGTCCACCGACAGTCCGGCCGGCACCGAGATCGCCGGCAGCCCGGCGAGCGAGGCCGGCACGGTGAAGACATCGTTGAGATACATGGCGATCGGGTCGTCCATCTTCTCGCCCTGGCCGAACGCCGCGTTCGGCGCCGTCGGGGCGAGCAGGACATCGACCCGCTCCCAGGCATCCCGGAAATCGCCCGCGATGCGCGACCGGACCTTCTGCGCCTTCAGATAATACGCGTCATAATAACCGGCCGACAACACATAGGTGCCGATCAGGACGCGGCGCTTGACCTCCTGGCCGAAGCCCTCGGCGCGGGTGTTCTCGTACATCTCCTGCAGCGAGCTGCCGGGCACCCGCAGGCCGTAGCGCACGCCGTCATAGCGTGCGAGGTTCGACGACGCCTCGGCCGGGGCGACGATGTAATAGACCGCCAGCGCGTATTCGGTGTGCGGCAGGCTGACCTCGATGATCTCGGCCCCGGCATCGCGCAGCCAGTCGGCGCCCTGCTGCCACAGGGTCTCGATCTCCGCCGGCATGCCGTCCATCCGGTATTCCTTCGGAATGCCGACCTTCAGCCCCTTGATGTCGCCGGAAAGCACCGCCTCGTAGTCCGGCACCGGCGTATCGACGCTGGTTGAGTCTTTGGGATCGAACCCGGCCATGGCCCCCAACATGATTGCCGCGTCGCGCACGCTGCGGGTCATCGGGCCGGCCTGGTCGAGCGACGAGGCGAAGGCGATGATGCCCCAGCGCGAGCAGCGCCCGTAGGTCGGCTTCAGCCCGACGATGCCGGTGAACGAGGCCGGCTGGCGGATCGAGCCGCCGGTATCGGTGCCGGTCGCGGCCAGCGCCGCACGCGCCGCGACGGCCGCCGCAGAGCCGCCGGACGAGCCGCCCGGCACCAGCTTGGCCGTCTTGTCGTCCTTGCGCTTCCACGGATTCTCGACGGCGCCGTAATAGCTCGTCATGTTGGACGAGCCCATGGCGAACTCGTCCATATTGGCCTTGCCGAGCATCACCGCCCCGGCGTCCCACAGGATCTTGGTGACGGTCGACTCGTAGTGCGGCCTGAAGCCGTCGAGGATATGGCTGCCGGCGGTGGACGGCACGCCCTCGGTGCAGAACAGGTCCTTGATGGCGACCGGCAGTCCCTCCATCGCGCCGGCCGTGCCAGCGGCGATCCGCTTGTCCGACTCCGCCGCCATCGCCAGCGCCTTCTCCGGCGTCTCGCAGGTATAGGCGTTGAGCGGCCGCGCCGCCTCCACGGCGGCGATGTGCGCCTCCGTCAGCTCGACCGACGTGAACTCGCCCTTCGCCAGGCCCGCGCGGGCCTCGGCGAGCGTCAGCGCGGTCAGGCCGCTCATTCGACCACCTTGGGTACGGTGTAGAAGCCGTGTTCGGCCTCCGGCGCATTGGCCAGCACGTCGTCCGGATACCCGCCGTCGGTCACCTCGTCGGCGCGCCGGCGCAGCTGCATCTCCACGACCGAGGTCATCGGGTCGACCCCTTCGGTGTCGACTTCGTTCAGCTGCTCGACCCAGTCGAGAATCTTCGACAGCTCGCCGGACAGCGGCTTGAGGTCCTGCTGCGGTACGTGGATGCGGGCGAGATGGGCGATCTTCGCCACCGTGGCTTCGTCAAGAGACATGGAGGCTCGTTCCAGGCTGGGTTTTCTGCAGTATCGCTATGGCCGCGGAACCTATCATTCACATTTGCAGCCGACAAGCCTGGCAATGGGCTGTCTTGCGGCGCGTCCGGTATATATTGAAACGAGCCTATGCGTTAGGGTTTTCTGCGGGTTTCAGGCACAATCAGGATCACGTCCGCGAACCCTCGCACACGCACAGAGAGGCGCCGCGAGCGGCCGCCGGCCGGGCTAGTCCCGCTCGATCACAACCATCTCGATCGGATAGTGGTCGGAAAAGCCGTTCGGGTTGGCGGGGCTGCCATGCCCGGCGAAGCGGATCGGCGTCGGATACAGCCCGCCCGAGTTCATGTCCGCGAACTGGCTGACGCGGACCGTAGGCTCGTCCACCCTGATGAGCGAACTTGCGCGGAGCAAGTTCTCGTTGACGAAGAACTGATCGAGCATGTTGGGGTGGTTGCCGAAATAATAGCTGCCGGTCCCCCTGCCCATTTCGGGCCACATCAGATTGTAGAATTTGGGGTCGGACGCCCTCAGCACCTTGTTCCTGGAGCGCCACGACAGGGCGTAGGCGCGAACCGAGGCGTCGAACGGCTCGTCGTTGAAATCCCCCATTGCGATGATCGGCGCGTCGTCGCCCAACACCTCCCGTATACGCTCGTGCCAGTAAGCGAGCGTTTCTCCCGCCACGGCCCGGTAGGCGGCCGACTCGAGCTGCCCGCCACTGCGCGAGGGCCAGTGATTCCCCATGACGACGAATGTGCGGCCCCGGTTGGTCGTGAAGTTCACCTGAAAGATATCGCGCGTGAATGTGCGCCGCATGATGAAGTGGTTGAAGTGCAGGCCCGCGGTGAAAAGAGCTGCGTCGTAGACGAATGCGACATCGATACCCCTTCCATCGCGGGTATCGGCATGCGCGGTCCGGTAACTCCGCCCTGGAATGCGCGCATTCATGCCCGCCGCCAGCAGTTCCATGACGGTCCGGTTTTCGATCTCGCAGACGCCGAGCAGATCGGGACCGGCGCCATTCCCCATCTGCTGGATGATGGTCACGAGCTGGTCACGTTTCCGGTCACGGATTGCGATATCCCAGTTGGCGAGCACCCCCGCAAGCCGTTGCTGGAGGGCCGGGGTGCGGTCGTTGGAATTCAAGTGGTCGAAGAAGTTCTCCACATTCCAGAACGCAATGTTGTACGGCGTCGGCATCGTACCCTTTCCTGTGATCCTGTAATGATGTCCGGATTTCCGGCGGCGCCCATCTCGGCGAAGCCGGCAGGACGTCATTGTCGGCGAACCGATTGCGAGCAGGCAAGGCAATTTCCCCCGCAGTGCGCGCGGGCTGGCCGTCCGGCGCCGGCCACCCGTTCGGTCGGCTCTCGATTGCGGCTGCCGGACACCACGGGTAGGCTCGGATTGTCGTCAAAACCGGGAGATCCGCCGATGCCCGTCCTTCCCCTCGCCGCGCTCCGTGTTTCGCTGCCGAAGGGCAAGCGGCTGATGGGGCTCGATCTGGGGGCGAAGACGATCGGCCTCGCGCTGTCGGATGCGGGGCTTGCCATCGCCTCGCCGCTGGAGACTTTGAAGCGAACGAAATTCACCGCCGACGCGGTGGCGCTCAAACGCCTGATCGACACGCACAATGTCGGCGGGCTCGTGCTCGGCCTGCCGATCAACATGGACGGCACGGAGGGGCCGCGCTGCCAGTCGACGCGGCAGTTCGCGGCCAATCTTCTGGAAAAGTTCGACATCCCGATCGCCTTCCAGGACGAACGGCTGTCGACGGCGGCGGTCGAACGGGTGTTGATCGAGGAGGCAGACATGACGCGCAAGCGCCGCGGTGCGGTCGTCGACAAGCTGGCCGCCGCATACATCCTGCAAGGCGCGCTGGATGCGATGGCGCG
>CAYFYY010000107.1:0-13140 GCA_964347475.1 uncultured Flavobacteriales bacterium
CCACGGGCTTCCCCTGATCGGCACGGGCGACTGGAACGACGGGATGGACCGCGTGGGTGCACACGGCCGCGGCGAAAGCGTCTGGCTGGCCTGGTTTTCTGCAGTCTGCGCCGAGGGCTTCGCGGCGCTTTCCGACCGCGCTCAGGGCGCGCCCGACGCGACGGTCTGGCGCGACCGTGCGGCCGGGTTGCGCCGCGCGGCCGAAACCGCCGCCTGGGACGGAGCCTGGTACGTGCGCGCCTTCGACGACGAGGGCCATCCATGGGGATCGGCCCGGAACTCCGAATGCCAAATCGACAGCATCTCCCAGTCGTGGTCCGTACTCGCCGGCGCGCCGGACAAGTCGCGCGCCGCGTCCGCGCTTAAGACGGCGGCCGATCGGCTGATCGATCCCGAGCATCGCCTCGTCCGCCTGCTTTCGCCGCCCTTCGACAAGACTCCGCGCGACCCGGGATACATCCGCGGCTACCCGCCCGGCATCCGGGAGAACGGCGGGCAATATACGCACGCGGCGACCTGGATGGGACTCGCCTTCGCCGAGCTTGGCGACGGCGATGCCGCCTACCGCATCTTCGATCTCATCAACCCGGTCTCTCGCGGAACAAGCGCGGAGGACGTGCTGCGCTATCGCGGCGAGCCCTACGCGGTCGCCGCAGATATAGGCGGCGCACCGCCCTTCATGGGCCGCGCCGGATGGACCTGGTACACTGGTGCGTCCGGCTGGATGTGGCGGCTTGCCGTCGAGGGCATCCTTGGCATCCACCTCGTCGATGGCCGTATCCGGCTCTGCCCGAGCCTTCCGTCTGGCTGGGGCGGCTTCTCGGCGCGGCTTCGCAGCGACGCAGGCGACATCCGGATCGACGTCTGCGCGGAGAACTCCGGTGCGGGCGGATGTCTGTCGCTTGCTGTCGACGGCAGAGTTGTCACCGGCGCCATCGCATTTCCCGGACCCGGACGCGTCACGCATGTTTCGGGGCGCCTTCGTGAGAAGCCCGAACGGAAGTGACGTCGCGGCGTGAAGTCGGGATCCCCGGCGCAGTCGGTCCGATCTGGCATTGCGCAAGACGGCGGTGATCCGGCTGCCTGGAGGGCGCCAGCACCCCGCCTGGTATTCGTGCAAGTCAAAGAGCGCTCAGTGCGGCGGGGGGGGGGGGGAGAAATCCTAAAGATCGGACCGCTATGCTTTCGTCGGCAGCAATTCGGACCGGCATCGTTCCGTACCGTGCAGGCAGGGGCTGATTCTGGAAAGGGATTCCGGGTTACTCCATCTGCATCTGCATATAGCCCGTCGGGCATTCATGGGCGCAAAGCCCGCAGCCCTTGCAATAGTCGAGATCGAAAAGATAGTGCGACCCCGTCGGTTGCCAGCTCGACCGTCTTGATCACCGCGTTGTCGGGGCAGAACGTCCAGCAATTGTCGCAGGCAAGGCAGTTTCCGCAGGACAGGCGTCGCTGCGCTTCGCTCAAAGCGGCCACTCGCCCGATATCGCCCTCGATCTCCGTGTCGAACGTGCGTTCGGCTACCGCGAGTTTGGGGGCGACGGATTTCGGCCGGTTCTCGTAGTACGCGGTATTCAAGGCGGTTGCCGGAAGCGTCGGCCGATCATCGTCCTCAATGACGCCGCCCGCGAATTGCGCGACCACGGCTTCGACCGCGCGTTTACCGTCACCGATGGCTTCGGCCACGGTTCCGCGGTCGCGCGCGCGTCGCCCAGAGCATAGAGCATGTCCTCGAGCCTGCCATGGACATCGGCCGGGCGCAGATAGCCCTTTCGGACCAAACGGTCCAATCAATCCCTCCGGGTCCACGCGTTCTCCGATGCAAGGGATGACCATGTCGACGTCCACGTCCACGACACGTTCTGTGCCCTCGAAGGTGACGCGGGAAGCGGGCAAAACCTGGGGGTCCTACGCCGCCATCTTAGGGTTTGAAACCGACAAACGGCCATCCAAGTACGGCGGCTCGGGTGACGGCCACGTTGTGAGCTCCGTGGGGCGACCATCGCATCCGGCGACGTTTGCCCATGCGCGCATTGCCGATGTCATCGACGCAGCTTTCGGCGCGGGATGTGGAGATCGGCAGGCCCTGGCGATATCGGCGACCGTAGTTGGTTAGTGAGTCCATGCTGTTGGCGAGATAGCAGTAGAGGTCGTGGCATCGCGCCAATGCTCTCGATGCCGCTTCGCGAACAGCGGGGTATTTCTTTGACAATCTTGTACAATCAGCCATTAGCCATTGGAGATCGGTGCCAGCGGTCTGGATTTTGCCGTGCCAAGATACCATCGCAAAGTCTCAGCCGGTTTCGTGAAGATTACCGGTACGTCAGAGAAACTCTCTGACTGGAAAAGGCCTTTGATTGCGTTCTCCACATGCTCAACCCGCGTCGAGAGGTGCTACCAGTCCAGTATGTGTCGCACTTTCCCACCTGTAGCGCTGCGGACAAGGTTTGGCAGCGCGGCCTCCCCGTCTGAAATCACGGTGATAGGTCGCCGACCATCCCACCCGAGGGCGTCTAAATCGCGACGAAATTGGGAGGCAGGCAAGGTGGCAACTCGAGGCGCAAGACCGAAGCGACGGCACATGTCGTGGGTCTCGATCTTGCCAACGACAACATCGAGGTGACTTATCTGATATTCCGGTCGGCACCGGATATGGGCCCGTCGATGAATACGGTTACGGGCTGCGACTTGGAAGCTTGGCTTTTCGGCGGGTCGGCGTTGGTTATGTCATCCGCGATCCTGCCCAAGCGATTACGTACGGTGGTGTTGTGCTGCTCAGCACACGGAAAAAAGGTCTCCAGGATCCGGGCAGCTTCCCGGAACGAATGCCGTGCACCCAACTCTGCTTGTAGCCTCTGGAGTTCCGGCGTTGCAAGATCCGGGAAGACCTGTGCAAACGGTGAAATCGAGCTGCGTTCTTCCGCGTTGCACGGACAGGTGCAAAGGCGCGGTACCTTGACGCGAAACCGACCGAAGAGCGTATCGAAAATCCTTGTCCGATAGTCGTGAACCGGTCGGGTGCGGCTGCAGTCGCCGCAGTTACGGCTTGCGTCGGAGATTTCTTCAATCTGGGCGTTCAGCACCGCTCGCTGGAGTCGCCCAAGTAGGTCTTTCGCATCCTCGAGTTTGAGCCCCAGATCGCCATGAACTTGGCTGGAAAAACGGAGACGACGAAGCGCGTGTATCCGCTTGCTGCCCATCTCGGTAGTCGTTTCGACGATGATCCGTATATCCATCGCAGGCCCCTCGATTCAGTGAACCCGATTACCCTAGCCTAAAACCCCCAAGTTTTGCCCACTCCCGGTGAGTGGCAAGTGACACGCGTCTCTATGATCGCGATCACAGAGCTGAACTTACGCCTTCCCGGTTGCATCGGAATTTGTCAGGAGCGATGCTCGGACCCGCGACCGTGTGCCCCCGCCGCCCTGTCCAACGCAAATAGTGTCAGATAGGGACCGACCAGTTCGAAGATCACCGTTGAGGCCACCGTCACCGTCAACAGCGTCTCGCCAAACGTCGGGAACCGCTCTGCTGCCACCAGTGCCATGCCGATTGCAACGCCCGCCTGCGGCATCAGCGCCAGCCCCATCATCGTGCCCTCGCTCAGCGGAATCCCTGCCAGCATCGCCCCCAGCGTGCCGCCGGCCACCCGCGCCGCAGCACGCAGCCCGATATAGGCCAGCCCGATGGCGCCAATCGCGCCAATCTCGTTCACCTTCAGCGATGCACCCGCCAGAACGAAGAAAAGCAGCAGAAATGGCCACTCGATGCGCTCGATTTCGTGAAACGGCCGGTCGTGGTGGCGTGCAAGATTGACGATTGTGGCACCTGCGACCATGCCGGCGAGCAGATAGGAAAGGTCGAGCCAAAGGGCCAGGCCTGCGGTCAGGAACACAAGGCCAAGCGCCTCGATCAGCGTCGGTTCGCCGGGCTTGACGCGCCCGGTCAGAGCTGCGCCGGCAAGCCCCACCGCCAGCCCCAGCGCCACGGATCCGCCAGCCTCGTGCAGACCGTGCCAGAGCGGGCCCTCAATGCCGGCGCCCAGCATGGCGCCAGCCACGGTCATCGCCAGCGAGAACAGCACCAGTCCCCACGCGTCGTCGATCGCAACGATGCCGGCCAGGTTGGTGGCAAAGCGCCCCTTGCGCCCGAACTGACGGATCACGTCGAGCGTAGCCGCGGGCGCGGTCGCTGCGGCGATCGCTCCCATAAGCAGCGCCATGGGCAACGGCACCGCCAGAAGCCACAGGCCGCCAGCCACCAGCAGCACCGACACACCCACGACCGCAAGCGACATCGCCAGGATTTCGCGGCCGTGCGCGGCCAGAATGTGCCGGTCCAAATGGCCGCCCAGCAAAAACGCGACCATCGTCAGAGCAGTCGGGGCGAAGAGTTCGCCTTCACCCGTCATCTCCTGTGGCAGAAGGTCCAGCGCCGTGGGGCCCATTGCGACCCCGAGCAGGATCAAGAGCGTGACCCTCGGCACATGTGCCCGCCGTCCAACGACATCCAGCGCCAACCCGCCGATAAACAGGATGCCGATGGTGATGAGGATGAAATCGTGGTTCATGGCCGCTTCGCGTCGGCAAGCCTACCGCCCGGGGTGCCGGCGCCCCGGTCAGGGGCGCGCGAGCCCGCCCAGATCGACCGCGACGCGCTCGCCCAGGCTTTCGAGGCTGTCGTATAGCAGTTGGAGGATATAACGCGGGTTGTGGGCATAACCGCCGGAATCTTTTGCTACGAACTGGTAGTTGTAGGCGGCCCGCAACAGCCGTGGTGTCCAGCTTTGATAACGGTTGGGATAGACCGCCTCGTCCGAGCCAGCCGTGCCATCGCCGTTGCTGTCGGCGAAGAAGTACGGATAGCTGGCTGCGGAATAGGCGATCTGCACTCCCGCCACCTCGACGCCGTAGCGCTGGATCGCACGCCCGAGCATCGCGTGCAGCGCGGCGATCTCGGCGTGGATGCCTTCGACGGCATCGCCGTCGCCGTCGAAATCGGTGGGTTGTGTCCGGATGCTGGCGGCGCTTGCGATGCCCTGGTGGCACGTGGTGCAGCCTTCGGATTTGACGGTGGTCGTGTGCGGATTATGGCACGCGGTACAGCTGTTGAAGTCCGGCACATGGGCGAACTGGCCGGCATAGCTTTTGCCGTCGTACTGATACCCCCCGCGGGCCGTGCTGCCCATCAGCGTCGCCGCCGCGGCGCGATAGTGGATATTGAGAAAGCCGAGATCGGCCGAGACAGTGTCAGCGTCTGCCACCCCCAGTGCCTGGTCGACACTGTCGGTGGAACTTCGTCCCTTGTGGCACACGGTACATACTGCCGAAGCGCCCAGCCCGGTCACGTTCGCACCGGAGGGGAAGGTCACCGTGGCAAGCCCCGCCGCGGCGGAATTGTGACAGGCGGCGCAGTCGACGAGCGCGCCGATGGGCGCCGCGCGGTCAACCGCACCCGCCGGCGTACCGTCGGCGCCGAGGAAGTCGAGAAAACCGACGCTGGAGTGGCAGGTTGCACAGCGCTCGGGTATCGCGCCCTCGTCGTTCCAATGGGTGAAGGCTTCGGCCCCGCGTTCGGCGTGGGGTGAGGCCAGCCAGGCCTCGACAATGTCGGACAGGCTGGGGCCATCCTGGGCCAGCGCCGGCACGCCAAGGCCCATGGCCAGCAAAGCAAGAACGGCAAATCTGCTCACACGGCGAAGCATTACGACGCCCTCCTCTGACCGAAATCCGGTCTTTCCCATCTGGGATGATAGGCCTGACAAGCCGAGCAGCTATGATTCAAGTCAATGCGTCGGCGGACAATTGCTCGTAGTCTGATTGGCGGCCGTTAATCAGGAGACTGCGCGTGATGCTTCGTGCGGGAATCACCCGGGGCTTTGACGTCGTGCTGGGCGGCGCGCCGGAGCAGAGGGTGTACGCTGCTGCCACGATCACCGAGGCTGCATTGCTAGGCACCGATACGCCAGGAATTCGCCCGAAGTTGCAGGTTGCCGAGGGTGACCGCGTGTCTGCGGGCGACATCCTGTTTTCCGATCGTGCGCGACCCGAGATTGGCATGGCGGCCCCGGCAACGGGGATGGTGAAATCCATAGAATTCGGCGCGAGGCGCACGCTGTCGGCGCTGGTGATCACAGTCGATTCCGATGCGGGCGAGCCCCCCGCAAAACCGGTGGATGTCGTCACCGGCCCTGACCTGCGTCAGACGCTTTTGTCGCGCGGCATGTGGCCCGCGTTGCGCACCCGCCCCTTCGGCCGCATTCCCGACCCGGGCGCCGAACCCGCAGCGATTTTCGTTGCTGCCATCGACACCGAGCCGCTGGCCGCCGACCCCCGTGTCGTGCTGCAGGACCGCGGCGACGACTTCGCCGCCGGGGTCGAGGCGCTGACCCGGCTGACCGAGGGACCGGTCTATATCTGCCAGGGGCGGGGTCCGGACCTGATGCCCGAAACGGCGCGGATCAGGCCGAGGAAGTTTGTGGGAAGCCATCCGGCCGGGCTGGCCGGAACGCATATACTGCGGCTCTGTCCTTCGGTCGCTGACCGCCCGGTCTGGACCATCGGATATCAGGACGTTGCCGGCATCGGGGCGTTGCTGCGCACAGGGCGCTTCCCCGCGGATCGAGTGGTTGCGCTGTCCGGCCCCCGGATGGCGCGACCGCGGCTGGTGCGCAGCTGCCCGGGCGCGCGTCTGCGTGATCTGACAGAAGACGCGATTACACCCGGAGACACACCAGCGCGGCTCTTGTCCGGGTCGGTCCTGTCCGGGCACGAGGCCGCCTATCTGGGGCGCTTCGCCACCCAGGTCACGGCGCTCGACGGGCCGGCCCCGCGCCCCGCCACGGGTCTGCGGACCTGGCTTGCCCGTGACCGGCCGGGGCAACTCGCACGGCCGTTGGTTCCGTCCGCTGCGCTGGAACGGGCGATGCCCGGCGCCATACCCGCCGTGCCACTTTTGCGCGCGCTCAGCACCGGCGATGCCGAGATGGCGCGGCGACTGGGCGCGCTTTGCCTTGTCGAAGAGGACATGGCGCTGGCTTCGAGCCTGTGCACCAGCGGCGCCGATTATGGCGCGCTTTTGCGCCGGGTCCTCGACGACCTGGCCGGCGCGGTATGAGCCGGCTGGTGCTGAAAGCCCCGGCAGCGACCGGGCCGGCGCTGCGCCGCGGCTGGACCGTGCGCCACGTGACGCTTTTGCAGGTCGCGGCACTTCTGCCGCCTGTGGTCGCGGCCGTGGCGCTGCGGGGCCCGGGGGCGGTCTGGGTGCTGATCGTGGCGCTGGCCGCGTCGCTTGGGTGCGAGGTTCTCTTCGCGCTGCGGCGCGACCGCCCGATCACCGCCCATGGCGCAACCACCGCGCTGATCGTGGTGGTGATGGCGCCGGGCGATCTGGCGCTCTGGCAGATCGCGCTGGCGGCGGTTTTCGGGGCGGTGATCGGCGAGCTGATCTTTGGCGGGCGCGGCTTCGGCTTCGTCAATCCCGGTCTCGCGGCGCTGGCGTTTCTGGCCTTCTCCTTTCCCGGCATCACGCTGATCGGGGCCGAGATGGCGGTGGCCGCGGCGACCGTACCCGGCGCGCTGCTGCTGCTTTTTGCCGGTTATCTGTCGTGGCGGGTGATTGTCGCCACCATCGCCGGGCTGGCGTTGGCCGGCGAGGCCGTCGGCGGCCTGCCCGATCCGGCCGCCGCCGCCGTGGTGCTGGCCTTTCCGCTGGTCTTTCTGATCGCCGATCCGCTGGGCGCAGCCTCGACCAATCCGGGGCGCTGGCTTTACGGGGCCCTGTGCGGCGCGCTGGCAGTCCTGTTCCAGCCAGCGGCCGCATCGGCGCCGACGCCCGGCGCGTTGGTCTTCGCCGCTCTTGCCGGCGCGGTTTTCGCGCCGCTGATCGACGACATCGTGGTGCGCCTGATCGCGCTCCGGCGGGAGCGGCGCCATGCCTAACCCGGTTCGCGCCTTCCTCAGCCGCCCCAACGACGACCCGGTCAAGACGTTCGGCGTGGCTGCGATCGTGGCGCTTTGCGCGGCTTTGCTGGTGTCGACGACCGCGGTCGTCCTGCAACCGATCCAGGAGGTTCATATCGAGCGCGAGCGGCAGGCGCTGATGGATGCGATGCTCGACGCACTGCCGGGAATGCGCGAGCTGATGCAGGAGAAGGGCATCACGGCGTTGCAAACCCGAATGGTCGATTTGAGCGGCGGCGTCTTCGCAACCGGCGCGGACCCGAGCGCCTTCGACTACGAGGCGGCGATACGGTCCGAGACCGCAAGCCACGAAGTCACCGAGATCGACGACATAGCCGGGCTGCGCCGCGTGCCCGCGCTGATGCCGGTGCATCTGTTGGAGCGCGAGGGCGAGTTGATGCTTCTGGTGCTGCCGGTGCGCGGCGTCGGCTATCAGTCGACGATCAAGGCTATGCTGGCGCTGGAGCCGACGCTCGATACGATTGCGGGTCTGACGGTGCTGGAACAGGCCGAGACGCCGGGCCTCGGCGCCCGAATCCTGGACCCGGCCTGGCAGGTGCAATGGCCCGGCACCGCGCTCGTCGACGACAGCGGTGCGCTGGCCGTCTCGGTGGTGCGCGACGGCGCCAACGAGACCTGGGAGGTCGACGGCATTACCGGCGCGACCCGCACCTCGAACGGGGTACAGAACATGTTGCGTTTCTGGCTTGGGTCGCACGGCTATGGCCCGTTCCTCGAACGGTTGCGGCAGGGGGGGCTCTGAGATGGCCGGACAACGGGCATGGGCGCAGCTGACCGATCCGCTGATCCGCGCCAATCCGGTGACCTTGCAGATACTCGGCCTCTGCTCGGTGCTGGCGGTCACCACCTCGCTGGCCACCGCGCTGACCATGTCCGTCGCGCTGACGGTGACGATCGCCGCCTCGGCCGGGATCATCAGCGCGATGCGCGCCCATATCCCGCGCTCGATCCGGCTGATCGTGCAAATCACCATCATCGCCTCGCTGGTGATCGTGATCGACGAGGTTCTGCAGGCCTTCGCCTACGAGATATCCAAACAGCTTTCGATCTTCGTCAGCCTGATCGTGACCAACTGCCTGGTGCTCGGCCGGGCCGAGACTTTTGCCATGCACAACCGCCCCTGGCCCTCGATCCTCGACGCAACCGGAAACGGGCTGGGCTATTCGCTCATCCTGATCGTGCTCGGCGGCCTGCGCGAGTTCTTCGGCGCAGGCGCGCTTTTCGGTGTGCAGATCCTGCCGTTGGCCTCCGAGGGCGGCTGGTTCGAGCCGTTGCAACTGATGCTGCTGGCGCCGAGCGGCTTCTTCCTGCTGGGCTTTCTGGTCTGGGCCATCCGCAGCCGCTGGACCGACCAGGTCGAGCCGGACGCGTACCGGCTGCGCAGTTCCAATCCGGAGGGCACGCAGTGACCGGTCTTTTTCTCAGCGCGGCCTTTGCCGAGAACCTCGCGCTGGCGTCTTTCTTGGGCATCTGCACCTTTCTCGCCGTGTCGCAGCGGGTCGAAACGGCGGCCGGGCTGGGGCTGGCGATGATCGTGGTACAGACCGTCACCGTTCCGATCAACAGCCTGATCCAGAACAGCCTTCTGGTTCCGGGCGCCTGGGCCTGGGCCGGGCTGCCAGAGGTCGATCTGACCTTCCTCGAGCTTCTCGCCTTCATCGGGGTGATCGCGGCGATGGTCCAGATCCTCGAAATGGCGCTCGACCGCTACGCGCCGGCACTCTACCGCGCGCTGGGGCTCTTTCTGCCTCTCGTCGCGGTGAACTGCGCAATCCTCGGCGCCTCGCTTTTCATGGCCGAACGGCGTTACGGGTTTGGCGAGGCGGTGGTCTACGGCGCCGGCAGCGGCTTTGGCTGGGCGGTCGCCATCGTCGCCTTCGCTGCGATCCGCGAGCGGCTGCGCTATTCGGACATGCCGGCAGGGCTCAGGGGCCTTGGCAGCGCGTTTCTGGTCACCGGCATCATGTCGCTTGGGTTTTCCGCCTTCGCGGCGCTGGGGGCACCATGACCGAGATCGTCATCGCTAGTCTCTTCCTGATCGCGCTGGTGCTGGGACTGTCGGCCCTTGTCGCGGCGGCGCGCGCGGTCCTGGTGGCCTCGGGTCCGGTGACGGTTACCGTGAACGGCGGCCTCGATATCGGCACACGCGCTGGCGGCAGCCTTCTGGACGCGCTGAACGGCAACGGCGTGATGATCCCCTCGGCCTGCGCCGGGGCGGGGACCTGCGGGCTCTGCCGCGTCGCCGTCACCGCCGGCGGCGGCGACCCGTTGCCGACCGAGACTGCACGGTTCACCCGCGCCGAGATTGCCGCCGGGATCCGGCTGGCCTGCCAGGTCCGGCTGCGCGGCGACGTTTCCGTGGAGGTGCCGGATGCACTGATCGGCGCCGAGCCCGTCACCTGCCGCGTCGCCTCAGCCCGATTCCTGACCCCGCTAATCCGGGAATTGGTGCTGAGCTTTCCCGAGGATGTCCGACCGGACATTCCCGCGGGCGCGTATCTTCAGATCACCGCGCCGCCGCACGTGCTGCGCTATGCCGACATCGACGTGCCACAGGACCACGCGCCGGCCTGGATAGCGATCCGGCCGCTGCGGGGCGGCACCGACGCGCCGGTGAACCGCGCCTATTCGGTGGCCAACCGCCCGACCGACACTGCGGCGCGAAAGGCAGTGCTCAACATCCGACTCGCCCTGCCGCCTCCGGACGTGCCCGAGGCGCCGCCCGGCATCGTGTCGGGCTGGCTGTTCTCGGTCAACGAGGGCGACGAGATCAAGGTGTCGGGCCCGTTCGGCACCTTCCGGGCGCAGGAGACAGGGCGCGAGATGGTGCTGATCGGCGGCGGGGTCGGCATGGCGCCGCTGCGCGCCATCATCTTCGACCAACTCGAGCGCCTGGGCACCGACCGCAAAATCAGCTTCTGGTACGGTGCCCGCAGCCGGCACGAGCTTTTCTATGCCGAGGAGCTTGCCGAGCTTGCGCGTCGGCATCCAAATTTCACGATGACCGTTGCGCTGTCCGATCCCGGCGACGGCGATGCCTGGGACGGCCCCACCGGCTTCATCCATTCGGTTGTCTGGCAGAACTACCTGCGCGATCACCGCGCGCCGGAAGAGTGCGAATACTACCTGTGCGGACCGCTGCTGATGATCCGCGCGGTCCTGGCGATGCTCGACGATGCTGGTGTCGACGACGCCAGCATCTTCAACGACGATTTCGGAGTCTGACCGATGCCGCTGACCCGCCGCCGTTTCCTGCAATCCACAGGCGCCGCTCTTGTGCTGTCCGCGCAGCCGGCCTTGGCCGGGACGCAAGTGCTGACGGGCCGCGCATTCGGCGGCTGGTGGCGGGTTGTCGCTGATACCGGGGTGCCGCGCGAGCGCATCGCCGACATCGTCGAAGCGGTCGTCGCCGAGGTCGACGCGGCGATCTCGCCGTTCCTCGCCGGCTCGGCGCTTGCCCGTTTCAACCGCAGCCGCGATCGGGACTGGCAGGCTGCGCCCCTGGAATTGTCGCTGCTCGCCGCCGAGGCGCTTGCACTGCACACCGAGACGCTCGGCGCCTTCGATCCCACGGTCGGCCCGTTGGTGCGCCGCTACGGCCTGGGCCCGATCGAGGGGCGCTATGCCGGCGCGCAAGCGCTGAAGTCTGCGCCCGGAAGGTTGCGCAAATCCGACCCCGCCGCCACGCTCGACCTGAACGGTATCGCCAAGGGCAGGGCACTCGACCTCATCCTCACCGGTCTCGAAAAGGCCGGGATCGGCGATGCGCTGGTCGAGCTCGGAGGCGAAGTCGGCGCACTCGGCCAGCACCCCGACGGCCGGGCTTGGCGGGTCGCCGTGCAGGACCCGCGCCCGGGCGGCGGCGTTTGGCGGGTGCTTGCCCCACGCGACCGCGTGATTGCGACATCAGGCCATGCAAATCAAGGCTATCGCGGGGTGGTCGGAACGGTCAGCCACCTGATCGATCCCCGAACCGGCCAGCCGGCCGACATGAACCTCGACTCGGTTACCGTGTTGGAGGCAAGCGCCGCCCGCGCCGACGCACTGGCGACCGCGCTGGCGGTGATGGGTCCGAAGGCGGGCCCGGTTTTCGCCGCACAGAATCGGATTGCCGCGCTGTTTCTAATCGCCGACGGCTCTGCCCTGCGCGAGGTTGCGACCGGATCCGCCGCAACCCACATGATTGGCTGAAGGAGATCGCCCAATGGCCACCATTCTGCTTGCCGCCCCGATTGTCCTTCTCGCGGTAGTGGGCCTCGCGCTAGGCCCCGTCTTCGGTCGCCCGCCGCTGAAGGGGACCTGTGGCGGGCTGACCTGTTCGAGCCTGAATTGCGGCACCTGCCCGAAACGGAAACGCATGAGGAGGGACCGATGACGCCCCGCCCGCGAGTTCGCGACTACATGGCCCGCGACCTCGTCACCCTGACACCAGAAACTGAGATCACCCGCGCGTCCGCTCTGCTGCTGAGGCACCGCATTTCCGGCGCGCCGGTAGTGGATGACCGCGGCGGGCTGGTCGGGGTGCTTTCGAAAAAGGACTGCCTGCGCGCCGCGCTGCAGGCCAGCTATTTCCGCGACTGGGGCGGTACTGTAGATGCCTTTATGTCGCGCGATGCCAAGACGCTCGAGGCCGATCTCGACATCGTGGCCGCCGCCGAGGCCTTCATCGTCTCGTCATTCCGCCGCTTCCCGGTGCTCGAGGAAGGTGCACTGGTCGGGCAGGTCAGCCGCGCCGACATTCTGCGTGCGCTGCACGCGCAATGGAGCTGACGCCGGCTCGAAACCGTGGCGATCTTCTAGGCGGCCGAGCGGAACCGACAGGCCCGCCTGAAACGTCTCCCACCGATTTGCGGGCGGCATCCCAAGACGTTTTCGGGTGTCGTGCTCGTCTGCGGATTTCAGCGGCTTGGATGGACGGCAATTCGTCCGATTGTCAAAGCTGCAATTCCCCGCCGTTTTATGCGTGCCGTGTGAATCTATGGACGCCCCCTGCGGAAGGTGTTTTTTTAACTTCGGTTCCGACGGCACTGGATGCGTGAATCTATCCGGCCTTTTGCGAAGCTTGCTTGCTTCTGGCCACGATGGGATCCGCTTGTTTAGGACAGCACCGGGCTCACGGCCTCCAACCTCAACTGCGGAGAGTTGCGGCTTGAGGCCA
>CAYFYY010000108.1:0-1177 GCA_964347475.1 uncultured Flavobacteriales bacterium
GCCTCGTCGCCGACCGCCGGCACTTGCTTGCGGCCCTTGATGTGGGCGATCGCCACCACCGACGGTTCGTTCAACACGATGCCGCGGCCCTTGACGTAGACCAGGGTGTTCGCCGTCCCCAGATCGATCGCCATGTCGTTGGAGAGCATTCCCATTACCCGTGAAAGCATGTCTACCGGCGCCTCCGCGCGATGTTGCTGTGAAAGATGACCATGATTGCGTCCTCAACCTTTGCGGGCGGCCGACTCAGACGGACAGTGCCGACAGGGCCGACTTTTCCCTCTTGACCAGTAACTTGTTCAAAGCGTGTATGTACGCCTTGGCCGATGCCACCAGCGTATCCGTGTCGGCCCCCTGACCGATGACCGTTCGCCCGTTCTCCTCGAGTCGGACGGTGACCTGGGCCTGGGCGTCGGTGCCCTCGGTGACCGCGTGGACCTGGTACAGCTGCAGTTTGGCGGCGTGCGGGAACAGCGCCTTGATGGCGTTGAAGGTGGCGTCCACCGGCCCGGCGCCCGTCGATTTCCTGGCCTTGGTCTGGCCGTCGATGTCGAGCTCCAGCTCGGCCGATTGCGGCCCCTTCGAGCCTGCGATGACCTGCAGCGAGACGAAGCGGATGCGGTCGTTCGCATGCATCATCTGGTCGTCGACCAGGGCCACGATGTCCTCGTCGTAGACGTCCTTCTTCTTGTCCGCGAGATCCTTGAAGCGCTGGAAGGCGTCCTGCAGCTCGTTGTCGCCCAAATCGTAGCCGAGCTCGTTCAACTTGGCGCGGAAGGCGTGGCGCCCGGAATGCTTGCCCATGACGAGAGTGGACTTGTGCAGGCCCACCGATTCCGGGGTCATGATCTCGTAGGTGCCGGCGTGCTTCAGCATGCCGTCCTGGTGGATGCCCGACTCATGCGCGAAGGCGTTGTCGCCGACGATCGCCTTGTTCGGCTGCACGCGGAATCCGGTGATCGTCGAGACCAGGTGGCTGGCCTGGGTGATGTTCTCGGTGACGACGCCGGTGTGGTACGGCATCGCGTCGGCGCGCACCTTGAGCGCCATCACGATCTCCTCCATCGCGGCGTTGCCGGCGCGCTCGCCGATGCCGTTGATCGTGCATTCGACCTGCCGGGCCCCGGCGCGCACGGCGGCCAGCGAGTTGGCGACGGCGAGGCCGAGATCGTTGTGG
>CAYFYY010000108.1:1187-13050 GCA_964347475.1 uncultured Flavobacteriales bacterium
GGCAGTGCACCGAGATCACGGCCTTGTCGATGTTGGGCACCCGGTTCCGCAGCATGTCGATCAGGGCATAGAACTCGTCCGGCACCGTGTAGCCGACGGTATCGGGGATGTTGATCGTCGAGGCCCCCGCCTTGATCGCCGATTCGACGCAGCGGCACAGGAAGTCGTGCTCGGTGCGGGTGCCGTCCTCCGGACTCCACTCGACGTCGTCGCACAGGTTGCGCGCGTACGCCACCGACTCGACCAGACGCTCATGGACCGCCTCGGGCGGCAGCTGGAGCTTGAATTCCATATGCAGCGGGCTGGTCGAGATGAAAGTGTGGATGCGCGGGCGGGCAGCGTGGCGCAGCGCCTCCCAGGCGCGGTCGATGTCCTTGCGGCTGGCGCGGGCGAGCCCGGCGACGGCGGCGTTCCTGACCCGCCCGGCGACCTCGCGCACCGCCTCGAAATCGCCGTTCGAGGCGATCGGGAATCCGGCCTCGATGATGTCCACGCCCATAGCCTCGAGGGCATCGGCGATGCGCAGCTTCTCTTCGAGGTTCATCGAGCAGCCGGGCGACTGCTCGCCATCGCGCAGCGTCGTGTCGAAGATGAAGACGCGGCCATTTTCAGCGCTCTTGCTCTTCGGCTTCGACTTCCTGGTCATCGTGGTCATCTCGTTACTTATGCCTCTGCAACACGGTATCGTTCTGGGCGCTGCCCTGTCGCCGGGCGTCGGCCGCCGATTCGGCGGGGCCGCCTCGCTCAGCGGCGCATGAGTCGGGCGGACATCCTGCGACGCGGCAGGCTGCACTTCGCAGGGTGCCCAGTCCGGTCCGGGCAAAACATCCAGTCGATCCGGCGCGCGGCGCCGGCGGCGAATTTCTCGCCGGCCAGCCAGACGTGTTCGGCCATCGCGTGCATATGCGCCTATTTGACTCTCAACACTGCTGTATGCCGCGTCGCATTGATACGACCAGTTTCGTTAAATAATTCCTAAGTTTTTTCCAGGCAAGCCGGATTATAACGTGCAACTGCACGCGAATTCCGTGCGCCGCAGCCGGAGCCACACCGCGTCTACGTTTACGATTATTCCACCGGCTCCCGCAACGACTTTCCACCGCAGGTCACGATGAAGGGCGCGGTGTTGGCACCGCGCCTTGCCGCGCCTGCGGAGAGAGAAATTCGGGTCGCTAGTTCTTGCTCTTGTCGACGAGGCGGCCCTCTGTGATCCACGGCATCATCGCGCGCAGGCGCTCGCCGACCTCCTCGATGCCGTGCGCCGCCTCGCGCCGGCGCATCGCCTTGAAGCTGGTCTGGCCGACCTCGTTCTCGAGCATCCATTCGCGGGTGAACTTGCCCGACTGGATATCGTCGAGGATGCGCTTCATCTCCTGCTTGGTCTCATCGGTGATGATGCGCGGCCCGCTGACATAATCGCCGTATTCCGCCGTGTTGGAGATCGAGTAGCGCATGTTGGCGATGCCGCCCTCGTAGATCAGGTCGACGATCAGCTTGACCTCGTGCAGGCATTCGAAATACGCCATCTCGGGCGCGTAGCCGGCGTCGACCAGGGTCTCGTAACCGGCCTGGATCAGCGAGGTCAGGCCGCCGCACAGCACCACCTGCTCGCCGAACAGGTCGGTCTCGCATTCCTCCTTGAAGGTGGTCTCGATCACCCCGGCGCGCCCGCCGCCGATGGCGCAGGCATAGGACAGGCCGATCTCCTGGGCGTTGCCGGTGGCGTTCTGGTCGACCGCCAGCAGGCACGGCACGCCGCCGCCCCGCTTGTATTCGCGGCGCACGAGGTGGCCGGGGCCCTTGGGGGCGATCATGATCACGTCCAGATCCGGGCGCGGCACGATTAGGTTGAAATGCACGTTCAGCCCGTGCGCGAAGGCGATCGCCGCGCCCTCCTTCATGTTGTCCCGCAGATGGTCGGCCCAGATGTGGCGCTGCAGCTCGTCGGGCGCCGCCATCATGATGACGTCGGCCCAGGCGCCGGCCTCGGCCACGGACATCACCTCGAAACCGGCATCCTTCGCCTTCCTCGCGCTTGCCGAGCCCTCGCGCAGGCCGACGCCGACCTCCTTGACCCCGCTGTCCCTCAGGTTGGCGGCGTGGGCGTGGCCCTGGCTGCCGTAACCGATGATCGCCACCTTCTTGGTCTTGATCAGGTTCACATCGGCGTCACGATCGTAATAAACGCGCATTGCTCTCTCATGTCCTCTTATTGATTGACGTCGCCGTCCGTCGGTTGCGGCGGCGTTTTACAGCGCCTTGGCGCCGCGGGCAATGCCGACGATCCCGCTGCGCGCGACCTCGGTCTTGCCGAGCGCCCGCATCAGCTCGATGAAGGCGTCCAGCTTCTCCGGCTTTCCGGTCAGCGAGAAGACGAACGACTGGATCGTGGTGTCGGCGACGGTCGCCCCGAAGATATCCGCGATGCGCAGGGATTCGCGCCGCTCCGGCCCGTCCGCGATCACCTTGACGAGGGCGATCTCGCGCTCGATATGGGCACCCTCGATGGTCAGGTCGTGGACGTTGTGGACCGGCACCAGCCGGTCGAGCTGGGCCTTGATCTGCTCGATGATCATCGGCGTGCCGGTGGTCACGATGGTGATGCGCGACACCGCCTCGTCCTTCGAGACGGCCGACACGGTCAGGCTCTCGATGTTGTAGCCGCGGCCGGAGAACAGGCCGATGACGCGGGCGAGCACGCCCGGTTCGTTGTCCACCAGGACGGCAATCGTATGTCGTTCGATATCGCTCATGGGTCCAGGTTCCGAAACAGCGGGTCGAGGGGGCGGGGGCGAGGGGCGGGGTGTTGCCGCCGCTCAGACCAGCACCATCCCGTCCTCGGAGACCGGCTTCTCGGCCTCGTCCTCGGGACCCAGAAGGATCTCGTTGTGCGCCGCCCCCGACGGGATCATCGGAAAGCAGTTCTCCTTGGGGTCCACCGCGATGTCGGCGATCACCATGTTGTCCGTCTCGATCATCGTCTTGATGACGTCGTCGAGCTCGTCCGGCCGGGTCGCGCGCAGCCCGACCGCGCCGTAGCTGTCGGCCAGCTTGACGAAATCGGGCAGCGCGGCGGAATAGCTCTCCGAATAGCGGCCGCCGTGCAGCAGCTCCTGCCACTGGCGGACCATGCCCATATACTCGTTGTTGATGATGAACAGCTTGACCGGCAGGCGGTATTGCACGGCGGTGCCGATCTCCTGGATGTTCATCATGATCGAGGCCTCGCCGGCGATGTCCACCACGAGCGCGTCGGGATGGCCGAGCTGCACGCCGATCGCCGCCGGCAGGCCGTATCCCATGGTGCCGAGGCCGCCCGACGTCATCCAATGATTGGGCTTTTCGAACCGGAAATGCTGGGCCGCCCACATCTGGTGCTGGCCGACCTCGGTGGTGATGTAGACATCCCGGCCGAGCGTCATCTCATAGAGCCGCTTGATCGCCTGCTGCGGTTTGATCAGCTTGTCGTCGTTCTTGAACTTCAGGCAGTCGCGCGCGCGCCAGCGATCGATCTTCTTCCACCACGCCACGACCGCCTTCTTGTCGACGCTCTTCTTTTCCGCCTTCCAGTGCCGGATTATCTCCTCGAGCACGTTGGCGACGTCGCCGACGATGCCGATGTCGACGGCCACGTTCTTGTTGATCGAGGTCGGATCGATGTCGATGTGGATTTTCTTGGCGCGCGGGGCGAAGGCGTCCAGCCGGCCGGTCACCCGGTCGTCGAACCGCGCGGCGACGCAGACCATCACGTCGCATTCGTGCATGGCAAGGTTGGCCTCGTAGGTGCCGTGCATGCCGACCATGCCGAGGAACCGTTCGTCGGACGCCGGCAGCGCGCCCAGCCCCATCAGGGTGAGTGTGGTCGGCGCGCCGGTCATCTTGACGAACTGGGTGAACAGCTTGCTCGCCTTCGGTCCGGAGTTGATGATGCCGCCGCCGCCGTAGATCACCGGGCGCTTAGCCTTGGCGATCATCTCCACCGCCTGCTCGATCTTGCGCACATCTCCCTTGACCTGTGGCCGGTATGTCTTGTGCTTGACGTTGCTCGGGCCGACATAGGGGCACTCGGCGAACTGGATGTCCTTCGGAATGTCGACGACGACCGGGCCGGGCCGGCCGCTGCGCGCGACGTAGAACGCCTCGTGCAGGGTCTGCGCCAGCCGCTTTGCGTCCTTTACCAGGTAGTTGTGCTTTGTGCAGGGACGCGTGATGCCGGTGGTGTCGCACTCCTGGAAGGCGTCGTTGCCGATCAGATGGGTCGGCACCTGGCCGGTCAGGCAGACCACCGGCACGCTGTCCATCAGCGCGTCGGTCAGGCCGGTCACCGCGTTGGTCGCGCCCGGGCCGCTGGTCACCAGGACCACCCCGACCTTGCCGGTCGACCGGGCATATCCCTCGGCCGCGTGCACGGCGCCGCCCTCCTGCCGGACCAGGATGTGGCGCAGCTCGTTCTGCTTGAACAGCGCGTCGTAGATCGGCAGGACCGCGCCGCCCGGGTAGCCGAATACGACATCGACACCCTGGTCCACCAGGGCTTTGATGACGATCTGGGCTCCGCTCATCGGCTCGCTTGTCATGTCCTGCTCCGTTCCGGCTCCGGCAGCAGCCGCAAAATCCGCCCCTCCTGCCCTTTGGGGGCAGGCTGAGCAGCGCGGGTTTCTGCCGTTATTTAACATTGCTGCGAGCCGAAAAAGCTCGCAGCCGCCGGACAATAGGCGGTCAAACCGCGCCGGTCAACAATTTTTGACGAATAAATGAAAAGGATTCTGCCTTTAAACTTTCAGAAAATTGCTCGCCGAACTCCAAATCGGCAATAATCTGATGCCGAAACCACGTCATCTGCCGCTTCGCATAGCGCCGCGTGGCCTGCTGTGCCGCCGCCACGGCAGCCCGAAAATCGCAGTTTCCCTTGAGATACTCGCCGAACTCGCGGACGCCGACCGCCTTCATCACAGGCAGCGAGGGATCCAGCCCCATTGCGTTCAATTGCCGCACTTCGTCGACCGCGCCGGCCGCCGCCATCGCCTCGAGGCGGCGGTCGCATGCTGCATACAGCGCCGCCCGCGGCGGTGCCAGCAGGATCGTGGCGACGCGCAGCCCGCGCAGCGGTTCGGCCGGCCCGTCCTGCCAGTCGGCCAGCGACCGTCCCGTCGCCTCCAGCAGCTCGAGCGCGCGCAGCACCCGCTGGCGGTCCGCCGGTGCGACCCGTTTGGCGACCGCCGGGTCGCGCGCCGCGAGCTCCGCATGCAGCGCCGTTATCCCCTCGGATTGCAGGCGATCCGACAGCCGCGCCCGGATCTCGTGCGGTATGTCCGGCATCGGCGACAGCCCCACGGTGAACGCCTTGAGATAGAAGCCGGTGCCGCCGCACAGGATCGGCAGCCGCCCGGACGCATGCGCCGCGGCGATCTCGCCCAGCGCGAGGGCGCGCCAGCGGCCCGCCGAGCAGCGCTCGGCCGCCGACAGGATGCCGTACAGACGGTGCGGCGCCCGCGCTTCGTCGGCCGGCGACGGTCGCGCGGTCAGGATCCGCAGCTCGCGGTAGACCTGCATGCTGTCGGCGTTGACGACGACCCCGTCGAACGCCTCGGCCACGGCGAGCGCCAGCGCCGACTTGCCGCTGGCGGTCGGCCCGGCGACGATGAGGACTGGTCGTGTGTCTTCGGTCATCCCGTAATCGATTGAATTCGCATCGCACCGGCACCACTATGCCGGCCATGATGTCCGTGCTGACCCTGATCGCCGGCTGCGGAACGCTCGACCATAGCACGGTCGGCGCCACACGCGAGGCGCTCGCCGACGCCGGCTGCGGGCCCGGTGGGCCCGACTGGCTGGCTGCGGGCACCGCGTGCGATATCCCGTACAACGGCGCGAACCCGCAGCGGGCCGCCACCGCGGCGCGCGCGGCGCTGGCCGGCGCCGCGGTCGACCTGGTGGCGCAGCCGGCGGCGGGACGGCGCAAGAGGCTGCTGGTCGCCGACATGGAGTCGACCGTCATCGACAACGAGATGCTCGACGAGCTCGCCGACGTGCTCGGCCTGCACGACAAGATCGCCGCGCTCACCGCCCGGGCGATGCGCGGCGAGCTCGACTTCGCCGAGTCCCTGCGCCAGCGGGTGCGCATGCTCGCCGGGGTCGAGGCTGGGGTGCTGGAGCAGCTGTACGGGCGCATCGTGCTCAATCCCGGTGCGGCCGAGCTGGTCGCAACGATGCGCCGGCACGGCGCCCGCTGCGCCCTGGTGTCCGGCGGATTCACCATGTTCAGCCGCCACGTGCGCGAGCGTCTCGGCTTCGATGTCGATCAGGCCAACGAACTCGAGGTCGACGGCGGCAAGCTGACCGGCCGGGTCGTCGAGCCGATCCTCGACCGGCGGTCCAAGCGCGACTGCCTGGAGCGCCTCGCGCGGGAGCTGGCGCTGGCGCCGCAGCAGACAATGGCCGTCGGCGACGGCGCCAACGACCTGGACATGGTCAAGGCGGCCGGGCTTGGCGTCGCCTATCGCGCCAAGCCGATTCTTGCCGAGGCGGCCGGGATGCGCGTCGATCACGGCGACCTCACGGCGTTGCTGTATGCCCAGGGCTACCGTCGCGAGGACATCGCCGCTACGGCGTGACGGCCCCGCCGCGGCGCGCGGCGCCCGGCAGCAGCACGGCCGCCACGTTGGCCGCCAGCATGATCGCCGCCAGCAGGTAGAACACCGACGGCAGGCCCCAGCGGTCGGCGACGAGGCCGCCCAGGACCGGCGCGACGGTGGACAGCGCCGCCTGGGTCCCGAACATCAGGCTGGTCGCCGAGCCGCCCATCTGCGGCGGCGTCAGGTCCATCATCCAGCTGTGCACGACCGGGCGAACGGCATACAGCGAAAAACCGAGCAGCGCGACACCGGCGACATAGACGGGGCCGCCGCCGAGCAGGGTGAGCGCCGCGATGATCACGGTGCTCAGGCCAAGCCCGGCCATGACGATGGGGCGTCGGCCGATGCGGTCGGACAGAGCGCCGGCGACCGGCGCCGCGACGATCCCGCCGCCCTGCATGGCCATCAGTGCGACGCCCATCGCCACCGGCCCGGCCTTCAGGACGTCGGCCAGGTAGAGCGGCAGGAATACCAGCAACCCGTTCTGGGCCATGGTGCGCAGCCCGGCCATGACGCACAGGCCGAGCACCGCGCGGTCCTTCATCACGCGGACCAGGCTGCGGCCGTATTCGACGATGCCCAGCCCGGCCGCCGCCGGCGTCGCACCCGGGCGGTCGCCGGCCAACAGCAGAGCCAGGGCCAGCGCGACCAGCAGGACCGGCGTCGCATTGACGGCCGCGGCCAGCGGCCACGACATCCAGGCCAGCAGCATGCCGGCGGCGAGCGGGGCGACGGCGTCGCCGAAATTGGCGCCGAGCGCATGAATCGACAGCGCATAGCCGCGGTTGTTCGGATAACGCGCGGACAGGTAGGAGATCGCGGCCGGATGCCACAGATTGTTGGTGGCGCCGATCAACGCCACCAGGATCGCCAGCCAGACGAACGCGCCGCCGATGCCGAACCCGGCCAGCGCAGCGGCGCCGATCAGCAGCGACAGCACCTGGAAGAAGACCCGCCGGCCGGTCATGTCGACCACCGGCCCGCTGCCGAGGTTGGCGCTGAGCGCGGCGACGTGGAAGACCGAGACCAGCGCGCCGGCCTCGGCGTAGCTCAGGCCGAGGTCGCGGCTGATGAACGGCAGCAGGATGTAGAACGTCGCGGCGATCCAGTGGGTTGCGCCGTGGCCCAGCCCGATCAGCGCCACCGGCCCGTGCCCGGCCAGCCGGAAGGGTACGATGTGCTCCCTTGCCCCGTCGGTCATGCGATAGCCCCGAAGAAGAACGGCGCCGGGAGGCTCCCGGCGCCATTCGTTATGCCGTGTTTTCGTCGTCTTGTCAGCCGGCGTCGATGCGCAATGCGACGAACCGCAAGTCGCCATCACGGTTGATCAGCAGCAGCACCGAACGCCGACCGTTCTGTGCCGCATCCTTGATCTTGGCCGCGACCGCATCGGGGGTGGACACCTTTTCCTGGTTGACCTCGACGATCACGTCGCCCTTGCGCAGGCCCTTCTCGGCTGCGCCGCTGTCGCCCTTGACGTCGGTGATCACGACCCCTTCCTGGTCGGTGGACAGGCTGTACTTCTCCGCCATCGTCCGGGTGATGGTGGACAGCGACAGGCCGAGCTCGTCGATCGCCCGCTCGACCGGCTTCTCGTCCTCGCCCGGCGTCTCCGTCGAGAGATTCGCCTGGTCGAACTTCTCCAGCTCGCCCAGCGTGACCCGCACGGTCCGCCGGCGGCCATCGCGCCACACGACGACGTCGACGGTCTTGCCGACTTCGGTTTCCGCCACGATTCGGGGAAGCTTGCGCGATTCCTCCACGTCGCGACCATTGAATTCGAGAATCACATCACCGGTCTTCATCTTCGCCGCCTCGGCCGGGCTGTTCTCCAGCACGCCGGCAACGAGCGCGCCCTTTGCATCCTTCAGGCCCAGGCTTTCTGCGATCTCATCGGTGACCTGCTGGATCTGCACGCCCAGCCAGCCGCGCCGCGTCGTGCCGAACTTGCGCAGCTGGTCGATCACCCCATCGGCGAGGTTCGACGGAATCGCGAAGCCGATGCCGATGCTGCCGCCGCTCTGCGAATAGATCGCGGTGTTGATGCCGATCACCTGGCCGGCCATGTTGAACAGCGGGCCGCCGGAATTGCCGCGGTTGATCGGCGCGTCGGTCTGGATGTAGTCGTCATAGGGGCCGGCATTGATGTCGCGCTGCTTCTGGGAGATGATGCCGGCCGTCACGGTGCCGCCCAGACCCAGCGGGTTGCCGATGGCGATGACCCAGTCGCCGACCCGCACCTGATCCGAATCGCCCCAGCTGACCGCCGGATAGGTGCCCTTTTCCTTGATCTTCAGGAGCGCGAGGTCGGTCTTCTCGTCGCGGCCGATCAGTTCCGCCTCCAGCGTCGTGTCGTCGAACATGGTGACGGTGATCTTGTCCGCGCCCTCGATCACGTGGTTGTTGGTGACCACGTAGCCGGATGGGTCGATGATGAAGCCGGAGCCCAGCGAGGTCGCGCGGCGCGGCCGGTCCTCCTCCTCGCCGCGGCGGCCGAACTGGTCAAAGAAATCGCGGAACGGCGAGCCCGGCGGGAATTCGAAGGTCGGGCCCTCGCTGCGGTGGCCGGCCACTTTCTGCGTCGTCGACACGTTGACGACCGCCGGCTGCAGGGTTTCGACGAGGTCCGCGAAACTGTCGGGCGCGCCACGGGCCTCGGCGTTGCCAGGAAGCCAGATCAGCGACGCCGCGAGCGGCAGCACCACCAGCCAGCCTCTCGTCAGGTCCGCCGCGTTCAGGCGCAGGGTCTGAAGCATACGCATCACGTTGTTGTCTCCAAGTGTCTGTCGTCCCGGGCAACTCTTGCCGCACAGGCCCCTGGGCCCGGGAATCGTCTCAAGCCGATTTGGTGTCAGGCTGCGGCGCTGTCAACTGCGGCGCGGCGCGCGATACTATCCGGCAAATACTTAACATTGTGTGGTCACAATATGGCGAGGCCGGGGAAAAATCCATAACCCGCGGATACCTCTTGCCCGATTGCACGAAACGCGCCCGGCAAACCGGCCTCCGCACTAACCGCGCACCAGCCAGATGATCGCGACACCGATGGCAACGGCGGCCACGCCGCCGGCCCGCAGCGTCGACGGCGGCAGGCGCTGCACCATAGCGGCGATGCGCGGCACGATATGCGGGAACAGCGCCAGGAGCATGCCCTCGATTACCAGATACAGGCCCAGCGCCGCCAGCAGCAGCTCGCCAAGGCCGCCGTCCATGGCGCCGGGCCCCGGTCGCGGGCCTATTCCTTCGACTCGCGGCCGAAGAAGCGGAAGAAGTCGCTCTCCGGACTCAGCACCATGGTCGTGCCGTCGCCGGCCAGGCTCTTGCGGTACTCCTGCATCGACTTGTAGAAGTCGAAGAAATCGGGATCCTGTCCGTAGGCCTCGCCCAGGATCCGGTTCCGTTCGGCTTCGCCTTCGCCGCGCAGGATTTCCGCCTGTCGCTGCGCTTCGGCCAGCAGGATCGTGCGGTCGCGATCGGCCTTGGCGCGGATGATCATGGCCTGTTCCGCCCCGAGTGCCCGCGTTTCGCGCGCCTTGCGCTCCTGGTCGGTGCTCATGCGGCTGTACACGTTCTGGCTGATCTCCGGCGGCAGGTCGGTGCGGCCGATGCGGACGTCAATGATCTGGATCCCGAACGAGCCGCCCTGACCTTCGACCTCCCGGGTGATCTGCTGCATGATGTCGTCGCGATTGTCCGACAGCAAAATGCTCAGATCGACCTTGGCGATGACCCGCTGCAGCGCCGCATTCACGACCTTCCCGAACCGGTCTTCCAGCGTGTTGTACGTGCGCACGCGCTGGAAGAACACCAGCGGGTCGGTGATGCGGTAGCGCGCATAGGCGTCGACCTCGATGGTCTTCTTGTCGGTCAGCAGCTGCTTGACCGGCGGGGGGTCGAGGTCGAGGATCCGCTTCTCGTACAGGACCACCTCGTCGGCGCCCGGGATCTTGAAGTACAGGCCCGGCTCGTTCACGATCTTCTGGACCTCGCCGAAGCGCAGGACGATTCCCTGCTCGCTCTGGTGGATCGTGTAGGCAGCGCTCGTCCACCCGATGGCGGCGAGGGCGACAACGATGAGGACTGCGGCAAGTGCCTTACCCATGACTTCCCCCTCCTACTGGCTGTCGGCCGGCTGTGTGTCGGCCCGCCGGCGCCGCTGCAATTCGGGCAGCGGCAGATAGGGAACGACTCCGGTGCCTCCGGCATCGGAATCGATGATCACCTTCTCCGCCGATCCGAAGACTTCGCTTATGGCTTCGAGGTACATCCTGCGCCGGGTGACGTCCGGCGCCACCCGATAGGCGTCGTACACCGCAAGGAAGCGCTTCGCTTCGCCCTCGGCCTCCTGGACCTGCTGCTCCTTGTAGGCCTCCGCCTCCTGGATCATCCGCTGCGCGTCGCCGCGCGCTTCCGGCACGATCGAATTGGCGTAGGCCTGGGCCTCGTTCTCGACGCGCTCCTTGTCCTGCTCGGCACGCTGCAGGTCGTCGAAGGCGTCGACGACCTGCGCCGGCGGGCGGGATTTCTGGATCTGCACGTCCTCGATGATGACCCCGGTCTCGTAGCTGTCGAGAATCTCCTGCAGCAGGTTCAGCGTGTTCTGTTCGACGAGCCCGCGGCCTTCGCCGACGACATCCGTGAACGGCGTCTGGCCGACCACTTCGCGCATGGCGCTTTCCGCGGCCACTTTGACCGTGCTTTCCGGGTTCTGGATATTGAACAGGAACCGGGCCGGATCGCCGATCCGCCAGGCGATGCGCACCTCGATATCGGCGATGTTCTGATCGCCGGTCAGCATCAGGCTTTCCTGCGCGATATTGCGGACGGCGGTGCGGTTCCGGCTCTCACTCTCGCCGCCGCGGAACCCGATATCCACGCGGTTGGATTTCTGGACATTGACGATTTCGGTATGTCCGATGGGCGGCGGCCAGTTGATTCGCAGGCCCGGCATGGTCTCGAGATTGTCCCACTTGCCGAAGGTCAGCTCCAGCCCCCGTTCGCCCTCCTGGACCCGGTATACGCCGGTCGCGACCCACAGCAGCGCCGCGACGATCACGATGAGGGGCAACAGCAGCCTTGCCGAGCCGCCCGGGATAATCTTCTTCATCCGGTCCTGGCTGCGCCGCAGCAATTCCTCGATGTCGGGCGGCTGCTGGCCGCCGCCGCCGCCCCACGGGCCCTTGCCGCCGCCGCCGCCGCCCCACGGGCCGCCGCCGTTCTGATTTGAC
>CAYFYY010000109.1:0-12974 GCA_964347475.1 uncultured Flavobacteriales bacterium
CGCCTCGGGCACGCTCGGCCAGATCATCCCGCCCTCGATCGTGCTCATCGTGCTGGCCGACCAGCTGGCCAGCGCCGTCGACCAGGCCAGCACCACGCGCAAGGGCCTGTACAGGGAGGCGACCGGCGAGATCGCCATGCCGTCGGAGTTCGACATCGTCTCGACCAGCGCCGGCGACATGTTCATGGGCGCCTTCATCCCCGGCCTCGTGCTCGTCGGCCTGTACATGGCGTTCATCCTGCTGAACTCGCTGCTGCGGCCGCACACGGCGCCGGCCGTCCATTTCGAGGGCAAGTACAACGTGAAGTTCGCACTGCGAGTGATGCTCATCCTGGTGCCGCCGCTGACTCTGATCTTCGTCGTGCTCGGCTCGATCATCATGGGCGTCGCCACCGTCAACCAGGCCGGCGCGATCGGTGCCGTCGGCGCGACGATCATGGCCGGCTACCGCCTGTGCGAGGGCAAGTCCGGCGCCTATCGGCCGGCCATCCTCGCCATCGTCTCGGTCGTCGGCCTCGCCCTCGTCGCCAACATCCATCCGATCAACGTGAAGAACATCAACACCCAGGGTGACGTCGTCGCGCTCGTCTTCGCGATCGTGCTGGCGGCCGGCTTCCTCACCTCGCTCGCATGGAGTTTCTGGCGGACCTTCACTACCGACAACACCCTGCGCGGGGTGATGATCGACACCGCCAAGACGACGTCCCTGGTGTTCATCATCCTGCTCGGCGCGGCGATGCTCACCGCGGCATTCCGCGGCTTCGGCGGCGAGGAGCTGGTCAAGGAGTTCCTGACCAATCTGCCAGGCGGATTCTGGGCCCAGTTCATCATCGTCATGGCGGTCATCTTCCTGCTCGGCTTCTTCCTCGACTTCATCGAGATCGCCGTGGTGGTGGTGCCGATCGTGGCACCGATCCTGCTCGCCGACCCGTCCGCCAATGTCACCGCGGTTTGGCTCGGTGTGATGATCGGGCTCAACATCCAGACCTCGTTCCTGACGCCGCCCTTCGGTTTCGCCCTGTTCTACCTGCGCGGCGTCGCGCCCGCGGTTGTGCGCACGATCCAGATCTACAAGGGCGTGGTCGCCTTCATCTGCCTGCAACTCCTCGGCCTTGCCATCGTCGGCGCCAGTCCCTGGCTGGTCAATTTCCTTCCGAACCGGATCTCCCTGACCTCCGAGACCGCGCCGCCGCCGCAGAACCCGCGGCTGCAATATTGCCTGGAGGACTACCTGTTCAGGGAATACGACGCCCGTGAAACGGAGCTGATATCGGCGGTCGACCGGGCGCGCAGCCTCGATCTGTCCTATTTGCCGAGAGACATGCAGAAGAAGCTCGCCGATGCCTTTGACGATGCGGCACGGACATTCGCGCTCGTCGACGAGATCCGCAAGGCGGAGGCAGCCGTCGCGGCCCGAGCCCGCGCGTACGGCCCGCTGCGCGACCTGGTCCGCGATATTCAGCGCAAGGCCGCGAAGATCGACGCCGAACTGGAGGAGACGGAGTTCCGCATCGCGCGGTTGTCCGGGGCGGCCGAAGACGAAAGGGAGGCGCTGCGCGATCTCGAGGAGGAGGTCCGGCTCCTCAAAACGCGCCGCGAGAATCTCGAGGCCCAGATCCCGGAGAGGTGGAGCGCGCAGAGCGCCGCCATGCAGGATCTTCAGATGGACGAGGAAAAGGCGCGCCGGGCCTATCGCCGCAACGTCGACGACGCGTACGGACCGGTCGGCGAGATCGTGGCGACGATCGCCGCGACCGATCGACTCGAAGCGATCAGGGATGACATCGAGGACCTCAAGGACAGCGTCGAGGAAGCGGACCGCGAACAGGCGGCCGACAGGATCAACGATGTCTCGCGTATGGTCGGGCAGATCGAGGGCGCCCGAGAGATCCGCTCGCTCCTCTCGAAGGCGCGGCGCGAGATCCGCAGCCGGACGCCGGACCCGCAGCGGGCGCTCGAGCTGATCGACGAGGCGCTGGCCGAGCACGGCACCGAAATGGCCTGGCGCAAGCAGGCCAAGACGGCGCTTCTACCGGGCTTGCAGGACTACGAGCGTGCCATTCGCGACACCATCGGCCTGCGCCAGCAGTCGCGCCTGCCGGTCGCAAAAGTAAAGGAGATCGTCGGCTGCCTGTCGCAGCATCGGGACATCTCGCTGTATTTCTAGACCGGCCGGAAATGCCTTGAGAGGATGCGTCGGCGCCCCCGGATGCTGCGGCGGCGCGCGTTGCCCTTGCCGGACGTGCGCATTCCACTATGGTGTGGCCCACGCAACCACGGGTTAGGATTCAAGTGACAGCGGCACGAGCACGCGACCGGGCCGATGCGACGCCGGCGACCGGCATGAGGCGTTGGGGGCCGATCCGGTTCGCCCTTTATGTCGTCCGCGCGATCCGCCATGCCGCCGTGCCGGCGTTGCTGGTGCTCGCGGTGGCGGTGCTGTGGACGGCGACACCGCTGCAGAACTACGTCGACGCCGAACGCCTTCGGCTGGCCGCAGAGGCGATTCATCGCAGCGAATGGGCGGTGCTGCTGGTTCTGCTGATCTATCTGGGAGCCAGTCCCACCCTGTTCCCCATCACGATGCTGAACATGATCGTCGCGGTCATGTTCCCGCCGGCCGCCGCGTTTGCCCTGGCACTCGTCGGCTCGATGCTGAACGCCGGCGTGTCCTATCTCGCAGGCTGGTTTCTTGGACGCGCCTGGCTGCGCCGCTTCATGGGCCCGCGGCTTGGCCGCATCAGCCGGCAACTGGGCCGCCGCGGCATCCCCGTGGTGGTCGGCATGATGGTTACGCCGCTCGGCCCCTATACTCTGGTCAACATGGTCTGCGGCGCATCGCACATCCGGCCCCTGCACCATCAGATCGGCGTCGTCCTGGGACTCGCGCCGACCCTGGCCCTGCTGGTGATCCTCGGCGACAGCGTGTGGCGCCTGATCGAGAATCCGACGCCGATCAATCTCATGCTGCTGGCAGGGTTGGTTGTGTTGTGGGCACTCGGCGGGTTCGGCCTGCAGTACCTGCTCGATCTCATCCCCGGATCGCGCCGGGCCGAGGCGCTGCGCCGCATGGCGGCCCGTCGCCGCCCCGGCGCCGCGCGCCCGAAGCGCCGCCGCCGGTAGCGCCGCTCCTACGATTCGAGCGCCTGCAACCGCCGGCCGCCGCCGTCGTTGCGCAGGCCGAGGCTGCCCTTTCGGTCGAAGTCGACCTTGGGCAGCAGGACGTGGTCCAGGAACGCGGTGCCGGTGAGATGGTAGTCGAGACTCCCCTGCTTCTGCACCGCCTGCAGCTGGAGCAGGACCGCCAGCATCGAGATCGAGACGTCTACCGGCACCGTGGCGCGGCCGCGGCGCGGCAGGTTAACTGCCGCGTTCGACAGCCCCTCCGCGAAATCCTTGCCGTTGACGGTCATGATGAAATCGAGCCCGGTCAGCGGAATGTCGAAATCATTCGGGTTGCTGACCATGAGGTCGACGCGGATCATCTGCATCAGGCCCCTGGCCTCCAGCAACCGCACGTTCTGCAGCGCAATCCGCGGTGCCTCGACAGATTTCGGCGTCACGCAGGCGCCGAGGCTGAGGACCGCGACGAATACGGCAGTCGAAGCGAACAAACGCGTCATTTCGGGGGAACCTCCTCGCTGATCCGGGCGGCGGCCGTGACGGCCATCATGGTCCGGCACGCTACCATGCCAATGGTGAACGGTTTGCTTATGCGACGCCCGGCGGCGGCGCATCCGGTCGGGTCCTGCGGCGCCGCCGGCCGGCCAGGTACGCCGCAAGGCGGCGCCCCGAGCGCAGGGCGATGTCGACGTCGCGCTGCATCGCGACCAGGGCGGGCGTGACCACGAGCACGATAAACATGCCGAAGCCGAGGCCGTAGACCAGGGTTATGACCGTCGGCATCAGGAACTGGGCCTGGCGACTGCTTTCGAACAGCAGCGGCGTGAGGCCGAACACGGTGGTCGCCGTCGTCAGGATGACCGGGCGCAGCCGGTCGCAGACGCCGTCGACCAGCGCCGGCACCAGTGCCCGCCGCTGCGCGTAGCGGTCGATCGTCGTCACCAGCACGATCGAATCGTTGATGATGATTCCGGACATCCCGATGAGCCCGATGATCGAGAACATGCTGATCGGCAGGCCGTGCCAGTAATGGCCCCAGATCATGCCGATCAGCCCGAACGGGATGGCCGCCATCACGACCACCGGCCGGACCCAGGAACCGAAGACCCAGCTCAGCGCAAGATAGATCCCGATGAGGCAGAGGACGTAGCCGACCACGGCATCGGACAGGAACTCCCGCTCCTGCTCGGCCAGCCCGCGCAGTTCCCAGTCGATGCCGAAACGGGCCGCAATGTCCGGCAGGATGTCGCCCTCCAGCGCCGCGGCGACGGCGGCCGCCGCCTCCGGATCGTCCTCCGAGATGTCGCCGCTCACGCGGATCACCCGCTCGCCGTCCTCACGCCGCACCGAGGCAAAGCCCTGGCGGCTGTCGATGCGCACGATCTCGCTGACCGGGACGTAGCCGCCGCCCGGCGCGCGCATCCGGGTTTCGTACAGGAACGAGGCCGTGAGTTCCTCGTCCGGCAAGTTGACGCGAATCGTCGCGGTGCGTGGCCCGACCGGGAACTCGACCGCGTCGATGCCGTGCAGCCGGCCATACAGCTCGGCCGCGATCTGCTCGCTGTTGAAGCCCAGCGCCTCGCCCCGGGGCGTGAGGGTGAGCAGCTGTTCCGCCTTGTCGTAGGCGAGCGAATCCTCGAGCGCGCTGACCGCCGGGAACTCGGCGAGGCGACCCTTCAGCGCTTCTGCCGCCGCCTTGAGCGTATCGCCGTTGCGGCCGTACAGTGCGACATCGATCGCATCGCCGCCGGGCCCGGACCGGTGACCGCGCATCGATAGCGTTTCCAGCAACGGGTGGTGGACGATTTCCGATTCCCAATCCGCCATGAAAGCGAAGGCCGAGTACGGCCGCAGGTCGGGATCGACGAGTTCGAGCGAGAAGCCGCCGAGAAGGTCCCGGTCCTTGGCCTGCGTGCCGTGCAGCCCGCGCCCGACGGTGCCGCCGACGGCTGACAGCGAGAACTTGACCGGCGGCGTTCCGTGCATTTCGGTATAGCGCGCGTTCACCGCGTCCAGCGCGCGCTGCATTTCTCTCAGCATGTCCCGCGTATCGCTGCGGCCTGCGCCCGGCAGCATGGCGATATTCGCGCTGATGTAACCGCGCTCCGGTGCGTTGAAGAACCGCCAGCCGACGGTCCCGTCGACGTAGATCGAGATCGATACCAGGAGCAGCATGACGGCGGCGCCGAGCATCGGGTAGCGCAACGTGACGACGAGCCGCACGATGCGCCTGAACGGCCCGTCGCGGAACCAGGTGAATCCCCGGTCGAAGAGACGGCTCGGCGCGTCGTACCACGGGCGCGCATTGCCGGCCGCCAGCGAGTGGCGCATATGCGCCGGCAGGATCAGAAAGGCCTCGACCAGGCTGGCGATCAGCACGACGGAGACGGTGAACGGGATGTCGACGATCAGGTTTCCGAAACGGCCGCCGACCACGACCAGCGACGTGAACGCGATGACGGTGGTGATCGAGGCGCTGAACACCGGCGCCCACATGCGCCGCGCGGCGGCGATCGCGGCTTCGGCCGGCCGCATCCCGCGCCGCGCGAGGAAATCCGTGTGCTCGCCGACGACAATGGCGTCGTCGACGACGATGCCAAGGCAGATGATCAGGGCGAACAGCGAGACCATGTTGAGGGTCAGCCCGGCGACGTAGATCAGGGCGACCGTCGCCGCCATCGCGGTCGGAATGCCGACCGCGACCCAGAAGGCGGTGCGCGCCGACAGGAACAGGAACAGGAAGCCGAGCACGAGGACGAGGCCGAGCAGGCCGTTGTCGAGCAGGATCTGCAGCCGGTCCTTGATCGCCTGCGCCCGCGTGCGGGTCAGCTGGATCGTCACGTCGCGCGGCAGGGTCGGCCTCATCTCGTCGACGATTGTCTGCACCAGGTCCTGCAGGACGATGGCATCGCCTTGCGCGCTGCGCTCGACCCGTACGACGACTGCCGGGTCGTCCTTGTGGTAATAGGCGGTCCCCGCTTCCACCCCTTCCGTCTCGATCCGGGCCACGTCGCGCAAGTACAGCCTGCTTCCGTCGGGCAGGGAGCGGACGGCGATGTCGCCGACGAGCTCGGCCGACCGTCGCTCGACTCCGGCCCGGACACGCGCGCCGCTCGTCCCGACATCACCTGCGGGCCCGGCGGCGCTTTCCGCCGCCACCGTATCGGCGATCTCGCGCAGGGTAAGGTCGTGGCGGATCAGCATAGCCTCCGGGACGGACACCCGGATCACCGGATCGGCCACGCCGAGGATCGACGTCCGCGTCACGCCTTCGCGGAACAGCCGTGCCTGGAGCTCCTCGGCATAGCGTGACAGCTGCTCGATCCCGGCCGGCCCGTAAATCGCGACGTCGGTCACCCGGTCCCGGTACGCCCAGCGACGGATCACCGGCTCCTTCGCATTCTCGGGGATGGTCGTCGTCGAATCGACGACGGCCTTCACGTCATCCGTCGCGCGACCCATATCCCAGCCGGGCTCGAAATCCAGTGTTATGGTCGCGCTGCCTTCGGTGGAGACCGAGTAGGACGACTCGACGCCCTCGACCGCGCGCAGCGCCGGCTCGAGCAGCGCGACGACGGCCCGGTCCATGTCGTCCGGGCCAGCGCCCGGCCAGGCGATACTGACGGTGACAGTCTCCAGCACCACGTCGGGAAAGAACTGGGTGCGGATCTTCAGCCCCGCGGCGATGCCGCCGACCAGCATCAGCACGAGCAGCAGATTGGCCGCGGTCCGGTGACGGACCATGTAGGCGATGATGCCGGTACCGATGTCCGGGCGCTCGGGGCGGTCCGGGGCCATCAGCCCTGCCCGGCCATGCGCGCCTCGAGACGTTCGATCATGGCCTTGGGAACCTCCGGCTGGTTGAGCAGCTGCAGCAGGCGCGCCTTTCGTCCCTCCGACATGTGCCGGCTGTTCTGCACGAACGCGATCAGCGCCTGGCGCCGCTCGTCGCTGATCGCGATGCGCTCGCCACCGCCGCCATGGTCGCCCGCCGGCAGCGGTAGCGCGCCCGGCGCGCGATCCACAGGCCGCACCTTGACACCCGGGCCGAGCTGCGGCGCCCGTTCGGTCACGTATCGCGTCCCGTAGGGGGCGTCTTTCAGGATCAGGTTGTCACCCTGGCGCCGCACGATCGTAACCGAGCGCTCGACGATGCGCGAGTCGGCGTCGATGATGAGGATCCTGCCGTCCGCCGTCACCGCTGTCGCCGGCACGACGGCGACGTCCTCGAGGGCCGGTTCCGCAATTGTCGCGGTGATGAAGTCGCCCGGCCGCAGGATCGTCGCCGGCCCGGCATCGAGCTTCGCGTAGACGAGTCGGCCGCTCTGCCCCTGCGCGACCACTGCCGCCGCGCGCTCGATGGTTCCGGTCACCGCAACCGGCACATCGCCGAGGTCCAGGGTCACGGTCACGGTACTGCGGCGCAGGGCACCGTTCTCGTCGATCAGCCGCGCGAACTGCGCGTTGGAGACCCGGAATACCGCCTCCAGCGCCGCCGGATCGATCAGCACGCCGAGCTTCTCGTTCGCCGTCACCAGCCGGCCGAGCACGGCGTCGACCTCGCTGAGCAGCCCGTCAAACGGCGCCTCGACGCGGGTGTCGTCGGCGATTCGCCGGGCGTCGTCGAGGGCGATCCGAGCCCGGGTCACGGCGAGCGCCGAGCGCTCGACCCGCTTGCGTGCAACGATCCGCGCCTGGGCCCGGCTGAGCAGCGCCTGCTCGGCGCTCGCCAGTGCCAGTTCCGCCTCCTCGACGATGGCCTCGGTGGCGAAACCCTTGTCGAGCAGCTGCCGCTGGCGCTGCACCGCCTGGCGCCGCAGGTCGCGTTGCCGCAGGGCCGCCTCGTGCTCCAGCTCGGCGACGACGACGGCCTCGTCGGCTTCGGCCTTGTCGGCCTCCGCGTCGGCCAGCGCGGCGGCGGCATCCGCGAGCCGCGCCCGGGCCTCCGCGGGATCGATCAGGAACAGGAGGTCGCCGGCCTTCACCGCGGCGCCGTCGCGGAAGTCCGGCGAGATGTCGACCAGGCGCCCGCCGGCCGAGGCCCGCAGCTCGAGGCTGCGCCAGCTGCGGATCTCGCCATAGGCGACGATCTTCGGGTGCGCGACGGTCCGCTCCAGGATGGCCGCATGGACGACGAAGCTGCGTTCCTCGGGGCCGTGATGGCGCGCCTGCCCCGCCTCCCGGGCCTCCATGAGGCGCCAGACGCCGATGGCGATGAGGCCCACCGTGGCGGCCGCCAGCACGACTCCCGCAATGCCGCGGAACAGAAATCGCATACGCGCCTCGAATTGCTTGCACCTGACGGGCCGCACGCAGACAGGCCCGTTCGTTCAGCGAGATCATGGACTTACGCCCAGTTTCTGCGCCGATCATAACGCAGCGTCGCGTTACCGGTAAGCGGCATTCGCGTCGGACGATCCCTGGTTAAAGTGGTCCTCGTGCCGGCGATGTCCAGTATCGCGCTGCAACGATGGAGACCCGGGTCACCGATCCTTGATCGCGCCTGCGCCCGCAGGCCCCGTGACGGCGCGGCGCGGATATGCTTCAAGGAGGCTGGCGAATAAACGGAGCCAAGGATGGAACGGATGATGCGCAAGGCCGGGGCGCCATGAGACGAGTCGGCCGGGTCCTGGCCGTGCTGCTGATCCTGTCGGTCGCGACGCTGGTCGGTTACGCGGTCTGGCCGAGATACGGCATCTGTCTTGCGACCACGCGGTACGACGAGATCGCCTGCCTTGCCCGGCGCAACCTTCACCTGAGCGTGCACATGACCTGGTCGGTCAACCGCGATACGGTGGACGCGGTGATGGCGGAAGTCGGCCCGGACGATATCCCGGTCCTGGTGGAGATGCTTGGCGATGGCAGAGCCGTGCTGCCCAGCCTGGCCGGCTACGTCCTCACCGGGCTGGGCGCCGACGGGCTGGCCGCCCTCAACCGCGCCGCGGAATCGCTGGACCCCGATGTCCGCTGGGCCGCCCAGTCGGCGCTGATGGATTACCAGATCATCCGCTCGCAACCGCAGGACTGAGCACGGCTCCGGCCCGCAGATCGCGGGCAGGCGCCGGGCCGGCCGGAGTGTTGGCCCGGGATTGCCGGCCCGGCTCGCGCTACGGCCGCTCGCCGCGGGCCAGGCGGGCGTTGATGTCGTCGATCACCGGCGGCAGGTCGGCGACCGAGTCGATGACGTAATGGGCGCCGGCCTTGCGCAGGATGTCGCGGGTCTTCTCGTGCCGACGCTCGATTTCCGCCGCCGGCAGCCGGTCGGCCTCATCGAGCGAATTGATATCCATGTAGTTGCTGTAGCGCGACACGCCGACGCCCCAGCAGCCGGCCTCCAGCGCCTCGCCGACGCCGGAGACGGTATCGTCGACCTTGACCACCGACTGGATCGGGTGGACGTCGAGCATGTCGAGGTTCTTGTAGACCATGAACGGCTTCGGCCGGGCCCCGTTTATGACCTCGTCGCCGGCCACCGACGCGTCCGGTACGTAGCCCTGCTTCTTCGCGTCCTCCTCGAGGATGTCGACCATGCTGCGCACGAAGCCGGTGGTGCTGCCGATCTTGATGCCGTCCTTCTGCATCTTCTGCACCGCCTCGGCGACGCCCGGCAGCACCGCCGTGTATTGCCTGAGGCACTCCAGCTGCATCGGCACGAAGTCGGCGAACATGCGGTCGACGTCGCCCTGGTCCGGGTCGCTGCCGTGGATCCCCTTCCAGCGCTCGCGGATCTCGGGCATCTCGGTCATCGCCTTGATGTGCAGGTCCTTGCGCAGCCCCATCGGGCCGCGCGCCTCGGTCATCGAGACCTCGACCCCCTGCTTCCTGAAGACCTCGACGAACACCACCGCCGGCGCCAGCACATAGGCGTCGGCGACGGTGCCGCTCCAGTCGAGGATCACCGCCTTGACCTTGCCGCGATAGCTGCGGGTGAACTGGTAATCGGACGTCATAATGGCATCTCCTTGTCGTGAACGCGTTCCATGAGTTCGGTCAGGCCGCGGCGGGGGCGCCGTGCGTCACACCCATCGCCTCGAGCGTCCCGCGGATCACCGCCAGCGCGGCCTCCAGATCCTCCTTGACCAGCTGGCCGATGCAGCCGATGCGAAAAGTGGGCGCGACGGTCAGTTTGCCGGGGTAGATGACGTAGCCCTGCGCCGCCAGGCGGTCGTAAAAATCGGCGAAGTCGAACTTCGGGTCGGCCGGCATGCGGAAGGTGACGATGATCGGCGCCTGCAGCGCGTCCGGCAGCAGCGTCTCGAAGCCGAGCGCGCGCATGCCGTCGACCAGCACCCGGCAGTTCTCCCTATAGCGGGCGTTGCGGCCGGCGACGCCGCCCTCCGCCTCGAACTCGGCGAGCGCCCGGTCGAAGGCCGCCAGCACATGGGTCGGCGGCGTGAAGCGCCACTGCCCGTTGCCCTCCATCGCCCGCCACTGGTCGTAGAGGTCGAGCGACAGCGAGTGGGAATTGCCCTCACAAGATTCCAGCACCGATTGGCGCAGGATGGCGTAGGCCATGCCCGGCGCGCCCTCGAAGCACTTGTTCGACGAAGCGACGATGGCGTCGCAGGGCACCGTCCGGACGTCCAGCGGGAGCGCGCCAAAGGCGCTCATCGCGTCGATGACCAGGCCGCGGCCGTGCTTCGCGACGATCTCCGCGATCCTCTCGATCGGGTTGAGGATCCCGCTCGTGGTCTCGCAATGGACCGCGGCGACATGGGTGATCGCCGGATCCTCGGCCAGCAGGGCCTCGAGCGAGCCGAGGTCCGGCGCGCGGTCCTCGGCGCAGCTCAGCGCGATCGCCGGGCGGCCGAGATACTTGGCGATCTTCATCATGCGCTCGCCGTAGGCGCCGTTGACCAGCACCAGCAGCCGGCCGTCGCGCGGCACGAGCGTGCCCAGCGTCGCCTCGACGGCGAAGGTGCCGGAGCCCTGCACCGGCACGCAGACGTGAGTGCGCTCGCCGCCGGCGATCGCCACCAGGCGCTCGCGGATGCGGGCGTTGAGCGCGATGAACTGCCTGTCACGGCTGCCCCAGTCGCGCAGCATCGCCTGCTTGACCGAGAGCGAGGTGGTCAGCGGTCCGGGGGTGAGCAGGAACTCGTCGTTGCCGGTGCGCGCGGCGCGGCCGGCGGCGTGCAGGCTGTCGCTCATGAATGCGGTCCTCCGCAACGGCGTTCGATACGAACGACACGGACCCTGCGCTGCAATTTGATATTTGTAAAATTAATTCGTTTTATAGCTTTTATAGATATGATCTATAATCAAGACCATGAACCACGCGCAGCTCAAGGCCTTTCACGCGGTCGCCCGGGCGGGCGGATTCTCGGCCGCCGCCCGCGCGCTGGGCGTCACGCAACCGACCCTGACCGTGCAGGTCAAGGCGCTGGAGGACGGCTATCGCGTCGCCCTGTTCGACCGCCGCGGCCGGCGGGTGACGCTGACCCGCGCCGGCGAGGAGCTGTACACGATCGCCCAGCGCTATTTCAGCGTCGAGCGCGAGGCCGAGGAGTTCCTGCGCGCCGAGGGCGGCCTTGAGCGCGGCCGCATCGCCATCGCCGCCGACGGGCCGTTCCACGTCATGCCGCTGATCGGCGCCCTCCGCGACGAGTTGCCGGGCCTCGAGATCGTCGTCTCGATCGGCAATTCCGAGGAGGTGGTGCAGGCGCTGCTGGACTACGAGGCCGAGTTCGGGCTCTTGAGCGAATACCGCATGGACGACCGCCTCGCGGTGCTGTCGGCCAGCCGCCATCCGATCGTGCTGATGATGCCGGCGGGCCATGACTGGGCGAGGCGGGGTTCAATCGACATCTCCGAACTGCGGGACAAGCCGTTGATCCTGCGCGAGAAAGGCTCGGCCACGCGACGCAGCTTCGAAGCCGCCCTGGAGCGGGCCGACATCGCGCCGCGCGTTGCGCTCGAGATCGGCAGCCGCGAGGCGGTGCGCGAGGCGGTCGCCGCCGGGCTCGGCCTTGGCGTGGTGCAGGAGCCGGAGCTCGGCGCCGACGCCCGCATCGCCACCGCGCGGATCGACGGCGCCGATCTCCAGGCCACAGAACTCGTCGTCTGCCTGGAAGAACGCCGCGAAAGCCCGGTGCTGCGGCGCCTCGCCAAGCTGATCGCGGATGTCGGGCGGTGATTACCGCAGATGCCCGACCGGCACGGTCTGCTGGCGCTTGACAGCCTCCAGCACGAGGCTGGTGCGCACGTCGCGCACGCCCTCGATCTTCAGCAGCACCTCCATCAGGAAGCGGTTGAGGCTGTCGATGTCGGGCACCATGACGTGCAGCAGGTAGTCGGTGTCGCCCGTCATCGCGAAGCAGGCGACGACCTCCTCGCGGGCCAGAATATGGCGCCGGAAATCGGCGGGGATGGCGTTGGCGTGGCGCTCCAGCTTGACCTCGACCATGACCTCGACGGCGAGGCCGACGGCCTTCGGGCTGACCCGCGCGCCGAAGCCTTCGATGATTCCGGACTCGACGAGCTGCGAGAGGCGCCGCGCGCAGGGGGTCGGCGACAGCGAGACGCGCCTCGCGAGATCGAGCACCGAGACGCGCCCGTCCGCCTGGATCTCGCGCAGGATGCGATGGCCGAATTCGTCGATCTTCGGGAGGTTTCCGTCCATATTCACCAAAAATCGTCTACATTTATCGGTTATTCCCCATTCTGACCATTAAACTCGGGGAATCAAGGCGAATCTCTCTTCGCCGCCGGTGATATGTTACGCGCGGCGAAGCGTAGGAGAGGATCCCACCGATGGAAGCGGCGGAGTGGAAGTCCGGCCAGGGGCTGCGCGGCGACTATGCGCACATGGCTGCCGACTGGACCGTCCCGCAGGTCTGGGACGAATACGG
>CAYFYY010000110.1:0-12889 GCA_964347475.1 uncultured Flavobacteriales bacterium
TGCAACTCGGCCGCTGGTCGCCTCGTCCCGCGCGAAGGCCAAGGCGGAGGCAACCATCTTTTCCATGTCGTCGAGATCGGCGAGCATCTTGGCGCGCTGCTCCTCGTCCTCCACGAATTCGGTCCGCAATCGCAGACGCGTGATGGGTGTGCCGAGATCGTGCGAGATCGCCGCCACCATCTGTGTCCGGTCTTCGACGAACCGGCGAATGCGCGCCTGCATCTCGTTGAAGGCGCTTGCCGCCCGTCGCACCTCCGCCGGCCCAGTTTCGATGAGCGGGGGCGCGTTCACGTCAACGCCGAGCCGCTGGGCCGCGCGGGCAAATACCGACATCGGCCGCGTCAGATGGAGCACCACGACGGCTGATAGGATGCCGACCGCCAGCAGCATGACTGCCATCGAGACGGCAAACCGCGCGGTCCAGAATGGGTGCGGCGCCTCGACCGGCGCGGCGAAGTTCAGCCAGCTCGCATCGGGCAGTTGCAGGGACACCAGAAACGCATCTCCGATGCCCTTGCCATTGTGGATGTCTTCGGCATGTTCCCGCCAGGACTCCATCGTCATCGCGTCGGCGAAGCGAAGCCGCACACCGTGCGCATGCCCCTCGCCGAGATGCGCGGCGAGGATGCCGCGGCGGAAGTCCTCCTTCCAACCGTCCGCGGGGCCGTCGTCCGTCGCGCTTTGCCGGCTCCAGGACACATGGAGTTCCGAATCGTCCGACAAATTCACGATGCGTTGCCGTTCGGCGTCCGAAGCGGTTTCAGTAAGGCGCTGGATCGTGAGGATACGGTCCCCGACATGCCGTCCGCGAACGAACATGAAGGCGGTCGTCTGATCCGTGAAATACAGCCCGACACTCAGCAGGTGCGATGCCGTCAACCCGATGATCAGGACGAGAAGCGTCCGGGCGACGATGGTATCAGGTATCAGCCGCCTCATCCTCTGGACATTCCTCTACCACCGCCGTGAAGATATACCCGCCGCCACGGACGGTCTTGATCAACTGCGCTTCCCTGGGGTTCGTCTCGATCTTGCGGCGCAGGCGGCTAATCCGCATATCCACGCTCCGGTCGAATGGCGCGTCGGCGTCGCCATGGGTAATGTCGAGAAGTTGGTCCCGGCTGAGCACTCTTTGCGGGTGTTCAACGAGAGCGACCAGAAGATCGTATTCGCCTGCCGTCAGGTCGGTGACAAGTCCCCGGGGCGACTCGAGGCGGCGATGATGCGTGTCGAGTTTCCAACCGGCGAAGCGGAGAATCGCCGGCCTGTTGGCCGTGGACACGGCCGGTGCCCGCCGGGCGCGCCTGAGCACGGCCTTTATGCGTGCCAGCAACTCGCGCGGGTTGAACGGTTTGGGGAGGTAGTCGTCGGCCCCCATCTCGAGGCCGACGATCCGGTCAGCCTCCTCCCCCATCATGGTGAGCATGACGATGGGAATGCGCGAGTTGGCCCGCAGTTCCCGGCACAACGACAGGCCGTCCTCCCCGGGCAGCATCAGGTCCAGAATGACCAAGTCTACATGATCGTCGGCGGCCACCACCTGGTTCATCGCCTTTCCGTCCGCGACTGCGGTAACGCAATAGCCGTGCTTGGTCAGAAAACGTCCCAAAAGATCGCGTATTTCGCGATCGTCATCGACCACCAGAATGTGGCCCAGGTTCTCAGTGGATGCTGTGATCACGGGCCAATTATCCGCCTTCCGGGCCGCGAGGTGACGACAATTTTGTAACAAAGCATAACGTCGTCCGCGTTCGTCACAAACCGTAACGAAAAACCGTCCGTCTGGTGATCAGCCGGTTACAGAAACCGGCTAGTCACACGATCCTGTGCCTTACGGAGAACGGCATGCGTCCTGTCGCCAGATTGTGTAGGGATCCGAACCGACGCGAGGAGTATGAGCGATGAGCGCGGAACAAGGCCTGAGTGTCCCCGCCGAAGCGAAATCAAGCTCTATGCGGCCTGCCTCCCGCCTGCCGTATCTCGTACCGCTGATAATCGCGGCGGTGGTCGGCGTTGCCTTGGCGATCGGCCTCACGCTCAATCCACGAGAGATTCCGTCGGCCCTGATCGGCAGTCCGGTTCCCGAGTTCGACCTGCCGCCGGTTCAGGGCCGCACGCTGGGCCTGTCGTCCGCAGACCTCAAGGGCGAGGTCACGGTCGTCAATGTCTGGGCATCCTGGTGCACCGAATGCCGCAAGGAACATGCTTTGCTCATGGCGGTCGAAGCGCGGGCGGGGGTGCCGCTGCACGGTCTCAACTACAAGGATAAGCCGGCCGACGCCGTCAACTGGCTGGATTCGCTCGGCGACCCCTACAGGCGGATTGGTGCCGATCTCGACGGCCGCGTAAGCATCGACTGGGGCGTCTACGGAGTCCCCGAAACCTTCGTCGTCGATCGTGAAGGGCGCATTGCCTACAAGCATATCGGCGCCCTCACCGAGGACGAGTTTACCGGAAATATCCTGCCGCTGATCAGAGACCTGACCGCGGGCGATTCCTGAGAACCCGGCCCCGAAAGAACAAAGGTTCGCAACCTCTAAACCATCACAGCAATTCGGAGGGCAGCCATGGTCGTCGAATTCGGACATTTCGCGTTGGTCCTGGCCCTGCTGGTCGCGCTGGTGCAAAGCGTCACGCCCCTGCTCGGCACGGCGCGCGGCGATGTCCGGCTTGTTTCGGTTGCCGGGCCGGCGGCGTTGGCACAGCTCGTGCTCGTAGCGATCGCCTTCGCTGCCCTGACCTATGCGTATGTCGGTTCGGATTTTTCGGTTCTCAACGTGATCCGCAATTCGCATTCGGCCAAGCCCCTCTTCTTCAAGATTTCCGGAGTATGGGGCAACCATGAGGGCTCCCTGCTTCTTTGGGTTCTCATGCTCGCCCTGTTCGGATTTCTAGTGGCGCATTTCGGGCGGAACCTGCCGACCGCCCTCCATGCCAAGGTCGTAAGCGTACAAGGGATGATCGGGTTCGGTTTCCTCGCATTCATTCTTTTCACCTCGAACCCGTTCCTGCGCGTCATGCAGGCGCCGCTGGAGGGGGAGGACCTGAACCCCCTTCTTCAGGATTACGGGCTGGCCCTGCATCCGCCGTTCCTGTATGCGGGCTATGTCGGATTTGCAGTCGTCTTCGCATTCGCGATTGCGGCACTCCTTGAAGGCCGGGTCGATGCCGCCTGGGCGCGGTTCGTGCGCCCGTGGACATTACTGGCGTGGAGTTTCCTCACGTTGGGCAACGGCCTGGGAAGCTGGTGGGCCTATAACGAGCTGGGCTGGGGAGGCTGGTGGTTCTGGGATCCGGTCGAGAACTCCTCGTTCATGCCGTGGCTCGCCGGCACCGCACTTCTTCATTCCGTCATCGTCGTCGAGAAGCGCGAGACCCTCAAGAGCTGGACCGTACTCCTCGCGATCATGACCTTCGCGCTGAGTCTGTTGGGCACGTTTCTGGTCCGCTCCGGCGTCCTCACGTCGGTACACGCGTTTGCCAGCGACCCGGGGCGCGGCGTCTTTATCCTGGTGCTCATCCTGACTGCGCTCGGGGGATCCCTCGGCCTCTTCGCACTGCGCGCCCCGGCATTGCGGATGGGGAGCCTGTTCGCGCCGATTTCCCGGGAAGGTGCGCTTCTTCTGAACAACTGCCTGATGAGCGCCGCCACGGCGACGGTCCTGACAGGCACACTCTATCCGCTATTTCTAGACGTCGTTACCGGCGAGAAGATCTCGGTAGGGCCGCCGTATTTCAACTCGACGTTCATTCCGCTCATGATCCCGATGGTCGTAGTGATGGCGCTTGGGCCGTTCCTGCGCTGGCGGAAGGATGACCTTGCCGGGATTGTCGGCAGGCTGCGGTTCATGTTCGCAGTTAGCTTTGGCGTCGCGTTGATCACCTGGTGGCTGGTGACCGTGGGCAAACTGATCGGAGCCATAGGCTTCGCGCTGGCGACCTGGCTGCTGGCGGCGACAATCATCGACTTCGCGGATCGGATCAAACTCTTCCGGGCGAGCGCCATGGAGAGCCTGCGTCGCGCCCGCCGCCTGCCCCGCGCTGCCTACGGAATGACGCTCGCCCATCTCGGCGTTGCCGTGCTGGTCGCGGGTATCGCCGGAGCCTCTGCATGGCAGGGCGAACGTCTTCTGGTGATGGGAATTGGGGATACCGTCGGCCTTGCGGGCTATGATTTCGTGCTCAGCGATGTGTCCGAGGTGGAGGGGCCGAACTACGCGGCGACTCGGGCCAGCTTCATCGTCTCGAAGAACGGGGTGGAGATCACGCGCCTCAACCCGGAGCGCCGCACGTACCTGGTCCAGAAGCGCCCCACCACCGAGGCCGCCATTCAAACGCGCGGGCTGAGCGATCTGTACGCCGTCATCGGGGAGCCGAGCGGCGATGGCCGCTGGGTCGTTCGACTCTATTACAAGCCGGTTGTTCCGTTGCTCTGGACGGGAATGCTGGTCATGGCGCTGGGGGCGCTCGTTTCGCTGGCCGATCGTCGAAGCCGCATCAACCTGCCGGCAGCAAGGGCCAAGCGCCATGCACGACTGTCGACCGCGGCGCCGTTGGCGGGAGCTTGAGCACCATGATACGCGCAATGATTCGAGCTCTCGCCATCGGCCTCCTGCTCGCGGGAGCGAGCGCGCCGGCCTGGAGCGTGGAGCCGTCCGAGATGCTCGCCGACCCCGTCCTCGAGGGACGGGCCCGGGTGATCAGCAAACAGCTGCGCTGCCTCGTCTGCCAGAATCAGTCGATCGACGAATCCGAGGCTGAGCTGGCGCGCGATCTTCGGGTGATCGTCCGTGAGCGGCTCGTCGCGGGGGACAGCGACGATGAGGTGATCGAATTCGTCGTCGCCCGCTACGGGGATTGGGTCCTGCTCAAGCCACCTTTCAAGGCAAAGACGCTGGTCCTGTGGTTGGCGCCGCTCGGCATCGTCGGCATCACCGGACTGATGTATGTGAGCTTTTTCCGTCGCCAGCACCCGATTGACGAAGGTGCAGTCGAGCCGCCGCCACAAGGTAGAACGTCGGCCGCGAAAGACGCGTAAGGAAGGAGGGCAACTCGCATGTTCATGGTTTTTGCCGGTATTCTCTCGCTTTCTGCCACCGTTCTCCTCTTGTATCCGTTCGTCCGGCGCGACCTGCACACGGCAAGTCATACCGAACATATCAAAGCTATTTTTCGCGAACAGCTCGACGAGCTCGATCGTGAGCATTCGCGCGGGCTCTTGACCGAAAAGCAGGTTGCGGTATCGCGGGCCGAGATTGAGCGTCGACTGGGGCAGGTGGAGGTGTCGACCGAAGACTTCGGATCGGGCATAGGAACGATCGGACGAACGTTCGTCGCTGCCGCCATCACACTCGGACTGACCGTCGGCGCTGTCTCTCTCTACTTCTTTTTGGGCATGCCTGGGCAGCCCGATCGGCCCCTCGCCCAACGGACAGACGAGCTGCGGTTTGCAGAACAAGCCCACCAACTCGATGAGTATTCGAAGACCCTGGCGGCCCGGCTCGAAAAGGATCCCGGCGACGCCGAGGGTTGGGCAGTACTTGGACGCCTGCACAGGGCGTTCGGGCGTTTCACGGAGAGTGCGGACGCTTTCGCGCGGGTGCACGAGCTGCGGCCCGACGCGGCCAGGGCGGCCGTCGATCACGCCGAGGCGCTGGTCCACGTCGCCCAGGGAACCGTGTCCAGAAAAGCCGAAAATATGTTTGCCGCCGCCCTGGCGGCCGATCCGCAGAACGTGAAGGCGCGGTTCTATATGGGCGCCGCCCTTGCCCGACGTCCCGACGATATTGCCGAGGCGATCGAGATTTGGCGTGACCTCGAGCGGGACTCCCCGCCGGATGCGCCGTGGCTCGAAATGCTGAGGCAGAATATCCGGCTCGCGATGGCCGATCTGGAAGCCATCACGGAGAGCCGAAGAGCGGTGGATGCGAAATCCGACGGGGCAAGTTCGGGCGGGGAAGAGTAGGTCGGATCGTTCCTACCGGACTTGTGGACCAGGCCAGCCCCGACGAACGAGTGGTCGTGGGCGCATTGCACTCGATGCGGGCTCGTGTGCCGTCGCCCGTGTCCGTCGCCGGATGAGAATGGCGACCTCATGCAATAAGAGCCCTCGGAAAATCTGTAACGGACGGTAACAGGCGGAGGGATTGTGATTGGGCGTTACCAAATACCGCCTCGCCGGTGATCAAGGCGTTACAGCCGGTGCCTATCTTCAGGTTCGGCGTAAGGGTCATTGACCCAATGCAGATCGAGATGCGGTCATGAAGTTCTTCCTGACAAGCGTTGTCGTCATCTTGCTCGCAATGGCAGGGATGGCCGTTGGCATGTTTTTCGGGCGGCGGTCGCTGCGCCGATGCGACGGCGGCAGGACGTGTGAATTCTGTGCCGAGGTCAGCGAGCACGAGAGCAGCAACAGGGAAGACCGTAATGGCGTTCGTGCCGGCGGGTCCGAAACCCGGCACGGCGGACCGCCGCCACACCGGAATGCCGCATGTCGCGAACAACTTGAACAGGCCGGATCGGAATCCGGCCGAGTCAACAGTGTACACAAGGAGTTTGAAAATGCCTGATGCAGCCGAGCTCGTCCTCGTTGGCGTGGCCAAGAACCCCGAGTACTGGTGGGATTACACCGGATGGTACTGGACAATGGGCCTTCACGGGCTCTTCTGGCTGGCGCTGATCGGGTTGCTCGTCTTCTCCGCCGTTGTCCTGATCCGCTCGTCAAAGCGGGCCGGGGTCGAACGGGAATACCCTGCAAGAGCCCTGCTCGATGCCCGCTATGCGCGCGGCGAGATCGACCGCGGCGAATATCTCGAACGGAAGCGGGATCTGTCATGACGGGAGGACCTGACCCCACACTGCCGATTCGGGAACCAACGGTTTCGGAAATGCTTTCCGATCCCGTCGTTCAAAAGGTCATGGCGCGCGATGGCGTGACCAGAAAAGAGATCGAGGAGCTGGTCCGGGCGGCACGATCGCGGTCGGGCGACCGGGAATCCGGGAACGGCCAGGTCGGTCCAACCCCCAATGCCATGAATCGACGACACAACGGAGATGTCATGAGTCAGAAGAATTGTCTGTGCAGCGCGTGCGTATGCACGGCCGATCACGACGTCAGAGCTGCGTCGGGCATGTCAGGCGTTGACCACAATCACGCTAGGCTTCCGGCGATCCTGCGGTATCGCGGTATGGAAAATGAAGCGGTCATTGCGGCACGCCTTTGCAAGGTTGAATCACTGATTTGGAGCCTCCAGTCGGTCCTCGACGACATCGATACGGCCATCGTCACCCCGGTCCATACCGACGTCGGTGTCGAAGCTGCCGCCGACGCCGGTGGGCACTCGGCGCCAGGGCGGGATGCCCAGGCGCTTGCACGGCGACAGGTTCGGTTTCTCGAACGGATCTTCGAATCGGCGCTGTTGCGCCTGCGCACCGGCAAAAGTGGCAGCGGTGAACAAGCCGACCCCGGGACCGAACGTCACTTCGGTTCGCAGGCACATGACATGAACGGCGGCCCGGATTGGGGATGTGCCTGCGCGGAGGGGCGGTGAGGATGAACGTATCCGTCGCGCCCCAGCAATAGCTGCCTAGGAGGGAATCGCAATGGGAACACTTTTCACTATGCTATTTTGGGGTGCGCTCATCTTCCTGATGATGCGCTTTGGCTGCGGTGCCCACATGATGGGACGCGGGCACGGCCACGGCAGGCACGGCAACGACTCGCCTTCGAACGAACCCGCGAACGATGCCAGACCTCAACTGCGCTGGATACCGCCATCGCAGGATGTCGATCCCGTGTGCGGCAAGACGGTCACGCCCGACGGCGCAAAGTCCAGCGTGCACGCCGGCAATGTCCATTACTTCTGCTCGCGCGAATGCCGCGAGATCTTCGAGGCTGCACCCGACACGTATATTGGCGGCGGCGATGCCAACGAAACGAAATCGGAGCACTCCCATGCCTGATGTCAGCTACATGACCGAATACCCAACGCGGTTCGACGCGCCGGTGGCGCCGCGCAGCGTTTCGCGCATCCCGATCGTGGCCCTGGGCATGAGCCTCGGGTCGTTTCTGGCGCTGACCTTCGTGCTGTGCGTTCTCTTCGACCTCTGGTTCCCGGCCCAGGCGATGAGCCCCGTATGGGCGCCGCTGTTGCCGGGATTCACGTGGCTCACCCTCCCCGGCTTTCTCTTGGGGCTCGCAGAGTCCTTCGCGTATGGCTGGTACGCGGCGCTTATTATCGGGCCGATCTACAACTTCTTTGCAGGACGGTTTGCATGAGCCAGGCGAGGAAGTGGCAGCGCTTGTCACGTGATGTGCGGTAGGTGGCCACACGACTGCCTTGGACCACGGGTGCGAACGGAACTCCGAATGACCGAAATCCGAAGCCTGCATGGCACGACCGTCGCGGAGATTTTCGCGTCGGGCCTGGACAACCTGGAGCGCATCGAGGCTGTGGCGGTGTCGGTGTTGTGGAAGGACGGCACTGTGACTGCCGGATGCTCGAACACGACCACCGCGAATTTGGCCCTGCTAGTGCTGGCAATGGATCAGCACCAGAGGCGCGGCTTCAGGAAGAGCGGTTAGGGCTCTGTTGATCATGGTCCAAGAAACCCTTCAACACCAGGTCGCGGGCACGGCAGCGCGTTGATCTGGAGGGGCATGCGAGATCGGAATGACTGCGATTCACGAGACAAACAGGGCACGTCGCCGACTGTATGAACCTGGCGAGCCAAAATCGCGGGGCCAGCCGACCGGCCGAAGCGCTCGCCGAGACTTGGTCATTACGGCAAGCTCGCCAAGCCGGCCCGATGCTGCCGCCGCCATGCGCGACATGCAGCGCTACGGGCTGGACGTCTGGCAGCGCACGGTCCTGTTTTGGGACGCGCTGCGGCGGCGCGCCGACAACATGCTGGAGCACGAGCGCGCCGGCCTGCCGCCGCTGCTCGACTTCAAGTATGAGACGATCCTCGACGCGCGGCGCTTCGAGCATCCCGCGAATTATGCCCTGCTGCGCATCACCGAAGTCGGCGACGATTGTTGGGACGACTGCGTCAACCCGAACACGCCGCCGGTGATCGTCGTCGACCCGCGGGCCGGGCACGGGCCCGGCATCGGCGGTTTCAAACAGGATTCCGAGGTCGGCATTGCGTTGCGTGAAGGCCATCCTACCTACTTCGTGGTGTTCTTCCCGGAGCCGGCGCCCGGCCAGACCCTGGCCGACGTCCACCACGCACTGCGGCGCTTCGTGGCGGAGGTGGCGCGGCGTCATCCCGGCACGCCGCCGGTGCTCTACGGCAACTGCCAGGCCGGCTGGGCGGTCACGCTGCTGTCGGCAGACTGCGTGGGTCTCGTGGGGCCCGCTGTGCTCAACGGCTCCCCACTCTCCTATTGGGCCGGCGAGCCGGGCGTGAACCCGATGCGCGTGGCCGGTGGCCTTCTGGGCGGCGTCTGGCTTGCGCATTTTCTGTCCGACCTCGGCGATGGCCGCTTCGACGGCGCCTGGCTTGCCCAGAACTTCGAGAACCTGAAGCCGGAGAAGGCGATCTGGGAGAAATATGCCCGCCTGTTCACCCGAATCGACACCGAACGCGACCGGTTCCTCGAATTCGAGCGCTGGTGGAACGGCTTCCATTTCCTGAGCCGCGAGGAGATCGTCGCGATCGTCGAGAACCTGTTCATCGGCAACAAGCTGGAGAAAGGAGAGTTCCGCATCTGCGAGGGGTGCATGGCCGACTTGCGGCGTATCCGCAATCCGCTCGTGATCTTCGCCTCCTACGGCGACAACATCACCCCGCCGCACCAGGCGCTCGGCTGGATACCCGCGGTCTACAAGGACACGGACGATCTCAAGCGGGCAGGGCAAAGGATCGTCTACCTGATCAACCCCCATGTTGGCCATCTCGGGATCTTTGTCTCGGCCGATGTGGCGCGGGTCGAACACACGGCCATTCTGGAGAGCCTGAACGAGATCGAGGCCCTGAAGCCGGGCCTCTACGAGATGAAGATCGGGAATGCCGGCGATGATCCCGACTGCCGCCAGCCGCGATATGCTGTGGTCTTCGAGGAACGTCAGGTCGAGGATCTCCTATATCCAAAGGAGGACAGTGCGTTCGAGCGGGTGCGGGCCGCATCCGAACTCAATGAGTCAGTCTACAGGACGTTGGTCAGTCCGTGGGTCCAGGCCGCCGCCAATCCGTGGTCGGCCGAGTTGATGAAATGGCTGCACCCGATGCGCACCAGCCGGTACCTGTTTTCGGAGGAATTCAATCCCTGGATGCGCGGCGTTGCCATCCTTGCCGATGCGGTGGCCGGGAATCGCGCGGCGCTGTCCGGCGAGCATCCGCTGATCGGTGCGGAACGGGAGCTCGTCGACCAGACTGCCGAAGCGATCGAGAGGCTGCGGGAACTCCGGGACCGCGCCTGTGAGGAGCTGTTCGAATCGATCTACGGCACGGCAGTCGGGCTCGGTGCCGGTTGGGGCATTGAAGGCTTGCCGGCGGCGCAGCTGGAAGGACGAGACACATGACCCAGTTGCTCGCCGAACTGCCGTCTGCCCGGTCCGATACGAAGATTCCCGAGCTTCCGGCGTATCTCGTGCAGACCTATGCCTGGGCCTATCTGAGGCCCTGGAGCCTGCGGGTGTTCGACCATACGGCCGTTGTCTGGGCGATCCTGTGGGGCAATGCCGGGCGGCTCGCGCGGGTGGCCTTCGTCGAGATCGAGGCGGGCCAAAGCGTTCTGCAGGCCGCCTGCGTATACGGCCGGTTCTCTCTCGACCTTGCACGGCGGGTCGGCAATGACGGCCGGCTCGACATCGTCGACATCGCCCCCATCCAGGTCGAGAACTGCCGGCGCAAGCTATACAAGTTTGCCAACGTTCGTGCGCGTGTCGCCGATGCCGCCGCTGCGGGTGGCGGGCCTTACGATGCCGTATGCTGTTTCTTTCTGCTGCACGAGCTTCCGGATCCTTATAAGTGCAAGGTTGTCGATGTCCTGCTGGGCAGCGTTCGGGCGGGCGGCAAGGTCGTGTTCGTCGACTATCACCTGCCATCCGCCCGGCACCCGCTCAAAGCAATAACCGGCTTCGTATTCGATCGTCTTGAGCCGTTCGCCAAAACGATGTGGCGGCGCGAAATTCGCAGCCTGGCGAGCGCACCCGACCGCTTCTGCTGGCGCAAGGAAACCTGTTTCGGCGGCCTGTTTCAGAAAGTCGTGGCCGAGAGCCGGAGGCCACCCGAGCAGGCAGGGAGTGCGGCATGACCGTCCTGCACCTGGACACATACAGCGGATCGACAGCCGACAGCCCTATCACCGTCGTCGGCGCCGGTCCGGCGGGACTCGCCTGTGCGATCGTTCTTGCCCGCGCCGGCCGGCGCGTCGTCGTCCGCGAATGGCATCGAACGGTGGGGAGCCGGTTCCACGGGGACTTCCAGGGCCTGGAGAACTGGAGCGATCGCCGCGATACCCTTGATGAGCTGCGGACATCGGGGATCGAGGTGAATTTCGACTGTCACCCCGTCCGCAGCGGCGTGGCCTTCGATGCCTGGGACCAGGCCTATCCGATCCGCAGCGACCGGCCGCTCTATTACCTCGTGCACCGGGGCAGCGACGGCAAAAGTCTCGATTTCGGGCTGCTGAAGCAGGCGATCGCAGCTGGCGCCGAAGTGCGCTTCGGCGATCGCGCCAGCACGGCCCACGGTCCGGCGGTTCTGGCCATCGGTCCGCGAACCGCTGACGCCATCGCCGCGGGATATGTGTTCGAAACGAACCAGCCGGACGGAAACTGGATCGCATTCAAGAGTGCGCTGGCTCCCCTTGGCTACGCCTACCTCCTCATCCACAGGGGCCGGGGGACGGTTGCGAGCTGCATGTTCACGGGATTCAAGCGCCAGGCCGAATACGTCCAGCGCACGGTCGAATTCTTCACCGAACACGTAGGGCTCGAGATGCGCAACCCCGAGGCGTTCGGGGGATACGCCAACTTCCGCCTCCCCCGCACCGCGGTGCAGGGCGGGCATCTTGCGGTCGGCGAGCAGGCGGGCTTTCAGGATGCCCTTGCCGGCTTCGGCATGCGTTATGCGCTGCGCTCCGGCATTCTTGCTGCCCGCAGCCTGATCGAAGGGGTCGACTATACGCAGCTTTGGCATACGGAACTGATGCCGCTCCTGCGAACCGGCGTAAGCAACCGGTTCATCTTCAGTAGCTTGGGCGACCGCGGGTGGCGCTGGGTCCTTCGTGACCTGAGCCGTTCGGACCCGGCGACGAAGCTGCGGCGGCTGTATCGTCCATCGATTCTGACACGCGTTGTCTATCCGATCGCATATCGGCGATACCGCGTGTCGCTCGCCGACCCGAGCTGTGACCATGTCGATTGCAGTTGCGTGTGGTGTCGATGCGGCGTTCGGGACGAGGATGCAACGGGGTCCGTGCCATCCCGAGAGCGGGAGCGCGCGCCGTGAAAGCGAGCGAGCCGACATCGGGCGGAACGAGAGCCCTGACGACGTTGCGGCGGCGGTGGGCCAGCCAGGCGGTCGCGGAATCGGGTCACCGGACGCTCGGATCCGGGCAATTATGCGGAAGTGAGAGTAGGGCAGACGGAGTCAGCCGATGAACAATCATCATCATCACGATCACGATCAACATCACGATCATGCGGCAGTCTCGGCGGGGGCGGCAACGGCCAGGGATCCGGTGTGCGGCATGAATGTGCCGCTCGACGCGGGCAAGCCGAGCTGCGTGCATGAGGATACGACTTATCATTTCTGCTCGCAGCGGTGTCACGACAAGTTCGCCGCCGATCCGGGAAACTTCGTTCCCGAAGGCCGCAAGGTGACGGGCGCGGCCCTGCCTGCGGGGACCAAATACACCTGTCCCATGCACCCGGAGATC
>CAYFYY010000111.1:0-12826 GCA_964347475.1 uncultured Flavobacteriales bacterium
CTTCTTGCCGAGGAGCGCGTTGCCGCCGTAACCGGAGCCGAAAGACCAGATGGTGCGCTCCTCGGGGAAATGGACGATGTACTTGGCCTGATTGCACGGCCATGGCACATCCGGCTGCCCCGCCGCCAGCGGCGCCCCGACTGAATGCAGGCACGGCACGAATTCGCCGTCGTCGCCGAGCACGTCGAGCACCTGATCGCCCATCCGGGTCATGATGCGCATGTTGACGGCAGCGTAGGGCGAGTCGGTGATCTGCACGCCGATATGAGCGATCGGCGAGCCCAGGGGTCCCATGCTGAACGGGCAGACATACATGGTCCGGCCGCGCATGCAGCCATCGAACAGGCCCGCAAGGGTCCGCCGCATCTCGTCCGGATCGGCCCAGTTGTTGCTGGGGCCCGCTTCGTCCCGGTCGCGCGAGCAGATGAAGGTGCGGTCTTCCACCCGCGCGACGTCGTCCGGGTCCGAGCGGGCAAGGAAACTGCCCGGACGCTTCTCCGGGTTGAGCCGAATCAGCGTCCCGCTTCGGACCATCTCGTCACACAACCGGTCGTACTCCGCCTGTGATCCGTTGCACCAATGAATGGAGTCCGGCCTGCACAGGGCCGCCATCTCGTCGATCCAGGTCAGCAGCTTGGCATTGCCGGTCCTTGCGTTCCCCGTGTCGATGTCAAGATGAAGCATGGCGTCCCGTTCCATTAAATGCCCGCGCAGCGGGGGCGGAGCGATCAGGCCACCCGGCCGCCGTCGCCCGGATGTCCCACGCGCTGCGTCGCGGATGGTATAGCCAAGCCGGCCCCGTCGGCAAACCCCAAACACATCGCGACGACGTCAAAATTGGTCAGCGGCGTCCGCTCGACCGGCCCTGAGGATATCCTTGCGCTACGCTCACTGGCGAAGCTGGCGGGCGGCTTCTGCGTACCCGCCGCCAGCGCCATCGACGAAGTGCATATGATCCGGAGCCACGACAGAGGGCACAATGCAGGTCATCAGCGCTGCGTCCTGAATGTGTAGTCCATAACGGACGATGCCTTCGGCGGCCGCCGCGTCGAGAACTGCCCGCAAACACGCGGCCGTTCGTGGCGAGCAATCCACCGTCATCATCAGGCCATCGTCGAATTTGCGGAAATCCGTGTTGACGGCTATCTCGCGACGGTAGCGGTCGGGATTGAAACGGCCGATTCGGATGCCGAACCGGAACAACAGCCAAGCCAACGTTGCGGTTGCCAAAACGTGCAACGCTCGGCGCCAACGCGGCAGTCCTTTGCGGGCTACGCGCGTCTGCAGGTCCATGGCGGCGGCTGGCCAACGCACGTCCGGTCCGGCCATCGACACAGGGTTCATGTCTGCAGCCTCCTCGATAACCGCTATGACGCGGGCAGCGATCTCGGAAAAGCGCTCCGCAGACGCGTTGGGCGCCTGCTTGACGATCAAAGACAGAATCATGCCGTGCCGTGGCCGGATCGGTCCCCACTGGCATGACAAGCCGGTGAGATCCGGTTCGTCGGCCGCCGCCGACGGCGCAAGACCGATGTCACCGCGTTTCAGTTGCGCTTCGGCCCATTCCAGGCCGCCGCCGGTGAACATGGCGTAGCGCACATGTTCGGAGGCTTGCCAGAAGGCCGCCCGTGCGTCAAAGCCGGCAACTCGAATCTCGGCCACAGTCGTGATGCCGACACGCAACTGGAGGTTCAATTCACGGTCGGCCCACTTGGCGACGCGGCACAGTGCATCGGCGGCGACCGGCGCCTGTTCGGGTGGCACGGCAACGCGAGCACCGTCGCCACCGAAGACGAACAGGCAGAGCTTGCCGTCGAGCGCGTTGGCAACGGCGCTGATCGTCCCGGCGCCGGCGAGATTTACCGCCTTGTAGCGGCCGGTGGCGATCGCGCTTGTCGAGTCCACGACATCGGATATACCGATCACCCAGTCGTCTGGTAACGGCGCAAAGCGGGACGGATCGGCGACCTGTGCAAAGTGGTCCAGCACCGGTACCGATTTCAGCCATCCCTCGCCCATGCGTGTCATTCCGTTATGTGACAGTTACCGTTATTCGCAACAGTCTGCGCCATCCGACACGGGTCTGCTACAATGTTCGCCGCCAATCGGATCGCTCATACCCCGCGTCAGGTCATCGCTTTCTGAATCCCGCTGCTGCGCAGGCTGTGTTCGTCCGTCATGCCCGCCGCCAGATCACGCTGGCCATCACGGTCTTGCCGCCGAATTCCATCGGAGCGCTGAGTCGCAGGCGGTCGCCGTCGAGGAACTCGAAGCGCCGCACCTGCTCGCCGCCGACCCAGTTGGGTACGGAGGCGATTTCGAGCCGATGGATCACGTCGCCGCCATGCACCTCCCAGCGGCCGGCATAGGCGACATGGCTGGCAAAGGCGGCGCCCTGCTCCGCGATGCCGCCGCCGAACAACGCGGCGGTGAAGAGCGCGGCGCGGTCGGCCCGCATGATGTGGACGAACATGTGGCCGTCCGCCGCATAATGCAGCAGACCCTTCGGCGCGCGGCCGACGGGGTGGCTGACGTGGTCGCCGTCGTCCCGGTTCTCCCATGAGACGATTCGCCATGATCCGAGAAACCGTTCGTCCATAAACCGGTCCTCCGTTACCATTTCTCGGCCCGGCGCGACCCCCGGCGCGGCGCCGCAAGCAAGCTCTGCGACACCCCGCCGCAGCGGATCCGGCAAAAAACCATAAATGCATTACGGGAATTGATCTGGATCAATGTTCCTACACGAATCAAAGCGTAAAAAGAACTCCTCTAACCCTCTCTTACCCGCCAAAACTAACCGGGGAATGGTTCCAACCATTCCCCGGGTGTTTTTTTGCGGCGCAAAATACTCCGTCAGGGTTAGCCTCAACGAGTATGCCGATCCTGGTCGCCCCTACTCCGCCGCCTCGCCATATGCCTCCATCGGCGGGCAGTTGCACACGAGATTCCGGTCGCCATAGACGTTGTCGACCCGCCCGACCGGCGGCCAGTACTTGTCCTCGCGCAGCGTGTGCAGGGGGAAATAGGCCCGTTCCTTGGAATAGGGCCGGGACCAGTCGCCTTCGAGCAGCAGGCGATGGGTGTGTGGTGCATTGCGCAGGACATTGTTCTCGGGGTCGGCCTGCGCCGACTCGACCTCGGCGGCTTCCTCGCGAATAGCGATCAGCGCGTCGCACAACCGGTCGAGTTCCTGCTTCGCCTCACTCTCGGTCGGCTCGATCATCAGCGTGTCGGGAACGGGGAACGACATGGTGGGGGCGTGAAACCCATAGTCGACCAGGCGCTTGGCCACGTCCTCGACGGTGATGCCACTCGCCTCCTTCAGCGGCCGCAGGTCAATGATGCATTCGTGGGCCACGAGCCCGTTCTTGCCGGTGTACAGCACCGGGTAATGCGGGTCGAGCCGCTTCGCCACGTAGTTGGCATTCAGCACCGCGACCTGAGTCGCCCGCTTCAGTCCCTCGGCGCCCATCAGGCGGATATAGGTCCAGCTGATCGGCAGGATGCTGGCCGAGCCCCACGGCGCCGCCGATACCGCCCCGATCGTATCGCTGCTACTCGCCGCCGGGTTGACACCGTCGACGATGGGGTGGTCGGGCAGAAACGGCGCGAGATGCGCCGCCACACCGATCGGCCCCATCCCCGGCCCACCACCGCCGTGCGGGATGGCGAACGTCTTGTGCAGGTTCATGTGCATGACGTCGGCGCCAATCCGTGCCGGCCGGGAAATACCGACCATGGCATTGAGGTTGGCGCCGTCCATGTAGACCTGCCCCCCGTGATCGTGAATAAGCTGGCAGATATCGACGATGGTTTCCTCGTAGACGCCGTGCGTCGACGGATAGGTGATCATCAGGGCGGCGAGCTCGGCGGCGTGCTGGCCGGCCTTCTCGCGCAAGTCGTCCATGTCGACGTTGCCCCGCTCGTCGGACTTCACCACCACCACACGAAGTCCGGCCATCGTCGCGCTGGCGGGGTTGGTGCCGTGCGCGGAGGCCGGGATCAGGCACACGTTGCGCCCGACCTCGCCCTTGCTTTCCAGGTATTTGCGGATCACCAGCAGGCCCGCATACTCACCCTGGCTGCCGGCGTTCGGCTGCAGGGAGACTGCGTCGAACCCGGTGATCTCGCACAGCATCGCCTCGAGTTCCTCGAACAGCCGCTGATAGCCCTGGGTCTGGTCGAGCGGCGCGAATGGGTGGACATGGGTGAATTCACGCCACGAAATGGGGATCATCTCGCTGGCCGCGTTCAGCTTCATCGTGCATGAGCCGAGTGGAATCATCGATCGATCGAGCGCAATATCCTTGGCCGACAGGAAGCGCAGGTAGCGCATCATCTCGGTCTCGGAGTGGTAGAGCCGGAAGACGGGATGGGAGAGGAAATCGCTGGTCCGCACGAGCGCTTCGGGAATGCCGTCGCCGGCCTCGCGGTCGAGTGCGTCCAGCTCGAGCAGGTCGTCCGCCCGCGACGAGAACACCTGCCACAGAGCAATGACATCCTTGCGCTGCGTCGTCTCGTCGAAGGATATGCCCAGACGGTCGGCGTCGATAACGCGCAGATTGATGTTGGACTCGCGCGCCCGCGCGGCAATCCGCCGCGCCCGCCCAGGCAGTACGAGAGTGATCGTGTCGAAGAAGGACTCAGAGGCGAGCTCGAACCCGAGCCGCCGCAGGCCCTCGGCCGAGATCGCAGTCAGCCGATGCACCCGCTGGGCGATCCGCTTGAGCCCGTCCGGGCCGTGGTAGACCGCGTACAGCGCCGCCAGCATGGCCAGCAGCACCTGCGCGGTGCAGATGTTGCTGGTCGCCTTCTCGCGGCGGATATGCTGCTCGCGCGTCTGCATCGCCATACGCAAGGCGCGGTTGCCGGCGGAATCAACGGACACGCCGATGATCCGGCCCGGGGTCTGCCGCTTGTACTCGTCGCGCGTCGCGAAGAAGGCGGCATGCGGTCCGCCATAGCCCATCGGCACACCGAACCGTTGGGAGTTGCCGACCACGATGTCGGCCCCCAGCTCACCCGGCGGCGTCAGCAGAACGAGCGCCAGCAGATCGGAGGCCACCGTCGCCAGCGCCTTCTGTTCATGCGCCTTCTCGATAATCGGACGTAGGTCTTTGATTTCACCATAGGTTCCGGGATACTGTAAAAGCACACCGAAGACCTCGTGCCGCTCCAGCTCGACACCCGGATCGCCCACCACGACCTCAAGCCCGAGGGGCCGTGCGCGCGTCCGCACGACCGCGATCGTCTGCGGATGACATGCTGCGTCGACGAAGAACACGTCGGACCCGTTCTTGGCGATGCGGTGCGACATCGTCATCGCTTCCGCCGCCGCCGTCCCCTCGTCGAGCAGCGAGGCGTTGGCGAGATCCATACCCGTCAGATCCATGACCATTTGCTGGAACTGAAGGAGGACCTCCAGCCTTCCCTGGCTGACTTCTGCCTGGTAGGGCGTATAGGCGGTATACCAGCCTGGGTTTTCCAGCACGTTGCGCTGGATTACGGGCGGCATGATGGTGCCGTAGTAGCCCATTCCGATCATCGAGGTGAACACAAGATTGCGACCGGCAATACCGCGCAGCAGGGAATGAATCTCGCGCTCGGTCTGTGGCTCCGGCAGCGCCAGCGGCTGGTCGTCCGACCGGATGGTCGCAGGGATCGCCTTGTCAACCAACTCGTCAAGAGATTTCAGTTCCAGCAGCTTCAGCATCTCGGCGATCTGGGGTTCGCCCGGGCCGATATGCCGGCGGACGAAATCGTCCCGCATTTTCAGCTCGCTCAGTGTCGGCCGCTCCTTGCTCATGATCGCTTGCTCCAGATTTGCGTGGCCAGCGTCCTGGCCGGTCGATTGTCCGCTGTCCGCGATAATATCGTCCGCTATCCGCGATAATAACGATGGGCGACAAACGGCATCGGCACCACTGACAACGGCAGGGCCTTGCCCCGCACCATCGCGTTGAGCGGCGTTCCCTCGGCAGCATAGCCGGCCGCGACGTAGCCCATCGCCACCGGTCCGGCCACCGTCGGGCCGAAACCGCCGCTGGTCACGCGACCGACGACCGCTCCGGACACGTCGGTCAGTTCGGCGCCGTCGCGCACCGGTGCCCGGCCCTCGGGCCGCAGACCGACTCGCCGGCGGGCGGGACCGTCGCGCATCTCCGCATCGATGATCTCGGCCCCCGGATATCCCAGTTCCCGCGCGCCGTCGCGCCGACGGACCTTCTGGATGGCCCAGGTCAGACCCGCCTGGACCGGCGTCGTGGTCTCGTCGATGTCGTTGCCATACAGGCACAGGCCCGCTTCAAGGCGCAGAGTATCGCGTGCGCCGAGGCCGATCGGCGCTACCTCTGCACGGGCCAGCAACCGCCGCGCCACATGCTCGGCCGCGTCGGCCGGCACGGAGATCTCGAACCCGTCTTCTCCGGTATAGCCCGAACGGGTGACGAAACAGGCCATGTCGAACACATCGAGCGCGGCCCCGCTCATGAACGACATCTCCGGTGCCCGCGGGGCCGCGTCCGCCAGCACGGCCGCAGCGGCCGGACCCTGCAGCGCCAGCAACGCGCGGTCCGCCAGGTCCTCGATCTTGCAGTGTCCCGGCAGATTCGCGCGCAGATGCGCAAGATCCCGCTCCCTGCAGGCGGCGTTGACGACCAGCAGCAGATGGTCGCCGGCATTGGTGACCATCAGGTCGTCGAGGATACCACCCTTGGCGTTGGTGAACAGCGTGTAGCGTTGACGGCCGGGGGCAAGATCGACGATGTCCATCGGCACCAGCGCCTCCAGGGCCGTCGCCGCGCCGGCCCCGTGCAGGCGCACCTGGCCCATATGCGAGACGTCGAACAGGCCGGCCATGGCGCGCACCTGCCGATGCTCTTCCAGGACACCGGTGAACTGGACAGGCATTTCGTAACCGGCGAACGGCACGATTTTGGCACCGAGCTCGACATGCAAGTCGTACAGAGGCGTTCGCGCCAGCCTGTCCGTATCGATCATCCGGGGCGTGCTCGACATCGCGAATACCGCCTGCTGTTTGGCACGATGCACGGCGCTTCGCCGGGCTGCGCCGGGGCCCGGGTCGCCGCTTCGGGGCGTCCTTGTTTCTTATACGAAACATAGTGCGAGGACAAGTCCCAATGCCCGAAAATCCTGTCGCTCCGGGTAGGTTCGGCCCCACACCAACGGGGCTTGCCCGCCCCGTGTCTTCGCGCAACTCTTGTATGTCAACCCGTTGAAACCCACAGGATAAGGGCATCGTCATCGCTGACCGAAACACAGGCGTGGCCCATGTCGCTGTCGTAGTAGACGCTGTCCCCGGCAGTGAGCATGACGGGCTCATAAAACTCGCTGTAAAAGGCGATGCTACCCTCCAGCACGCAAAGGAACTCCTCGCCCGGATGCCGCACCCAGCTGGAAAAGGATTCGAACGAACGCGCACGCACCCGTGTCTTGAACGGGATCATCTTGCGTTTCGCCAACTCGACGCTGAGCAGTTCGTGCTCGTAGGTCGCCGTTACGCGCGGGCGCCCCTCGCCCGCGCGCGTGATCGTGCGCCGGCCGGTCGCGCCGCCGGCCTCCTCGCTCGCCTCGAACAGCTGCGGCAGTTCGATCTCGAGCCCGGCAGCGAGCTTCTGCACCACCTCGAACGTCGGCGACATCTGTTCGTTCTCGATCTTGGACAGGGTCGATCGGGCCAGCCCGGTGCGCCGGCTCGCGTCTTCCAGCGTCCAGTTGTTGCGACGCCGGATGTCGCGGATCCGCTCCCCCAGCTTCAGCGGCTGAACCTTGAGCGGCCGGTTGGCAGCCGTTGCCCGCAGCATGCGGCCGTTGTCGACACTGCGACTCATCGGCCGGGTGCCGAGCTTGGCAGCGAAGCAAGAAATTCTATTATCGTAAACATGACAAGAGAATCTCAGAATATTAGAGTATATTTCCTATCGGAAAACTCGCCACTTGTCCAGCGCGATGCTGCCGGAGCTACGGGAAGCGTACAATGAGCCTGAGCATCTTCGATTTGTTCAAGATCGGCATCGGTCCGTCCAGCTCGCACACTGTCGGCCCGATGTGGGCCGCCAACCGGTTCCTCCTCGAGCTGGAGTCACGGAACCTCATCGATGCGACCGATTCCGTCGAGGTCAGCCTGTACGGCTCGCTGGCGTTGACGGGGCGCGGGCACGCGACGGACAAGGCGGTCATCCTTGGCCTGCTCGGCGCAACGCCGGATGCGATCGACCCGGACGAAGCCGACGCGATGGTGGCGGCGGTCCGCGACAGCGGCACGCTGCGCCTGTACGGCCGCAAGCCCGTCCCGTTTCGCGAGTCCGACCACCTGCTGTTCCGCTACGACGAGCTGCTGCCCAAACATCCCAACGGCATGCGCTTCATCGCCCTGAACACTGGGGGCCGCGCCGTCCACGAGGCGGTCTACTATTCGGTCGGCGGCGGATTCGTGCTCAGCGAAGCCGAAGCCGACAGCCGCGACGGCGATGGCGGCAGCAACGTGGTGCTGCCCTACCCGTTCGAATCGGCGGAAGAGCTGCTCGCCATCGGCCGTGGCACCGGCCTGTCGATCGCCGGCATCGTCATCGAGAACGAGAAGGCCTGGCGCGGCGAGGACGAGATCTTCGCCGGCCTGCGCGACATCTGGTCGGCGATGGAGGGCAGCATCCGCCGCGGCTGCCAGCAGGACGGCACCCTGCCCGGTGGCCTCAACGTCAAGCGGCGCGCCGCCAGCCTGTACCGCGAACTGACGGAGCGGCCCGAGGCCTCGCTCAAGGACCACCTGTCGGTGCTCGACTGGGTCAACCTCTATGCCCTTGCCGTCAACGAGGAGAACGCCGCCGGCGGCCGCGTCGTGACCGCGCCGACCAACGGCGCCGCCGGCGTGATCCCGGCCGTCATCGCCTATTACGACCGCTGCGTCGCCGGCTCAAGCCAACACGGCATCCTCACCTTCCTCGCCACCGCCGCCGCGATCGGCATGCTGTACAAGAAGAACGCCTCGATCTCGGCGGCCGAGGTCGGCTGCCAGGGCGAGGTCGGCGTCGCCTGCTCGATGGCCGCGGGCGGGCTGACCGCGGCGCTCGGCGGCTCGAACGAGCAGATCGAGAACGCCGCCGAGATCGGCATGGAGCACAATCTCGGGCTGACCTGCGATCCGATCGGCGGCCTCGTGCAGATCCCCTGCATCGAGCGCAACACGATGGGCGCGGTCAAGGCGATCAACGCCGCCCGCCTCGCGCTCAAGGGCGACGGCACCCATTTCGTCTCGCTCGACAAGGTCATCGAGACCATGCGCCAGACCGGCGCCGACATGCAGGCGAAATACAAGCAGGGCGGGCTCGCGGTCAACGTCGTCGAGTGCTGATCGGGGACGATCGGAGACACCCTTTGGGGTGCCGCGAACCGAATTTGGCCGGCCGGGGTTAACCCTGTTTTGCGGGAGAGTCCTCCCGTTTTCCGGCTGATCACGCCAAGTAACGGATCCGATTTTCGCCGAAAATTGGAAATACAGATATTAAAAACTCGGATTCTGATCCCCATATGAACGATTATATCGCTCACAGCAAATGGTGGTCTCAGGATGAACACAATAAAAACCGCATTCGTGGCGATTTTCGTCGTCGCAATAGTTGCGATCGGCGTCTCGAACGTCTTCATTATTGACGAAGGCGACAGGGGTATTGTGCTTCGACTTGGAAAAATCGACCGGGTCCTCGAGCCCGGCCTGCACGCCAAGTTCCCGCTCGCCGAGGATTTGGTGCGTTTTTCGATCCGCACCCAGAAGGTCAGCTACGAGGGCGTCGACGCCTACACCCGCGACAACCAGGTCGTCACCTCGACGCTGCTGATCGCCTACCATCTCGACCCGGCGCAGCTCGAGCGCATCTACCGGCAGTACGGCCGCGACTTCGAGCAGCGGCTGATGCGCGAGCTGGCGATCGGCACCTTCCGCTCGGTCATGGGCGACGTCAACACCATCGTGCTGGCGAGCGAACGCGCGGAAGTGGCGGCCGCGGCGCAGGAGCGCCTGGCCGAGCTGCTCACCCCGTACGGTGCGATCGTCGAGGACGCCAAGCTGTACGACCTGAAATACTCCGACAGCTTCGAGGAGAAGATCGAGCGCGCGGCGCTGGAGAAGGCCGAGGTCGAGCGCGCCGAGCAGGTCCGCCGGCGCACCGAGAAGGAGGCCGAGGCGCGCATCATCGAGGCCCAGGGCGAGGCCCAGGCGCGCCGCGAGCGGGCCGACGCCAACTACTACGAGCTGCAGCAGCAGGGCCTGGGCGAGGCGGAGAAGATCCGCGCCATCGGCGAGGCCGAGGCGGCAAGGCTCAAGGCCCGCGCCGAAATCATCCGCCAGAACCCGGAGCTGGTCGCCCTGATCCGCGCCGAGGCGGCGCTCAACTGGGACGGCAAGCTGCCGGAGCGGATGTTCCCGACCACCGCCCTGCCGCTCTTGCAGCTGGACGAGGCGCGGTAACCGCGGCCCGCGAGACAAGACGACGGGAGGGGGAGGCAGGAGCCCCGGCCCCGCGAAGGGCCGGGGCTCGGCATTGCGGTCCGCCGCCGCCCCTTCATAGCGCGCCACGCCCAATCTTCGCACAGCCCCCTCCCGCAGTTCGGGCCGCCCCCTCCCCGACCCTTCCCCCCGTGGAGAGTTCGTGCGTTCTCGAGGTCATTGGCGCAAGGGAGAAGGGGCTTTGTCATTGCGCCACCGGGATGGAGCCCCCCTCCCTCGCTCGGCATCCGAAGGGCGGTCCGGGCGACCAATGGGGGGAGGGGTTGGGGAGGGGGCGGCGTGAAAGATGATTCCATCCGTCACGCGTTTCGCCGTACTGTCGCGCGATGTCGATCTCACGCGCCCGCCGACTGCGGGCAAACCTGACGGAGGCCGAGCGCCGGCTGTGGAGCCGCCTCCGGCGCAACCAGCTGGACGGTCAGCATTTCCGCCGGCAGGAGCCGGTCGGTCCCTACACCGTGGACTTCCTGTGCGACGCCGCCGGGCTGATCGTCGAGGTCGATGGCAGCCAGCATGCGGCACAGCGCGACCGGGACGCCGAACGCACGGAATACCTCGAAGCCCGGGGCTATCGCGTCATCCGGTTCTGGAACAACGAGGTCCTCGGCAATACCGAGGGCGTCCTCGAGGCCATCCGGGCCGAGCTTCGCAGCTGAATCGGTGATGCCGGGCCGCCCCCTCTCGCAGTTCGCGCCGCCCCCTCTCGCATTTCGCGCCGCCCCCTCTCGCATTTCGCGCCGCCCCCTCCCCAGCCCCTCCCCCCGCGGCGAGACCGTGCACTCCCGCGGCCCTTGGCGCGAGGGAGAGGGGCTTGTCACCGTGCCGCCCGGACAGAGCCCCTCTCCCTCGCTCGGCATCCGAAGTTAGGGTCGGGCGACCGACGGGGGGAGGGGTTGGGGAGGGGGTGCGCCGGGAAGCTGATTCGGCGATCCCGGGCCGCCCCCTCCGCAATCGCAGGCTGCCCCCTCCCCAATCGCAGGCTGCCCCCTCCCCAGCCCCTCCCCCCGCGGCGAGACCGTGCACTCCCGCGGCCCTTGGCGCGAGGGAGAGGGGCTTGTCACCGTGCCGCCCGGACAGAGCCCCTCTCCCTCGCTCGGCATCCGAAGTTAGGGTCGGGCGACCGACGGGGGGAGGGGTTGGGGAGGGGGTGCGCCGGGAAGCTGATTCGGCGATCCCGGGCCGCCCCCTCCGCAATCGCAGGCTGCCCCCTCCCCAGCCCCTCCCCCCGCGGCGAGACCGTGCGCACTCGGCGTCGCTGGCGCGAGGGAGAGGGGCTTTGTCGTCGCGCCATCCGGATGGAGCCCCCTCTCCGTCCGGCCCGGGGATCCGTCTGCGGGCTGGCGGATCGTCCCGCATCGGTGCTAGACAACGTCGCGAACGACCGGCGCCGGCGCCCACGCAACCAAGAGAAAGAACCCGGAACCGCCCCATGACCCAGCTCAAGCTCGGCCTGCCCAAGGGCAGCCTCGAATCCGCCACCGTCGACCTGTTCGCCCAAGCCGGATGGACCATCCGCTCGCGCGCGCGCAACTACTTCCCGTCCATCGACGACGACGAGATCGCCTGCTCGCTGGTCCGCTCCCAGGAGATGGGCCCCTATGTGGCGAGCGGCACGATGGACGCCGGGCTGTGCGGCATCGACTGGATCCACGAGACCGAGGCCGACGTCGAGGTGGTCTGCGACCTCGTCTACTCCAAGTCGTCGGCCCAGCCCTGCCGCTGGGTGCTGGTGGTCGACCGCAACAGCCCGATCGAGACGGTCGAGGACCTGAGCGGCAAGGTCGTCGCCACCGAGCTCGTCGGCTACACGCGGCGCTACCTTGCCGAGCGCGGCATCGACGCACGGGTCGAGTTCTCGTGGGGCGCGACCGAGGCCAAGGTCGTCGAGGGCCTCGCCGACGCCGCCGTCGAGATCACCGAGACCGGCACCACGATCCGCGCCCACGGCCTGCGCATCGTCTGCGACCTCTTGCACACCCACACGGTGCTGGTCGCCAACCGGGACGCCCTGGCCGACCCCTGGAAGAAGGCCAAGATCGACCAGATCGCGCTGATGCTCAAAAGCGCGCTGGCGGCGCGCGACCGGGTGCTCTTGAAGATGAACGCGCCGGCCCCGGCCCTGGACGAGATCACCCGGCTGCTGCCGAGCCTGCACGCGCCGACGGTCAACCCGCTCACCGACCCGGCCTGGGTCGCCGTCGAGACCGTGGTCGAGCGCCGCCAGGTCCGCGACCTCATCCCGCGCCTCCGCGCCGCCGGCGCCGAAGGGATCCTGGAGCTGGATCTGAGGAATGTGTGTTAGGC
>CAYFYY010000112.1:0-12469 GCA_964347475.1 uncultured Flavobacteriales bacterium
CGCCATGGGCGGTGAATTTGGCGCGCGGCGTCCGCCTGGTCGGCTCCGGCCAGTGTCCGGGCTGCGGCTTGGCGCCCTCGGCGACGATGGCCATCGGCTCGACCTCGTCCATCGCCGGCGGCTTTTCGATCTCCATGGTCTCCCACGAGATCTCCAGCGGGATGTTGTTCGGGTCGAAGAAGTAGATCGACCAGATGACGCCGTGGTCGACGACGCCGTGCACGTCGATGCCGGCGGCCTCCAGCTTGTCCTTGAAGGCGAACAGCTCGTCCACCGTCTCGACGGTCATCGACAGATGGTCGAAGCCGAGCGGCCTGTCCGTGCGCTCGCCGTGGAACTTGTACTCCATCGGCGCCGCCTCCGCGTACTCGAAGAAGGCGATCTGGTTGTGATCGCCCAGCTTGAAGAAGTAGTGCCGGTAGCCCTCGTGCCCGATGCCGGCGTGCAGCTCCAGGCCGAGAAGGTCGCGCCAGAAGCGGATCGTCTTCGTAAGGTCGTTGGTGATGAAGGCGAGATGGTTGACGGCGGTCAGTTTCGCGGTCAGTTTCATGGCGGAACTCCTCTCCTCGTCCCCCGCGGGCGCCCCGTTACAGATAATTCCGATCCGATGCGCGTCAAATCCCGGTGGCCGCTTCAGCCGCCGAAATAGTGGCGCATCAAGAAGTGGCACAGGGTCCTGGTGATCTCGGCGTCGCCGATGCGCCGCGGCGCGCGCACCCGCCAGCTCGGCCACAGCCGGGCGAACTCGGCGTTCAGGGTATCGATTTCGGCTTGGGACAGGTCGTCGGTGTTGTCGAGATCGAACGGTGCCGGGATGTCGTCGGTCATCGCCGTGGTTGCCTCGCGCTGCCTCGCGTCGCCGCAATGCGGCATCATACCATTACCGGTGCGCGCGGCGGTCGTAAACGCGACTCCCGGAATATTTCGGAGGAGAATTGTGTCCACCGGCGATCGCGAGGGCTCTTGAACGACTCTGGAGCTTTCCTAAATCATCTCCGTCGGGTGGCGGAATTAAGCGCCCGACGGTGGAATTGAAGGCTCGACCCCGAGTGTGAGCCGCCACGCATTTGCGCACTGCTTCGTATCGGAGGGTGTGTGATCGGTTGTGGGTCCGGAGCCGGCGTGTACCCCATCGGTGTCGACCGGCCGACCAACGCGAGCGTCGCCGTGACGCTGGTCGAGCCCTCCCCAAAAGTCGCAGTTGCCGCGCGGGCATCCCGTCCTCGGGGTCCACGACAGGACCGTCGCGTTGGAGGTGCCCGGACATGTACGATAAGACGTTCGCAGGTGGTTCGACGGTCGATCCCAGCACGCCCGAAACGTGGCCGCGGCCGACCGCAGCGGTATTGCCTGCGGCCGCCGACCAGCGCGCGCTGCAGGTCCGGATCTGCCGGCCGGCGCGCAGCGTCCTGCAGGCGGGGCGGGCCAATACCGGCCACTGGCTGCTCAAGTTCGAGCCACGCTCGGCCTCCTTCATCGAGCCTCTGATGGGGTGGACCAGCACACAGGACACGCTGCGCCAAGTCCGGCTCAAATTCCCGACCCGCGAGCAGGCCGTGGCGTTTGCCCGGCGGCACGGCTGGGCCTGCACGGTCATCGAACCCCGAACGCCGACGGTGCGGCCGAAATGCTATGCGGAGAATTTGCGGTATCGCCATCCTCGGAGCGCGGCCGGGCGGACGCCGGCGATGGTGCCTGGACCCGGCGCCGCGCCCGCCTCAACGGTGCAGGCCAGCATATCCTAGAGCGGGAGCAGACAACACATGGAACGGAAGACACAGATCAATTTCTGGTACGTGGTCCTGGCGATCCTCGGCGTCGTCCTGCTGCGCGACGCGTGGGTGCAGACCCAGCAGATCGAGCCGATCCCCTACAGCCAGTTCGAGCGCTATGTCGACGAGGGGCTGGTCCGCGAGGTGGTGGTCGGCACCGACTACATCCGCGGAACCTTTACGCAGCCGCAGAATGGCAAGTCGGCCTTCGTGACCACGCGGGTCGAGCCCGGGCTGGCGGAGCGCCTCAAGGACACTGGCGTCCAATACACCGGCGCGATCGAGAGCACCTGGTTCACGACGCTGCTGTCCTGGATCGTCCCGGTGCTCCTGTTCTTCGCGCTGTGGATGTTCGTGATCCGCCGCTTCGCCGAACGGCAGGGATTCGGCGGCCTCATGTCGATCGGCAAGAGCAAGGCCAAGATCTATGTCGAGAAAGACACGAAAGTCGGCTTCGCCGATGTCGCCGGCGTCGAAGAGGCCAAGGAGGAGCTGCAGGAGATCATCGACTTCCTGAAGGCGCCGCAGGACTACGGCAAGCTTGGCGCGCGGATCCCCAAGGGAGTCCTCCTCGTCGGCCCGCCGGGCACCGGCAAGACGCTGCTCGCCCGCGCCGTGGCCGGCGAGGCCGGCGTGCCGTTCTTTTCGATCTCGGGCTCGGAATTCGTCGAAATGTTCGTCGGCGTCGGCGCGGCGCGCGTGCGCGACCTGTTCGAGCAGGCACGCGCCAAGGCGCCGGCCATCATCTTCGTGGACGAGCTCGACGCTCTCGGCCGGGCACGCGGCTCGCTGCCCGGCGCCGGCGGGCACGATGAGCGCGAGCAGACCCTGAACCAGCTGCTCACGGAGCTCGACGGGTTCGACCCGAGCACCGGGCTGGTCCTGCTCGCCGCGACCAACCGGCCGGAGATCCTCGATCCCGCCCTGCTGCGCGCCGGACGGTTCGACCGGCAGATCCTGGTCGACCGGCCGGATCGTGCGGGCCGGGTCCAGATCCTCAATGTCCACATGCGCAAGGTCACCCTTGCCGACGACGTCGACGTCGAGCAACTTGCCGCCTTGACCACCGGGTTCAGCGGCGCCGACCTCGCCAACCTCGTCAACGAGGCGGCCCTGCTGGCCACGCGGCGCAAAGCCGGTGCGGTCGCGATGGACGATTTCACCCGGGCCATCGAGCGGATCGTCGCCGGCCTGGAGAAGCGCAACCGCCTCCTCAACGAGCGGGAACGGGAGATCGTCGCCTACCACGAGATGGGCCACACGCTGGTCGCCATGGCGCTGCCCGGCACCGACGCGGTCCACAAGGTCTCGATCATCCCGCGCGGCGTCGGCGCGCTCGGCTTTACGATCCAGCGGCCGACGGAAGACCGCTTCCTGATGACCCGCGAGGAGCTGGAGAACAAGATCGCCGTGCTGCTCGGCGGCCGCGCCGCGGAGAAGCTCGTCTTCGGCCATCTGTCGACTGGCGCCGCCGACGATCTGGCCAAGGCCACCGACATCGCCCGCAGCATGGCGGCGCGTTACGGCATGGACGACGAGCTCGGCTATGTGAGCTACGACACCGACCGGCCGGGTTTCCTCGGGCGGGACCCGCAGAGCTACCTCGAGCGGCGCTACAGCGAGGCCACGGCCGAGAAGCTCGACGCCGCCGTCAAGCAGGTCATCGCCGATGTGTTCGAGCGGGCGCTGTCGATCCTGCGCGACAACCGCGACATCCTCGAGAACAGCGCCCGCGAGCTGCTGGCCCGCGAGACGCTCGACGAGGACGCGCTCAAGGCGCTGGCGCAGGACCTGAAAGGCCCGCAGCCAGCGATCACCGGAGTGGCCGAGGACCGCAAGGCCTCGGCTGCCCGGGCATGACGGAGCCGATGCGTGACTGACGATCCCTATCGCGTTCTTGGCGTCGCGAAGGACGCCTCGCAGAGCGACATCCGCAAGGCCTACCGCAAGCTCGCGAAGGAGCTGCATCCCGACCTCAATCCGGGAAACGCGGCCGCGGAGGAGCGGTTCAAGAAGGTCTCGGCCGCCTACCGCCTGCTCAACGATCCGGAGCAGCGCGCCCGCTTCGACCGCGGCGAGATCGACGCGTCCGGTGCCGAGCGGCCGCCGGAGCAGCCGTTCTACCGGCAGTATGCGGATGCCGACGGGGGCGGGCGGTACTACTCCGCCTCGGGCTTCGGCGATTTCGAGGACGTCTCGGACCTGTTCGCCGACCTGTTCGGCGGCCGCGGCAGGGGCGGCGGTTCGGTGAAGATGCGCGGCCGCGACGTTCGCTATCACCTGGAGGTCGATTTCCTGGATGCCGTCAACGGCGCCCGGCGCCGCATCACCATGCCGGACGGCCGGGCGCTCGACCTCACCATTCCCGCCGGCACCAGGGACGGCGGCCTGCTGCGCCTGAAGGGCAAGGGCGGGCCGGGTATCGGCGGCGGCGAGGCCGGTGACGCGCTGGTCGAGATCGCGGTGAAGCCCCACCCGGTGTTCCGGCGCGAGGACGACGACATCGTTATCGAACTGCCGATCACGCTTGACGAGGCGGTACTCGGCGGCAAGGTGGAGGTGCCCACGGTCAGCGGGCGGGTCACCATGACCGTACCGAAAGGAGCCAGCAGCGGCGACGTGCTGCGGCTGCGCGGTAAGGGCATAAGAAAGGCCAAAGGGTCGGCCGGCGATCAGCGCGTGGTCCTCAAGATCGTCCTCCCGAAGACGATCGACGCGGAGTTGTCCGCGTTTATGGAGGGCTGGCGCAAGACGCATCGCTACGACCCGCGCGCGAAGCTGAGGAGGGCGACATGAGGCTGACCGAGCGCGACGTGGTCGACGCGGTCGAGGAGGTCACGCTGCGGCGGCTGCGCCAGTGGGTCCGGAACGGCTGGATCTCTCCTGCCGCGGCCGATGGGCGGCGCTTCGACGATGTCGATCTCGCGCGCGTCCGCCTCGTCTGCCAGCTCAAGCACGAGCTCGGCCTTAACGAGGAGGCAGTGTCGGTGGTCCTGTCGCTGATGGACCAGGTTTACGGCCTGCGCTGCGAGCTGCGCGCCCTCGCCGCTGCCGTTGAGCGGCAGCCGAAGAAGGTGCGGCGCGAGATCGTCGGGGCGGTGCGGGATCTGGCCGCAAACTGAGCGCGGGGCGGACTGTCGCAGACGGGCCGGAACGGGGTTCGCGCTGCCGGTCGACAAGCCGGACACCTTCACCTACACATTGCACGAGCCGCTCGGCGTGTGCGCCATGATTATCCCGTAAAATTCGCCGCTGCTGCTGGTGGCGTGGAAGCTCGCGCCGGCTCTGGCGGCCGGCAACTCCGTCGTCGTCAAGCCGTCGGGGTTCACCTCGGCCTCGGCCCTGGCTACGCAGTGCCGCAGCGGACGGGATGCGGGTTGCCGGGTTACGGTCAGGGCCCGGTAAGCCAGCGAAACTTCAACTGTTCCACGGTATCGGGCGGGCCGCCGTCGGGAAAATCGGTGTAGACGAGTACGCTTAGCAGGCCCTTTTCCTCAACGGACATATCGATATACAGGTATATTCGCGCGAATCCCCGGTCGAAGGCGGCAAAAATCGAAGCTGGGCGGCCCTCCCGGTCGCCCGGCCTTTCGGTTCCGTAGGGCGGCCTGTACGCAATCCCCGCGCCCATGGAACCCCAACTGCATTCGAAGAAGAGGGCGCATCGCCCGACCGGCTCGACATAGCGCCGTGGACCGTAATAGCGGTCCTCTTGCCAGGGCCACTGGCAAAAGGGCCCCTCCAGCGTGATCGTAAGTCGGGTAATGTTCGTATTACCGGGCGAGATGATTTCCCACTGTCCCAGCTCCGGCGGCGGCGCGCATCTTATCGCTTGCGCCCGCAGCGCCGGGGCCGTCGCCGCCAGCACGGCCAGGATCGACACGGTCCCCAGGAATGGAAAGATTTTCATTGCAACGCCCTCCTACTGGATACAGGCGTGAATTTGCGTTCACGAAAGCCCGGTTCACACGGGGGTATGCCGACGGGGACCGCCGCCGATGCCACGGGACTGGAAACATTATCCGGGTTCCGGGGCGGGCCGCAGGCAGTCCCCGGCTCCCCGCCGCCGTTCCGCCGACGGCTCTTGCCGGCGGCCGGCGGTCTTGCCGCCCGGCGCCCACGGGTCTAACCTCGCCGGCGCAACCGCAGCGGTGAGGACAGGACGATGCCGGAACTCGAAAAACTCGCCATGTATATCAATGGAGAGCGGGCGGCGCCGGCGTCCGGCGAATATTTCGAGTCCTTCAACCCCTATACCGGCAAGCCCTGGGCGCTGGTGCCGCGCGGCGGCGCGGCCGATGTGGACCGTGCGGTGGCGGCGGCCAAGCGCGCCTTCGATGGGGGCGAGTGGCCGCGGCTGAACGCGACCCAGCGCGGCCATCTGTTGCGCCGGCTCGGCGACCTCGTCGCGCGCGACGCCGAGCGCCTGGCCGAGATCGAGGTGCGCGACAACGGCAAGCTGATCGCCGAGATGGGGCTGCAGCTGCGCTACGTGCCGCAGTGGTATCACTATTTCGGCGGCCTTGCCGACAAGGTCGAGGGCGCGGTGCTGCCGATCGACAAGCCGGATACGTTCACCTACACATTGCACGAGCCGCTCGGCGTGTGCGCCATGATCATCCCCTGGAACTCGCCGCTGCTGCTGGTGGCGTGGAAGCTCGCGCCGGCGCTCGCCGCCGGCAACACCGTGGTCATCAAGCCGTCGGAGTTCACCTCGGCCTCGGCGCTGGCCTTCATGGAGCTGGTTGAGGAAGCCGGCTTCCCGAAGGGTGTCGTCAACGTGGTCACCGGCTTCGGCGCCGAGGCCGGGGAGCCGCTGGTCGCGCACGAGGACGTGGCCCGCGTCGCCTTTACCGGCGGCAGTGCCAGCGGCACCCGGGTCTACCAGACGGCCGCCGCCGGGCTGAAGAAGGTCAGCCTCGAGCTCGGCGGCAAGTCCCCGAACATCGTGTTCGCGGACGCGCATCTGGACAACGCCGTCAAGGGCGCGATCTCCGGCATCTTCGCGGCGACGGGGCAGACCTGCATCGCCGGCTCGCGCCTCCTCGTGCAGGACTCGATCCACAACGAGTTCGTCGACCGGCTGGTCGCCTTCGCCAGGACCGCGAAGATGGGCGACCCGATGTCGCCGGACACCCAGGTCGGGCCGGTGACGACACAGCCGCAGTTCGAGAAGGTTCTCGGCTATCTGGACGTCGCGAAGGAGGACGGCGCCGAGTGCGTGCTCGGCGGCGCCCGCGCCGCGCGGCCGGAATGCGGCGACGGCTGGTTCGTCGAGCCGACGATCTATACCGGCGTCGACAACCGCATGCGCATCGCCCAGGAGGAGGTGTTCGGCCCGGTCCTCTCGGTGATCCCGTTCCACGACGACGACGAGGCTGTGGCGATCGCCAACGACATCGTGTACGGCCTCGCCGCCGGCGTGTGGACCACCGACATCCGCCGCGCCATCGAGATCCCGAAGCGGATCAAGGCCGGCACCGTCTGGGTCAACACCTACCGCGCGGTCTCCTATGTCGCGCCGTTCGGCGGCTACAAGCGCTCCGGCCTCGGCCGCGAGAACGGCCAACAGACGATCCGCGACTGGATGCAGACCAAGACGGTATGGATCTCGACCGCGACCGAGACCCCGAACCCCTTCATCATGCGGTAGGCCGGCGCCGAGGCGCCGCGAGGCCCTGAACGAAGGCTCCGATGTCGACATTCGATGCGGAATACTATGGGGCGCTGGAGGCGGCGCTGGGCATGCTCACCGACGCGCTGGCACCGCACTTGAAGGCGGACCAGATCGCCTTCCTGCGTGAGGAGAACGCCGCCGGCGAATACGGCCTCGTGCTGGAGACGATGGTCGACTACATCGGCGACGCGGAGAAGGAGGACGCGGTCGGCCCCGCGGTGCTGCGGCGCATCTACGCCCTTGCCATACGGATACCTGCAGGACGACCGCCGCTTCAGAGATCTGAAGGACGTGTGAGCGGCGCCCTGGCCGGCGTCGCGGATCTTGGTCCGCGGCCCATAGCAGCGCGCGGCACCGGAATCTGGCGCCGGCCGGCCCCCCCTCGGTTCAGCCGCCCTTGTTGAGCCAGCCGGCCCTGTGGTCGTGGCAGGCCACGCAGCCGCCCTTGTCGATATTGTGGGTATGGTCGCCGCCGCTATTATCGCGCCGGTGGTGGCTGGTGCGGGTGTGGCAGCCGTTGCAGGCGCCGTTGTAGGGCGGCGAATCGGCGGCCCATGGGTTGCGCCCGCCGTTGCCGGTCCACGGGCTGCCCTCGTAGAGGTCGCCGTAGAACACCGGCATGCGCACCTGGGTGCCGCCGAACCCGTCCTCCGACGTATCGCAGGCCGGGTCGTCGTTAATGCCGCTGTCGCACGCCCAGCCGATGTGGGAGTCGTCGCCGGTGCCGGGGATGCCGTCGGCGCCGAAATCGATGATCGGCTTGCGGATGCGGGCGACGCCGTCGGTCGAGCTCGCCTCGCGCACCTGGGCGCCGATGAGCTGTGCGTTCTCGATCAGGCTGCCGTCGCCGGCCAGCAGGCCGTGGGTGTTGTGGCAGTCGAGGCAGCCCGCCTTGAACGGCCCGTATTCGAGATTGCGGCCACCGACTGGCTGCTCATGCACCGCGGCCTCCGGCGCGTTGACGCCGTCCGGGTTGGTGTAGCTGCCGTCGTGGCAGGACAGGCAGACGACATCGACCTCGTCGCGGGTCAGGTTGCTCAGCGGGCGGAAGCCGCCGTGGAACCCGCCGCCGTTGGGATCGGCATGGCATTCGATGCATTCCATCACCGCCTGAGCCTGCGGCGTCGGTGCCAGGACGAGCCCGCCGAGCGCCAGCAGCGCCGCGCCGGCCAACCACACAAGACGTGTCATGGCTGCCCTCCCGCGCCGCGCAGCACCTCGATGCGCCGGGCGCCCCGGTTGTTGGAGACGAACAGATCGCCGGTCACATCGTCGAGAAGGACGTCGAGCGGCAGGCGCAGTCGCCCGTCCGTGCCCAGTTCCTGCAGCAGGGCACCACTGATGCGGTCGAAGACGAGGATCCGGCTGCCCAAAGGATCGGCCGCGAAGATGCGGCCGTCGGCGCTCGCCGCCAAGCCTTGCACGCGGGCGAAGCGGGCTGAGCTGTGGGTGCTGCCGTCGCCGTGGATTTCGAACCGCAGCTGGCCGTCGTAGCCGTAGATCAGGATCCGCGCCGGTGCCGCGGCGCCGCAGAAGCTGCATCCTGCAAAGTCCGGGGCCGGGTTGCCGTAGTCGCCGATCAGGACTTCCTGACGCAAGGTGTCGACCGCCAGCGACACCGGGCTGAGCAGGGCGCCGGCTCCGTCGCGCGGCTCGAAGCTGGAGACGAACGCGCCGTTGCGCCGGAACACGCTGACCGTCTTGGCCGCGCCGTCGAGCACGAAGACGAGGTTCTGGTTGCCGTCGACGGCGAGGCCGATGGGCCGCGCGAAGGCGCCGGGCGTGGCGCCGGCATCGGTGCGCCGACCACGGGCGCGGATCGTCGCCATGCCGCCGTCGGCCGGTCCGATCCTATACGCGAAGGCAAGGCGCGTGCCGGCGCCGCCGGAGCCGTTGATGCGGTAGACGCCGACGGTCTGCGTGCCGGTATCGCCGACGAACACCAGCCGGTTGCGGACGGCAAGGCCGAACGGCTCGCTGCCCTCCGGCAGTTGTGCGCTCCACACCGGCTGCAGGCTCGCGCGGTCGATCGCCACGATGGTGCCGTACTGGCGGTCGGAGACCAGCAGCTGGCCGTCCGGCCCTCCGGCGAGGCGTCGGGGGTTCTGGACCGTCAGCGGGCCGGCCACCGGGTCGAGCTGCGCCGCGGCCGGACCCGGCGGCACGAGGCACGACAGGAGTGCCGCCGCAACCAGCCCGGTTCGAAGTCTGCGATCCATCGCCATTGAACCCGCCTTTCGGTTCCGTCCCTGCGCCGCGCCCCGGTGCCAGCCGGTGGTATCCGGCCGCTAATCCGCCACGCTGAATGATATCGGGCGCGTGCAGGCAAGGCTTTGATTCGGATCAAATTTCACCGTGCGGTCGGGCTTGGCGCCCGCGCGCACGCCGCTTAAGCACTTCTAAACCGCTTGCCGCTAGGCTTGGCCGTCCCGGACCGGTGGTCCGCCCGGATGGAGGATCGGAGATGCGACGGATTTTCGCGATGACGTTCGTGCTTGCGCTCGCCGGCTGCGGCGGCGGTGCGATGGAGGAGGCAGAATGCCTGACCGCCGACTGGCGCGCGCTCGGCTATGAGGACGGCGCCCAGGGCTACGGCCCCGAACAGCTGACGGTGCGCCGCAAGGCCTGCGCCGAATACGGCATCGCACCGGATTTCGACGCCTACATGGCCGGCCGCGAGGAGGGACTCGTGTACTACTGTCGGCCGCAGAACGGCTACAACGTCGGCAACAGCGGCTACCGCTACGGCGGCCAGTGCCCGCCGCATCTGGAGCCCGCGTTCGTTGCCGCCCACGCCGACGGCTTCGGCCTCTACCAGCGGCGCGCGCGCATGCAGAACCTCGGCAAGCAGCTGAGCTACAGCCGGCAGCGCAGCCAGGAGCTGGAGTACGAGCTCGCCAACCGCACGCTGGCCCTGGCCACCCCGAGCCCCGAGCTCACGCCTGAGGACGTGGCGAACCGCGCCATCGAGCTCAAGCAGCTGACCATGGAGAAAGTCCAGCTCCAGGACACGATCAAGCAGCTCGAGATCGACTACGCGGCGGCGCAGTACGAATACGAGACCTATCGCGCGCAGATCTCCGGCCGCTACTCCGGCTGAGCCCTGCCCCGGCCACCGAGTCCCCCGCGGTCGCCCCCGGGGACTTACGGGGGTGCGTGCGGCGACCACGCGGGGCGCGGCTGCGCTTCCGTTGCGCGCCTGCCTGTGCTAACATCCAGCGCGTGCAAGGGATAGTCCGGGCCGGCCCGGATCGCTTGCGAGGATACCCCCGGATCGCCTTCTTGCGTTGCTGATCATGCCCCCGGTTCGGCGGGCACGGATCCGCGTCGACGTCCTACCGGCCCGACGCGCCTTTCGCGCACCACCTCCACCGGAGGCGCAGACTCCCGTGTTATGGAGGGACAGATGCTCGTAAAAGATTGCATGTCGACCAGGATCGAGACGGTCGCGCCCGACACGCCGCTCCAGGAATGTGCGCGCAAGATGCGCAACCTCGATATCGGCTCGCTGCTCGTCCTGGAGGACGGCAGGCTGGCCGGGATGGTCACCGACCGCGATATCTGCTGCCGCGCCGTCGCCGACGGCCGCGACATCGCCGCGACCTTCGCCCGCGACGTGATGAGCAGGGACGTGGCCAGCTGCTTTGACGACCAGGACTACGAGGTCGCGGCTCATATGATGGAAGGCAAGCATCTGCGCCGTCTTGCGGTCATGGACCGCGAGAACAGGATGGTGGGAATTCTCACCGTCGACGATCTGGCGCGACACTCGTACATACTGGCCGGAGAAGTTCTGCGGGCCGCGGCGCCGACCGCCCACTGAACGCGCCGGCGCGCGCAGGCATGACTGGGCCGCTCCTGCGCTGAAGCTGCCGCTTGACGGGCGTCGCCGGGCGCGGGAGACTCGGTCCGATCCGATCGAGAGGACTGCCCATGGCGCGCGCCGACATCGAGTGGACCGACGAATTCCTGATCGGTATCGCCGAACTCGACCACGAGCACCGGGCGCTGGTGCGCGACATCAACCGCCTTCACGGGGCGTTGCGCAGCCATGACGAGCCGGCCCGCATCGAGGAGACGCTGGGCGAGATTCTGGCCCGAATGCAGGCCCATTTCGCGCTCGAAGAGTCGGTCATGAAGGAGCACGCCTACCCGCATTACGCCGAGCACAAGGCGGAGCACGAGGCGCTGCTCGACACCGTGACCGGCTTCATCGTGCGGTTCGAGAAAGAGGGCGAAGACGTCGCCGAGGCGCTCGAGGAGTCGCTGGACGAATGGATCATCGACCACATCGTGACCCACGACCGGAAGATGAGCCTGATGGTCAAGGGTTAATGGCGGGGCCAGCGACAGCCGGCCAGCGGGTTGGCCACGGGATGGGGTGCCGGATTTTACATCCGGGGCCCACGGCGCTGGCCGGCCCTATCGAAGCGGCGCGAGGCCCCAGAATCCCCCTTAGCCAACGCTCTCCCGTCAGGTGAGGGTTTTATTGCCGCTCCCCGGCGCGCGTGACCGTCACGCTGCTGCAGCGGAAGGTGAACGCGTAGTCCCGCCGTTCGGCCTCGAAGCGCAGGCGGTAGCGGCCCGGCTTGCCGCCGCCGCGGTCGGCCCCGAGATAACCGATATCGCTCTCCAGCGCCGGCAGCCTGCGGAACTGCTCCGCCACGCGCGGGAACTCCTCGATGCCGCCGAAGCGCACGGCCACGGGCGGCCCTTCCTCCGACTGGGAGCCGCGCCAGACGAGAGGGCTGACGATCAGCGTCACCTCACGGCGTGGGCCGACCCGCACCTCCTCGACCGTCGCGTCGGCGAAGTTGCCGTACGCATCCGCGATCTCCCTGAGCGTGTCCCCGGTCATCGAACGGCCCTCCCGTTGACAGTGCCTTGCCCCGCCACGGGGTCAGCGCCGGCACGCGGGGGCGGTAGTCGCGATAGGCGGCGCCGTAGAGCCGCAGCGGCCGGCCCTCCTCGAACATCGTGCCGAGGGCAAGATAGGCCGACCCCCAAGACCGCCGTGGCG
>CAYFYY010000113.1:0-11322 GCA_964347475.1 uncultured Flavobacteriales bacterium
GCGCCAAGCGCTATTGCCCTTCGGTAAACGCGATCTTCCTCGACGGCCGGCGACCCGAAATCAGATGGAACATCTGGTTTGCCGCCGATCTGTTCACCTCGCTGTCGGACAATATTCAGGAGACCTTCGGGCTGGTGCCGATCGAGGCGCTGGCGGCCGGGCTGCCGATGGTGGTCAGCGACTGGGACGGCTACCGCGATACGGTTCGCCACGGGATCGACGGTGTCATGGTCCCGACCACGATGTCCCCGCCGGGAACCGGACTCGACCTGGCCCTGCGGTATGCGCTCGACATCGATACCTACGACCGCTACATCGGCCACGCCAGCCAGTGCGTTGCCGTCGACGTCGGTGCCTGCGCCGAAGCCTATGTCAGCCTGCTCGGCAATCCTGAACTCAGGAAGAGCATGGGGGAGGCCGGCTACCGGCGGGCCCGCGAGGTCTTCGACTGGTCCCACATCATTGCCGCCTACCAGAAGTTGTGGCGTCAACTCGCTGAGCGGCGCAAGAAAGCTGACGTGGTCGCGCCACAGTCCGCAGGGCGGCCACCGCATCCGCTGCGCGACGATCCCTTTTCCGTGTTCCGCAGCTATCCGTCGGTCGCGCTGCAGGAACACACGGTGATCGTCCCGCAGTTCGGCGGGACGGCGCCCGACCTGTCGGGGTTTCTCGAGGATCCGCTGACCGCCGGCGCGAAGCAGGTGATCGCTCCGGCCGCCGATCGCGACAAGCTGCTTGCCACGCTGGCCGGCGCGGAGCGGTGCACGGTCGGTGAAGTGCTCGAGCCGTATCCGGCAGCCGGCGCACGCAGGGCCGTGCTGCGCACGCTCGTGTGGTTGGCGAAGATCGGCCTGATTTCGATCCGCGACCAGGACGACGGAAAATCCTAGTCCGGATTGGCGATCACAGGGGCCGCCCCCTCAGCCTGACGCAGGCGACGGCCGAAGGTGGAACAGGCTTTGATGACCGTCGAACACCCACCTCGTCGAGACATCGAATCCGGCGGACCGGCAGGCCGAGAGGAAATCCGTGCGGTTCAGGTGGCTCTGCCAGCCGAGCGCCGTCCGGTCGACGTCTGCTGTGTCGTCCCGCGCATGGTAGGTCGCAATGACGGGCCGGTCGAGCCCACGCAGCCGGGCAAGGAAACCCGGCACGTCCATCAGATACTCCAGCAGGCCAAGCGCGGTGACCAGGGTCGCCCCGGCAGCGTCCGGCAGTTCGCCGTTGTGGTAATCGGCGGCCCGGCACCCCTCGAAGCGCGCGACCAGATCGGAGCCGATATACCGGCAACCCTGTGGCAGCATGTGTTTGAACGAGGGCATGCAGCAACCGAGATCGAGCACGGCGGATCCTTCCGGGACCGACCGGGCGGCCGTCATCCGGGCCCGTCGCCGGGCAAAGGCCGGTTCGATAATCAGTGGCCCCGGCCAGTTCCATGTGTTCACCTGCCACCATTCCAGCGGGTTCATGTCGCCGCTGCGCGGAGCCGCCAGGGGATGCCGGTCCAGCCGTTCGCTTTCTCCCGCTGCGGGGTAACCGAAAGCGGCGCAGTACTGCCACATCAGCCGCCACGTGCGCTCTGCGACGTTGCGTGCCGGGCCCTGAGGCTCGCGATCGAACCGGCCGACCGACCGGCTCGAAACGCCGCCATCGTGTTTGTCTGCCTCCCAGGCGCGGCGGTTTTCCGGCTCGGCGTCGAGATTGATCCGGTCGTCGCCCAGCTGCTCGAGGCCGACGAAATCGCGCAGCTTGTCGCGCACGGTGCTGTCCGCCACCAGATCCTCATATCGCAGCAACAGGTGCGGGCGCTGGGCCATCGCAATGAGGTGATGGGCGTCGTGACAAAACCGGGTCATCACCCAGGCTTCGTCACGCATACGGCGCCCGCCGGGAAAGGCGAGTCCGTGGCGGCCGACGAACTCGATTTGCGATAGCACGATGTCGCGGATGTCGCGGACGCACAGGATCAGCCGGTTCGGCTTGTAGTGGTCGAGGAGTTCGCGCCACTTCTGGAAACTGACGTGCTTGATGCCCCACAGATCGAGGCCGGCCAGCGCCGGAACGACCCGCTGGTCGAAATAGTTGACATAGGTCCGGTACTGCGACTGCTGCGGCAAATTCTCCTCTCCGTTCAGATCGAGACCGAACGCGCCCAGCGCCCGATGCACCCGCGCTATCGTCTGCGGGTGCCACTCAACGAAGAGATCGGGCTCCGCGACGACGAAGGAGCGGCCGCGCAAAGTCAGCAGATCGCACACCAGTGTGGTGCCCGTGCGCATCAGGCCGTAAACGGCGACGCCCATTCTGGTGGCAGCGGTATCCGGGATGGCAAGCTCCTTCCGTTTCTTATCGGCGCGTGGCCGATGCCGTGTCGTTCGAGAGGCAGCAGTCACGATTTCGGCGGTCCCGGCGTCAGCGCCAGGATTCGGGCCCCGCACGCAAGAAGCGGCCCCTGTAGCGCGCCCGATCTGCCGCCGGGATCACCGTGACCGCCGCTCCGCCGGAAAGAATAGTACGTCGACCGGAGCATTGGGAAGCCGCTGCAGCGGCGCGCCCAGGTCCATCATGTCGAACGCGAGATAAGACTGGTCCAAGAGTTTGCGCTGGATATCCGCGACATCCGCACCCAACTGCGGATGCAGATCGAGGAGTATGGCCGGCCTGTGTAACTTGATCGTTTCGGCGGCACCGTCGATCACCTCGTTCTCCGCGCCCTCGACATCGATCTTCAAGACGTCGCAACGGCCCTCCAGAACGTTATCCAGCTCGCAGGTCGATATGGTGATCACGCCCTCGTTCCGGTTCTCCTGCTCCGGCTTGAGGGTATGCCAGCCGCTTTTCTTGCCGAGATAAAGATTAGCCGTACCAGTCCGGTTCGAAAGGGCCTTTTGCATCAGGACGATGTTGGTGAAACCGTTGGCGCCGATGCTCTTGCGCATCCATGCGCAATTTTCGGGCTCCGGTTCGAATGCGATGACCCTGCCCGTCGGCCCGACATGCTTGGCCGCCAGAAGGGAGAAATCGCCCTTGTTGGCGCCGACGTCGACAAAACCCATCCCCGGCTTCAGATACCGCTTCAGAAAGGCGAATTTCGCGGGCTCAAAGCGTTCGATGGCCCGCGCATACATCATGATGGACTCGCTAATATTGAGGAAAATCTGGTAGCCGTGGACGGAGTATTTTTTGTACCTGCCTCCGTTCGATTCGGCAGCAGCAATAAAGCGCTCCCTGATATTGGTGCTTTTATTTTGTGTCATGCCCGGCGCCTCTGCCCTGCCCTTCCGGTCCCGACGATCGTGTTGCAACGGCCGCGCGACAGCAATTGAACCACCAATCGATTCCCGGCCTGTGCTGCATGCCGCCGAATTATCGAGTTATCGCAATCCCCTGCAAGTTGGCCGGCAGCACGGCTGCAGAATAACATGGATACCGCGAACGCTTGCCGGAAAGACGGTCGGACCGTATCGACGCCACCTCGACGGGTATCGAATTCGCGCCTGTTCCGGAGCTTCGCGCTTGGCGCCCCCCGTTACATAAGTTATAATAATAATGACCATCGAATTAGTCGATGTCCGAATGCCAACAATCAGAATTGGGTCAAATAATGGGGATGCGTGTACTCTTTATACATCAGAATTGCCCGGGACAGTACAGATATCTGAGTCGATTTGTCGCGTCTAAGCCGGAGAACAAAGTAGTATTCATTACGCAGCGCGGGAAACCGGATATTCCCGGAGTCGCAAAATTCGAATACGAACCCCGGCGCAAACCGTCGCCGGAAACGCATTATTACATTCGCAGCTTCGAGGCCGGCATCCTCAACGGCCAAGGCGTGGCGCGCACCGCACTCGCGCTCAAGAACAAGGGTTTCAAGCCGGATATCGTGTGCGCTCACCCCGGCTGGGGCGAGTCGCTGTATATCAAGGATATCTATCCGGATGTCCCACTCCTCAACTATTGTGAATTCTATTATCGGGCTGCCGGTGCCGATGTCGGTTTCGACCCCGCGAACCCGGTCAAACTGGACGATCAGACCCGCGTCCGCACAAGAAACGCCCTGCATCTCTTGAGTATCGAGAGCTGCGATCAGGGCGTCAGCCCGACGCAATGGCAGCGGGATCAGTTTCCGGACGTGTATCGCGACAAGATTGCGGTCATCCATGACGGCATCAATACCGAGGCCGCCTGCCCGAAGGCTGACGCGACGTTTACGCTGCCGGACGGTCGGGTGCTCAGCCGGAGCGATGAGGTCGTCACCTATGTCGCCCGCAACCTCGAGCCCTATCGCGGGTTCCCCACATTCATGCGCGCGGTGGCGGAGGTCTGTTCCCGGCGACCCAATTGCCATTTCCTGATCGTCGGCGACGACGGGGTCAGCTACGGCCGTCGCCTGCCGGGCGGTCAGACATACCGGCAGAAGATGCTATCGGAGGTGAAGATCGACCCGCAGCGCGTGATCTTCCTTGGCCGCGTGTCCTATTCGCGCTTCATCAATGTGCTGCAGGTGTCCTCGGCGCACATCTATCTGACCTACCCCTTCGTGTTATCATGGTCGATGCTGGAGGCGATGGCCGCCGGATGCCTCGTCATCGGCTCGGATACGCAGCCTGTCACCGAGGTAATCGCTGAGGGAAAGAACGGCCTCCTTGTCGACTTCTTCTCGCCCGCCGCCGTCGCCGACCGGATCGACGAAGTGATGGAGCACAAGGACCGGATGGCGGATCTGAGGGCCCGGGCGCGGGAAACCGTGCTGGAACGCTATAAGCTCGAAGACTGCCTGCGCCGGCAGGTCGCCGCCATGGAAGATCTTTGCAACGGCAACCGGATCGGCGAATCAAAGACGGGCGACGCCGCCGTCGGCAAGAAATCAAAGCCCGGCAAGAAGCACACGGCGGCAAAGGGCAAAACGAGGAAAGCCAGGTCCGGCAAGGCTTCGCGCAAATCCAGCGCGACCAAGTCGCCGTCGGGTCGATCGCGCAAGCAGGCGTGACATCTCGTGCCGGGACGGCGCATACGGCGCAAGCAACGGCGAGCCGAGGGGTGCGGCGCAGGAAACGGAGGAACGCACGTTGACCTATTTTTTCGTGGGTGGATGCCAACGTACAGGCACGACACTGCTGCAAAGCGTGCTCTGCACGGATGAGACGACAAATCCCCTGATTTACGAATCGTTTCTGCTGCTGCACCTGGTCGAGGCCTACGCGAAGGGCAAGCCTCACTACGAGGTACGGGGCAAGGACTATTTTGCGGACGCGGAAGCGTTCCGGGCGTTTCACCGACAGTGGGTGACCGCGTTCCTCGAGACCACCCGCAACCGGTATGCGCCCGCGGCGAACCTCGTGCTCAAGGAAATTTCGCTAAGCAAGCTGTTCCCGCTCCTCCACGAGCTGGTTCCGGGCGCGAAATTCCTCCTGCTTGTCCGCGACCCGAGAGACACGATCGCCTCTCTGGTCAAGGTCGGGGAACGCATGGGCGCGGCGGGACGCCAAAACGTCTTCGACAGGCAAGACATGAGCCGACTGGCCGAGTACTACAAGTCCTTCTACCGCCCCTGCCTGAAGATCCAGGACCCGAAATTCCGCAGGAATCTCATGATCGTCAAGTACGAGAACCTTGTGGCCAATACCGAAACCGAACTCGACCGGATTCGCAATTTCACCGGCCTGGAGCTGAAGGATTTCAGGGCGAACCAGGCTTGGAAACGCAGCCGTGTCGATTTCGAGGAATTGAAGGCATGGGACCTCCACCGCCCGTGGGACAGCGACCTGTGGGGCAAGAAACTCTCGCCGACGCGGGTTGGATCGTACGCCGAGGTTCTCACCGACGACGAGGTCCGGACGCTTGCGCGGGAATGTGCCGATGTGTTCCATGTCTTCGGATATGACGACGCGGGACAGGCCGAGGACAAGGACGTGGGCGCGACCGCGGCGGAACGGGAAAAGCAGACGGTCCCCGGCGAGTGAGCCGGGAATTGCCGGGATTTCGTGGGATGTCGGTTTGCCGGGCATGCACTGGGGTTACGCCGCGCAACGCAAACGTCCTTTGTCGGGGCAACCGATGGCCAAGGTACTGATCGGTTGGGAGCTGGGAGCCGGCCTCGGGCACGTCAAGCGGCTTCTGGCCATCGCCCGCGGCCTCGCGGCACATGGTCATGCGCCGGTTTTTGCCGTCCGCAACCTCGTCGAACCATGGCCGGCCCTGCGCGGCGAACCATTCCCGTTGCTTCAGGCGCCGCAGTGGCAACCGCGACCGGACCAGACCGGCAAACCGTTCCGAGCGGCGGCCATATCCGACATTTTCGCTATGCAGGGATTCGACAGCCCCGACGATCTTATGCCGATGGTGGCGGGCTGGCAGAATCTCATCGACCTTACGCGACCCGATTTGATCATCAGCGATTACAGTCCGACGCTGTGCCTTGCGGCATACGGTGTCAACCCGATGGTGATCGTGGGCGACGGCTTCACGATGCCGCCCGACGACCTTCCAACCTTCCCCATCCTTCGCCCACAGTTCGCTGAGACCATCCCGCAGAAACGCATGCTGGCGGTCATCCGGGAGGTGCAACGGCGACGCAACCGGCCGTGCCCCGAAACTCTGCCGGGGCTGTTCGCCGCGGAAGGACGCTACGTGTGCACCCTGCCCGAGCTCGATCCCTACCGCAGCGCGCGCACCGAAGAGGTTCTGGGCCCCTTCGAGTCGCCGCCGCCGCCGATGCCGCTGCCCGCCGAGCCGGGTTTTTTCGCTTACATCGCGTCGGACTTCCGGGGGATCAAGAACGCCGCACGTGGTCTCGCAGACATCAAGCTGCCGGGAGAGATCTACATTCGCCGCGCTCCGGCGACGCTCCGCCGGGCGTTGCGCAAGCGCGGCCACCACGTACACGACGTGCCGGCACCGCTGACGGACGCCTTGAAGAATGCATCGGCGATCATCCACCACGGGGGAATCGGTACGACCGAAATGGCCGTGGGTATCGGCCGGCCGCACGTCCTTCTGCCGCGCCATATGGAGCAGGAGTTGACCGCACGTGCACTGGAGGAACTCGGCCTCGGAATCAAGGTGGCGGGGAACTTTACGCCCAAGGCCGTTGTCGATGCCCTGAACAGGGTGATCGAGGATGTGGAGTTCGGAAGACGGGCAGTCGAGTTCGCCAAGAAGCTGCAGGCGCGCGGGCCGGTTGACAATGTGGAGAGGATCGTCCGGGGCTGCCTGCGAATTATATCCCTGGGCAGGGCCGAACGCAGCGCATGAAGCCCCGCAGGGACATGGTCCAGAACGGTCTCATGAAGGCCCTGACATGCAGGACGCGCGGGCTAGGTGGGAGAATGTCGAATGGCCCGGTTTGAGTTCGCATTGCCTCTGGCGTTACTGGCGTGCATCGCAGCGGTGGCCGAGACGGGCGCCGCCGACACGCCGCGATTTGCCGTGCCCGTGGACTGCCGTCCGGGTAACGATTGCTGGATCATAAACTACTTCGATCACGATCCCGGCTCTGGCGTGCGCGACTACGCCTGCGGTGTTCGCAGCTATGACGGGCACGGCGGCACCGATTTCGGCATAAGGGACCTCGCTGTCATGTCGCATGGCGTGCCGGTGCTGGCGGCCGCGCCGGGGCTGGTGAGCCGGGTGCGCGATGGCATGGCCGACATCGACGTCAATGAGGGCGGCAGAAGTGCAGTCAAGGGACGGGAGTGCGGCAATGGAGTCGTCCTCGACCATGGCGGCAGCTGGACGACCCAGTACTGTCATTTGCGCCGCGACAGCGTTGCGGTGCAACCCGGAGATCAAGTCGGTGCGGGGCACACCCTTGGATTCGTCGGGTTATCCGGCTTGACAGAGTTTCCACATGTTGAATTCGTGGTCCGGCACAAAGGCGAGAAGATCGACCCCTTTGTCGGTCTGGAAGGTGCCGCGAACTGCGCCGCGGGCCCCGGAACGATGTGGGATGCCACTGCGCAGGCGGCGCTCGAATACCGCCCGACGGTGATCTTCAACTCCGGATTTGCCGACATGGCGCCGAAGCTGGAAGAGGTGCGTCGCGGACGGCATCACCAGGCGGTTTTCACCGCCAATGCGCCGGCCCTGATATTCTGGGTCGAACTGTTCGGCGTGCACGCCGGCGATCAGATCACGCTGAGCATCAAGGCGCCGGACGGAACGTTTCTCGTCGAGCACGCACGGACATTGCAGAAGACCCAGGCGCACCGGTTTCAATTTGCCGGCAAACGGCGGCGGGATCGGAACTGGGCATCGGGTCGATACCGGGCCGAAGCCGTCGTCGTTCGGCGTACCGACGGAACATCGCAGTCGTTTCGCCGCGCTGATTCGTTCGAGGTTCGCTGACGGCCAGCTTGCCGCCAGCGCAGGAGAGTGATCGTGCCGGTTCCGGCTACTCCTCCCGGAACGCCCGGTGGATGCTGTTGGTGATGGGGCTGATCAAATACTCAAGGGCCGTTCGCTTGCCCGTCTCGATCATCACATCTGCGGGCATGCCGGGATAGAGCCGCACGTCGTCCCAGGCCTCCAGGGTCGACGTGTCGACCTCGATCTTCGCCAAGTAATACGCGATACCGCTCTTGTCGTCGACGAAACGATCTGCCGAAACGTGGATGACCTCTCCGTAGACCATCGGGGTCGTCCGCCGCTTGTATGCCGTCAGCCGGACCTGTGCCATCAATCCCGGATGGACGACATCGATGTCGTGGGGGCTGACCCGCGCCTCGATGATCATCCGGTCCTCGGAGGGAACGATGTCGAGAATCGGCATCCCCGGAGCGACGACGCCATCCGTGGTATGGACCCTGAGCCCGACCACCACGCCGGCCTGGGGGGCACGAATATCCAGACGCCGCAGCGTGTATTCCTGCGCGTGGAGACGGCCGTTCAGCTCCGAGATCTCCGTCTGCACCTCGCGCAACAGGCCGGCCACCTCGCGTTGAAACGCATTCTCGAGGTCAATGATTCGCAGCTCCGTCTCGCCGATACGCTGTTTGACACGCGCGATATCCGAAATGAGTTCGCCCCGCTCGCCGCGCAGGTCTGCCATGGCCCGCTCCAGGGCAAGAACCCGACGCTTGGTCTCGTGGCCCTTCTCATACAAATCCTTCACAATCTTGAGCTCTTCCCGGATGAGAACCAGCTGCCGCTGCGTCGCCTCCAGCTGGGCATTCAGGCCGCTGACCTCTTCGTCGTACTGGGCCCCGCGCTGTCTAAGAATTTCGATCTGTCCCTGGAGCGATCGCCGTCTCGTGTCGAAAAGCCGCTGTTGTCCGGCCATGATTTCCGCTGCGGCGGGGTTGTCCCGTTCGGCCGACAACTCGGCGGGGAACCTGACCTCCTGCAACAGATCGCGTTCTGCTCTCAACCGGGCCTCGAGCGCGATCGCGGCAAGATATTGCCCACGCAGCAGCTCGAAGAGGGTTCTTGGGCCCGTCTCGTCGAGGCGCACGAGAACGTCGCCGGCCGCGACCTCGCTGCCCTCCGAAACGAGGATGTCCTTGATGATGCCGCCCTCCAGGTGCTGAACGGTCTTGCGGCTGCCCTCCATGACGACGACGCCGGGCGCGAGCGCGGCGCTGCTGAGCGGCGCCAGCGCTGCCCAGCTGCCGAAACCGCCGAATGCCAGGATGAGTACGACGAGACCGATGATCGTTGGCGCGCGCGTGCTCGTGGGCAATTTGGGGAGCGCAGCCGGGGGAGCGGCGGCAATCAGTTCAGGTTTTCGAGTCATGGCCGTCATAACGACTTCTCGGTCGCCCTTTTCAGGCTGAGTTTCGCGAGCGTGGCCGGCCGGTCGGTCGCGGCCAGTGTCGATCGCTGCGCCAGTTTCTTTAGGACCTCGGTCCGCGGACCGAACGCCTCAACCGTCCCATTGTTGAGGACCAGCATCTTGTCGACGACTTCAAGGATACTGCGCCTGTGCGTGATGATGACGATGGTGGTGCCAGAGGCCTTTGCCTCCGACAGCGCCTCCAGCAGAACCTTCTCGCCGGTGGTGTCGAGATTGGCATTGGGCTCGTCGAGAACCAACAGGCACGGCCGGCCGAGCATCGCCCGTGCAAGGGCAATTCTCTGTCGCTGGCCGCCGGACAGAAATTCGCCGCCTTCGCCGATCTCAGTCTCATAGCCTGACGGCAGGCGCAGTACCATGTCGTGGACACCGGCCAACCGGGCGGCCGCGATTACGGTGTCGGGATCGACGTCGCCGAGCCGGGCAATATTGTCACGCACGCTGCCCGCGAAGAGCTCTACGTCCTGCGGCAGGTAACCGACGTGCTGGCCGAAGCTTTGTCGGTTCCACGCGTAAACATTTGCCCCGTCCAGCCGCACCTTGCCGGCGGTCGGCTGCCACGACCCGACCAGGAGCTTGGCGAGTGTCGACTTTCCCGCCGCCGTCGGACCGACAATGCCGAGGGCCTGGCCCGCCTGCAGGTCGAAGGAAATGTTCTTGAGGATGGCCTTGTTGCCGTCCGGTGGATAATAGATGAGCCGCTCCACCGAAAGATGCCCCTGCGGCCGCGGCAGTTCCATGGCACTGTCGCGGCGCGGCCGCGCGGCCAGGATTTCGTTCAGCCGGTGATAGGCAACGCGGGCACCGATCAGGCTGCGCCACACGCCGATCGCCCGTTCCACCGGGGACAGGGCGCGCGCCATCAGTAGTACGCCGGCGATCATGACGCCGGGCGTGATCTCCTGCTGGATGACGAGAAACGCGCCAACGCCCAGCATGACGATCTGCACCATCAGCCGAACGGACTTCGCCACACTGGTGATGTTGCCGCTGCGGCGGCTGGCCTTGAGCTGCAGATGGAGGGCCTGAGCATTGTCGGCGAACCAGTGCTTGAACACGCCCGGCAGCATGCCCATCGCCTCGACGACATCGGCATTCCGGATGCCTGCCTGCGCCTTGTTGAGTGCCGTTAGCGACGCCGCATTGGCGGTCGTCAGCGAAGCTCGCGTTACCACGTCGTTCACCACCGCAAGGACGAACAGCAGGATGGCGCCGCCGATGGCGATGGAGCCGAGCAGCGGATGAAACAGGTAGATCACGGCAATGAACACCGGCGTCCACGGCGCGTCGAACAGGGCGAGAATGCCCGAGCCGGTCAGAAAAGTGCGCAGCTGATTGACGTCGCGAAGCGCCTGTGCACTGTGGCCGCCACCGTGAACGGCGCTCGAGATCGCCGCTGTCAGCGCCTCGCCGCCCAGATCGAGCTCGAGGCGGGTACTGGCCCGCAACAGAATGCGCGACCGCACGATATCGATGGCGGCCAGGAGCAGGAAGGCGTATACGAGTTCATCCTGAACGAGGCGCTGGCC